>NZ_FQUL01000028.1 GCF_900128965.1 Ferrithrix thermotolerans DSM 19514
CGGATCCTACCAACCTTTTGTAGACATCTTGTGAAGGAAATTACTGAATCAGCGTTAGCTCCTCTGTCGGTTGATTGATTCAGACCACCTCGGGAGGGACGGGTGGCGTCGTTGCCTTGTTGACGAATAGGCCTAGGTAGGATAGGTAGGAAAGATCTAAGGCCATCTTGGCTGCTGGATAATCTCTTTCGAGTATCTCTAGTAAACATCGGCAGGGGTCATAAGCGCAATGACAAAGTGCCGATGTTCGTGGTTATATCAATAGAACAGATCTGAGAGGTAGCCTTGGGCCTCAGTCAAGTCAGAGAAGTTAGCTGGGAATCGGAGCCGGTACTTGAGGGTCTTGAACTGTTCCTCTTGGTAGGGTTGTCATTTGGTGTGTGTGGTCGGGAGTAAGATTTAGTCACCCCCCAGATCGGCCAAAGACAGAGCTAATCTCTTTCAAGCCATGGAGGCTCCATTGTCGGCATGGAGAGTCAGGAAGGTGGGATCTAACCTCTTCTTTCAAGATGGCATTGGTGATGAGTTCCCGAGGCAATCTCAGATGGCTCCCGATCAGCTAGAGTCCTTTCCACCGCATAGCGAGAGTAGATCTCTAAGAGCACATAGAGGTAGAACTAGTCTCCCTAATCACATGTTCGCTCTTGAACAATCGGCTCAAGATATCTGTGCATAGAAGCGAAGATTTCCTCGGCACTCTTGGTCCAGATAAAGGGCTAAGAGTGCCGGTTCCAGTTATCAGTCCACTCCTTGATGCCACGGGTGAGTTCGTTCACACTCCAGTGAACACTGCGCTGTAGGTACTTGGTGATAAGAGCCGAGAACCACCGCTCTATCTGATTCATCCAGGACGAATACGTTGGGGTGAAGTGGAACTCGAAGCGGGGATGCTCAAGGAGCCTGAGCCTCACGGGTTCTGATTTGTGGGCCGAGTAGTTGTCAAGTACGAGGTGAACCCCCAGGTTCTTGGGGACTCGTCTGTCAATGAGTTCTAAGAACTGAAATGAACTCTATAGCTCTGTGGGCATCTGTCATCTTGGCGATGACCTTGCCAGAGGCAACGTCAAGTATGCCATAGATAGTGAGAGATGCCACTTCGCTTGTACTTAGGTGTGTGACGAAGTGGTACACCTGGCACCATTGCAAGCACGGGCTGAGTTCGGTTCAAGGCTTGAATCTGGGTCTTCTCATCAACGCTTACGACAATGGCTGCCTCAGGTGGGTTGATGTAGACCCCGACTACGTCCCTGACCTTCTCGCATGAACTCTGGATCGTTTGATATGGTGAAGCTCTCAACCATGTGGGGCTTAAGACCAAAGGTACGCCAGATCCTCCCTGCTGTTGCGGGGGAGACCTTTGCAACCCTTGCCATGGAGTTCGTTGACCAATGCGTTGAACCATCAGGTGGCGAAGTAGTGGTCGTCAACTCGATGATCTCGGCAATCTTGTCATCCCCGTGTCTTCTTTCAGCCCCTGAATGGGGAGCATCGGAGAGAGATTTCACTCCAAAAAGAGCAAAGCGCTTTGCCCACTTTGAGACGGTAAACATGGAAACATCGAGCTCACGAGCGATGTCTAAAAGCCTTACTCCCTCGACTGCCAAGAGGGCAATCTTTACCCGAGCGACTTTGCCGGCCCGAGCATTCCTCCGAGCTATGACGGACTCGAGAAAGGTACGATCCTCGCAACATAGCTCAACGACATAAGTGGGCTTTCGCCCCGTGCGCTTACCTTGTCCCTGCGCCTAACTCGCCGCATTGAGCGCTCGTTCGATCTGTTGTGCCATTGCCATGTCCGTCTCTCCTCCGAGGAGTAGGTGTACTCTTACAGAAACCGGACACAACGGACCAAAATTCCCCATTTCTCAGTTAATTTAGGATTAGGGATACAAGATCCACTTCGTGGGTCTCTGAACCTTCGTGTTTGTTCCAGCTCTAAGCAGAACTTGGTTTGCATGCCGTCGCTTCAGGCTTCTTTCGCAGAAAGATGTGACAGCTGGTTCCTTCGCTCTTTCACCTAATTTTTCGAAGTGAAGCACCCTATAGAAGGTAGAGATGGAGCCCAGTTAGGTCCCTTCGTTGCACAGGGTGGCACATATCTCGGCTGGCGGATGGTCGCAGAAGCGTTCTGAGTCACAGACCTCAACTATTGCGCCTCTCGTTTTCCTTTACTCAGGGCCCCAAGCTCCTTGGCTATAGGGTTGCGCTTTCGCCCTTGTGAGATATCGAGGCCTTCCCCTCCATCTCTTGGCGAAGGTTCTTCTCCAAGAGATGACGTGAGAGCAGTACAGTCCCTCTCTGCGCAGTAGGGCCGCTCGCTCTCTAGCGGGAAGGCTCTCGTACTCCTTTAGAAACCGGGCCTTGTAGCTAGGAGGGTAAATCCTCCTCCTAGCTTTTTTCATACATCAGGCTCTAGAGGTCTTTGGCTCTCTGTATCCTCATCGTAGGTCGAGGTGTTTCTCTGTGCATTTGCGTAGTTCATGTCGTCTTCTCAACTATCTCGCCCTCAGTCATCACTGAGGAGAAGATGACTACAGCAAGGATGACAGAGAGGGAATTGCAAAAGACCCAAAATCACGTTTCACAGTGAAACTCTGACGAGGGACTGTAGCGGAGGTATAAAGAGACCTTTGGCGCCGGATGAGAATGCTACTTCCGCCCCGGTACGCTAGTAAGTTCGCTGTGGCACGATGGGCACGTTTGAAGAACCTAAAGATCTAGCTAAACGCCAGCGTGAAACCCAAGAGCGCATCAAACTAAGTGCTGGAGGCATATAAGATGAAGGAATCCCTACAGGCGCCATTCGCTGAAAATCTCACCGACGATAAGGTGCGTGAAGTACATAAGCGATGGTGTTCCTGAGCGTCACGGTCTCAGATACAGAGCTTTGACCAATTGTTAGATCCATTTCCATAAGGATGGTACATGGCCGCAATTGAACTTGGTGTCACTAACGGCTAGGTGGAAGGTTTGAACACCAAGATAAGCTCCCCTAACGCCAGATACTAAGGGCTTCCTCTCCTCAGGCGATTCTGGCGTTGGTGATGCTCTTTTGGGACCAGTTGATCTCAAACTTCCGCACGAGAGGGCGAGCTGATGCACATGAAGGTCAATAGAGTTCCCTCAAGACCCGTACTCGGCGCAGGGTCACACTCGGAGTGATTGGGGTGTAGCTGTTAAGGATGTTTTTGTCCGTCTCAATTGTCAAGGAGCAGGGATTTTCCTGCATCCAACCGACTGAGATGGAAGAAGGTGGCCGCTCAACACTTGGAACTTTACCACAAAGTAATCAGGCAGTGGCAAAGGGATAGAGGTAACGCTCATTGAGCGGGTAGTTTGGAAACCATGGACCAAGTCGATCAGAGCCTATTAGGCGCCAAAGAAGACTTCCTGGTTGCCTTACCTACAATCATGGAGTACGTAAAGGTCCGATGTTTATCGCCCGCCTTTGACCAAGGTTGGGAGAGTCACGGCGAGATCGATAGAGCCGTGGATCTCTACAGAAGTTGGGCGGAACATCAAGCAATAGATGGGGCCACGGTTTGGGTGTCTGAGATTCCAGGCCGCACTCCAGCGCTTGTAATTGATGTCCCCGGCACTTACCACTCGACTCAGACCGTGTTACTTTATGGGCACCTCGACAAACAACCCGCAGTCGCTCCCTGGAGAGACGGCACGGACCCATTCGAGGCGGTGCAAAGAGGAGACAAAATCTACGGTCGGGGAGTTGCGGACGACGGATATGCCATGTTTGCGGCGCTGGCAGGTATCCAAGCAGCAAGGCGAAGCGGCGGAGCGGTTCCTAGATGCGTGGTGTTCATAGAAGCCAGTGAGGAAAGTGGAAGCCCTGACCTTGACGCTCATCTCGATAAGATCCTTCCGTCTCTTGGTGAGGTTGGCCTTGTCGTTTGTCTCGACTCTGGTGGACTTGACTTTGAGAGACTGTGGATTACTACCTCACTTAGAGGAAATCTTGTCTTGACCGTCTCGGTAAAGGTGCTTGAACACGGAGTCCACTCAGGATCGGCCAGCGGGGTAGTCCCTTCCTCATTTAGGGTTCTAAGGGCACTTCTTTCAAGGGTCGAAGATGAAAGCACGGGCGATCTCAAACTGCCGATCTTGACTCCGGAGGTTCCAGAGTTCTATCTCGACAGGGCGCAGGCGTTAGAAGAAGAGTTGGGGGATCCCTTAGGTGAAGCATTTCCCGTGGTGGAGGGTCTCAGTCTCATGGGTGATTCGGGATCGGACCGTCTGGTTAGACAGACCTGGAGAGGAGCTCTATCCGTTACCGGCATAGAAGGCGTTCCCGAGATTGAAAGCGGTGGTAATGTTCTTAGGTCATACACCAAGGCCAAGCTATCTTTTCGTCTTCCTCCAAATGTCGATGCACAGGCTGCCCAAGATGAGATAGTAAGAGTGCTCACAGTTGATCCTCCATATGGAGCCGAGGTGGTCGTGGAGACAGAGACGCCTGCTCAGGGATGGGTGGCTCCTCTACCTGCTCCATGGCTAGCAAAGGCGCTCAATGAAGCTTCGCTCTTGGCCTTCGGAAAGCCTGTTGGGTACTGTGGCGAGGGAGGCACCATTCCGTTCTTATACACCCTTGGCGCGAAGTTTCCAAAGGCGGAGTTTGTCGCTACCGGTGTTTTGGGTCCAGGCTCAAACGCTCATGGTCCAGATGAGTCACTCTCGATTCCCACGGCGCAGGGTGTCGCTGTGGCAGTGGCCAAGATCCTTTCGGCGATGCCGGAGAGCATGGAAAACTGACCAAAGCCTCCTCAATTCATCCAAGAACCCTGTTCCTGGACAGATATGTGGATTCAGATTTGCCCAGATCTAGTCATTTGGGCGCTGTAGGTTTCGCCTAATCTACTCTAGGGTAACCGGTCAAATTCGAAGTTTCATATGGCTACGTGATGGTTGCAAGCTAGTTTATAACTGTGCATTTTTAGGCCTGAGCTCATACACCTAGCCACGGTTGCGCTTAGTTTCGACCTATGGTTCTGTTCCTTGGCCTGCGGAGGATTTGATGTTTCAAAAGATACTTGTCGCTAATCGTGGAGAGATTGCCATCAGAGCGTTTCGTGCTGCGAGTGAACTTGGCATCAAGACGGTCGCGATCTACGCCCATGAAGACCGTTACTCACTGCATCGCCATAGAGCCGATGAGTCCTATCAGATAGGAACCGCAGGTCACCCTCTTCGTGCCTACCTTGACATTGACGCCATCATAAAGATTGCCAAGGGCGCTAAGGTCGATGCGATCTATCCCGGTTACGGGTTCTTGTCTGAAAATCCAGCGCTGGCAGAGGCTTGCCGAGCATCAGAGATTACCTTTATCGGTCCAACCCCTGATAGCCTAAAACTTGCAGGCAACAAAATAAAAGCGGTAGAAGTTGCGAAGTCTACGGGGTTGCCGACCATTCGTAGCGTCAGCGAGTACATAGACATCGACGATCTTCTTGAACGGGCCAAAATGCTCAGATTCCCAGTCTTCGTTAAAGCGGCTGCGGGTGGTGGTGGGAGAGGACTGCGTCTGGTTGACAAGGAGGAGGATCTCAAGTTAGCCGCAGAGACGGCTGCCCGGGAGGCTGAGCTCTCATTTGGCGATCCCACTATTTTTGTGGAAGAGGCTGTGGTCGCTCCGAAACACATCGAGGTTCAGGTGCTAGCGGACAGCGAGGGAGAGGTGGTGCATCTCTTTGAGCGGGACTGTTCGATACAGAGACGGCATCAAAAAGTAGTTGAGATCGCTCCAGCCCCTACGTTGTCCAATGAGCTCCGAGAACGTATATGTGACGATGCGGTGCGCTTTGCGAAAGCGGTTGGTTACACCAACGCAGGCACGGTTGAGTTTTTGGTTAGCAAAGACGGCCAGCACTTCTTCATCGAGATGAACCCTCGAATACAGGTCGAACACACAGTTACCGAGGAAGTAACGGGTATCGATATCGTTCGTGCACAGATAGAGATAGCTGCCGGTGCTACCTTGTCTGATCTCAACATCGCACAGGAGAAGGTCTCTCTCAGGGGATTTGCTATCCAGTGCAGAATTACGACAGAGGATCCCAGTGAAGACTTCAGACCCGACACGGGCAAGATAACGGGGTATCGAACTCCGGGAGGGTCGGGAGTTCGTCTCGATGAGAGCACTTATTTAGGTGCTGAGGTGTTGCCTTATTTTGACTCTATGTTGGTAAAGCTCACTTGCAGGGGTCGCGACTTCAGGGAGGCTATCGAGAGAGCCTTGAGAGCGTTAGATGAGTTCCGGATTCGGGGGGTGTCGACAAACATAGCTTTTCTGACAGCGCTTTTGGTGGATCCTGACTTCCAAAGCGGGTACTTTGACACAAGCTTCATAGCCTCGAAGCCCGATCTGATGAAGTTTCGATATCGCGCGGATCGGGGCACGAAACTCCTAAGTTACCTAAGTGAGATATCGGTGAACAGACCAAATGGTTCACGACCGGCAAAGGGAGCAGATCCCATAACAAAGCTTCCGTCTTTGGACCTTTCCACACCACCGCCGAGCGGCTCCCGTCAGAGACTCGCCGAAGTGGGACCTGAAAAGTTCGCACAACAGCTAAGGGCACAGGTTCCAATAGCGGTTACTGACACCACGTTGAGAGATGCCCATCAGAGCCTTCTGGCGACCCGCCTTCGAACCATCGATATGGTGCGTGTGGTGCCATACATCTCCAGGCTCACTCCAAACCTCTTGAGCCTTGAGGCTTGGGGCGGGGCAACTTACGATGTGGCCCTCCGGTTCTTGCATGAGGATCCTTGGGAGAGGCTTGAACAGCTATCACAAGCAGCTCCGAATATCTGTCTTCAGATGTTGTTGAGGGGACAAAATACCGTGGGTTATTCACCTTCCCCAAAAGAGGTTGGAGATGTCTTCATCCGCGAAGCTGCCCGTAGCGGAGTCGACATATTTCGTATCTTCGACTCGCTAAACGACGTCGTGTCGCTTAGGCCCTCTATTGAGACGGTACTTGAGGAGAACAAGCTTGCCGAAGGTGCGATCTGTTACACAAGCGATATGTTATCCCCCACTGAGCGCCTTTACACTTTGGACTACTACCTTGGTCTTGCTGAGAAGTTGGTGACCTACGGATCTCATGTGATCTGTGTAAAGGATATGGCAGGACTACTCAAAGCACCGGCTGCAAAGGTCCTGATAGAGGCCTTAAGGCGCAACTTCGATCTTCCTGTTCATCTCCACACCCACGACACAGCAGGTGGTCAGCTGGCAACCTACCTAGCGGCGATCGAGGCTGGGGTGGATGCCATAGACGGTGCTTCAGCAACAATGGCCGGTTCGACCTCTCAGCCATCGCTGTCTGCTATCGTGGCAGCGACTCAGGGTACAGAGCGAGAAAGCGGGATCGACCTTGACGCCCTTTTGTCGTTAGAGCCGTACTTTGGAGCCGTAAGAGCGATGTACTCACACTTTGAAGCGGGACTTTCCTCTCCAACTGGGCGTGTTTATCTGCACGAGATACCCGGTGGTCAGCTCTCTAACCTTCGTCAGCAGGCTATCTCATTGGGTCTAGGGGAGAGATTCGAGGAGATAGAAGAGATGTACGCTGCGGTAAATAAGGTCCTCGGTAACATCGTTAAGGTCACGCCGTCCTCTAAGGTAGTTGGCGACCTGGCACTTCATCTGGTTGCCGGCTCAGTGGATCCAAAGGACTTTGAGGATAACCCTGGATCTTACGATATTCCAGACTCTGTAATCGGCTTCCTAAGGGGTGAGTTAGGTACGCCTCCAGGTGGGTGGCCAGAACCTTTTCGAACCAAGGCCTTAAAGGGTAGGGGAGGGCATAAGGTAACAGCGCCTGTTCTGACCGAAGTGCAAAAGACGGCGCTTCACGGCCCCGATGTCCGACTTGCTCTTAGTCAGACCATCTTCCCCGGTCCAACGAGGGAGTATCTTGAGTACTACAGTAGATACGGCTCGTTGTCGCTACTTCCTTCTGATGCGTTCTTCTTCGGTTTAGAACCAGGAGAAGAGGTGGCTGTTTCTCTGGAGCCGGGACTCGACCTATACCTTGCAATTGACGCTATTGGAGCGGCAGACGCAAAGGGGTATCGGGACGTCTACACAAGGCTGAACGGTCAGCCTAGGGTGATCTCTGTAAAGGACGACTCTGTATCGGTGAAGGTGAAATCTAATCAAAAAGCTGACCCTTCCGATCCAAGTCAGGTTGCAGCTCCATTTACCGGGGTCGTCACCATCGATGTATCTCCTGGTGACTCGGTCAAAGCTGGGCAGACTATTGCCACCATTGAGGCCATGAAGATGGAGGCGGCAATAACCTCGCCGCTATCAGGAACCGTCGAAAAAGTGGTGCTAGCGTCACCTGTACGTGTAGAGGGCGGAGATCTTCTTTTAGTGATATCGTAAATCGGAATCTACGATGTCTCTCTATTTATAATTTTATATACTGCTCTACCTGCGTATTTATGAAATCCACGAAAAATCTAACTCCTGACACTTGCAATCGCTTCTCCAGTGGTACACACTTGTTCTAAAGCTATTTGCGTGTATGCGAATATAGCTTCTATGGCAAGGTTTATCTCTTTCTGTTTTGGGGGGTTGTGAATGAGCGATTTAGCCGCAGATACGGTCTTGGACTGTAAGGGGCTTCAATGTCCGCTGCCTGTTGTGAAAACTGCACAGGCTATCAAGAAGATCGAAGTCAATGAAGTCTTAGAGCTCCTGGCTACCGATCCTGGCGTTGAACCAGATATGAAGGCATGGAGTGCCAGAACAGGAAACGAACTTATCAAGATCGACAAGGAAGGCGACGTCTACCACGTATTTTTACGCCGGACTCGCTAGCGCCGTTTCGCACTTATCAAATTTCAGCTATTCATGCGACGATGTGCATTGTCGCGCATTTGTACTGCTTGTTCCTAGATGTTCTATATAACTTGTGAAAGGGGGAGATGTGTGGAGTGATGAGGGTGAAGGAAAGATCCTCTATGTGCAGACACATGGTGTAAACGACCCAGGAAGATCGGCGACTCCATTCTTCTTGGCGGCGTCCGCCGCTGCTATGGAGGTAGAGGTTGGGATATATTTCACCATGTACGGTCCTCAACTTCTGCAAAAGGAGATAATCGATAAGATAGGTCCCAAAGGTGACAGGGGACAAAGGCTATCTTATTTTATAAAACAGGCAACTGACCTTGGGGTAAGGCTATTTGTATGTCAACCCTCCTTGGATCTAAACGATCTTGCGATTGAGGATTTGATCGATGACGTGGAGATGATAGGCGGAGCAGCCTTCAACGATCTAGCGATGCGTGCAGACGCAGTGATCTCGTTTTAGCCATGAAAACAGTCACTGAAGATCCATACATGAAGGTTGACCGGGTCGCTGGTCACGAAGATGTGGAGAGATCTACAAAAGAGTCTCTCATGGCAGAGGTCTTTGCGGATCCCCGATTCCCTCACTACCTCTATGGGTGTTATGAGTGCGGCATATGTGTTGCTGCCTGTCCTTCGGCAAGGTTCTATGACTTCAGTCCTCGAAGGGTAGCTCAAGCAGCGGCACGCCGTGATATCGATCTTATGTTCCAGCAGATGGAGGAGGACATATGGGAGTGCTCACAGTGCTTCTCGTGCCTTCGCTGTCCGAGGGGCAACAATCCAGGAGGAATCATTACCGTAATGCGGGAGGTTGCCGTGAAGAACGGGCTGCACTCAGCGCAAGAAGCGCTGCAAGGGTACTCGAGAATTATCTTCAAGATAATGTCGACAGGAACTCAGGTCTCCCCGGACATGTTGCAGCCCGATGCCTTCCCGGACTGGGGCCCCGAGGTCAAAGATGTCTCAGAGAACTTGGATCTTTGGAGGCGGGCCCTTCCTCCAGAGACGCACCACACAACGAAGACGGGTTGGGCCGTAGCGGATAAGACGATAGTAGAGCTCTATCTCATCTGGCTTGAGACAGGGGCTTTGGATATGATTCGCCAGGTAGATGAGGGTATCCACATGATTTTGGAAGAGGTCATGGAGGAGAGACTGGAAGATGAGGGGATAGAGATATGACGCAGGTTGAACCGGTGCAGTTGCTTCTTTCTAAGAAAGAGAGGTTCGAGAGAGAACCCGACAGACGCTCGGAAGACTTCCACGAACTGCTCTTTGAGCTTGAAAGTCGTGGTGAGTTGGTCGTCCAGAGGGTCCAAGGGGAGCACGTTACTGTTCCGACCAAGTATGGAACGCCCAAGAAGATTCAAAAAGGTCACCTCTGGCACCATAAGTCTTGTGGACAATGCGGGCACATCCCAGGTTACTCCACCTCGATCTTTTGGATTATGCGCAAGCTTGGATATGACTACGAAGATCCAAGGGACCAAACATCATGTACGGCCTGGAACTACTACGCTAGTGCGACCTCCAATCAGGCTGCGCAGGCGGCGGTAGCCCTCAGAAACTTTGCGGCGGCTTATGAGACCGGTTACTTCCCATTGATACACTGTGGCACCTCCTATGGCCATTACAAAGAGGTTCGTTCTGAACTGTTGCATCAACCAGAACTTCGGAGCCAGGTAAGGAAGGTGATGGAGAAACTCGGAAAGCCCATGGTCCTTCCCGAGGAGATCGTGCACTACTCAGAGTGGCTCTATGCGATGCGCGATGAGATAGCCGCTAATCAGGTCATTGATCTAAAAGATGTGGCGGTTACTGTGCATCCCGCCTGTCACTACTACAAGCTGGTAGAGGGAGATGCGATATATGATCCAGACGTCTATCACGGTCAAAGAACTGCGGCGGTTAGTGGGCTGGTTCAGAGGCTAGGAGCCGACCTTAGATCGTATTCAACCTTCTTTGACTGCTGCGGGTTTGGTTTCCGGCACATACTTGTGCAGCGAGACTTCACTAGGTCCTTTGCAACGTTGCGAAAGATCGAGGTAATGAAGGAAGAGGCCAACCCAGATGTGGTTCTCACCCATGATACCGGATGCGTTACCTCTTTGGATAAGAGTCAATTTGCCGCTCAGGCTCATGACCGCAACGTTGGGGTACCTGTTATGTCTGAGGCGCAGTTTGCAGCACTAGCAATGGGGGCTCACCCCTACAAGGTCTGTCAGCTTCACTGGCACTCGACGAACTACAAACCTCTTTTGGAGAAGATGGGTATCGACTGGAAGGCGGCTTGGGCAGAGTTTGAAGAGGAACTTCAGCATCTAAAAAGCGGCGATAAAGAGTTTCTTACTTGGGAAGACGTTGGCGTTTAGCTGAGTCTTTGGATTAGGGAAGGATTGACATATAAATTGAGCGAGACAGTTTTAGTTATAGGTGGTGGTCCTGCAGGTCTCTCCGCTGCAAAGTCCGCTTCAGAGCTTGGAGCGTCGGTGGTCGTTGTGGAGAAGTTACCCTATCTAGGCGGTCGTCCAATCGAGGAGAACTACGCCTCCCTGACGCCGTATCTTGTAGGTGCCGAAGAGGCGTTGGCCCCAATGATCCAGGCGGTAACGGAGAATGAGCGCACAGAGGTTCTGCTCTCTTCAACGGTTATGGAGGTAACCGGGGAGGCTCCGGAGTTCAAAGTTAGAGTCGAAGGTCCTGATGGTGCGAGAGATCTGGAGGTTGGCTCGATCATAATAGCTACGGGTTTCCAGCACTTTGATCCGGGCCGTGAGACGCAGCTTTATGGTTACTACGAGTTTCCGGATGTTTTGGCACTTCAGGATCTTGAAGCCATGCTCAAGGCAGGGTCCGTTAGAAGACCTTCCAATGGAGAAGTGCCGAAACGGATATGTTTTGTGCAGTGTGTCGGTAGCCGTGACAGGCAGATTGGAAACGAGTACTGCTCCAAGGTGTGTTGTGGTGTTGCCTCAAAGGAGGCGACCGAGGTCAAGATGGCGATACCGGACGCTGAAGTATTTATTTTCTACATCGACATGAGGATGTATGGATATTGGGAGAGCCAGATCTACTGGCCTGCGCAAGAGAAGCATCATATCCAATACGTCAAGGGGATCATAACTGAAGTTCTTCCCAAGGGCGACAAGCTCTTGGTGCGAGGTGAAGACACGACCATGGGTCGTCCTATGGAGGTCCTTATGGATATGGTGGTTCTTTCCGTGGGAATGGAGCCTTCTCCTGGTACCAAAAAGATGGCGGCCATAACAGGGGCTAAGCAGAACAAGTATGGATTTATCGAGTCTATCAATCCACCTCTTGACACAGTTAGTACATCGGTTCCCGGAGTCTATGCCGTTGGCGCTGCGCTTGGTCCGGCGGATCTTGAGGACTGTGTGTCGACTGGGGGTCTGGCGGCCGCAAAGGCTGTGGGTGGTATCAGGGCACTTGCATTAAGCGGGAAGTAGCAGAGTTCCATGGCTGTGTCGGTACAGATAGCTGACCTAGAGGTTGCAAGGGAGTTCTGGAGTCAGATCTCTATACAGATTCCCGATGATCGTTACAGAGACCTCGACCAAAGGCTGAAGAACAAGTCAAGGCGGCTGCAAGAGATTGTCTTTGATGCAAGAGGCGGAACCGTTTCATTTGATGAGATGCAGTTGATCCTGAGATCCTCATTTGCAAGTCGAAGGAAAGCAAAGGAGATCCTGGCGACCTGTGACTTTGATCAGCTCTCCTTGGCTCTAACGGCGCTCGCTGATGACGGTGCTACGGTTGTAGAACGTACTCAACCTTTGCGAGATCAGTTACAGGGTTTCGAGGCAGCACGGAGCGAACTACCCTTCGAACTTCTACACAACCTTTATCCGTCCGCCTACTGGCCCTTTAGTAAGTGGATCTGGAATCCAGATGCCGATACCGGTGCGTTACGACTTTTGGTCAATGACGAGTTTGACCTTTTTGGAGAGGATGACTTCGATACATATAAGCGAGTGTGCTTTGCGAGCGAGTATCTCTTTCATACTATGGCCGCTGCTGGTCTGGGAGTTGATCTTGACTCACCTTTCTCGTTCGATATCTTCTTGGCCGGAGTCTACTCAACGTATATGTCGACTGTGTTGGAGATGAAGATGACGAGAGAGTTTAATCAGATAGTCCCAGGAGCGGTAGAGCTGGCAGCTCGGCTACTTGGTGTATACAAGTTGGAGGTGGGGAGTTAGATGCCCGTAGGCGGCAAGAAACAAAGTCCGGTTGTGGTGGAACTGGAAGAGGCTACCGTAATCTCGAAGGTTTCGGGACGAGAGTGGGATGTCTCTGGTGCTTGGAACAGAATGTTTCAACCACGAGTTCTAAGCGACTACTCCTACAGTGGCGGTCTTGGAAAGGTTGCTCAGTTAGATGGAGGAGAGACACTCGAGTACTGCTATGGTTGCGGCAAGTGTGTGCCGGTCTGTCCCGTTGATCTGGTCTCGGAGTACGGTCCAAGAAAGATCCATCGTAAGGTGCAAACAGGTTTAGATCTCTTTGCTTCAGATGAGCTCTGGATGTGTACCACGTGCGGAAACTGTCTGAGGGTTTGCCCGAAGGGCGTGAATATGATCCAGATTATGCCTGCTGTGAGAGAGGTAGCGGTCGGTGACGGTAAGGTTCCAGATGAGTTGCAGGGTATCTTCGAAAAGACGTTCAGATACGGCAACGCATTGGGTGAAAATCCACGAAGAAGACATGCATGGACTAAAGCGGCAGGTGTTCCTGTCCGGGTCCTAGGATCGGATCCCACCCCGGTTGATGTGCTATTTTACGTTGAGGACTACTGGAGCTATCATCCTAGAGGACAACAAGCCGCACAGGCCTTTGCTCGGACCATGGCTAGGGTTGGGGTTGATTTTGCGATTCTTGGTGCTGAGGAAAAAACCGTCGGCGACTCCCAACGACTCGCCGGCGAGAAGGGTCTCTTTGATGCTTTGGTCGAGGATGTTACTTCTACGTTAGCTAAGTACGAGTTCAACCGAATCGTTACTCCGGATCCGCACGCCTTCAACGCTCTTGTCAAAGAGTACCCAAAGCGAGGCTTCACCTACGATGTGTTGCACTATACACAGCTACTCTCGCCGCTGATCGACAGGATGAACTTTGTAAACCCGATAAACAAGAAAGTTACGTTCCATGACCCCTGTTACCTAGGGCGTCATAACGGAGAGTACGATGCTCCCCGCAAACTTCTCAAGGCGATACCAGGTCTTGACCTAGTTGAGATGGGAAGATGTAAGGAGAACTCGTACTGCTGCGGAGGCGGGGGAGGTGGTATGTGGCTAGATGGGTTTAACTCTAACCACGTCTCAGAGCGACTCTCGGAGCGCAGGGTAAGAGAGGCAGCTGGAACCGGAGCCGAGATTTTGGCTGTGTGCTGTCCCTATGAGGTCTCTCGCTTTGAGGATGCCGCTAAGTCGACTGGTAATGAGCACCTAAAGGTAATGGACATCGCCGAACTCTTAGATGAGGCGCTCGGAGGATCAGAGGGTCTCTAAGGGAAGCGTGCAATGAAGTTGATGTGGTTGTTGATGGATTATAAGGACATGAAGGGGGAGTGTTGAAGATCGTAGTTGGAATGCGTCAGCTGGCTGATCTGGTCGAAGAGCTAGAGGTTGCTGACTCGGGGGTTGATATCGACAGAGACTTTGTGAAGTTCGTATCGAACGAATGGGATGAGGCTGCTCTTGAGGAGGCTCTGCTAATCAAGGAGCAGGTCGGAGGAGAGGTCGTTGTCGTGGCTCTTGATGAGCCCGATGTAGATCAGACTCTTTACAGTGCCATCGCAAAGGGAGCGGATCGGGCGGTCAAGATAGTCGGTGTTGAGGAAGGGTGGACCCCTACTCGTCTTAGGGCACAGCTCTTGGCGAAGTATCTCGAGTCTGAGGGAGACTGGGATGCCTTCTTTACTGGAGTGCAGGCTGCAGACGACCTTGATGGTCAGCTTGCCGGTTTGATAGGTGCCTCTTTGGGAGTAGCGCATGCGGCTGTCGTCTCGAAGGCGGAGCCGGAAGGGCCTGCTCTTCGTATCACCCAGGAACTTGGTGGCGGCACACTTGCAGAGTCCGTAGCAGAAGGCAAGGTAGTGCTAGGAGTACAAGCGGGTCGGCAGGCACCGAGATACGCTCCTATCACAAGGATCCGACAAGCTATGTCGTCTACGACTATCGAGAGTTTTGAGGCACCCGAGGTGGAGCTGGGTCCGGGACCAAAGGTTAGAAAGCTGTATCCACCCGAGAGCAAGGGTCAGGCGACGATGTTAGAGGGTGACCCAGTAGAGGTTGCCGAGAAGATAGTTGAGATCATTAGGACAAAAGGTCTGGTTAGGTAGGGGGAAAGATGTCTAACGAAGTACTGGTGATAAACGAGAGAGTCCAAGGGGAGATCCCTGATCTTACCTTTGAGCTCATAGGTAAGGGGCGAGAGCTAGCACAGGCGCTAGGTGGTTCGGTATCGGTGGCGATGATCGGCGACTTATCTTCTTTGGATGCATTCGGTGGAGCGGACAAGGTGTATACGGTCGAACACCCAGTTTTTGGCTCCGGCTACTCAGCGCAGGCTTGGGAAGAGGCGGTAGCAGAGGTTGTTGCGGTCGCTAGGCCCAAGGTGGTGCTCTTTGGAACCGGCACGATCGGTATCGATCTTGCGGGTTCGATCGCTTATAGGGAGAAAGCCCCCCTTGCCTCCTACGTTGTTGATCTGAAGGTAGAAGGCAGCGATGTCGTCGCTGTGTCCCAACTCTACGGTGGAAAGCTTCTTGCTGAATCTCTATTGGAGGGAGAGACTGTCGTTGCGACCGTCATAGCTGGCTCGTTCCCATCTGAAGCTGGAAGATCCGGGGGTTCTCCAGAGGTCGTGTCTGTCGCAGCTCCTAAATCTTTGGACAGCCTAACTCTGCGTCCGGTGGCCGTTAAAGAGCCTGAAAAGTCAGGGGTTGACATCACAGCCGCTGACCTTTTGGTATCGGTTGGTCGTGGTGTTGGGTCTCAGGCTAACATCGAGATGCTGCAGGAGCTGGCAGATGCTCTTAAGGTTCCGTTGTCGGCTTCAAGACCGGTGATAGACCAAGGTTGGCTACCTAAACCCCACCAGGTTGGAAAGTCGGGTAAGAAGGTAAAGCCAAAGGTTTACCTTGCCTTTGGAATCTCAGGTGCCCCCGAGCACCTGGAGGGCATGCGTAGTTCAGAGTTGATTATCGCTTGCAACACCGATCCAAAGGCACCAATATTCGAGGTGGCTCATTACGGCACGACCTTGGACCTCTTCGATCTGGTTCCAGAGATCTTAGAGAAGTTAGAGGCGTAAAGGTCATGTGGATAGACGCCGTAGTCGAGACTAGAAAGATCTTCGGAGGTGAGACTTCTCTAGAGAAGCTGATCTTTTATGTTCTGGCATTTGTCACCTTGTTGGTGTTCTTTACCGGTCTTATCAGAAGGATCAAGAAGTATAGATCCGGACGGAAACTGACTGGTTGGAACTTTCGAGGTGGTAAGGCCAAGGGGATAGAGGAGGTGACCGAGCCACCGTCGCATGTGCGCTCCTTGGTAGATGTCGCTACCAACAAGACGATTGCAAGGAGAAAACCCTCGGTTGGGATGGCTCACCTGCTCATGTTCTGGGGATTCATAGGGCTCTTCTTAGCCACCACTATCTTGTCTTTGGACTACGACGTCTACGGCAACATAACCAGAATCTTCTTCGGGAAAGAACGATCTTTCTTCAAGGGATGGTTCTATCTGACCTACAACTTCATCTTCAACATGGCCGGTGTGGCGGCGCTCCTTGGTGCTGCACTTCTTTACATGAGACGGATCTTCTCAAAGGAGAAGGAGCTGGACTACGAACGAGCGTACAAGCCTGAAGGCGGCTACAAGAGGGTCAAGATGGCCCTAGGAGATCACGTCTTCGTAGGTGGCCTGCTCTTGATAATCGTAACAGGCTTTCTCATCCAGGGTCTAAGGATCGATGGTTCTAACTTCCCATCCTTTGAGAAGTGGACCTTTGTAGGGTATCTGATAGGGGAGACCTGGAAAGCAGTGGGGGTATCACCGGCCTTAGCCCGTGAGATACATCCAACGCTGTGGTGGATCCATGTGCTCATGGCACTTGCGTTTGTGGCTTACATACCGTTTTCAAAGGCACTGCATATCCTCTCCTCCCCGGCGAACCTTGCGTTGCGTAATCCAGCTACAACTAGAGTTCTTCCACCGTCTCCACCGGATCACATCGGCTATCGAGAGTTGCGTGACTTTACGGAGAAGGATCTGGTCGGTCTGGATGCCTGCACAAAGTGTGGAAGGTGCCACGGCGTATGCCCGGCACGTACCGTAGGAGCTCCGCTGTCGCCGAGGGATCTGATATTGGACCTTAGACAGTGGGTCGATCGCTCTACCAAGAACCCGATGATCTTGGACTGGGAGGAAAGACCCGATGGTTCAGGGCCTCACAATACCGAAGGGCGCCTTGCAGGTGACGTGATATGGGAGCGTACGCTTTGGAGCTGTACGACGTGTATGGCGTGTGTTGAGATATGTCCTGTGGGTATAGAGCACGTACCTCTGATTGTTCAGCTGAGAAGATCTTTGGTGGATGAAGGGGTAATGGACCCGACGCTTCAGAGTGCGTTGCAGAATATCGCTAGCCAGGGTAACTCCTTTGGCAAGTCAGCACGCATGAGGGCGAGATGGGTAAAGTCTCTTGACTTTCCCGTGCCCGATGCACGCAAAGAACACGTCGAGTATCTCTGGTTCCTCGGTGATTTCGCTTCTTTTGATGAGCGGCTGGTCGAGATATCCAGGACCTTTGCGAAGGTCCTAAATGCTGCCGGTATTAGCTTTGGTATCTTGTACGAGGCGGAACGCAACGCCGGTAACGATGTGCGCAGAGCCGGTGAGGAAGGTCTCTTTGAGATGCTTGTAGAGGAGAACATGAAGGCTTTCTCCTCTGCGAGCTTTGACAAGATAATTACGACCGACCCTCACTCGTTTAACACCTTGCGGAACGAGTACCCGGCGTTTGGTCTATCAGCTCCGGTTATGCACTACAGTGAACTTCTAGCGCAGCTTCTATACCAAGGGGATAAGGTGTCATTGTCCAAGCTAACCAAGCAGGTTACCTACCACGATCCCTGCTATCTTGGGCGTTATAATAGAATCTTCGATGCACCGCGGGCTGTAATATCAGGTTTGGGGTGTGATCTGGTGGAAATGCCTCGACACAGGGACAACAGCTTCTGCTGTGGAGCAGGCGGTGGGCGTATATGGATGGACGATTCGTTCCTGAACGAGCGACCGTCCGAGAATCGTATGCGTGAGGCTGCTTCCTTGGGGGTCGACTACTTTGTAGTTGCCTGTCCTAAAGACTACGCTATGTTTTCAGATGCTGTAAAGACGACAGGGAACGAAGGCAAGATTGCCGTGGTCGATATTGTGGAGCTTTTCTACGAAGCGATGATGGCAGATCAGTTAGTCGCAGTGTCGGGTTCCTCTTTGAGTTCTGAGGCGTTCGAGTCTCAAGAGGGACAGTAGATAATGGACGCTAAGTGTCCAAGCTGTGAGTTTAGAGGTTCGTATATGGACACCCACGCTCATATGGTGGACACGCATGACGATCTCGTTGAGATATATAGAGGTGGTTCAAAGAACTACTACAAGGTAACCTGTATGGTCTGTGGCGAGTCTCATCAGTCGCCGATAAAACCTGGTTACTCCAGCGACGCTTTCGTGAAGGAGTACAACAGAGAGATAAGAGTAGTCGGCTGCGATATGCTGCTCAGTCATCTCTTAGGTGCTCATCCAGATCTGTATATGTTAGGTGATACTTTAGATAAGGAGAGTCAATAGTCGATGAGTTCCGTAAACGGTTGTAATATTCCTGCCGAACTCTACTACGTGGTTGAAAAGCACGTTTGGGCAAAGCCAGACGGTGACGTGGTGCTAGTTGGACTTACCGACGTGGCACAAAACATGGCGAAGACGGTCATCTCCGTCTCTCTAAAGGGTGAGGGAAAGCCCATAAAGAGAGGAAAGTCTGTAGCTACCGTTGAAAGCGGTAAGTGGGTAGGTCCCGTGCCAAGTCCTGTGGAGGGTGAGATCGCAGAGGTAAACAATGAGCTTGCAAAAAACCCCGGTCTTGTCAACGAAGACCCCTACGGCTCGGGTTGGATTGCAAAGGTAAGGCCCGTGGACTGGGATGCTGATAGATCTTTGTTGGTCACAGGAGATGAAGGCGTAGAGAAGTATCGGGAGTTCTTGGACGCCGAGGGTATCTCCTGCGCAAGTGAGTAACAGATGGCGATCCAGAGCTGGGCAGGTTGTGTCGTACCTGAGGACCTCCTCTACGACCTTGACTATGACGTTTGGGTAAAGGTAGTTGGAGAGACTGTGTCTTTAGGTATGACCGACGTTGCACAGAGTCGATGCGGTCGGCTTGTACAGGTGAGTTGGAAGGCTCCAGGCAAAAAAGTAACACGAGGCAAGGCGCTTTCTGCGATCGAGAGTGCCAAGTGGGTGGGTCCGTTCGTCTCACCGGTAAGTGGGGAGATCCTTGAGAACAACAAGATTGCCTTTGACTCAGACGTTGCGATCAGCAACAGAGACCCTTACGGGTCGGGCTGGTTCTATCGGATTGTGTTGAGTAACCCTGAGGAGCTGGATCTTTTGGTCGACGGGAAGGAGGCGATGGAGCGTTACAAGAAATTAATTGATGAGACGGGACTTAGATGTTTTCGCTGTGAAGAGTAAGTGCTGCGTAGGCGAAAGGTGTTAGTTATAATGAGCTGCAGATGCGCACATGCGTACTCTGCGTCTTTTAGTTCAAGGGGGGTATTAGATGTCGGATAGCTTAGAAATTGATGGTTTTGACCGAGCCAAAAAGATGGCGATGATCTGCTGGAGTTCAGATCTCGATAGGGTTTGGCCTGTTTTGATTCTTGCCAGTACCGCTGCTGCATCAGGTCTTGAGGTAGATGTATTTTTTACTTTTTGGGGTCTTAGGGTGCTTCAGAAAAATGAAGTGCGCGTTACCGGCAAGAACTGGATGCAAAAGGCTGAGTCCATTGTGGATCCGGGTGGTACCGATCGGTTGAAGCTGGGAAAGATACACTTTGGCGGTGCGGGGACGAAGATGATCAAGATGCTTGCAAATGAGTACAAAGTAGCTTCACCGCGTGAACTGTTGGAGATGGCACAAGATCTCGGGGTTCGGTTACATCCATGTCAGATGACGATGGATCTCTATGGCCTGACAAAAGACGACTTTATCGAAGGAGTAGGCATTCCAATTGGAGCAGCTAGCTTTATAGATATGGCGGCAGACGCAGATATAACTCTGTTCATCTAATGGCAGTTCACAGTCCCACATCTGGACCGTGCAGGTCGATAGTGGTGTCAAAGTTGGTGGCCCCTGCAACTCGTCGGTCTCTTGAGAATATGAGCCGACGATCAGGGGTCGATCTTTTCTTTAGCTCTACACTGTCGAGTGCTGAACTGACCGACAGAGCCGCTGTTGCCGTTGTGGTTCCGGTGCCCCACGCAGAGGATGAAGTGATGGAGATGGTCCACCGAATTAGAGAGCTGGCTCCCACGATACTACTCTGTGGGGTCATAGACGTTCCTGATCAGTCTCTCTGGTTGTTTGCTGAGCGGAACGGATTTAACCTCGTCAGCTCTGCAGGGGGTATTGGGGCCGCTCTGTCTAGACGTTTGGCTGCAGATGATCTTGGGGTTAGGGAACCTATTGCTGTTCTAAACAGTTCCGATATTGCGGGACGCTTAGGTCTCTTAGGAGAGTTTGAGGTCGAAGGCTGTTCCGTTGCCCTTTGGAGAGGGGGAGGAAGGCTTGGTTGTCTTGAGAACCGTTGTACCCACAGCGGAGCGAAGCTTTCCGAAGGCGAGGTTGAAGATGGAGTTGTGACCTGTCCGAGACATGGGAGTCGTTTCGATATCGTAAGTGGAGAACGAGTGCGTGGCCCTGCGGACAGTGACGTAAAGCACTTTGATGTCTTTGAAAGAGAAGGTAGAGTCTGGATCGTCCCAGAACCTTGATATAGGGGCGTGAACTTTCAGATGGAGTAGTAAAGTTCGGTTCGCCTCGAGATCTCTTCTTGCATGACTAGCCGTAAGGTATCAATGGCGTCGATAATCTTTGGATGCCTTAGCGAATAAAAGATTGAGTTTCCCTGCCTTGAGCTTTCCACAAGTCCTCTTTCTCTAAGCACGGCTAGGTGCTGGGATATATTTGCCTGGTTGGACTCAAGGAGATCGGCGATGTTGCCTACGCTTAGGGGTCCCTCTCTAAGTGCGTACAGAATCATCAGACGTTTGGGATCGTTCATGGCTTTGCACATGGTTCCTACTAATTCGTCCATCTCTTTTCTTAGCGTTACAACATCGTCCGTGCTCAACCTTGCTCCCATGCTGCTATCTGCTGGTAGTTTAGTACCTCAGCTTCTCGTGCTTACCCTTTGACCCTACAGCTCTAAGTGTAGTACTTTGATCTCTTCAAGATCTAGCACTATGCGTTTTTGCTCAGATGCGCATGTAGATCTCTACCCATCTGGAGAACTAGACAAAGGAGGTTTCGCAAAGCAACTAGCCAAGTAAGGAAAAGACAAGCGGCTGAGGGTCCGTCACCTCGGGATGGATGAGGTTGGTTAGTGAGTAGTATTGGCGATCGGATGACATGTAATTGACAAAGATCGCATAGGTTAGGTATCTGTAGGCTAACGACTTACGAGGTTTTAGATTAGATCCTGTGGGTAATGTTTGGCGCCTTTAGAGATTTTGAGAAGCTTATAGTTGTGAATTTGAAACTTAGTTGTAATGCTCAACTAAGATAACGGTATTCGATGTATCTGAGAGGAAATTGGTGTCCAAGTACGACAAGTTGATGGCCGAGACGGTTTACTTTGCTGGCGCTAACGGTGATATGGTTGAGGGTTACTTTGCTCGACCACTAGGTGAAGGACCCTACGGCTCTGTTGTGGTAATTCATCATATGCCAGGTTACGACGCTGCCACAAAAGAGATCACTAGGAAGTTTGCGGCTAATGGATATCTGGCGCTTATGCCGAATCTTTACTACCGAGAGGCTCCAGATGCAGAGCCAGACGATGCGGCTGCTGCGGCCCGTGCGCAAGGGGGTGTTCCAGACGAACGGCTCGTAGGCGATGTGGATGGCGCAACTAAGTTTCTGCGATCCCAGGCGAACTCCAACCACAAAGTAGGTATTATTGGCTACTGCTCCGGAGGCAGGCAAGCCTTCTTAGCGGCATGTTCACTTCAGTTGGATGCTGCTGTCGACTGCTACGGTGCCTTCGTAGTGTCTGATCCGCCGGAGGGAGCTCCGCTTAAGGTAAAGGCTTTGATGGGTATAGCGCGTAATCTCTCCGCACCACTCCTTGGGCTATTTGGCCGAGAGGACTCATACCCATCACCAGATGAGGTAAAAGTACTTGATGACGAGCTTACAAAACTCGGCAAGGAACATGAGTTCCATATCTACGAAGGCGCAGGACATGCGTTTTTCGCTCCAAATCGCCCTAGCTACCGAGTCGAGGCTGCGAACGACGGCTGGGAGAAGATCTGGGCGTTTTACGGAAAGCATCTTGGCTGATAGGAATTCTATGTGTACATATCTAACGAACAAAGTTGAACTTATCGGTTCGGCCAAAGGCGCCGAGGGATGGTTTGCGGCTAAAGAGGCTACGGTTTATCTTGACCATCCGGTGCACGCTCTTTACGATCATTCCCTCAATATCGACTTCATAAATCCAGATCTTGGTGCATCGTTTCGTGTCGCCGTTGAACTCGATCCAAAGTCGGCAGTCGCTTTAGCACACGCCATCTTGGAGACGGTTAGTGCCTTTCCTGAGCTCGCTGGCAAGGCGTAGTTAGGATCTTTGATTTAGGACTTCAAAGCCCATGGTAAGCGTTTCCTATCTGAACCTTCCGCCCTTGGAGCTTTTACTCAGATGCCAAGGGGTAAGGGCTCCATCTTTGACGATTTAGCGATCGCTTCGTATTGAGTGACGCAGAGCTTGCAGATGCGCAAGGGTTTCCAAATTCCTAAAAGGAGATACCTTATCTGCATAGACGATGGTATCGACTAAGACGTTGAAGGATCCTAGATTTGCGCTTAAAGTAAAGGATCTACTGCCTCAAGGCGCAAAGCCGAGGCTCTCAAGGTAATAGGCGCGCGTTCAGTGCTGTCTTTAGCTCCATGTAGGTAACAAGTTACGTCGGCGCCAAACTCGATCTTTTCGGTTTTGAGCCCTTGGTCTGGATGAGGACAACTACGGTAGACGCCTTAAGTAATGCTTTTGGCACAAAGGTCCCATCTGGTGAGGAACTCGCAGTAGGTGAATCTTCTAAACCAACCACCTAAGAGCTGTGATCTATCGCTCCAACTACCTGAGAAGGTGTTGCGCTGTCACCGTCGATGGGCGCTTGATAATTTGTAATAGTACTGTCGGTCTCGGAGCTTTGAGATGCGAACTGAATTGCGTAGAGCTCTGCATAGAGTCCCCCCTGTTGCAGAAGCTGATCATGTGTTCCGACTTGGACCACGTGACCCTTCTCTAAAACGACGATCTTTGATGCCTCTCTGATTGTGGAGAGTCGATGAGCTATCACGATCGAGCTTCGACCCTTTAGAGCCTGGCGTAGTGCCTCCTGAACCTGGAGCTCAGATTCAGAGTCAAGGTGTGCCGTTGCTTCATCGAGTACGACGATCTTTGGAGCCTTCAGCAAAAGCCGAGCTATCGCTATTCGCTGCTTCTCTCCTCCTGAAAGGCGGTATCCCCTGTCGCCGACTACAGTATCGAGTCCGTCTTCCAAGGACTCCACTAGATCCAAGATCTGAGCCCCAGAGAGAGCCTCGTACATCTCCTCTTCTGTGGCGTCAGGCTTAGCGTAAAGCAGGTTGGCTCGTATCGTGTCGTGAAATAGATGAGCATCTTGGGTTACTACCCCTACCATCTTGTTGAGAGAGGCTAGCGTTGCCTCTCTGATATCCACGCCGTTGATCCTTATTGCACCACCGGTTACGTCGTACAGCCTAGGTATCAGAGATGAAAGTGTCGTCTTCCCCGCTCCTGATGGGCCGACCAAGGCCACCATCTCACCTGGCTCTACCCGAAACGAGACGTCAAAGAGGACCTGCTGAGGAACCTTGCTGTCTAGTACAGCTACGGACTCTAGGGATGCGAGAGATACCTCTTTAGCACTTGGGTAAGTAAAGTCCACGTGGTCAAAGTCTATGGAAGCCTCGACGTCGGGTAGTTCGATGGCTTCTTCGTTCTGCTTGATCATTGGTTCAAGGTCTAGGACCTCAAAGACCCTGTCAAAGGAGACCAGGGCCGTCATGATGTCAACCTGTATGTTTGACAGCGATGTCAAAGGACCATACAGTCGCCCTAAATAAGCCGTTAGGGCGACTAGTGTTCCCACGGTGAGTTCACCCTTTACAGCCAATACTCCACCCCATCCGTACACGATGGCCGTTGCGATTGAGGCTGTCAGGATAAGAGCGACGAAGAAAAACCTTGAGTACATCGCTTGGGTGATACCGATATCTCGCACCCTGGCGGCTCGGCTTTGGAAGTTTCCGAGTTCATGTTCGGGCCTACCGAAGAGCTTTACCAACACAGCACCGGCTACGTTGAACCTCTCTGTCATTGTGTTTGTCATTGAAGCATTGAGGTTGTAGGACTCACGTGTAATGGCGGAGAGTTTTCGGCCTACCCACTTTGCGGGAAGGATGAAAAGTGGAACAATTACCAAAGAGGCCAAGGTGATCTGCCACGAGAGAAAGAACATGGCTCCGAGGACCAGTACAACGGTCAAGAGATTAGATACCACAGAGGAAAGCGTGTTCGTAAATGCACTCTGAGCCCCGAGGACGTCGTTGTTCAACCTTGAGATCAGGGCGCCGGTCTGAGTTCGGGTAAAGAAAGCGACAGGCATCTCCTGGATGTGGGCGAAGACCTTCGAGCGCATGTCGTAGATGAGTCCTTCTCCAACCTTCGCAGATGCGTAACGCTCAAAGATCGATAGGACCGCGTCTCCAAGAGCAAGCAAAGCTACCACTATCGCAAGAACGACGATCAGGTGGGCGTTCTTGTCGATTATTCCGTTGTTTATAATTGCTCGGTACAAAAGGGGATTGGCGACCCCGATCAACGAATCAAAGACGATCAGAATTAGGAACCATGCAAGTGTTCGTTTGTATGGGGCGGCAAAGCGCATCATCCTCTTTGCAGTACCCGGTCTTATGTGGGCAGACTTTAGTGTGTCGTCACGTCTCATGGAGCGCATCGCCATAGCGAAGGCGGCTCCTCCTGGCTGATTCATCAATGCCTCTAACTCCTACGTCTTTATCTGTGACCTGGCGGGGCGCCATGATGGACCGTTTTTGCTGACAAGTAGAAAGCCGGGCGTCTCCACCTGATCTATCTTTAGAGAACCCCAGTAGGACAACTAACTCCGGTCCCTCCGAGGCCACAGTAGCCCGCTGGGTTTTTGCCCAGGTACTGTTGATGGTAGTCTTCTGCATAGTAGAAGTTGGTGAAGGGAGTGATCTCTGTAACGATGTCACTGAATCCGCTCTCCTTCAGCCTTATCTGGTAGGTGGTCGCCACCTCTTGTGCGATCGCCTGTTGCTCGTCGCTGCAGGTAAAGATTGCGGATCGGTACTGGGTACCGATGTCGTTACCTTGCCTCATGTACTGAGTGGGATCATGGGATTCAAAGAACTTAGCTACCAGATCCCGATAGGAGATCTTGTCAGGATCGTAGACGACCATCACAGTCTCGGCGTGCCCCGTCTTTGAAGAGCAGACCTCTTCGTACGTTGGGTTAGAGGTAAAACCTCCGGCGTACCCTACCGCTGTTGAGTACACACCATCAAGTTGCCAAAAGACCCTCTCGGCTCCCCAGAAACATCCCAGGGCGAAGTAAGCCTTGACCATCTCCTCGGGGAATGGGTCTGTCAGTGGTGTGCCCAAGATGAAGTGCTTCTCTGACACCTCCATGGCCCTGTCTCTGCCTCGTAGAGCCCTTTCCTCTGTCACCATCTCCGTCTTAGACCTTGAACCAAACACAACACGCCGCCCTTATTTAGGTTGTTACTGTAGTGATATAACAACCTAGCCTCCGAAGTATGCCCGTATTAGGCAAACCCACGCTTGCGAGGTTCAGAGAAAGATTTTCATCGGTTGGGACCTTTACAAGATTAGTGCTGCAGAAGGAGTGAATGGTTTGCGGGAATAGTTCTTTCGAGGTAGGTGTTTCGCGGTATAAGGTTTAAATCTTTCATGTGAAAGTAGTGTCACAGGGAAGCTTTGAACGAAAGGAGGCAGATATGCATGTATTTGCATTAGTTCTCTTCTTCTCATTAGCCATCGTGGGGCTTTTATTGCTCGGTGAGCGGCTCTACTCCAAGGCAAGAGAGTCTAGAGCGTTTTTGTCCTTGGTGCTTGGTTTGGTGCTAGCCTGGCTGGCAAACACAAACCTGTGGACCTTGTGGCAGATTCCAGCTCTGCGTTACCCATGGGTTGGGGTAAGCCTGACCGGTTTGGCCCTAGGTGGCTTTGCTCTGGTGCTTTATGCGGTGTACGGATTCTTTGCCGGACTTAATCGTAAGATAGAGGACCAGGCTACTCAGCTTGAGAACAGTGAACTAAAGCGGGTTGCCTAAAGTGAGCGAGGTAGACCGCGTGTAACCTAGCGGGCGCGGTCTACCACTAAGGGCTCTCGGTTCATCGTAGACCGACTAGTGCAAACTGTCTTTATTGTCAGTATCAATCTAACCTTGAGGTAAAGACCCTCTAAGCCGTTGGTGGAAACCGGAGATAGTAACCGACACTTTTTGAATTAATTTCATAGACAGAAACGGTCGGAGTATTGATAAGTGCACGTACCGACCCCGATTCTGATAACAAGAAGTGGCTGATCACCCTTAGCTGCATCGCAGTAGGATCCGAAATTCCCTGTGTTGACACAACGACGTAAGTTGTGTGACTCCAGATTGGAACGTAGATGTTCTGGAACGAAACTATCGGGTATATCAGCCTTCTAGCAGCGAACCTCCCGGCAACCCCGTTCGCAACTATCACCTCTGCGGTGTTTGGAATCTTTCTAAGAGTACGGGATAAATCGGTAGCGATCCCTCGTGTAACTGTAGCGTTGAAGTCCTTGGCGGATAGCAAATTTGGATATGTGATAACCACAGCCGAGACGACAGAGAGCCACAGGGCTGCCTCCGCTACTTTCGCCAAAAGGCGCTCTCTGTTTTTGCCGGTCCACGCTATGACGAGGGCTCCTGAGATAGCTAGAGCCGGCTCGATGGCGATGATCTGGAATGAATCGTAATTCTGCAGAAATGTAGCGTTTGGCACAAGAATTGGCCCCATTAGTACCACCGCTGAGATAGCCAGACCAAGAGGGGTCAGGAGACCGATGACACCCCCGCTTCCAAGGAATGGCGCCACGTACTTGGCGTTTCCCCGTAGTGTTTCAAACGCGATACTAGGATGTGAAAGCACGCCTACTAATAATGATCCAACGTTAAGAGGTGCTTTGTTACCGGCGAGATATCCGTAACGACTTAGAAGCGATGACGCCTCGTTGAGATGAAAGAGCGAGTCAAATACGAAGACGGAAAGACCGAATGCGGCAAAGAACAAGGCACTGCGGTTTTTACTAGGGGAGATCAAGAATAGCCCTAGTCCTACGCCCACTAGATAGGTAGCGGGAACATCACCGGTGGATGCCACCAAGATCGCAAGGACTGCGGCGAGATATCTTTTCCCATCTATGTAGCTGAAGATCAAGGCAGTAAGAAATAGCAGTGCGAAGGGTTCTAGATGAAAGTCAAAGAACGCCGCGAAGTAGTACCACGGGTTTAGAAATACAAACACCAATGTAGTTATGACCTCGGTTACTACTCCTCTTTTCTGAAGTATTGCGTGGATGCAAAGAGCTGCTAGAAGCTGAGATCCAGCTATCGCTAGGTCTTGCGCCACGAGCAAGGCTACTCCAGAAGGAGATAGCCAAATCAATGGGGCAAGTGCCCAAGTAAATACCTCACCGTGAGATTTTAAGAAAGGGAATCCGTAGTGCGGATAGTTGTGAGGAAACACGGTGTCGAAGGGGTATAGATGACCGTGAGCTATGAGGTAGGTGGCTTGATAGAAGTTGGCAAAGTCAGGCGTAAGTTCAAATAGATGAAACATCGAAACAGAGTGCACAATCATACCCAACGCAACCACGGCGGCGGTTGCGCCCCATAGCAAAGGGAGCTTATCTTTGATCTTCCCCTTAATTTTCTTATTTTGGCGTAACATCCCTTGTTCTTTTTCGCTTGCTATCATTCTGCTTCGGCTTTTGCTGAGATTTAGATCAATTGGTCTTCGGGCTTTATGGTAGCGAAGGTACATCGCACCTTTGCATTGTATCATGAGGGTTCGGTGTGTCGAGTGGGGCTTTGTAATGCGAGTAAAGCAACCCGATACGAGGCCCTTGTAGTTTGTGCAGAAGAGATGGGCGTCGTTTGCCTACCTGAGATCTTGCTGCGCAGTAGGCATATAAAGTGAGTAAAGTTCAAACCCTGTTTCCCTCTTTATCAAGGTGATACGCTTAGGATGTAGAGGTGCCCAACGACTCAACGAGCAGTAGGGGTGCTATTTTGAGGAGGATGTATGCCCTATTCAGGTCGACACTTTACTAAGGATCACAGTTCCGAAGAGGCGCTCGATAGAACCGCCCCGGCCGAGGAGATCACGATAAGCATCTATCTCCGCAGACAAGGAGCTCAAGAGCTGTACCCGACATCAAGTGAAACCGCTTACCCCATCGGTCACGATGAGTTGGAGAGCCGTTTTGGAGCTTCCGAGGAGGATGTGGAGACGGTTACCAGGTATCTTAGGGAGAACGCCTTTACGGTAAATGAGGTTGACAGGGCCCGCAGAAGAATAAGTGCGACAGGCACAGCAGACGCTGTCTCAAGAGCATTCGGTACGCAGCTACGACACTACCGAGGTCGAGATGGGGAGCCATTTAGAGCGCCTGAAGAGGAACTAACTCTCCCATCTGAGTTACGCCCTTTGATCGTAGATGTGCTTGGTTTAGACACCTCACCACAGGCGCATGCGAAACTGCGCCCTGCAAACAGCACCGCTGTGTCCTATACTCCGCTTCAGGTAGCAGATGCCTATGGGTTTCCTCCTAACCTTAGTGGTAAAGGGGTCTCTGTTGCCTTGATCGAGCTTGGTGGAGGATTTAGAACAAGCGATATCGACTCTTACTTCAAGGGTCTTGGGTTGAATCCACCTGTAGTGACTGCAGTTAGCGTCGACGGGGGAACTAACTCTCCTGGTACGCCAAGTGGTCCCGACGGTGAGGTGATGTTAGATATCGAGGTGGTAGGGTCTGTGGCTCCAGATGCAAAGATCGGAGTCTACTTTGCTCCTAACACCAATCAAGGCTTTATCGATGCAGTCTCGCAGGCGGCACACGATCGATCTCTTTCGCCCTCTGCGATCTCGATAAGCTGGGGTGGACCAGAAGAAACCTGGTCCTCAAGCTCAATCCAGCTTATGGCGCAGGTGATTGAAGAGGCTACTGTACTTGGTGTAACGGTTACCGTCGCAGCCGGTGATAATGGATCCTCCGACGGAGTAAGCGACGGTTTGGCGCACGTCGACTTTCCTGCTTCTGCACCCTACGCGCTGGCGTGTGGAGGCACCTCTTTGCAGATCGGTTCTAACGGACAGATCGTAAGCGAGGTTGTCTGGAACGATCAAGCTAGCGGAGGCGGTGCAACTGGAGGGGGTATCAGTGCTGTATTTCCTGTGCCAACGTATCAGCAAAGTGTTACTCTACCGCCTTCTGCTAACCCCCAAGCAGGACCTGGAAGAGGTGTACCAGATGTATCGGGGAACGCAGACCCAAATACAGGGTATCAGATACTGGTGGATGGATCATCTATTGTCGTAGGTGGTACCAGTGCTGTAGCACCTCTAGTAGCCGGACTCATCGCCCGGCTGGTGGAGAAGAACAAAAAGCCTTTAGGGTTCTGGAATCCATCGCTCTATCAACTTGAACAACGTAGCTTTGGATCCGCCAGCGCCGCCTTTTATGACATTACCATTGGCAACAACGGTGCGTATGTCGCTGGTCCGGGATGGGACGCATGTACTGGCCTGGGGTCGCCGAACGGATCCGTCATAGACTCATCCATCTAGCTGATCATGATGGACTTCAGATACTGGTTTATGGTTGTCTAAGTGGACTCCCGGGGCACGATAGAGGGACTAAAACGTATCTGTCTATATCTATGGCTGCCGTCGTGTAGCTCCTCCAGCAGCAGCTTTGCAGCTCGATAACCAAGTTCATGTTGAGGTTGACGAACTGAGGTTAGAGACGGTGATACCATTGAGGCAAAGGTAATATCGTCATACCCTACCAAAACTATATCTTTAGGAATTGCGATTCCTTGTTTTGAACAGGCACGAATTACTCCCAAAGCTAGGAGATCGTTAGCACAGACGATCGCCGTAAACTCTCGGAGCTTAAACTCCGCAGAGATCGTTTGTGCGGTACTTTCTCTGAAGTTAAGTGTTAGCGATGGGACGAAAAGCTCTGTTAGTTGGATCTCTTGATATGACAGTCGGTGTCGCTCGATGGAAGCTAGCACTCCTACTCTACGGTCGTGGCACTGGCAAATATTCAAGGGTCCGTTGATAAAGAGGATACGCTCATGACCTCGACCGATTAGGTGGTCGAGTGCCATAGTTCCGCCCTCTACGTCATTTACCGTGACGGAGCAGATCTCCTTCGAAGTCGCCTGACGATCCAATAGCACCACCGGGAAGCCCTTGTGCTTCAGGTTATAGATCTTTGTTAGGTCTTCGGTTGATGGCGTGATAAGGATCCCTTCCACGCAATGTTCTTCGAGAAGTTTTAGGTACTGAGCCTCTACTACAGGTAATTCATCCGTTGATCACGCAATTAGGACGTAACCTGCCTCTCTTAGAGCGTCCTCAGCTCCTCTTATGATCTCAGTGAAAAATGGATTGGTCGAATCTAGGACTACGATCCCCACTGCGCGCAAAGCAGCACCGCGGAGCTGTCTCGCAGCAGTGTCGCGGACAAAACCAGTCTCCTCAATCGCCTTCATGACGCGTTCTCTTGTCGATTTTGAGACTCTTGAAGGATCGTTCAATACGTTCGAAACAGTGCCCAGGGAGATGTTAGCTCTCTTGGCCACCTCTTTCATGGTCACCTTCTGCTTATTCATCTAACAGTTGCCTGACTGCATGTGTCACACCAGCTTGTTTTCCGACCATCTACTCTATGGCGTTGTTCCTCTTTATGTATTTGACTTTCACCCAAACGATGAGACCATCGCCGCCGAGAGCGCACTCGATGGGATCTATGTGATTCGAACGACGCTCAAGGAGACTCAGGCATCCGCCGTGGAGGTGGTGAGCTATTACAAGAACCTCGCCAACTTAGAGAGGGCCTTTCGCTCCATGAAGAGTATCGATATCAACGTCAGGCCCATTCCCCACTACCTCGAGGATCGAGTTCGCGCATCCCTCTTTGCCTGCATGCTAAGTGCCCACCTTCTCCATCTCGCAAAGGAGCGCTTGAGCGAGTTGACCTTCCGTGATGAGGAGCCACCAAAACCAAGCTCACCCGTTGCCAAGAAGGTGGTCTCCGCCTCTGCTAAGGCCAAGGCCGCAACCAAGGTCAACAGAGACGGTCAAGAGGTGGCGAGCTTTCGTACCCTTTTGAGCGAACTCGACACCCTCGAAGAGCTGACGTGCCGGGTCAAGGGTTGTGATGTGACCTTC
>NZ_FQUL01000032.1 GCF_900128965.1 Ferrithrix thermotolerans DSM 19514
CCGACAAGTACCAAAAGGAGCTTACGAGTTCACGTCGTTTTAGACAACTACTTATCCCATAAGACCGAGTCGGTGAGAACCTGGCTCCTTCGCCATCTGAGATTTGAGTTCCATTTCACACCAACGTATTCTTCTTGGATGAATCAGGTAGAGAGGTGGTTCTCAGCCCTGACCACCAAGTACCTCAAGCGAAGCGTTCACCACAGTGTGACCGAACTCAACAGAGGGATTACCAAGTGGGCCAAGGCCTGGAACGAGAACCCTAAGCCCTTCATCTGGACCAAGAGCGCCGACGAGATCTTCGCTTCAATGCAGAAATACCTGGAGCCAATTGTTTCTCCGCAAACTTCTGAGGAGGGACACTAGATCTATCGAAAGATTGAGTTATGATCTACTCATAGGACATATACTGTGTAAGACCAAAAGACTGCGAGATTACAACTTTTCTGAGCAGACATAATCACAAGATCTGTTCGGCACGTCGAAGCTCTAAGGCGGATCGAATATTCGGCAACCATGAGGATAGCTGCTTGAAGTATCGTCTCTAGCCTTGGAGCGACCCGATCTCGACTGTGATCTAGATGGCGTAGAACCCTCCAAATTCAACGACTTCGGTCCTAGCTCCAAATAGAGCCGCTAGGCCATATGCCTGCTTCTGCTCGAGGCTATCCCGCCAGTAGATGGGATAACTGAGACAAGTCGAGTTAGTGGAGAGCTTCTTTAGGAGCCTCTTTTTCCGCCAACGCGTACTTGTTGTAGAACGCACGTGCTATGTTGATACGCTCCAATAACCCGTCCCCAGGACTTCTCCCCACACTAACGGTCGTTGATCTCTGACGATTAGAAACACTTGAGGTGAGTACGCCGTCTTCCACCGATATCAGCAGGAGTTTGGACAATGGGCACTTTATGGTTCTACTCGCCCCAATGAATAAGATAGGTTGCTCGGTAGCAACTAGCCTTCCAGTATCGACTGCCTCTGGGTCTGGCTGGTCCTAGACGTGGTGTCCTGTGTTTGCACCGATCCTGAACCTAACCGAATGACCCCTAACAAAGCCAACAAGGATCGCATTCCAGAACTTGCACCTCCCCTAAATGGCCCTTTTCTCGTACCTCTTGCAGAGGATGAGTTCCAAAGACTGCTGCGACACCTCCCTCGTTTTCCTTGAGCATAACTTAGCTAACAGGCAAAAGATGACCTTGGCTTATCAGTTCGAGCAAGCTCCGAACCTCATTATCCCACCTCCTACGCCTCGAGTTCTGTTTGATATCTTTTCTCTTCCTCAAGTCTTCTGTGTTTTTCGAACACCAAATAGTCCTCCTTGGAACTTAGCCATCTACGCCGGTCCTTAGGTTTCAATAACTTCCAAGCCTTGTTGCCGTGTTAGTTTGAACCTTCTTCTAGGTACTGCTACCTGTGTCCGCAACCATCTAGGCATCCTACCAAACGCCTCTTCCTCTCTTCGTCTAAGTAAGCGAAACACCAATCTTGAGGCACGATCAGACTCATATCAAGTTATCGCTGCCCTGGTATCGCCCAAGAAGTCAGGTGTTTCGAGGGAACATTGGACGACTAGGACAATAAGACCGATCTTGGTAGGTTGTGTCGACCAAAAGGCCAAAGCGGCAGAAGGTTAGAGCGTGCCTGACTCAAGCCGTGACCTTTCAGCAATCCTATCTCTTTAGCGTATGCTGCTAAGGTTAGCTCATGGCATTCAACCCGTCAGACGAGTACGAGATTCCACCAAAGATACAGCGTATCATCGACACAACTCCAGGATTCATGCCAAAAGAGGAGGGTAGATACCTCCACCAACTCTCCCTTACAAGCCCACTTAGTCCGACAAGCAAGGCTATCGAGATAGGCACCTACTGTGGCAAGTCAACACTTTATTTAGCGCTGGCGGCAATGAAGCGAGACAGCCATGTAGTAACTATCGATCATCACCAAGGTTCCGAGGAGAACTACCCACCATTTCCATACTTCGACAATCGACTATACGACCCTCAGAGCAACAAGCTGGACACGCTACCCATCTTTCGCGAAGCTCTTAGACTCTCCAAACTGTCGGATTACGTAATCACAGTAATTTCGGATTCAAGCGCCTTCTCGAGGCTATACCAGAATCAAAGCGCTGCATTTCTCTTTATCGACGGTGGGCACTCGGCTTTGCAGGCTTGGAAAGACTACATCAATTGGGCTGACAAGGTCCAGATCGGTGGCGTTCTTGCGATACACGATGTATTCGAAGATCCCTCGTTGGGGGGACGCCCACCCTATGAGATCGCAGTTGCTCTATCGCACTTAGAATCGTTCACAGCTCTTGGACAGGTAGGTTCACTTGCCGCATTTAGGCGCATCAGCTAACGAACTACGGACAGATCTTACAAAACTTCTTCAGACAACCCTTTGATCTCTGTATTGCCTTTATAAGTAACCGCCTCCGCTACATCGCTCTTCGCTTCCAAGTCACAAAGACTTGACTGGAGGCAACTTGGAACTGAAATAGCTCATCGCAATGAGGCGTCGCTTACTGCATTCATTAGGGCGCTGAGCAGATCATTGCCCTCCGCAGAGATTACAGCATCAGCTATAACAACCGCCGCAGCTGAGTAGGTGCTACATTCTTCATGTGGGAAGGAGGTTAGGCCCGGAATAGTGACGCCGGTAAAGTAAGATCCATCGGGCCTTCTAAGCGCAAAGGTTCCAGTCAGAATCTCGACAGCCTCCTCAGAACGACCAATCAACGAAAGTGCCATGGCGAACTCTGCCGTCTCTGCCGTGGTGACCCAGCGACTGGTGCTTAGGCAACATATGCCAAGTCCTCTTTCAAGGTGCCGTTCAAAGAGGTGTTCCACCTTGAAATCAAGGTCTTTGAGCTCCGACCCCACGGCCAGTATCGGATAGTACCAGTCCATAGCCCAAGCTTGTTTGTCCAGAAAGCCCTCAGGGCTGCTTTCTTTAATCAATGACGCAAGAGACTTTGCAGCTGACTCCAGTTCGTAGAGATCTTCGTCTAACATCTCCCCGAGCAAGACGCCAGCTCGAAGTGAGGTGACCATGGAAGATGAGGCACTCAACAGTCGCCCATGATACATCTTTCCATCAGGATCCACAGCCCACGGGAAACCACCGTCACCGTATTGGTAGCTAAGGATATACCTGGCCGAAGCTTTGATAAACGCTTTTAGTCGGGGTTCCAAAGGATCGAGAACACCTGCTCTAACGCCAAGCAAGAGAGCAAGAAATGGATAAGCACAGCAGTTCAAATCCCGCCGTGGCTCCTTCACCCCCGACGCCATGTAGAACTGACAGAGCGATCCATCATGGTTTTGTGAAGAAAGGAGCCACACTAGACCTTTATAGGCTTCCTCATAACGTCCGCCTAAGATCAGCGCTATAACCGCCTCGCTATGGTTCCATGGATCGCCAAAGCTGTCAGCTGTCCATGGAATAAAGCCGTTATCCAACTGCTCTTTGCTCACAAAGTCCAGAGTCAAGTCACGTTCAGTGCCGTTGAGAAAACGCATTTGACTTTTGGTTTCACAGATACCTGGCGTCGCCTCATCTCCTTGCATAGATAACCACGCTTTTGCCGAACAGCACGCCTGCTTTTTTGTCGATTTGATTTAGAATTCCGCTTCGGTTGCTCATCTGTCTAAGCAACATCCTTTCGTAAGCTCTGACCACCCATAGATCTCGCTCGTCAACCCCTACTAAGCACTTCAGCCACCAGTACAAAGAGTGGAGGGCATGGGTGTATGAGGTTCCCTGTAGCTTCAGCCCGGACTCTTTGGTCAAACGGTGAAGAGCTGAGCGGGTAAAGATCCTGATATGCCCCCCCTTTGCGCTGTGGTACTCCTTTGAGATAAGCCAGCAGATGGCCTCTGGGTAAGTTCTCGGCACACTAAGGCCGACTTTGCCTCCCGGCTTTACCACTCTCGCCACCTCCGCCAACACATCTTTGGGATTTTCGAGATGTTCAAGGACTTCAGAGCAGATCACAGCGTCAAAGGTTTCATCTTTGAAGGGAAGGCTTGTACCGTCCGCAACTATCGACGACACCATGAGTGAGCCCTGAGATGCCGATTCGATCCAGCTCTTCATCTCCAAAAGGCCATCCGGGGAGAGATCTAGTGCGAATGCCTTATAACCGAGTTCAGCGGCTCTAAGAGCGTGCCTGCCACCTCCTGCACCTAGGTCTAAGACCAAACCTTCTTTCGCCACGCCCATGGCAGCAACATCTATAGTCTCCAAATTAAGTCTCCATCGATGCGCCTCAAATTTTGAAAGACAGCTGTAAATCTAAGAAGAGTCTTGCGTGTCAACGTGCCTCCTCGATGGCCCTTTGATACATCTGGAGTGCACTTTCTGCCGACCTTCGCCAGCTATAGTTGTTCCTGACGTGAATCAGGGCGTTTTTGGAAAGTTTGACGCCGATCTCTGGATTATCGAGCAACCTGCCGATCGCCTGGGCCAACGCCTCTGCGTCTCCCGCTCTCACCACTAGAGCGCTCTCAGACCCCTCGGAGTCAACCACTTCAGGCAATGCACCGCCGTCTGTCACTACTAGAGGCGCCCCGCAAGCCATCGCCTCAATCGATGGAAGCGAGAACCCCTCATATAGGGAGGGCACAACAGCTACCTGGCACTTTGAATAGTATTGAACCATCTCGGTAGTTGAAACCTTGCCAACAAAGCGAATACGATCCCCGAGCCCAAGTCTCTGGACGAGTCTCTGCACCGGTGACTCTTGCTTTGTCGGACCCATCACCACAAGATGAAGATCTTTCAACGAACCTGTCGAACGCAAAATGGCGACCGCTTCGATAAGGTACCTAAGTCCCTTTAACGGTACGTCCGCAGATGCAGTAGTCACCACCAGACCTTGCTCTTTGTCAAGTGGAAGTGGTCTAAAGACATCCATGTCGACACCGACCGGTCCAACTGCCATGCGTCTTAGGTCTACTCCCATCTCTCTCGCTATGTCCCTGGCAGATGCGTTTGAGACAGTAAGGACGTGCCTTAACCTGGCGGCTACCAAACATTGCATACGTACAAATCCATAGAACCTAAGCAGCCCTAGTCTCTGTTTCAACGACTCTGCATACTCTAAAGAGAGTCTGCGATCCACGGTTATTGGATGATGAATGGACGCCACCACAGGCACACCTGCTTGCTGCATCCTCAGGACCGACCACGAAAGCGACTGGTTATCGTGAACTACATCGAATTGCCCTAGGCTTGGATAGAGCTCTCGTCGAAGACGCCAACCAAAGCTCCGTGGCTCGGGAAACGCGCCGGTAGCCATAAGAAGAAACTCACCGATATCGAAGACGTCCTTGAACTCACTGAGTTTAGGAACCCTGAAGGGGTCGGGTTCTCGATAGAGATCGAGAGAGGGAAGTCTATGAAGCCCAACATCCCTGTCTACCTCTGGATACGGCGGTCCTGAGAACACCTCGACTCTATGACCCATAAGCGCAAGCTCTCTGGTGAGATATTTGGTGTAGACGCCTTGTCCGCCGGAGTGGGGATTACCCCTGTACACCAAAAACGCAATGCGTAGTTTTTTGTCGCTAGTTTGATCCTCGGAGAGTATCGCCGGTGTCCTTCCCTCTATCTAGGTGTCCCCAAAAAGCACATAGGAGATCCGATGTCACGTCCACTCGAGACCCTACTGCTCTTGCGAACCGCTCTGCTATCGACTCCAAAGACCATAGCCATACCTTAGCGATGAAAATACCTAAATGTGCTTCACTGCAACGGGTAAAGGAGCGACACATAAAGAGCCACTCAATTTAGGCTCGGATTCCGAGCATCGCCCAAGGTCCAGATGATCGGTTCTGCTCCTAAGCTTTAGGTGTGCAAAGTAAATAGAAATGAGGTCATTTGTTCTCTGATACTCATCTTCAGTACCTTATTGTCATGGCTCTATGTCTCGTTGCGACAGCACCTTTAGAGATATTTTTCAAAGCCAAGGTCTATCGCCAGCCGATTAAGTTGATACTAAGCGTTCTTCCCGTTGCCTTAGTGTTCTCCGTGTTTGACGTGATCTCGATTGCAGACTCTTGGTGGCACTACTCAAAGAGATACACCACCGGCATTTTGCTTCCTGGAAGGCTTCCCATCGAAGAGCTTACCTTCTTCATCGTGATCCCGATCTGCGCTCTCCTCACCTATGAGGCGGTCGGAAACATAATGGGTAAGAGAAAGGGTACAGATAATTGATCCACGCCTACACCTTTGGCGCCCTTATCTCAATGCTTATGAGCATCGCAGTCGATCTGTGGATATTGAAGACCAAGTTGGTGACGACCGCAAAGTTCTGGGTCTCCCTTGTGATCGTAGACTTCTTCCAGATATTTGTAGACGGTTGGCTAACGAAGCTGTCTGCGCCAATCGTAATCTACAATCCCTCGCACTTCCTCGGGGTACGAGTCTTTTTCTCTACTCCTATTGAGGACTTTGTCTATGGCTTCTCCATCGTACTTCTGACCCTGGCGCTTTGGGCTTACATTGGAAGACGAGAAGAAACCAAAGAGAAAAATACTTCCAGGAGCCAACTACAATAGATTTAGGAGGTAGTTAGATGAACTACGCACTTATCATAGTCCTATCATTCCTGTTGATGGAGCCGCTTACCTACTTAGCTCACAAACACGTGATGCACGGCGTCGGATGGACCCTTCACGCATCTCACCATCGCCCTAGAGAGACGGTAGTAGAACTAAATGATCTATTCCCATTGTTCTTCGCCGTAATTACAATGGGGGCTTTCCTTGCCGGTACACAAGTTCACGGCCTGAGATACCTAATACCCACTGGAGTAGGAGTAACGGTTTATGGCTTGGCCTACAGCTTCGTTCACGACGTGTACATTCACGGCCGCTTTTTCAAGGTTGGACGGATCTCACTTCTTGAACCACTAAAGCAGGCTCACATACTTCATCACATGTTCAACGGCGAGCCATACGGCATGTTAATACCGATCGTTCCAAAGAGCATAAGGTCTAAGGCTGAGAGGTTATTTGCGGCTCAAGGTACTAACCCCTACGACCCAAGCTTTCTCCAGGGCCCCGACTTGAGCTCGGGCAGAAAATACATCGTAGTCGAGTAACTCTACCTTATCGAGAATGCGTCCATATAGAACCCGCGCCGCTCTAATGCATTGAAGGGCACTCCCCCTCAAGTAGCGGTCGCCCTCAATCGAGGCCCGGTAAAAAGAGCGGGCCGTTGAAATCTCGTATCTCAAAAACTCTTTGACCTTTGGAGTTGCCCTTTTGCTCTCAAAGTCCGAAAGAGCATCAAATCGCTCTAGATCTTTAAAGGGAAGATAGATTCGTCCTCGGTCTAGATCTTCAGAGACATCCCTAATAAAGTTAGTTAGTTGAAACGCAAAGCCGAGGTCTCGGGCCGCCTTCGTCGCCGCTTTAATATCTGAGGGATCGAGGACCGGTAACATCATCTCGCCGATCACAGCAGCCGATCCGTCCATATACTCAATCAGCTCGTCCAAACTCTGATATCTGGCCTTAACAAAGTCCATCTTCATTGAGTTCATGAACCGTTTAAAGAATTCAGTGGGTATGTCAAAACGCCTTACCGTATCTACAACCGCTGCAAGCACTTCGTCTTTGGAGTGTCCGGCTTCGAGATCTGCAAAAAATCTATCTTCAAACTCATCAACTGCGGAAATACGGGTGGATGTCGGTACAGGACCGAGCTCGTCTACGATATCATCTACATACCTACAAAAACCATACAGAGCGTGGACGTGAGGCCGTTTAGCCCGAGGCAAGATGAGAGTGGAGTAATAATAAGTTTTGCCGAACCGCTTGTTCAGCTCCTTGCACCGCTTATAGGAGAGCTCTAACTCTCTTTCGTCTCCCAAAGCCCTCTACCTCGCCCCCACTCTCTCAGCTGCTAGACGCCCGGAGGTCAGTACCATCGGCACCCCAACACCAGGAGTCGTTGTGGATCCAGCGAAGAACAAATTCTCAACCTCTTTCGAAAAGTTCTTAGGACGAAAAGGACCACTTTGAAAGAAGCGATGTGAAAGAGCAAATGGCGTGCCTTTACTCATCCCCATATTTAGCCAGTCGATAGGATCGTAGATCTTCTCTGTGACTATGTCGCTCTCATTTGATATGAAGCCGAACTCCATCAGCCTCCTTACCGTATCTGACTGTGCCGCAACTCGTTCTTTAGTCCAGTCGATGGGAGCATCAAGGTTGGGGACCGGCTCTAGAAAATACAACACAGAGTGACCTTCTGGCGCCAGTGATCGATCCGTTGCCGTTGGCAAGGAGACAAGGAGCGACGGATCTTCCATTCGCTGACCCGATTTAAGTAATGAATCAAAGGACTTTTTCCATTGCTTCCCGAAAAAAATGTTATGATGGGCAAATAGGTCAGGAGTACCCTTCACGCCGAGAAGATGGAGATACGCAGACGGCGAGTACTCACCCACCGACAACACTCGAGGGGCCCTTAAATCAGACAGAAAAGTATCATATGCCTGTGCGAGTTCCGCTGTTACAATAACGGCGTCTGCTTGTACGATAGTCCCATCTGAACTTCTGACCGACTCAATCTTGCGATTGGTCTTATTGCCACTGCCGTACTTCATAGACTCCACTTTGAAGTTGAACTCAAATTTGGCCCCGGCATCTATAGCTGCGTCTCTAAGAGCCTTTGATATCTGGTTCATGCCTCCTATGGGATAGTAGACACCCTCTACGGAGTCCATATAGGTTATGATGGCATAGATGGCTCTGGCCTTTAGTGGGGAAAGACCTGCATATAGAGCCTGAAAAGAAAAGAGCTTCACAAGCCGATCGTCATCAAAGTACCTGCGCACTACCTTGTCAAGAGAGGTGAAGGCGTTCAGCGCCAACAGAGAGGCGGCTGCTTTAGGGGATGACAACAGTGAGACAACGGAGTCCATCTGCGCGTCGATAAAGTTCGGGAACTCCACTTCATAGAGCTTTTTGAGGTAAGAGGTAAACTTTATGTAGCTATCTGCGTCCTTTGCGGAGCACTTGCTTCTAATCTCCTCGACCATCTCCTCCTTTGAGGAATGAACCTCGAGGACTCCGTCTCCGTCAAACCGATTACCGTCACTGTAAAACGCCCGATATGCGGGCTTTAGCTCAACTAGATCAAGATGCGCAGCCAGGGACGATCCTGCGGCTCTTAGAGCTTGGTCCACAAGAGAGGTCATGGTCAAGACTGTGGGACCATTATCTAGTATGAACCCGTCCTGAGCGAGATAAGAGGCTCTGCCTCCCGCATCAGAACCCTGTTCTAAAACCGTCACCTCGTGCCCGGCCCCCACCAGGTGGCAGGCGGCCGAGAGACCGGCCAGACCTGCGCCTATAACCACAACCTTCAACCGTATCAGCTCCTTCGCCTTCCTATGTACTCAGCAAGGCTTTCAAGTTCTTTCGTCGCTATCGGGTCGAAGCCGCCAAGACGCAGTTCTGTAATAGCTAGCTCCGTCAGCTCTTCGATTCGGTTCTCCACCAAAGCCAACGAACCGGTCGCAACAAAGACCTCCTGCAACGTCTCCACCTCTTTGGCATCAAGGTTCTCTCGACCGAAAAGCTCGTCTAAGAGCTCCCTCTCTCGTTCGTTGGCTCTGTCGTGAGCAAGCGCATATAAAAGAGTTGGCTTACCTTCCCGAAGATCGTCCCCCACAGGCTTACCTGTCTTATCCGACTCTCCAAAGATCCCGAGCACATCGTCTCTAAGTTGGAACGCCTCCCCTAGGGGGATTCCAAATAGAGAGAGATGGGAGTAGTCCGAGTCCTTTGCACCCGCCAGCGCTGCACCGAGGTGCAAGGGGCGCTCGACGGTGTACTTGCCTGATTTGTAAATAGCCACCTTAGCGGCAAACTCTGCATCGTAAGATCGTCTAGCCGTACCCACCACGTCAAGGTACTGCCCGAAGTTTACCTCGAGACGAAGCTCCGAGAATATCTGCCGAGCCTTCAGGGGCGCCGCTTCAAGAAGCCGGTCCGCATAGACAAACGCAAGATCACCTATCAATATCGCTACCGCATCACCAAAACGCTGTGGATCTCCCGAGAGCTCAAGCCCCTGATGGTAAGTGCTGTATTGAGAGTGAATAGACGCTGACCCTCGCCTAAAGGGCGAGTCATCCATAACATCGTCGTGAATAAGCGCAAAACAGTGGAGCAACTCTAAAGCTGCTGCGGCATCCAGAACGTTCATCTCTGGATCCTCGCCTCCCGTCGCAACGTAAGCCCAGTAACAAAAGGCTGGTCGAAGCCGCTTACCGCCCGCTAACGCAAAGTTCATCAAGTCCGTGAGAGGCCGAGTAAAAGATTCATCTAGAGAAGACCACCTCAAGGTTTCGTACTCAAAGAGATCCTGAATACGTTGGTCTACCAGAGACGCAATCTTGTCGAGGGACCTTGGTATCTCGTCGCCCACCGTCAGCTCTGAACTGCTGGATAAAGAATCTACATCTGACAAAGGAACTCCAAACCTCCGAGGCGTCAAACCTCTTTACACCATTAACAACAACTCAAGCCTCAACTATTCCGAACTAACTGAGACTGACTGACCATCTGCACCCATTGCGAAGGCTGGAACTCCTATCAAAGATACTGCTACGTTCACGATATAGATCAAAAGTCCCAAAGCGACCGCCTGTGAGGTAGACACGCCGAGCGGATGCAAAAAGAGAACGAACGCACCCTCTCTAAGCCCTAAACCGCCGATAGTTAGGGGCACCACCTGTAATATCGCCACGGCAGGTACAAACACCAACATCGCAGTCAGGGGCAGACCAAGCCCGAGGGCATCGGCCACGGCTAGGGCAGAGATCACCATAGTCAACTGATAGGCAAAGCTGACCGACAGTACCTCAATCACTCCTTTTGGGTTGGTAGTCAGACGCTTAATCCCGTAGCGAGTCGCATCAACGACTGCGAAGATGCCACCCCTTATTTCTAGGGACTTTGGCTCCAAGATCGTGGCAAGGCCCACTACCACCACTAACGCCAATAGCGTTACCATAGCGGTTGCAACAACGAGACGGGAAGAGGATCCAAGACGTAGTAGCTGAGGGTTGGCCAAGAGTCCCCCGAGGGTTATAAAGGGGAGTACTATCCATCCGGTAAGGCGTTCAAGTACCACCGAAGCCACAGCGTCCCCTAGACCAGACCGCCTTCTCAACCAGGTAACCCTCACCAAATCACCACCGACTGTAGAAGGCACAAAGTTAGAGACAAACATGGCCGCAAAGTAGTATCGCGCCAATACGCTTAGACGAGTTGGTTTGCCCAAGGCGACTAGAACTCGTTGCCACCTAAGTATCGAGAGTAAAACCGCAGCGACACCTATAATTACAGCAAGGACTAAGAGATTGAACATTCCTGGCTTTTTCGGGACGATCTCCGTCCAGTGCACACGCTGAAAAAGCCAGGCGAGCAGTAGTAGCGATAGCACGTATCTGAACTTAGGCCAGAGACTTTTCAACTTGTCCAGCACATCGCCTCCACCAGTTGAGACTATCGCTTCAACTTAGCGCTTCCAACCGACAACCAAAGCACTCAATATTCGATCCGCTATGCCTCAATTTTTTAAGTGCAAGGTAAATTCTAGGTCAACGCAGTTGTTTAAGGGGCAGAAGGTGCTGAATAAAGAGTTAGCAGAAAAAGTACTCCGTCATGCACAAAGCACGGGCGCAGACTTCGCCGAAATCTTCGTGGAAGATAGCTTTTCGAGCTCGATCTCCATGGAGGAAAGTTTGGTAGAACAAGCCTCGGACTACATCTCAAGAGGAGCTGGGGTACGGGTTGTCTTTGGAGACACAACAGGTTTCGCCCACACAACAAACCTGACGGAATCGGGACTCATTAAGGCAGCCGAAACGGCCCGATCGGTCTCAAAGAGTGGCCAAGTTGGCTCACGCACAACGGTACCTCTCAAAGATCGGGTGAGCTCGGTCCCAGAGGCAAGGTATGATCCTTCCTACTTCAAGTCCAAAGCCGTAGAGAAACTGCTTCTTATGGACGAAGTAGCAAGGTCCTATGACGCTTCTATAAGTCAGGTTGCCTCGCAGATGAGTATCAGCGCTAGGCACATCGCACTTTTCAACTCGGACGGACTCTCCGTCGAACAAAGCACATTTCGATCTCGCGCGGCAATTAGAACTGTGGCAAAGGGGGATACTGGCCTGCAAAGTGGGTATGAACCGGTCGGCTACAGTATTGATTTCGACCAGTTCTTAGAGATGATGGACTTCGAAGCTCTTGCGAAGGAAGCCACAGAGAGAGCGGTAAGAAAATTACTGGCTATGCCTGCTCCATCAGGAAGACTGCCCGTAGTGATCAAGCGAGGCTCTGGAGGCATTTTGTTCCATGAGGCCTGTGGGCACGGACTAGAGGCGGACCACATAAAAAAGAACACCTCTGTCTACGCAAACAGACTTGGGCAAAAAGTCGCAAGCCCCCTCGTCACGCTGGTAGACGACGGCACCGTAGAGAAGACCTGGGGCAGTTTTGCCTATGACGACGAGGGTGAGGCTGGTCGAAGGAACGTTCTTATAAAAGACGGAGTTCTGGAAGACTACATGTGGGACTCCAACTCTGCCAAGTTCTTCAACCGTAAGTCATCTGGCAACGGGCGTCGTCAAAGCTATCAACATCTACCTATGGTTAGGATGACGAACACCTACTTGCTCCCGGGAGATAGCGACCCAGAGGAGATAGTGGCGAACACAGAAAATGGAATCTACGTTGCTCGCCTAAGTGGCGGGCAGGTAAATACTGCGACCGGAGACTTCGTTTTCGGCACACAGGAAGCTTATCTCATAGAGAACGGCCGTATTACAGCTCCGATTCGGGACACACAGTTGATAGGGAACGGACCCGAGATACTCGCAGAGATCGACATGGTTGGAAACGACTTCGATATGACACCAGGAACCTGCGGTAAGAATGGACAGTCGGTACCGGTCGGCACGGGTCAACCAACTTTGAGGGTAGCGTCGATCACGTTAGGAGGTACCGCCAATGCCTAACCACAAAGAGCTTGAAGATATCGCCAAGGCAATTATCGCATCTGCTTCAGAGGGCGAGGAGATAGAGGTAGTGCTTGGCAGATCTACTTCAACAGAGGTGGTGGTATATAAGGGCGAGATAGAGTCTCTTACGCAGTCCACAGAAGAAGGGGTGACTGTAAGAGTCTTACGCGATGGACGAGTAGGTTATTCAACGTTAGGTAGCCTCGATCAAAAGCTGGTTGAGAGCTGCGTAAAAAGCGCCAGAGAGAACTGTAGCTACGCTTCGTTCGATCCCCATGCCATATTAGCAAAACCTGACGGTCACCCCTATGTGGAGCTGGACCTGACCGACCCCGAGGTATCACAGACTCCGGTGAGCGAAAAGATCGCCCTGGCTTTAGAACTCGAGAAACTGACCTTGGAGTCGGACAGCCGAATAGTCGAGGTGCCCTCGTCATCTTACAGCGACTACGTTGGCGAATCCCTAGTCGCTTCTACCACCGGGATCCTAAGACATAGCGAAAGAAGCTACGCTATCGCCTCTGCGATGACGGTAGCAAGAAGCGGAGAAGACACTCACACCGGTTATGGATATAGCGCTTCGCGCAAGCTGAGAGACTTATCCCTTGAAGAGGCTGCTCAAGACGCTATCTACAGGGCTGTCAGACTGCTTGGAGCAAAGCCAGTGAAGTCACGCTCACTTACTGTCGTGTTTGAACCTCGCGTTGCAGCCACCTTTTTAGCCGTAGCTACAGCCGGGCTATCCGCGGATGCGATACAGCGCAACAGATCCATATTTTTAGGAAGAGACGGAGAACAAGTGGCCTCAAGCCTGGTTACAGTGATCGATGATCCTACCGACTCAAGGTTTCAATCTGCGTCCTCCACAGATGCCGAAGGCCTCGCATCGAGACAGAACGTCCTCATCGAAGATGGAGTGTTAAAGGGCTATCTGTACGACAGTTACAGCGCAAATCGTGTTGGGAGGAGCTCGACGGCCAACGCTACCAGATCAGGTTCAGGAGCGCCAACTCCTTCCGCTCGCGCAGTCTTTTTGGCTCCAGGACCCAAAGACGCGTCATCAATTATAGAAGGCCTTGAGGATGGTGTTGTGATTCAAAGTATCTCAGGAGTTCACTCTGGCGTCAACCAAGTCTCAGGGGACTTCTCAGTCGGAGCTGAAGGAGTTCTAATCCGCAACGGCTCGTTAGCTGAGGCGGTAAAGGGTGTTACCATCTCTTCAACACTTCAAAGGATGCTGCTGGGAATTGTAGAGGTAGGTTCGGATACCAAGTTCTACCCATCAATCGCCGCAGGAAACACAGTTGTGATATCTGAGATGAGTTTGTCAGGAAAATAAATTACAGTCAGGTGCCAACCTAAGAGCGATCAACCGTAGAGACGTGAAAGGATAGACGCTGTTTCGGGCCGATCTCCATACCCATACGATGTACTCTGGCGACTCTTCAACCACCTTAGAGGAGTTCTGCAACGCCTTTTCTGCCTCTGAGCTAGCCCTTATCGCCGTCACCGATCATCTGACGATAAAAGGAGCACAGCTACTACAAGAACGTCTCGGTGAATGCGTCGTAGTGGGTCAAGAGTTTAGGGTCAAAGAGGGCGAGATGATCGGTCTATATATCCATGAGCGAGTTCCTCCGGGCCTCACAGGCGTGGAGGCTGCGCGCAGGATAAGGGAGCAAGGTGGCTTGACCTATATTCCTCACCCCAACGACCAAAGACGCACGTCAATGGCGTTTGAATCGGTCGTAGCTCTCGCAGAAAAGGGACTCTTGGATATAGTAGAGCTGGGAAACTCCAAACTACCCCAGCTAACCCTTTCTCACGACGAAAGACAACTGCTTCTCGGCGCAGGAGTCTCTTTCTCCTCATCATCTGACGCACATGTTCCTCAAGCCTTGGGATCCTCTTACACAACTTTACCCCTTCTGCCACTATCGGCTTCGGATCTCCGCAAAGCTCTCATGGATCCAGCCTGTCGACTAAGCCACAGTCACTTCGATCCCCCAAGACCATGGAAGGCAAGGATCGTCCCAAGTTCCTAAGCTCGGCTAGGCAGCGTCCGTAGAGTTAGAGGTCGACGCCGGTGCAGTTGAAGTCGCCTCTGTAGCTGAAGTTGACGACCCGGACTCCGATGAGGTAGAGGCCGTCGTTGAACTAGTCGTAGAGGAAGAAGACCGTGAGTCGGTCTTATAGAATCCTGATCCCTTGAAGGTGATAGCGATGTTCCCGAAAACCTTTCTAAGCGGTCCGTCACACTTTGGACAGTCGGTGAGAGCCTCATCATGAAACGACTGCACCGTCTCGAATTTATGACCGCACTCTTTGCACACATACTCATAGGTAGGCATATTACCTCTCCAGATACTCAACACTTTTAGCACTCTTTATATGTGAGTGCTAATTCTAGCGCTTTACACCTAGGTTAGCCACAGAGACTATGAATCTGATCGGCGGTTACAAAACAATTAATCCTCTGTCAAGAACCACAAAATATCGCTTGCAAAGGCGACATTTCAAAGCTTTACATGCTAACTTGTCAGCTATGCCTGCAAAGATAAACAAGGTAGTCATACCCGCTGCGGGACTAGGCACCCGATTTCTACCCGCCACCAAAGCTCAACCAAAAGAGATGTTGCCTCTCGTCGACAAACCTGCGATACAGTACGTCGTTGAAGAAGCCGTAGGAGCTGGCCTTACCGACATCTTGATAATCACAGGGCGAGGAAAAAGAAGTATCGAAGATCACTTTGACCGCTCCTTTGAGCTCGAGTACTACCTCGAGAAATCTGGCAAGGCCGAAGATCTGGCAGAGGTGAGATCGATCGCCCAACTTGGGGAGATCCACTACCTGAGACAGGGGGAACCCTTGGGACTTGGCCATGCCGTCTTAGCTGCCAAACGCCACGTCAACTCCAAGCCCTTTGCTGTCATGCTGGCTGACGACATCATGGATGAGGGATCTAAAACCCTCAACGAAATGCTGTCGGTGTTCTCAAAGTACGGCCGCTCGGTAGTAGCACTAATGGAGGTAGCTCAGTCGGAGATCTCAAGCTACGGAGCAGTTGGGGTAAATCCAATCTCTGAGAATCTTTACAGCATCAGATCTGTAGTAGAAAAACCCGCTCCGGAAGAGGCGCCGTCGTGCTTTGCTATCATGGGTCGTTACATATTTACCCCTGAGATCTTCGACTCATTAGAGAAACTCACACCGGGCAAGAACGGGGAGATCCAACTTACAGACGCTATCGGTAGCCTTTTAGAGCGTCAAGAGGTGATCGGATACGTACTAAACACAAGGCGCTACGACGTTGGAAACAAGGCTGATTATCTTCGAGCCACTATCGAGATCGCACTAAAGCGAGAAGATCTTGGAGACGCCATGCGCAAGATCCTAAAGCAGATATACCACGAAGAGACGTTCTTCGATCCGCAAGTCAGCAGTCTCGATGCGGCAGGAGCCTTGAATGAACGCTATACTGAAAAAGGTATCAAACAGAAAAACCCTCAGTAGGCCCAGCTTGACTCAGGGCTCCTCATCCGGCTATAACCAGATTTTGCATAAAGCACCACATTGAGCCCCAGAGGGATCGTCCCTGATGTCTCATCTCCTTATAAAAAGGTGTAAGTTTATAAGATATGACTTACAAGGAAACTCTCATACCGCTAGAGACCGCACAGAGCTATGTGCTTGAGAGGATAACCAAAGCGAATCCAATCGCTATAAACATTCGAGACGCACTCGGACTAACTCTTGCCCAGGATGTAACTAGTCCTGAGAACATACCCCCCTTTCGTAACACGGCTTCAGACGGATACGCCCTTAGGAGCACAGACACTTTAGGCGCATCTAAAGACTCGCCTGTATCGTTGGAGGTCGTTGCCACCATTGCAGCTGGCGACAACATCGACCCCCAGCTCGGATCCATGCAAAGCGCACGCATTATGACAGGTGCTCCCATCCCAGCAGACGCTGACTCGGTGATCATGGTCGAAGACACCTCCCCTGACCCTGAGGTTGAGGGAAATGTGCTGGTCTACAAAGAGGTAAGGCCTGGTGACAGCGTACGTGAGGCAGGAAGCGACGTAGAGGAAGGTCAGGTTGTTTTACTTGCAGGCACAAAGATCACACCGGCAGCTATCGGCGTCCTAGCCTCTTTAGGATATAAGAAGGTACCAGTCTTCCCCAGGGCCAAGGTAGCTGTAATATCTACGGGAAGCGAGCTAACCGAGTCAGCGGAACCCCTAAGACGCGCAATGATTCGGGACTCCAACAGGCCTGCTCTTTTGAGTGCGATAACCGGTAGTGGCTTTGAGGCCTACGACTTGGGCATAGTACCTGACGATAAGGAGGCTCTAGAAACCGCATTCAAAGAGGCAGCTTCTAACTACGACGCTATCGTAACCTCCGGTGGAGTTAGTGTCGGTGACTTTGACCTAACCAAACAGGTTCTAAAAGATCTCTCTGGCGGCGAGATGAGATGGATGCAGGTGGCGATAAAACCAGCTAAGCCATTCGCATTCGGGCTTATAGAGGGGACCCCGCTGTTTGGCCTACCTGGCAACCCCGTAAGCGCACTAGTAAGTTTTGAGCTTTTTGCTAGACCTGCAATTCTAAAGATGATGGGTAGCCCCCAACCGTTTCGGCCACTTCTAAAGGCGACCTTAGTAGATGAGATCAGGAGAAATAGAGACGGCAAGGTGCATTTCCTGCGAGCCAGCTACCACAGCGTAGACGGCGAGCTTAGAGTCTCGATAAAGGCTGGACAGATGTCTCATATGCTTTCGCAGATGGCGTCCTCGAACTGTCTCTTAGTAGTTCCTGAAGGGGAAATATTTGAAGCTGGCGAAAGACTTCCCATAATTCCACTTGAACAGGCTGGTTAGAGATGTGTTCAGACGTCGAAGCAACCGTATCACCTAGGCTTGAAGCTATGGAGCAAATACAGCACCCTGTAGCACCCCTTATAGACGGACACAACAGAACGGTAAAGGATCTGAGAATCTCTATTACCGATCGCTGCAACTTCCGTTGTTCTTACTGTATGCCCGAAGAGGGAATGACGTGGCTGGAACGTCCCGAACTGCTAAGCTTCGAGGAGATCGAGCGGGTGGTTAAAGTACTGGTCCAGAGATACGACTTTGAAAGTGTACGTCTAACTGGAGGCGAGCCGACCGTTCGTGCACAGCTACCCCTGTTGGTTGAAAAACTCTCACAAATAAAAAGACCGTCGGGTAAACAGTTGGATATATCTCTAACTACAAATGGAGCTACCCTTCGCCTAATGGCACGTGAACTGAAAGCCGCAGGTCTAACCCGTATAAATATATCCCTAGATACCCTGTCTCGTGAGAGATTTATCGACCTAACAAAGAGAGATCAACTTACAAACGTGCTAAGCGGAGTAGAAGCTGCAGCTGGTGCAGGACTCGTTCCACTCAAGATCAACACCGTTGTAATGCGTGGCGTAAACGACGACGAGTTAGTAGACCTAGTAGCCTTTGCAAAGCAGCACGGCGCAACTCCCCGCTTCATAGAGTTCATGCCACTTGATGGCGACGAGACTTGGGACTTGGACATGGTAGTGCCAGCCCGTGAGATCATCGACAAGATCACTTCTGTATACCCAGCTCACCTAGTCAGTTCTGGCTCTGATCCAGCAAGAAGATTTATCTTTGACGATCAAAGCGGCGAGTTCGGAGTCATCGCCTCGGTAACTATGCCCTTTTGTGACGCGTGCGACAGAATGCGCCTTACGGCGGACGGTAAGTTGAGAAACTGTCTTTTTGCAATTGAAGAACAGGACCTTCGAGGACTCTTGAGATCCGGGGCTAGCGACGATGAGATCGCAAGGGTAGTAGAGCACTCGGCTAAGAGTAAATGGGCTGGACACCAGATCGGAAACGTCAACTTTATTAGACCAAAAAGGTCGATGAGCCAAATAGGTGGCTAGCTAGAAGATCTATAGAGTAGTTTCCTACGGATTTTCATAAAATCTGATCTAAAGTATTTATCATGTCAGATGCCGCCCTAACACACCTCGACCCCTTGGGCAGAGCCCGCATGGTCGATGTCACCCCAAAAGATCCAAGTCACCGCAGAGCAGTAGCTAGGTGCAAGGTGTTTATGCAGCCGGAGACCACGGCAAAGGTGGCCAACAACGCAATTACCAAAGGCGACGTACTAGGAGCTGCTCGCATAGCAGGTATACAAGCAGCCAAGCGCACCTCAGACCTTATTCCACTGTGCCATCCCTTGCTTGTGGGGTCGGTGTATATCAACTTTATGATCGGTGACGACTACGTACAAGTCGAGTCTCAGGTTGAGACAGTCGATAGAACTGGAGTGGAGATGGAGGCGCTCACCGCCTGCTCCGTAGCCGCTCTAACTATCTATGACATGTGCAAGTCGTTTGACAGAGCCATGGTTATAGGAGAGATCGCCCTTTGGGAGAAGGTCGGCGGTCGCTCCGGCCACTGGAAGCGTCCCGGTTACGAGGACAGTATCGACCAAGGCTTCTAGAAGATTGCTGTCTTTCTCGCTAACGGGAACCCGCCAGGGTATGGCTGTGAGTTAGTCAACACCGTACAGGAGTATGGGCCCCTACGACATGGTCCCTGTCTGGCGCCATAGCCCAGTTGGTCCCACGAGTTGGCCTGTGTCGTCGTTTCCCTGTTGAGGGATTGTTGCCCTTCATAACTTGCAAAACACCTGGTCATAGGCTAGAATTGAGGTAGTAAAGCCCATGTGAGGAGTGAGCATTGTCCCTTGGTCTAGCGGATTCGCAGTCGAAGTTCTTTGATGACATGAGCCAGTTCTGTGAACAGACACTGGCAAAGGACTCCATCTATTCGTTCCTTCATCGCGAGCGGAGCCGGCTCTTCCCTGACGAGGCCTTCGCTGATCTCTTCTCTGGGAGGGGACGGGCCTCGGTTCCCCCATCGGTGATCGCAACCGTCATGGTACTCCAGCGGTTAGAGGGGTGTTCAGACCGTGAGGCAACAGAGCGTTACGCTTTCGATGCCCGCTGGCGTTAGGCAGCTGGAGTCGGCAGCTACGATGTCTCAACTTGGCCAGTCTTCTATCACACCGTACTCGTTGACTTTCGGGAGCGTCTTCGTAGATCCGATCGGCCTGACCGAGTCTTTGAGATCTCGCTTGCCACAGCACGTGAGGCCGGGCTCATCGGCCACAGGCGGGTACTTGATTCCACACCCCTCTATGACGCGGTGGCCACGATGGACACCATCACCTTGATACGTTCTGCTATCCGTGGCCTGCTCAAGGTCGCAGATAGACCCCTTAGGGATCTACTTGCCAGCGTCATGACCAGTGGCGATGACTACATGAGTTCAGCAAAGCCACAGCTTGACTGGGATGACCAGGAGGCTCGAACCAAGCTCATCGACTCAAGGGCCAAGGATGCCCATGCCTGCCTCATGGCCCTTGAGGGTCAAAAGCTTTGCGAGGTCGTCAGCGAAGCTGCCCGCCTGCTTGGAACGGTTGTGGGCCAGGACCTTGAACAAGATGGCGATGGGGTCTTTCGCATCGTGCGAAAGGTGGCCAAGGATCGGGTGATCTCGGTGGTAGATCCCGAGGCCCGCCATGGACACAAGACCTCCTCTCATAGCTTTGACGGTTACAAAGGCCACATCGCACTTGACCCAGAGTCAGAGATCATCACCAAGACGGTCGTGACCGCCGGTAACGCCGGGGATGCGAGTGTGGCCGAAGAGCTGATCGAAGACCTGTTGACAAGTAATGAGGACCAAGCACATCGTGGACCCACAGCGCAGCAAGGTTGTGTCTATGGCGATGGTGCCTATGGAACCGGTCAGTTCCAAGCCCGCCTCAGAACAGCTCACATCGACTCAAAGTGCAAGACCCAGCCACCAAGCGCAAAGCAGGGACTCTTTACCAAGGATAGCTTTACCATCAACCTCGAGGCCGGGACGGTTCGTTGCCCAAACAAGATCGAGGCTAAGATCCACTACCTTGGTGGCGGTGATGGAGTCGCCAAATTCGATCCCCACTGTCAGAGCTGTTCGTTAGCCCAACGGTGTACCACCTCGAAGATCGGGAGAAAGATCCGTATTGGAGCACATGAGGCCGCACTGACCAAAGCACGTACTGAACAGATGGATGCGACATGGAAAGATGACTACCGAGCAACGAGACCCAAGGTCGAGCGTAAGTTCGCTCACCTCATGCGGCGCAAGCACGGTGGGAGACGAGCGAGGATGCGTGGCCTACTACGAGTTGGAAATGACTTTAGCCTCCTCGCCGGAGCAGCCAATCTTGCTCGCCTAGCCAAACTGAACGTACAATCGATCCCCCATGGAGGGTGGGAGGTGGCCCCAGCATGAGACGATGGACTCCTTGGATACCAACCCGGTACCCAAGGAGTCCACCAGAGGAGAGGAGGCGAACATCATCACCTAGCTCATCACCGTTAGGAACCCACAAGAGGGCCAGAACTGCAAAAATGTAACCATTCCTGTCCCCCTGACTAGACACGGTGGGGGCCAATTCACAGCAAGCTTCTAGAGGCCCCTAGCAACCCTCATTGGAAATATTTCTTACACCTTTGCCACTCTTGGCTGTCTTTGTGATACTCTAAGTGTAGTACTTGTAATTACGAGGATGTAATTCTATGATCTCGAAGTTGGCCTTACTACTTATTGTCTTTGCTTGGGTGACCGTAGTTGTCGTGCCTGCTATCAATAGGTGGCGCACACAGCAGCAGGTCTCGTCTGTTGCACGCTTTGCTGACCAGCTCCATGTACTTGAGAAGCAATGCACAAGGACAAGCATAAACTTCTCGTTCACCCTTACCAAAACCCAGGAAGTAACCTCGGCTGCAACCTTCAGCCATAATCACCACCCTTCACGAGTCAGTCCTCTCTGCTACCGGCGCCGGAGGCGGACGTTTGCCTCTCTTATTGGAATTACAGTTGGATCTCTGCTCCTAACTCCCGTAGCTAGCACGGTCGGGATCCTAAGCGTTATGCTCTCAGTTGCACTACTAAGCACCTACGTTGTCGCTCTACGCAGATCAAAGCTGCGCTCACTAGACACCAATAGGCTTGGTCAGGGTCAGACCTCATCTACAAGCGTGCGAGCTCTTGGCTACAGTTGATGCCAAAGCGCGTATCAACTAACCTATCCAACGTATGGGAAAGCGGTTGCATCAGGGATATAGGGCTCTACCCTAAAGAAGGTACAAGCGTCGTTCTATCAGCACCAGCTTCGATAAGTGATTTTTTATCAGACGCCTTTACAACCCTCTTGTTTACTCCCCAAGCAGCAAGCTGATCGAAGAAGTGCTGAGAGTTTGCATCCCCAGAGGCTCCACCAGGCACCACGGAGGTCAAAGAGGACGGATCCCCCATGTCAACGATCTGTCTGAAAACTGAGAGCCCGGTAACCCTAAAAGGGGTTCTTCTCTCCCATCCATAGCTCGCTGCCTGAATAGTATCGGAGTCCCCACCCATCTCCACCTTTGGAAAGTCATAGTCGACTTCCTTTGCAACTCCCATAAGAGCAAGAGGGTGTTGAGCCTCTACATAGTGGTGATCACCCCATCTCCAGGCGGTTGGATCGGATCCGGCCATCGCCGTAGCATCGTAGTACGCCATCTCAAGTGCTTGAGGTAGAATCTTCAAAACCCGCATCTTGGCGGCTTCTACCACTCCCTTACCGTATCCGCCAGGTCTTTCGCCTCCAAGAAGATCCCATATGTCGTTCGCCAGCCAACGTCGAATAAGGGTTGAGGTCGCACCTAGCTCGCCCTTCACCATAAAGCTCCAAAGCTCTTCGCCCAGGGTTGGCGCGTAAAGCACCTCTGCGAGACCCCGGCGAAAACATCCATAAAGAAGCGCTTCGCTGGAATCTACGGTCAGTTCTCCGTTCCATTTAGATAACATAACCCTAGCTCTCTCGGCTTCTTCAGAGTCAAGAGGATCAAGGTTTAAAAGAACCTCAGCCCATCTGACCGCTGCAAACGAGGTAACGTCCGCCTGCAGACGATCCATGTCCTCTAGCGAGTATGGCTTGAGTTCCATGAGGCGTTGGCGTAGCCTTTCCGCCCTGAAAGGATCGGCAAAGGAGAAGGATATGTATGGCGAGTCTCCATCTTGGATGACGTTGTTCGCCGTCATAATAAATCCGGCTTGAGGATCTGTCATTCTCGGCATTTGAGATGCCGGCACCACAGCTTTCCAGCTATAGCTATCGTCCCAGCTAAGTCCAGGGTATCCAAACCCCCTTCTTGTTGCCAGTGGAGCTCTACCTCTGGCAATGTAGCCGATACTACCGTCTTTGTCAGCCGCCACAAAGTTTTGAATGGGATCCACCCATGACGTCTGGGAGTCGAGCAACTCATCTACACCCTTAGAGCGAAGCATGGGAATCAGAACCTCGAAGCCTTCGTAGGCATAGGGTTCTGCACCGGTCCATCTTAGGCTGATTCCCCATCCATCTTCCGGGGACCCGTGGACCAAACGTAGATCGTCATGGCCGTAGACGTCTATTACTTCGCTGGATCCATCTCGATAGCTGAGAGTCTCCCTTTCATGTTGTAGAGGTCGCATGCCCTTTGGAGTCCGATAAAGCGGAGTCAGTCCGTCCTCAAGTTGCTCAATGTAAAGATCCTGAGTGTCAGCCCCCCCGTGTGTAATTGCCCACGCAACATCCCTGGTCACTCCAAAGTGTGGAAATCCAGGAAACCCCGCAAAGGTTGCTCCAAAGACGTCAAACTCATCGCAGCTAATGTGCGCCTGCCAGTACACATTTGGGACGTCTAGGGCTCGATGGGAGTCGTTACAAAGTACCGCACCTATGCCTTTGTCTGTTGAAGATTGAGAGAGAACCCATGCGTTAGACCCTGGCTCGACCTCACTCATAAATCCAAGAAACTTAGACACCTCTCGGATATTCCGTGCAGCACCCTCGAAGTCTAGTTGAAGGCGGGAAAGGGGCGGAACCGTAAGTGGCGATCCCAATACAGTTGCGTCTCTAAGTTGCGCAACCCTGTCAGCTCCGGCTCTTTGGAGGAGTATGGTATTTGCAAGTTTGTGTTGCCACATACCCATAAGGATGTGGCGAATCTTAAAGATCGCTATCGAGTGCCACGGTTCCCAAGGTTCCATCTCAAAGCCAACCAGTTCAAACTCAGCCGAGCTGGCACCTTGCGCTAACGCTTGGTTGACCCCAAGGCTGTAGCAGTCAAAGATGCTTCGAGTCGAATCAGAGAGCTTCTCATAGTCTCTCTCGGCACTACGACGGAGCTGCAGTCTCTTGGAAAGGACATCGGAGGAGCGAAGCTTTGACCCAAAGACCTCGCCAAGGCGACCCTCTGCTCTACGCCGATCGTAGTCCATTTGAAAAAGTCGATCAAAGGCACAGGCGTATCCCATTGCAAAAAAAGCGTCATTTAGGTCCTCGGCAAAGATGTGGGGAACACCGTAGTTGTCTCTAAAGATCTCAACCGGTCGGTCAAGTCCTTCGACTTTGATCTGATCTGTCATAACCCTAATCCCACCAAACTTCGTCCAAGTACCAACTTACCAACAGCATTATCCTTTCATCAGAGCATACAGGCTCGGTCAGTTACGCTAAAGTGTCCAGCTCACCATAGCCAGCTTGATCTGTCTCTTTGAGCAGAGATCTTCGCCACACATGACCACCCAGAAAAACACAATCCTGAATGTAGGAAAGGAGCCACGACAGCTAACGCAGTCGCTCGACTATCGACGACCGCTCAGCTAGAGATTTGCGCATCATTTATACTCCTTGGAAAGTTGCATGATGATGTGACTCCGTCTCATCTTCACCAGATGAACCCCTGACGAACCCACCCGCAGCCCTTTTGCTATGTATCCCAAAAGGCCCCAAAGGAGTTCAAACAAGCTTTGTTCTACGACGACTGCGGTAACGGAGAGGGTTCTTACAGTGAACGTATTCTTTGACATATGTGCTATAGGTGGTCACAACGGGAAATATGTTGACCATCAGTGAGACCGCGCAAGTCCTTAGTGTGTCCATGAAGACACTCAGGCGGTGGGATCATTACGGGTTGTTAAAAGGGGACTTCGGATTTGAGTGGGGAATTTAGTCAGGTGTAGCCACGCACCAGGGGTGAACTTGAGAGAGGCACAGGGGTTCTGCCAGAATGGGGTTAGTTACAACTCAAAACCTGGAGGGCCCCTGTGGAGGAAAATCCTATCCGAATTGCCGAGATTCTGCTCGGTCTCAGTGATGTTAATTTACTTGGGGTTGAAGATCCAGCTGATGAGGGCGAAAAGGCACCCTTTTGAGTCCACATCGAGTGTCGAGGTGAACGGCCGAGGTGCCCTCTCTGTGATGGCAAAACGTACGCTAAGGGAACCTCCCTGGTAGAGCTCTATGACCTACAAAGCTTTGGCCGTAGGGTGAGGCTCATCTGGCACAAACGCCGCTGGGTTTGTGCCGATCCCCACTGTGGCGGAGGGTCCTTTAGTGACCAGGACTCAAGCATCGCAGCCCCAAGACTTAAGCTCACCGATAGGGCCAGTAGGTGGGCAACATAAGTGGTTGGTCAAGATGGACGATCGGTCTCCTCAGTAGCCCAAGAACTCGATTGTGATTGGCATATGGATCAACGATGCGGTTCTAGCCTATGGGGCTCCCCTCGTCGAGGATCCAAGTCGTTATGGCTATGTCAACGCACTTGGTCTTGATGAGACCCTGTTTTATCGTAAAGGGCCCTATCACAACCAGAACTGGTGCACCACCATCTTAGATACTGAGGATGCGACGCTCCTTGACGTTGTCCCTGATAAGGATACAAAGAAGCCAAAGAATTGGATAGCCAGTCAACCCAAGGACTGGCGAGACAGGGTCAAGTGGGGAACCTGTGACCTGGCTGGTTCCTATAGGGCGGTCTTTCGAGAGACGTTACCCAATGCTATCTTGGTGGCCGATCCATTTCATCTAGTCAAGGTGCGCCATGAGGCGCCATGGATTCCTGCGGTGATGAAAGGACACCGCCTCTGGGGTGTCGCAGCATCCCAGCGAAGCTGAGGGCAGTCTAACCGAGGAGGTGCTCGGGAGGATGGGAAGCAGC
>NZ_FQUL01000092.1 GCF_900128965.1 Ferrithrix thermotolerans DSM 19514
CAGAAAATCTCTGGGTTTCCGAACGCCAGCCGAAGTCATGGCAGAGACAATCAGGGAGTTAGGCAGCAGTGTTGCACTTCAAAATTGAAACCGCCAAGCTCTGCTCCACGACTATCGAGGTGGAGGTAGCCAAGTTCATTGATTTCAAGAACATATTAGCCCTCGTATAGCTCTCTGGCTAATCTCTTGTCGTCCTCTGCCTCGGCTAACTAGTTGACTAGGCAGCAAGATTGACGTAGCGCACCCCTCTCCCTTCCCCGCAAGGGAAATCAGGGTACCAATTTGAAGATGTGTCTTTCCGGTACCTGGTCCTCCTATGAGCACAACGGAGGTGGTGTCTCAACGAAGTCACCACGAGCAAGTGAAGAGAGCACCTCTTAGCTCAACGCTGAGCAGTTCAGCTAAGAAATGAGCGTGGCTCCAACTGTCACGTTGTGCGACTTGGAGGTACTCCTCGTGGGCTCGAAGACCCGGTAGGCGAAGCTCAAGGGCACCTTGGCCAAAGAGTATGAGATCGGAGCTCTTGGTCATGAGCGAGCCTCAAACAGAACGTCATAGCGAGTGATGTCTACCTCAGGTGAGGTGATAATGGGAACCTCTTTGAGCAGCGTTGCCCCTCTCACAAGTGAGGAGCGGGCCGCAATCTTCACATAGTCAGCGATGAACGTGCGCATCTCTTGAGCTTTCCGAAGTCCAGTTGTATTCGCTGTTTGGGGCAGTCTTCTCGCTAGCAGGAGCACTCCCACCATCTCTCCAACTCCTCTGTTCTCTCCATAGAGTGCACTCGCACTAGCGAGGAACTCCGCATGGTCCACACTGAAGGTACCGCTCTTCTTTGCCTGTTCTAGAGGGGCCGACCGAGGAAACGCTCCTGGTTTCCTTGAAAAGGCCTCAAGGTAGTGATCTAGCACCAAGGAGGAGTCCCCCCAAATGGAGGAGACGCTCATGGGTTGCAACGGTCTTGTCATGGTAGGTGATTGTCACCTCATGGGCGGACAGCGCTATCTGGACGCTTCTTCCGATCAGAGACACCGAGACTGAGTAAAACGCCTGTCTCACGCACACCCTTGACTTGGCGTCCACCTTGGCTAAGAGGATCTTGGCAGAGCCGAAGGGTTCATGCGTGAGCGGGCTGAGGGCTAGTTGCTGTTGTGCGAACGCAGTTGCAACCGTCTCTGGTCGTCTGCCTAAAGTTGTGCAAATAGGCCATAGAGTCTTTGGAACTGTATCTATCTTAGGCAGTGGTTATAGAACTGTCATTGACTTTTGATCTTTATTT
>NZ_FQUL01000078.1 GCF_900128965.1 Ferrithrix thermotolerans DSM 19514
CATAGCTCGTAGCTTTCGCAACCACTTCATCTCGCTTGTGGGACGACTCGTCAACCGATCGGGAAAGATTACACTGCGTACTCCGGCTCGTTGGCTATGGGCTAAGGCCTTCATGAAAGAACTCATCACCTTCGGAGCCCTTGAACCAGTTCCCATCTAGGGAATTACTTCCGACTCTAAGCGCGCTCCCGAGTACTCTCTCCAAGCGCTGCCACAAATGAAACACCAAATCAGATCCTTAACCCACCACGCCCCAACTCTGAGTCAGAACCGATCCAGAGCCACGGGTTCACCCAGCGCAACGAAATCACAATCTCAGGGCCACCGCCGGACCTCAAACCGGGGTGCGTCGGAGGATCCAGGCTAAGCTCGCTTTCCATCCGAAAACACACAACGAACAACTTTCCCAATAGCTCTAAACGGTTTAGTCACTTTCCAGGATCGAGAAGTTAGAAGAGCATTGCGCTCCACCTCGACCATAGCCAAAGATCGACTAAGGAACGCATTTTTCAATTTGAGCTCACCTAACTCCTCGTCGATCTTGACCACACTCGTTCTGAGAGTCTCAATTTGCTCCAATAGCACCTGCTCGGTATGCTCTAGTCTTTCTACTTCACTACGCCAGCGAGCAATTTCCTGATCGCTCTCGACCAACCGAGGACTAGGGTAGTTAGTGTCAAGAGTCTCTGCAGCAGCGCACTCAGACAAAACTTCCGAGGGATACCGGGGCTTGTGTAGAAGCAATAGAACAAGATCGTCGACGGTATTCATGAGGGCTACACTTTCAACCTTTCTGTGGAGTTGATTCCGATCATTAGGAATTAATATAAGCCCGCATTCCTTGGCATCTCCAAATATGTTTTTCACCTCACCCTTGAAATTCTTCGAATTAAAGGCTTCTGTTATCACTCCCAAGACAGTGTAATCATGACTCTTCGCCCATTGCAGATGTCCAGCTCCGGCATCAACTGAATTGAGCTCTAGGAATATGACCGGCCGAAATTGTTGAATAGTCAATTCGCCACCCTTCAATACATTGGCTTCATAACCTTCGACATCAGCCTTAATAAAATCCACCCTTTCAAGTTCTAATGCGTCAAGAGGTAGAATCTCTACAGACGACACAGGCTCGCTATAAGAGTCACCCCTCAAGTGAGTAGATGCCACATTGGTCGAATTATTTAGGTGAAGAACATCAAAGCGCCGTTCTTCGCCTAGGGCTATTCCCATTACCGAAATAGTAGCCTTTTGTGACCTTCCGACATTAGATTTGAGCAACTTTAGAGGTCTTGGATTCGGCTCAAAAGCTAATACTTTACCGTTGGCGCCCACCAAGTCAGCAAATGCCAAGGTATGAGTACCGATGTAAGCACCAATATCCAGAACATAGGCACCAGGAGGTATCCAATTGGAGATTACATCTATCTCCAATTGCGCCCATTCACCATAAGTACGAAGAGCTATTGAGATGAGATCATCGTCGTCGAACACATCCATTGTTCCGTACCTACAGTCGTATGCAGCCACTACGCATCCCTCTTCGTCTCAGATTCCGTACATTGGTCCTAAGTTACCCTAATCTAGAATTTCAGATGTCCCACCGACCAATAACGCCATCGACCCAATGTCCCCTTAAAAGCGGCGTTTAGATGCGTGTGCACCTTCCAAATAAGATCCACACAAATTTGTCTTCGACCCAATTCGGAGCCAGTGCGGATACCCGGAAGAACCAGTGGTACCCGCCAGCCAATCTGATCACCAAGAAGCCATAGTGAGAGTAGCGTCCACCCAAGTGGTGTATGGACTATCAAGTGTTTCGGTGTGAAAGTTAGCCTTGCATAAACAGTGCCGCTGTTTGATCCTTACATAGGTGATAGGTGATAGGTGATAAAGCACAGAAAGAAGAACACACAAGTGACCACTTAGGTCCCTCTATGGTCCCTGTGAGTTTATCCCAGTAGATATCCGAAGCTAAAGCGGATATCTTGCGAAGTTATGTGGAACACATCGCAAGTTTGCTCATGGATCCCTAAAGCTGATGCAGACTTACGGCGCCTTATAGTCAGGTCCTTAGTTCAGCTACGAATCGTCGAAGACGATATGGAGAGCGAGTTTTAGACACTTTTCGTAGGCACGGTTGGGCTTAGGACTTACAAAGCTTGCGACAAGGAACATACTTTCCTAAGCTGGCTCCTAGTGTCCCTCCTCAGAAGTTTGCGGAGAAACAATAGGCTCCAGGTATTTCTGCATTGAAGCGAAGATCTCGTCGGCGCTCTTGGTCCAG
>NZ_FQUL01000014.1:0-40183 GCF_900128965.1 Ferrithrix thermotolerans DSM 19514
AATCAATTCACTCGTGGAATTTGCACAACTATCGGGACACAACCCTTTGCTACAGTTGTTCCTTTAGAGATACTTACAACCTGGGTCGGGACAAGCCTTGCTGGTGTAGGCAGCGTCCACCTTGGAACTTTAGAGGTATACATGCACCGCCATGCGTCTTTGGTTCTACGGACGTGACCGCTATGAGCACATCTGAGAGATCTTCTTCGAAGTCCTTAGTGATTACCTAAGGAGGCCGCTTTAGAACGTTGCTCGAGCCTTCTCCATAGATAACTTCCTTGATGGCTTCCCCAGCGACGCTCTGAAGCGATGCCTGGGTACGAGCACGCCTGTGTCCCTGCTTCTTCGTGCCGAGGCTGTGCTTGCCTGGCACGCTTGGAACCTGAGTGTTTCACCGAGAGTGCCCTGAGCTTTCCTCCGGCCTTGCCAGCCTTGATGCTGGCATCCATCGATGCAGACCTCGGTAATGCCCACTCGATCTCCACATCGGGCCCACATGGGGGCCTAGGGAGTGGCCGTATCTCGTAGGTCCACCTCTTCGCTGCGCAGTAGCTTTCCAGCAGTGCTACTTGAGGGACGAGGTCGTCTTTGTCCACTGGTAGATACCTGATGAGTAGCCAGTCATCGTGGAGTCAAAGCTATATCGCATGCGCCGAGCCGTTTCAGTTTGGCCAAGTCGTAACCGCACCTGCCTAAAGGGGTGCGTTCTGCTGGCTCGGTCCTTCCCTCTTTCTCCCTTAGTCGCAGTGTGTCTGGGTGGACACCAAGTTCTAACGCATCCACTGCGATTAGAACCAGTGAAGCCATGTAGGAAATTACCACCAACCAAATAGCAACACCAATATCTACGAGAGCGGTACAAACCCCAATCAATGAGACATCTGATAACACCCATTCAAATAGGAGTCAGGTCTACGGGTCGCTATTTATGGACAAACAACAGATGGTCCCCAGGCTCCGAATAAGATCAAATAGCCACACCAAACACCACGACCTCTCTGATCGAAATGTCCTTGCCCGTAGTCGCTACATTTAGATGCTACGCCCAGCGCTATCAAGCACTTCTAGGTCAGAGGTACCTTCCAGACAAAAAATATTGCCCCGGCTTCAAAACACAATCTCGCTAAGTTTGCAACGCGCCACTGTGAAGCAAGATTGAGATCAATCCCAGTAGTCTAAAACTAATTTACATGTGCAAACACTCCCTCGTAGCAATGTATCGTCGAGTCCTAGGAGCAACGCTCTGGCATGTTCCGATAGACGGTCTAAGACCCTTAGTAACTGAAGTTACAGATCGAAGTGCAAGCTCTAAAAGTTCAAGCTACAAAGGTCTGACCAAGAGCCTCTAAAGCTTCAGGTTCGGAGACTCCAAATGGTAAAAAGGCCGCAACAGCGACGTCCACGCCAGCTTCGATATAGTCATCCAACTTTGCTTTGCACGTCTTGGGATCACCGTGCACTACAAGCTCGTCTACCACATCATCTGGAACCTGAGCAACCGCCTGCTTTCGATCACCTCGGGTCCAATTGTCCCACATAGAAGACAGCGACTCACCTCTACCTAGCCAGCGATGGAACTCGGCATAGACCGGCACGTTGAGATAGGCAGCTATCAGTCTTTTGGCCCCGCTTCTTACAGCCTCTATGTCTCTGCTTGGACATACAAACACCCTCGCAACAATCTTTTTGTCTGGGTTGAGGTACCGCCGAACAAACCTCACGTCATCGGGGGACAGCCAGTTTAGGATCGCCCCATCTGCCTCTTTGGATGACATTGCGAGCATCTGCTCCCGCAGGGCTGCTACCAATATCTCAGGTTGCGACTCCGGGGGTTTAGCTAACCTGAACCCGCTAACCGAAAAGGTGTCATAGTCCCTGTCGACCCTATCTCCTTGAAGCGCCTCTCTCAGGAATCTGACGATATCTCTGGTTCTTTGATACGGCTTTTCAAAACTTGAAGCATTCCAACGTTCGACTATTACATTGGACGAAGATCCCACGCCCAAAGAAACCCTTCCAGGTGCGACATCACACAGCGCTGCCACAGACATCGCCAGGGTCGCCGGTCCCCTCGTAAAGGCGGGTACGATTGCCGTTCCCAAACGCACAGAGCCGGACCAGCAACCCGCCAAGACAAGGGGCGAGAACGCATCAAAACCGTCTACCTCCGACGACCAGATCTCACTGTAGCCAAGCTCTTCGGCCCTTTGGACTATAGATTTGTGATCGAGTAAAGAGGTGCCAGAAAAGGGCACAGTCAGCGCATATGATCCCATGACGCTATAGTACTAAAGGTGAGAGGCAGATCCCATTCAGTGATTAGTTTATGGGGACTGACAAGAACCCTATCGAACCGTTGGCACTGTAGGCAGGTTGTATGGCAAGGGGAGATGCCCCCCTTACTATCAGTATCGGCCTAACCTTTTTCACGTCGATATCGAGCACTCCCGAACTTACTACGGTGTAAGGCGTTACCGAAGGCGCTTGGACAATTCTTTCTTTGAATGCGGTACTTTGTCTCTTTAAAGGCGACTTCCCCGGGCTAGAACTGCTGTTCTGTGAGGTAGTAGAGATAGTTGACACCTCCATGGGATCTATCGCCTGCTTTGGCAGCGATATTGCAAGAGGGTCCGACCCTAGATAGCTAGACCTAAAGGTCAGCACTACCAGCCAGTTGTTGGAGTAGATCGGAGTGGAGTATGGTTCGACGAACACCATATTACCGAAGAAGTCCAGAGCTGAACTTAGGGAGACACCCACACCCACGGAGTTTAAGGACCTTATCTGAACCCCATATACTCCTTCACTTGGGACCGCCAACTCTCCCGAGAGTCCAACAGAAGCTGTAGAAAACGGTGGAACAGTCTCTACTAATGACGTCACGTGGGCTCCGGGTAGGACGGAGGTGAGCCTGTTAAATGACGTTACTAACTTAATTCTCACCTTGGCTAAAGATGAAGACGGATTTACCACCGTCACCTCAGAGGAGGAGCTCTGACTTGTACGCACGTAAGGAAAGTTCCAATAGGTTGAGGGGCGAATAGTCGCTTGTGGAACTGCCACACCCCTTGCAAACCTGTCCGATCTGGTCTGCAGGCTTCCAACTACGACCCTTCCAGAGCGCGCCCTTACAACGATGGCTAGATTTGCCGTAGGAGGTATTACCTGATCCAGATTGATGGTCTTTGTCTGACCCGAATCTACGATAACTCCCTGAAAGTTACCTGGAACCACTGCACCACTTGAGGTTAGTGCAGAAAGATCAACGACGGCGGGGGTCGCAAAAGGATTGTAGATAGATACGTTGGCAGCGTCTTTAGCTAGGGTGTAAAGGCCTGAGACCAGCCAAAAAAACCCTGGAGAGGTCTGACAAGGTGTCTTTACAACCTGCGATCCCAAAGAGACGCTCTCTGCGGCTACGACTCTTCCACCTTTTGCCACTAATGCTACTCCGCTAAAACTCTTTGACGATCCAAAGATCGAAGGACTCAGGACAAAAGACGCGTAAGGACCCAAAGTGAACTTCCTAATAGGTCGCTTGGTTGCCAGTGAGGAGAACATTTCGACCCTGGAGCTCACTTTAGAGGCGTTATCGATCTCCAGTAGCGGTGGCGAGGCAGTAGTTCCCGTACTCGAAACACTACAGTACCAAGCCGTAGTGGCGTTCGTCGGTCCTGTAACCACTGGCATTGAAAGACCCTCTGCCCCTAGAGGATCCCCCGCTAGTTGAAAACCTCCCGAGGGGATCTGGTTGACATGGGTCACGCTCTGAATCACAAGCCCGACCGCCAACAATAAGACAAGGGCCAGGAGATACTTTGTCCCGCTACCCAACACAACAGCACCTTTGTCAGCACGCAAGCCCTTGCGGTTAAGCTTTGTCACTAGAGCCTCCCGATCCACCACCATTTATCTTCGAAGCGTCCTTTTCTGACGGAGCTACCTCACCCTTGCGGGCTCTCGATGCGGCTAGCACTGTCGGGCTCTCGTTGGATACACCCTGAGCAGCACTTTCTTCACCACCAAGCGCTGCGCCCGATGTACTAAAGCGGCCAAGCTTCAGCCTCCTTAGAAACTCTTCAAAGGTTAGAGTCATCACCCAAGACTTTCGCCTGAGGAGACCATAAAGTATCAGTGCAAGCACCAGAAACTCAATACCAATTCCGACCAGGCGCAACATGTCTATGACGAAAGACTCTTTAGCTGCATATGAGACCGGCGTGCCTGTCACCTCGTACATGACCACGGTTGGATCGATAAGAAGCTGTTTCATGTCGATCTGGCGCCCTAAAACCATGTCTAGGGGTGTTCCCTCAAATGAACCGATCTGAGAGTTAGGCTGAGGTAACACTACATATCTGACTCCACTTGCCTCTAGCACATGTCCCAAGAGGACCCCGTGCCCTACTAGCGCTGACCTAAGTGCAGAGATCACCTTCTCTGCTTGACCAAAGTTAGGAGGAGGATAAAGAGCTGTAAAAGAGGGAGATGAAGACGACACTAAAGCAGCCGACAGCCCATCTGCGATCTTCCAACCCCCTACCGGCAAGATCTCGGGGCTTCCAAGCCACAGAACACTCTGACCTTTTGGCAGCCCCGACATAAAGGAGCTTGCCCCGTCAAACCCGGTCGTCGGCATGTCGAACCTCGGCCTTGCCACCTGGAATACTCCGGCCAGAACGGCCACCACTAGAGCAATAGATGCAAATCCCGCAAGGAAATGGCGTAAACCAAAGTTAAACTTCGGAAGATCGTCGGCTAAGGCGTCGATGGTCACTGCCATTGCAGTCATCAAAAAGCTAGCCGCAAAGAGCGTGAGGGTCCAAAGCGGAATAGGTGTAGTGCCAAATAACCCTCTTACAGCCGCAAAACCAATAAAAGTAACGGTTAGGGCAACCGTTGTCCTGCGTCCTATCTGCGCCTGCTTTGCAGCCTTTGAAAAGGCAAGACCGGCCACCACAAAGATGAGAACAAGTACGTATAACGAAGGTACGCTATATCCCTGGCCTAGGTTGAACGACAGTACCGATAGATACGAGATCGAGGACACAAACGACGGTCCGAAGAGTCTAGAGACTCCCACCGGCATATAGAAAAAGCTCATTGACCAAGGCAGATTCAGCACTAGGGTGAGAGATGAAACAATCAATAAAACAAACCCGCTACGTCTCGCCCTTCCTCTGTCACCGGTGATATAAGAGACTGCCAAGAATACAGCCACAGTAAGTACGTAACCAAGAAACACAACGGGAACAATTGCGGCGACCAACGAAGAGAACAGGGCTGTTTCAAGTATCAACCGTCTCATCATCCTTCTAGACAGCCTTACCGAATCTGCTGCCCTCGCATGAAGTGCTAAGAGCGTCGGCACAGCACCAAATGCCAATATCCCAAAGTAACTACCCTGATGGACGAGTTGGGCCAAGAGGGGCAGCACCCCGTAGATACCGGTCACGATTTTGGAGGCGGACCTTGTAGCAACCTTTGAGGCCAGAGCATACATCCCAAACAGCCCTGCCATCTCAGCGACTACCAGTAAGAACTGGTGCAACACTCCCATAGCCCCAAAAAATACAAATCCGAGCGCACCGAGGATGAGATCTGCGGTAGGAGCGACGCTGGGAGCTACAACCACTGAGTCGTACCGACCACTAAAGAAACTGGAGATGAGTGTGGCAGGAGGTGGAAATGGTGCCATAGACCCAATAAGGGGAGGATGTCCAAAGATGACAGGGATGGAAGGCAAAAGCACCGCTAGCACGCCAAGCACAAGTATTACGCTTGAAGCTCGATCCACGGCAATCCGTGACCCACTGGTCTTCTCAGAAAGGACGCTCAGCCTCTCTTCTTCATCGACACCGTACTCCACGAGATCGACTCGGGGTATTTTCCCCTCGCCAACCATCTTCTTGATAGATCTCCTGGCCACGAGGAAGGCTCTAAATCTCGAGCTAACGGCGATGTAGTCAATCTCGGCTGGTCTAACTTGCCCTCGAAGTCTTCGCAGTTTTTTGCGCTCATCTGAGATCTGACCTAGGCGAGAGATATTCCATCCAACGGCATCGAAGGGGACCACAGCGAGACGCACCCTACCGGTCAGCAGATAAAAAAGGGTCTCAACAACAGAGACGGCAAGGTAGGTAAGAACCGAGCGTACTTGGGAGAGGCCACTTGTTGATTTTAGAATTATTCGCAGCTGAGCCCGCCTTGTATTGAGCATTCGCCGCAGATGACCCGAACCGACTCGGTGAAGACCTTCCTCTTCTCGAAATCGGCTAGTAAAGCTACGATGTGGACGGAAAAAGGTCGACACCACCAGGTGGCGGGCCTTCGCTCTTGGAGCACAGTAGACCTTGGCTCCAACCTGTGCTGCTCTTACGCAGAAGTCGACGTCCTCACCGAACAGCTGAAGCTCCTCATCAAAACCGCCAAGACTTTGAAAGAGATCCGTTCGGATCAGCTGAACCCCACCGGGTGCTATCGCTACCTCATCAATGGAGTCGTACTGGCCCTGATCCAGATCCCCTACATCGATGCGCGGTGCCAAGGAACCGGTGCGGTCGACGTTCGCTCCAATCTGCAAGATCTGCGAAGGAGAGTCCCATACCATAATCTTTGGGGTGACAACGGCCGCATTCTTGGCAAACGCTACCTCTAACATCGCTGGTATGGCATCTGGAAGCAGGGCTGCATCGTCATGCATCATGAGGATGTAAGCTGACTCACTTGCGGCAAGCGCTCCACGGTTAGCAGCTTCTGAGTAACCAACTCTCTTTTCGATTCGGATTAAGTGCGCTCCTGGGACGATCTCTTCTACCATTTCCGCAACCGAGGTCACCGAGGAGTTGTCCACAACGATGATCTCGAGGTTTGGGTATCCACAGTCTCGCAGCGATACTAGACACTCTTTGAGATAATCACCAGGATCGCAGGCGACCACAACGGCGCTAACACGAGGTGCTTGTGACATCAGAGAGATAAGCCTACCAAGCGCGACGGGATAACTGTGTACTTTTACGCCTCGTCACCTAAAGGTAACCGTGTGATCTGCACAAACAGTAAGCTAGAATTAGGAGGGTGAAAAACAAAAACTGTGCTCCCGACCCTCAAAAGTTCGGCTATGTAGCGGTAGGGCTTGCTATTTTAGGGTGGGGCCAACTTCAAAGCGCACGCACAAACCTTGAAAAGGAAGCTAAGAAGTTATCAGACGCCCTGTCCAGTACGCTAAGAGATCTCTTATAGTTCGATACAAGTCAAACTCGGGAACCCATCCGGTTGTACTCCTAAGTTTGAAGTTTGATCCAACTACCTCGAATGTATCGACGGGTCGTACCAGCTCTGGCGATACAGTAAGTTGCAAGTCGACCTGAAGCTCATCTATCATGAGCTGGGCAAGTTGTTCGACAGATAGAGATGCACCTGAGCATAGGTTATAAACCGCGAAGGTATCCGCTTTTTCAATCAGCATCCGATAGGCTCTAACCACGTCTCGAACGTCCGTAAAGTCCCTGCGAGCCTTGAGATTTCCAACCCTTATCTCCTTGTCTCCCTTCATCTTGGCACTCACTAAACGCTTTGCTAGTGCCGAAGCAACGAAGGCTTCGTCTTGTCCCGGACCTATATGGTTGAAGGCTCTAGCGACTACCACGGGTATCGAAGAGCCGTAAAAGAGCTGTTTAACCACCTCTTCGGCGGCAGCCTTCGACGCTGCGTAAGGGCTAACCGGCGCAAGTTCATGGCTCTCCTTCAGGGGCAGATCACCCTGGGAGACCTTTCCATACACCTCAGAGGAAGAGACAAAAAGAAGCTTTGGAGGTATCGGCATAGACCTTATCACTGAGCATAGGTTGGCTGTCCCCATGACGTTGATCATGTAGGTCTCTTCCGGATTAGACCAAGATCTGCCGACATGACTCTGTGCCGCTAGGTGGTACACCGCGTCTACATGAAGGTCAGCGACCTCTCCTCTTAGAGAATCAAGATCTCTAAGATCAGTGCCCTTTGCGAGGGTGAATACTTCATCGTCAACTGACCTCAGATACTCCACCAGCCAGGTTCCTACGAATCCTGAGGATCCTACAACCAACGCCCGCAAACTTTACCTTCCCAACCTAGCTTCCACTATCATCCCTGTAGAAGAGTTTCATAAAGGGCAAGATGACCCCTAGCAGAACGCTCCCACGTATAAGACGCAAGCAAATTACATGCCTTATCTGTTAGCTCCTTGCGTGACCGTGGCGACGTTAACTCCTTAGAAATCTCAGAAGCAAGACCTAAAACGTCACCAGCACTTACTAAAGAAGCATAACCCTCTGACACCTCCGCCATAGCACTATCCCTTGTCGTGACTACGGGGACATGGTGAGCCATCGCCTCAAGTACCGGAAGCCCAAAGCCCTCTTCTAAAGAAGGATATACAAACACCGACGCCTGGTTGTAAAGTCGCTCAAGCTCGTCGTCGCTGACGAAGCCAAGAAGATCGATTCTGCTTCGAAACGGAGAGTTTGAGATCGCTGTCTTGGCCTTGTCCGCTCTCCAGCCGATCTGCCCAGCGATCACGAGACGCAACGAGTCAAACTCACCAGCGATCTCGTCGAAAGCCATCACTAAAGTCTCCACGGACTTGCGAGGCTCTACAGTACCCACAAAAAGGATGAAGGGAGAACCCGACCTATCTGTATAGTTATCCCTGTATCCGGGGCCCCTAGTAGTTTTGACGCCATGAGGTATCACAACTACTTCTGCGGTTGGAGACAGAAGAATCTTTAGCTTATTGGCCGTGTCAAACGACGGCACAACTATCGCATCTGTGTTCCGTGCCGCCCATCGCAAAGCGCGAGAGAAAAACTGAACCTTCTCAGGCTCGTGCCACTGAGGAGAAGTGATAAACGTAACGTCGTGTACGGTTACTACCCGAATCCCCCGATAAAGCAGCGGAGCTGTGTAGTGAATACCATGGTGAAGCCGAACCCCTGTCCTATTTAGAAGGAAGGGAAGAAAGGACTGTTCCCATGTGAGCCTTGCCAAACGATTAGCTGGAGATTCGCACAACACTGCGACGTTGCTCCCAAGGCTATAAAAAAGCTCTGCGTTTGATCTCGACACGCAAAGTCCTACTTCTAGCTCTGGATGGACAAGTGGGCCAAGCGCCTTGAGCATCTCTATTGCGTACCGCCCAACTCCCTTTGGTTGCGGCGGTACGGCACTCACGTCGATCGAGACAAGACTATCCAAACAACCCTCCAGCCAGAGTCACAAATAGTCTCTGATGCATGCGGAAGGTATCGTCCCACCTTCTTTCGTTAGCAACCATAAGCCCCTGAGTCACAAGCGAAGACCTTAGCTTGTCATCCAACACCACGCGGCAGAGACCCTCGGCAATACTTATTTCGTCGCTGGGATCCACTATCAGGGAATTATCAAATCTAGCACTTGGCACCGCCGAGGAGATGACAGGTAGACACGCCGCATTTGCCTCAAACACCGGGAGACCAAAACCTTCCTCAATGGGCACGTAGACTAGGGCTACTGCTCTTAGATAAAGAGCGGCCAGCACCTCGCCGGGAACACTTCCTAAAAGATACACGTTCTTGGTAGGTCTAATAGCATCGCCCCAGCCTTTAGGTCCTACTATCACCAAAGACATCGGCCCACCAAGAGATCCCATAGCTTCGCTAAATGCACTAACAATCCTCTGGAGATTCTTTCTCGGCTCCAAGGTACCCACCGTGAGTAAAAAGTCTCCCTCAACGCCAGCACTTTTTAGGGTCTCTGTGGCTTTCTCCATAGCCGGCGGCGGTAGGTGGTTCGAGCCGGGAGGAATAACGGTAACGCGGTCCTCCTCGACTCCGTGAGCCAACAACCTATCCTTAGACTCTTTAGAAAGGGTAACGATGTGATCCGCCTCGTCTCTGATTCTCATGAATCTATCCCTGTGCCACCTAACCCCCCGAGCAGGAAATGCCTCCGGACAGCTCTCCCATAGTAGGTCGTACACAGCGAAGCTCTGGGTAAATGATCGATTCTTTCTTGGCGTCGGATCCGGTCCTCCCATGGAGAAAGAGTGGTAGTGCTGCACGGGTAACTTAGGTCTGTCCAAACCCAGATCCCAGATTCGTTGCGCCAGCGGTTGAGGAAAGTGCGAATAACTATACCTAAAACCCAAACTGCCTAAGTCGGTAATTGCCTTAGAAGACGGCCTAGAAGCATACAGAATCCACGAAGGACCTTCAGCCTCAGCAGAGCTACTCCGAGCAGCCTCCAAAGTAGCACGAAGATATGCTCCAGTTCCACCTGGGACCCGTTGGTGTAGTTGATCTGCACACACAAGTACCTGCACAGGGAAATCCTAACCAGCCACCTCGCTAATTATGCATATCAAGCGCAGACAGGTAGGCTTTCCTCATCTTCTCCGCAGCCACGGCCCATGTAAATCCACTGGCGCGCTCGAAGCCGGCCGATCTAAGCTGATCTCGTACTCTTTCATCATCAAGCACCCTCTCCAGCGCAAGAACCCAGCTAGAGCGTTCTCGTCCGACCACCTTGTAACCCGCCCCTCCAGCCACCTCCACAACTGCCCCTGCGTCGGAGTGGACAACCGGAAGTCCATGAGACATGGCCTCAAGCACAGGCAGACCAAAGCCCTCATAAAGTGACGGGAAAATTAAAACCTCCGAGCGTCGATATAGCCACTTTCGTTCTGCGTCACTTACCCAACCAAGAACCAAGACCGAACCTGGGTTAGACAGACTCTTCATCTTGGCCTCGAAAGGTTGCCATCCCCAGCCCTTAGATCCAGCCACAACGAAGACAACGTCGGAGCGAGACCTCTGTATCTCATCAAAGGCGTCTAAAAAGCCAACTAGGCCCTTCCTCGGCTCGATCGTGCCAACTGCCAGAACGATCTTCTTGCCCTTGGCATAGTTATCCAATTTGCTGATGAACTCTTCACTTACCGACTCGGAGTCAAGATAGGCGTCTGTTGGGATACCGTGGTGAATCGCTACCACCCTATCCTTGCTTGCACCAAAGATCTCTATAAGTTCATTTTTTACGAACTCGGTAGGGGTATGGATGTATACGCCCTCGTCTACGTACCTTTGGATATAGCTAGGGTAACGAAGCACTGTAGGCATGCACATCTCAGGGAAATGCTTAGGGGTAAGATCGTGTACCGTAACAAACCTAACCGCCTTGGTTGGCGGGACAAAAAAGTTGGAACCGTGCACGACCGCATAGGCAGGACCGATCAACCTCTCCAATCTCAGAACATCTGCTCTATCCCAAACGGCGTGGAGCGGACGAGCAGGCATCGCCTTATCGATGAAGCCAATGCAATTAGGAAGCTGCTCGGAAAGCTGGTGTCTGCGTCTCCAACTTATGGCAAAGGCATCCACCTCGACTCGGTCGTTGGGAAGCTGACCAAGAAGTCCGAAGGCAAACTCTCCCACGCCACTGCGGGGACCAAGAAGGGCGGTTGCCTCAAAGGCTATCTTTATGCGATCGATCGGTTCCTCCTAAATGTAGCTAAACCAATGAAGATATCTTGTCTCCTATACTGAGCCATTGTGATAACAGTACTCGCTGGTGGCGTGGGTGGATCGAAGTTTATCAGGGGTCTGGCAAACTCTGTGTCTCCGAGTTCCCTCGTAGCAATCGTAAACGTAGGTGACGACGAACAGTTCTATGGTCTTCATGTCTCACCTGATATCGATACAGTAACCTACGCCCTGGCTGGACTGAGCGATGATGAGCGAGGATGGGGGGTGAAAGGCGAGACATACAACGCACTTAACATGGTCAAGACGCTTGGTGACGATGCATGGTTCACCCTAGGTGACCAAGACCTTGGTACACACCTGTATCGCACCAAAAGATTGAGAGATGGCCTCACTCTTTCGGAGGTCACGGCGGAGATCATCACTTCGCTAGGGGTCCAAGTAAGGGTTTTGCCCTTTTCAGACGATCCAGTGCGCACCAAGATTCGAGGACATAGGTATATAAGTGAGACAGATAGCTACGAGACAGAAGCTGAGCTGATGAGCTTTCAAGAGTACTTTGTCAAATATAACCACAGAGTAAAGGTCAAAGAACTGATCTACGAGGGAGCAGACACAGCAAGGCTCTCGCAAGCGGTAGTTCGGTCTTTAGAGGACTCTTCAAAGGTAATCATCGCTCCTTCCAATCCCCTGCTCTCGATCTGGCCGATGCTTATGACATCCAACTTTAGTGAAATTTTGCTCTCTAGGAGAGCGGATGTAACAGCCGTATCACCTATCGTAGGTGGAAGCGCTGTAAAGGGGCCTTTGGGCGACCTCTTAGCGGATCTTCACGGTCAGGCTTCGGCCTGTGCAGTTGCTAAGCTCTACTCTCCATACATATCAACCTTCGTCATCGATATTCGAGACAAGGATCAGGTAGAAGCAATCAGTGAGCTAGGCATAAAGTGTGTAGTCACTGACATCTTGATGGTAAACCGGGAGATGGAGATTCAATTGGCGAAAGAGGTATGTGGACTTGAGTGATAGCCCTCTCTCTAGCATCTCCATAATGCCTGTTGCAGGTATTCCAGAGGTACGAAGTGGCGACGACATCTCAGATTTAATAGTGGAGCACTTCGTCCTTAGGGAGCTAGACGTAGTTGTGGTCACCCAGAAAATCGTATCGAAGTCGGAGGGCCGAGTCGTACACATCGACGAATCGGATGATGCAGGGTTTTTGGATCTCGTCGAGAAGGAGTCTAAGCGCACTCTAAGACGACGCGGAACTCTTCGGATCACAGAGACCCATCACGGCTTTGTCTGCGCTAACGCAGGGATAGACCGCTCGAACACCGAGATCGGAACGGTCACGTTACTGCCAAAGGATCCGGATCGCTCCGCACATCGAATTCGGCAGGGTATCTTTCGAAAGACCGGTATCAACATAGCTGTTATCGTAACAGATACCTTCGGCCGGACATGGAGAAACGGTGTGACGGACGTTGCGATCGGCATCTCCGGCCTAGGAGCTATCGCTGATTTACGAGGACTTCATGACGCCAACGGCCGGGAGCTGAAAGCAACTGAGATCTGCATCGCAGATGAGATCGCCGCAGCGGCGGACCTCGTCAAACCAAAGTCACGCCAAATTCCGGTCGTTGTAGTTCGGGGGTTAGATTCCATACACTTTAGGGAGTCAAGCGTAAAAAGTGAGGTTATTCGCAATCCAAAGCAGGATCTTTTCCGCTAAAAGTTATTCAGCTATCTCTCATCCACTCGATCGTAGAGCTTAGACCGTTCCTCAGAGAAGTCCAAGGCTCCCACCCTAAATGATCCCTTGCTCGGCGTATATCCAGGGCCGATCTGAGAATCTCACCAGCTCTGGCCGGCGCAAAATGTGGTTTTTTTGTGTACCCTATCTGCATCGCCATCTCATCGAAAAGCTCCATAACCGTTGTCTCTTGTGATGTGCCGACGTTGATTGTCAAACCACCACCTAGATCCATCGCCTTTATAAAAGCATCGACTGCATCGTCGACATAAAGAAAGTCCCTAGTCTGCTTACCGTCTCCGTAGATCTGAACGTCATCGCCTTTCATCATCGCAGAGCCAAAGATCGAGATTACTGCGGACTCACCGTTTGGGTCCTGGCGTGGACCATATACGTTTGCCATGGCTAGGGCGGTGTACTCCACGTCGTAGAGATCCCTATACAGTTTGAGATACTGAAGAACTGTAGCCTTTGAGATCCCATATGGAGATATTGGAGCAAACTCACAGTCTTCGGTGGTCGGAACCTCAGCTAGATCACCGTACAAGGCGCCACCGGAAGCAGCGTAAACAACCTTGGTCACACCAGCCTTCCTTGCCGCTTCAAGAACACGGATAGATCCAAGTAGATTGACCTTTGCATCGTAGTACGGATCCACCTTGGAACTTCTCACGTCGATTTGCGCAGCTAGATGCATTATCACATCCGGCCTCTTCTTGCCGACGAACTCCTCTAAGGCAACATCGCAGACATCGAGTTTATGAAAGGAAAACCGAGCGGTGTTTTGGGCCCTAGCTGACGACAGATTAGAAAGAGATCCTGTAACGAGATTATCAACCACGTCTACATCGACACCCTCAGCCAAGAGTCTGTCAACGAGGTTGGATCCGATGAATCCAGCCCCGCCTGTGACAAGGACTCTGGATATTCCCATATTAACTCGGTACCCTCTCGCCTACTACTTGACATCCAGGCATCAGCTCTGCGTAGCGAGAGATTACAGAACCGTTTACTACTATGGATCCAGGCGGCACAAAGGCCTGATGCCCTACGATCGAGGAGTCGATCAGAGCCCCCTCGCCTATTACCGCCCCTGGGAGAATCACCGAGTCTCTGACAGTTGCTTGGGCGCAGACAGTAACTTGTGACTCAAGAACCGAGTTACGCACATCCACATTGTCTTCTAACACACATCCCTCACCCACATAGCAGTCGGTCTCCGTTTGGGAGAGATCTCGACCTGTGACTGCTCGTTGCAAAGCGGAGAGATCCTTTCCAACGACTTTTCCACGCAAGATATCGAGAGACACTTGCAGCAGCGAGGCAGGCGTTCCTGCATCTATCCAGTACCCCGGCATCTCCAGGGAGAATAGCTGATCTGACTTGGCAAGCTCAGGAAACACCAGTCTCTCCATAGACGTTGGCTCTCCTAGCGGTGCCATGTCTAGTCCTTCCGGCTCAAATACGTAGACTCCTGCGTTTATAAGGCTGGTAGGAGCAGTCTCACGAGGTGGTTTTTCCACAAAGCTTCGAACCCGTCCTTGCTCATCAGAGACAACAACACCGAATCTCGAAGGGTCGTCAACCGGGGTGAGGGCAACCGTAGCAAGCCCACCTTTGTTCTTGTGAAAATTTACAATCGACGTAAAATCGAAGGTTGAGAGTATATCCCCGTTTACCACCAAGAACGTGGAGTCGATTCCAGCTGTTTCAACTGCTAGCCGCACCGCTCCAGCCGTATCTAAAGGTTCACTTTCCACCGAGTAACGGAGCTTGACGCCCATGCTTTCACCGTCGGGAAACGCCTCCTGAAAGACGTCCGGGAGGTACCCTAGAGCAAGCACTGCCTCCGTGACCCCATGCGCCTTGAGATGGCTTAGGACTCGTTCCAACATGGTGACACCAACCACGGGTATCATCTGCTTTGGGACGTCGATTGTAAGAGGACGTAGCCTCGAACCAAATCCGCCGACGAGCACAACGGCTTTCACAGACCGAACCTCACCTTCTCGATGGGAAAAGATAACGCCCTAATACTAACCCGCAACTGTGCTACTTGTGGCTGAAGTTGAACTCGGTCTCGTCGAAGGAGTACTCGCCTTTGACCCAGATACGGCGGTAGTGGACGTGACAACCGATGTGGAAGTAGAAGATGAGGAGCCACTTACTAGTGCCACCTCAGACGGAGGCTTTGATGGAGTCTTTCCCTTAGGCAACACAGCCACTGCCACAAGTTCGTCGTTTTGGAACTTTATCTGACTCGCAGATCGATATATGGTCGGAGTCGTAGCTAATAGCGACGGCCATGAGGCGTAGCTCAGAGCTGCCCCTCTACCGCCACAAGCGTCTTTAAAGCTCACCGTCTTTCCATTGGGCAACGTGATGGAGCTGGAGGTAATCTTGAGCCCTTTCTCCCCCTTTAGAAAGTTCGCAAGATTTGCATTAGACCCAGTAGCAGCAGACGAGATAGGGGCCACTTCAATGAGTCCATTTCCTCCAGAGTAAAGACCTCCGGCAGAGCTAGAGGGTGAGGCTGGAAGGTTTGGTTCGTAGGTACCGCAGACGTCGACACCAAAGGCCACCTTCCACTTTGTCCCGATCGCTGGAAGAACACCAGTAGAAGAGACTGTCTGAGTCTTTTCGTACCTGGAGTAACCTACTACGAATACGCCGGCAAGGACTATCGCCGCTATCGACGAATAGTACCCTAGAGGAATCTGTTTTCTGACCTTAGAGGACCTGCCGGACGCGGCAGCTTTGGCAACTTTTCTTGACGCGTTTGAGTTCATTGGTTATCTAGGTTATCTACCTTCCCTGAGGAAACAATCGGCTTGTTACCAAACGCCCAGATAAGACAAGCAAAAGTCTTAGAGCTATTCCGAACAACTCAACACTTAGCACAAGTGAAGATGATCTCTTTGACTTCGCGTACAACCACATCGAGCGATGGTGTTGGTACAGAGATCGGATGGGTCTTTCCTTGGAACTATCGCCCTGCACATGAATCACCTCTACCTTAGGGTAGTACACGACCTTTAGTCCGTTACCTTGGAGGCGTTCACAGAGATCTACATCCTCGCAGTACATAAAGTACTTGGAGTCGAATCCGCCTATCTTTTTAAAGACCTCAGTCCTCATCACGAAGAACGCCCCTGAGACCCAAGGCGCTAAGCAAGCTGTATCTAGGTCAAGACTTTCCATTTTGTACCATCGCGACACGGGGTTATTCTTCCAAAATATCCCTAGGAAACCATGGATCAACGATACAAGCGTGTCGGGATATCGCCTTACAGAGGGATAACGGCTTCCATCGGGGTTCAAAAGCATTGGAGCAACTAGTCCTACATCTAGATCTCCTTCCAAAGCTGCTCGAAGGGGGGATATGTCTCCGTCTTTGATGTAGATATCGGGGTTGGATACCAATATGAACTCCGAATCATCAAGGTAGGAGACCCCAAGGTTGACGCCTCGCCCATAGCCCAAATTCTTGCCAGAAGATACAACCCTAAAACTAAATTCTCCTTTATCGACAACGTGGTCGAGCACGTCCTGTGACTTGTTATCCACAAAGACCATGTCCTTGACCCCAAGATCCCATAGTTGCCTAGCCAACCTGGTGACCGCAGCTTCGTCTTGTCCATAGAGGACAACGACGGAAGACATGCTAGCTTCCTTGCACTTAGTCAATCTCGTTCACCAGCCTCGCAAGGGAACTATCCCACTGCGGCATAGGGTCTAAACCCGACCATCTGAGGGCAAAGTCGTCAAGAGCAGAAAATGCCGGCCTGGGCGCTTTACGAGACGGAGGGAGCTCTGCGGATGAGATAGCCTTCAAAGTGGCCAAGCCAAGACCTTTTATCTCAAGAACTTTAGCCACAACGTCGTACCAGCTTCCAAATCCCTGAGCACTTACGTGATAAAGTCCGCCGAGATTAGTAAAGATCATCTCCAGCACCTTTTCAGCAAGATCCTGGGCAACAGTCAGCGAGCCGAACTGATCGTTTACAAACCTTAGATCTTGCCCAAGGGAGATCATTCTTAGTACCGTCTTTACAAGGTTGTCGCCGTAACGCCCTACCAACCATGAGGTCCTCACACATAGGTCTGTAGGCCTCAGCTCCCGTTCTCCGGCAAGCTTCGACCTACCATAGACAGACAAAGGGTTGGGAGCATCAAACTCGTTATAGGGCCTATTGGTAGTTCCATCGAATACATAGTCTGTCGAGAAGTGCACAACCTTAGCTCTCACCCGATCCGCAGCCTGGACCAAGTTTCGCACTCCTAAAGCATTTACACGAAAAGCGTGTTCAACTTGATCCTCACACAGATCTACCTTGGTCATAGCAGACGCGTTAACCACGATATCTGGAGACACCTCAGAAACACAGATTTGAACAGCTTCTCTATCTGTCACATCCAAGACCTTCGAGCCAAGCGCTACTAGGGTGATCGTCTTGGATCGTTTCTCAAAAACTTCAGAGAGTTCCCGACCTAACTGGCCGTTAGCCCCTACCAGGAGTACCCTCATCTAGGACTTTCTCTCACTCCAAAGCACGCCGCTTTCATCTACTGGCGCTCTCTTCTTAAGCGGCTCCCACCAGGCTCTATTGTCTCGGTACCAGCGCACCGTATCTTCGAGTCCACTTTGAAAGTCATAGATTGGTTCCCAGCCGAGAGCACCTCGGATCTTAGAAGAGTCAAGAAGATAGCGGCGATCATGGGAGGGCCTATCTGGGACGATGGTCTTTAGGGAAGACGGCTTATTCAAGATGGATAGGATCTGATCCGCTAGCTCTTCAACAGATCGCTCCAACTCTGTTCCCACATGATAGGTCTCACCAACTTCACCGTTGTCGATAACCATATCGATCGCCCTTGCATGGTCTAGTACGTGAATCCACTCCCTTTTATTATCCTTGGAGGAGTACAACGGCAGTGGAAGGTCATCAAGGGCGTTGGTGGCGAATAAAGGTATCACCTTCTCTGGAAACTGATAAGGACCGTAGTTATTGGCACAGTTGGTTATCGATATTGGTAATCCATAGGTGTAGTAGTACGACCTTACTGCATGGTCAGAGGCAGCCTTGGAGGCGTTGTAAGGGGTCCGGGGGCGATAAGGTGATGCTTCGTTGAACGAGTCGTTCGAGTCGAGCGCCAGATCTCCATATACCTCGCAGGTCGATACGTGGTGAAGACGCGCCACGCCGACACTACGACATGCGTCAAGCAGTCCGAGGGTAGACATTACGTTGGTATTGAAGAATCTTTGAGGGTCTATTATCGCCAAAGAGTTGTGGGATTCAGCTGCGAAGTTTACCACTACGTCGATCCTGTGTTCCCTCAGGACCTGCTCTACAAGCACCTTGTCTCCCATGTCGCCGTGGATAAAGTCAATCTTATCTTCAACTTCAGATAAGCTTTCCCTACAGCCAGCGTAGGTTAGGGCGTCAAGAACAACGACGTTATCTTCAGGGTGCGCCTCACACCAGTAGCGCACGAAGTTGGACCCGATGAACCCAGCTCCCCCCGTGACTAGTAGCCTCATCTTTCTCCTCACTATCAAACACTCAAAGTGCGCCCTCAGACACACACCTAGCTACAATAGACGATTTACTGATGGAGGCCCGTCTTACATAGCCAAGCCCCAGAGCACGACAGACTCTTGCTGGCCCCAATCCTTGCAATTTTGGTGCTCAGTATCTAATTCTGAAGTGAACTACGTTCAACTAAAGCTAAGAGAGTTCAACTTGGGAGTTGTCACCGATCACCAGCCGCAGGGCAGATGGTCTCGACTCTCTTCTAGTGACCTTTGCAGCCTTACCCACTATCGAACCTTCGAGGCGTCCCACATACTCCACTACCGCATCTTTAAGTACGATCGAGTAGTCGATCTCACTCGATCTCACCGTGCAGTGCGGCCCAATGGAGGTGTAAGGTCCAATGAAGCTACCCTCGATGCGAGCCCCTGCACCGATGACTACAGGTCCCCGAATCACAGAAGCCACAACCTCGGCCCCATGTTCTATCACCACTCGCCCCTGGATATGAGAGCTAGAGTCGACACGACCACATACCTCACCTTCGAGAAGATCAAGTGCCAGGCGGTTTCCCTCTAAAAGCGCCTCGGGTTCGCCTAAGTCTTTCCAATACCCCTCAACTATCGAAGAAGACACACTCAAACCATCTTCGATTAGGCGGTCGATCGCATCTGTTATCTCAAGCTCTCCCCTTCTTGAGGGTTCAATCGAGCGCACAGCCTCATGGATGTGTTTGTCAAAGATGTAAACACCTACAAGGGCTAGATCCGAGGGAGGGACCTCCGGTTTTTCAACCAATCTGACCACTGAACCATCTTCACCTAGCACCGCTACACCAAAGCGATGGGGATCTTCCACCTTTGCAAGAAGTATCTGTGCGTTTACCCCTCCTTGCGCAACCCTAAACGCTTCGACAAACTCCTCTATCCCCCCCAATATAAAGTTGTCTCCGAGATACATAACGAAGTCGTCGTCCCCCAAGAACTCACGGGAGACAAAGACTGCGTGTGCAAGTCCAGCAGGTCGATCCTGGCGGATGTAGGAGATATTGACTCCAAACCTTGAACCGTCCTCAAGAGTCTCCATCACCTCTTTTGCGGTTTCACCAACCACAACACCTACGTCTTTGATGCCACATTTAGCTATGGACTCAAGACCATAAAACAATATGGGCTTGTTAGCGATAGGTACCAGCTGTTTTGCGGAGGTATAAGTAATCGGACGCAGTCGCGAGCCAGTGCCGCCGGATAAAACCAAAGCTTTCAATCAGAGCTCCCCGCTAAACATAGATGACAGATGATATCTAAAGGCCGAGCATACGAGAGAGGACGACTCTTTGGACCTCAGAGGTGCCCTCACCTATCTCAAGGATCTTAGCGTCCCTGTAGTAACGCGCCACCGGGGTCTCATCCATGTAGCCTGCGCCGCCAAAGATCTGCACTGCGTCTTTAGCAGCGCGCATCGCTGCCTCACTGGAGTACAGCTTGGCGATCGCAGCCTCACGTTTGAAGGGGCGGCCGCTATCTCTTAGCCACGCCGCCTTATAAACCAGGTTTCGAACCACCTCAACGTCCACGTCCATATCTGCACACTTGAACGATACACCCTGATAACGACCTATAGGACCTCCAAAGGCGTGTCGACTTTGTGCGTAAGACACAGACTCATCTCGACACCCCTGAATTAGCCCAAGAGCTAGTGCCGCAATAGCGATTCGACCCTCATCTAGGGTCGCCAGAAACTGTGCAAACCCCTTGCCTATGGTGCCAACTATGGAGTCCGATGTGACGCGAACGTCTTGGAGAACAACGCCATGGGTATCTGATGCGTGCCACCCTATTTTACGATACGGCGGCTCCACTACAAGACCTGGAGTACCATAAGGGACTAAAAACGCTGTCACACCTTCTTCGGTGTCCGCTGTAACGACTATGAAGCCAGTGATCTCTGTGCCAGAGTTAGTGATGTAGGCCTTTGCACCGTTTATGAGCCACTCGTCCTCCCCGACCTTCTCGGCTTTTGTCGTTGTTGATCCCGCATCAGATCCTCCATCTGGCTCGGTTAGACCAAAGGCGCCAAGAATCTCGCCAGAGCAGAGCTTCGGCAACCAGGTGGCCTTTTGTTCGTCAGACCCAAAATGATAAATCGGCGAGGCTCCGAGTCCCACTCCAGCCGAGAGGGTGATAGCAACCGAGGAGTCCACCTTTGCTAGTTCTTCAATAGCTATGCACAAGGTGGTAAAGTCTGCCCCCGATCCCCCGTACTCTTCAGGGAATATAAGACCAAAGAGTCCCATTTCCCCCATCTTCTTTACGACATCTAAGGGAAAGATCTTCTCTTCGTCCCACTTTGCAACATAGGGACGAATCTCCGACTCGGCAAAGTCGGCGACAACCTTCCTAAAACTCTCTTGCTCTTGGGACAACTCAAAGTCCATACAACCGCCTCGCAATACTTATCTCTCAACAGCTACAAGCACCATAAACTGTGACTCCAAGTCATACTACCTTGATCAACCTTGCAAGCAAAAACGCTAAGTAGGCCACCTTCAAAAGCAAGCCTCTTAGACCGGTAGAACTTATCCCCTAAATGTCTTTATTTGCTTTTTAGGTCCCGTTGTACCCTAAGATGAAACACATCACCAGCATGGACAGCTACCTCCCCATCGGCGCCCCTCACCACTAGCTCTCCGTCCTCTCCAACGGAGGTGGCTACTCCCGACAAGAGTGATCCTCCCGGCAGTTCAACCCTTACACGCTCACCTATAGTGCTGCACTTGCACCTATAGGCCTGCGCTATCTCTGAGAGTCCAGCGCCTGAACGCAGAGTCAATAACCACTTGCTTAGATTAGATAAGAACACATCCAAAAGAACGTCAACCGTTATAAGGTCTTGCTTATCCGGTGCCTTTATAGAGATCGATGTAGCTGGTCGAGAGAGTAAGTCCAACTCCCCTTTACTTTGAAGTAGGTTCACCCCAACACCTACCACTACCGACAGCTCAGAACCTGTTGTGCACAACTCGGACAGCACGCCTGCGACCTTCTCTCCATCGATCTCTAGGTCGTTAGGCCACTTTATCCGTGCGTCGACCTCGTAGATCTCGGACAGAGAATAACTCATAGCCAGGGATACAACTCGAACTAATCGCTGAGCTGTTGCAACCCCGTCACGATCGCTGCAGCCAAAGAGTACGCTGGCTGAAAAGGAACTTCCTTTAGGCGAGAGCCACCTTCTGCCGAGTCTTCCCCTACCGCTTACCTGCTCATCAGCGACTGCAACAAGGCCCTCCTTGGCACCGGACCTTGCCTGGTCTAAAATGAATCGATTGGTCGAGTCCAAAGATTCAAACCGCTGAACGCGCCAAGCAGGTACCTGCGGCGTTAGAGTTTCCTCTTGAGGGCTTGTTTCACGCACATATCATAGAATATTGCGCCAGAAGGACGGAGTGGAGTTGTTCAACAAAATACTGATCGCCAACAGGGGAGAGATCGCCGTTAGAGTTGCTAGAACGGCACAAGAGATGGGCATTAAAACGGTAGCGGTCTACTCCGACCTGGATCGTGACGCACTACACGTACGGGTTGCGGACGAGGCATACGCTCTTGGGGGCTCAACTGCACAGGAGAGCTATCTGAACACCAAGAAGATTTTGGAGATACTCGATAGATCCGGTGCCGACGCTTTACATCCTGGGTATGGTTTCTTCTCAGAGAACGCAGCCTTTGCACGCTCCATCACTGAGGCAGGCGTTACCTTCATCGGTCCTCCCCCAGAGGCCATAGAGATCATGGGTGACAAGATATCTTCGAGGGCTGCGGCTCAAAGAGCCGGTGTGGAAGGGGTACCTGGAACACAAAAAGCGATATCCGACTACGAGGAGATAGTAACGTTCGGCGAGACCCACGGATGGCCGGTTGCGATCAAGGCAGCATACGGTGGTGGCGGACGGGGAATGCGGGTCGTCAACTCCAAAGAGGAAGCCAAGGACGCTCTCGAGTCGGCCATGCGAGAGTCCGAGAAGGCCTTTGGCCGTTCGGAATGCTACCTAGAGCGTTACCTGACCTGGCCAAGACACATCGAGATGCAGGTCTTTGCGGACTCCCACGGAAACGGAGTTTGGATCGGTGAACGCGACTGTTCCTCACAGAGAAGACATCAGAAACTAATAGAAGAGGCACCTGCTCCAAACTTTCCCGAAGAGACTCGTGTGAAAATGGGGGAAGCTGCTGTAAAGGTCGCCCTTGCCTGCGGTTATCAAAATGCAGGAACCGTTGAGTTCCTATACCAAGACGGGGAGTTCTACTTTTTGGAGATGAACACCAGACTCCAGGTTGAACACCCCGTTACAGAGATGGTAACCGGACTGGATCTAGTTGAGTGGCAGATACTAATTGCAGCTGGTAATCCTTTGCCACTTTCACAGAGTCAGATCGAACGGCGGGGGTCAGCCATCGAGGTTCGGGTCAATGCAGAAGACCCAAGTGGTGGTCGCTTCCTACCGTCTCCCGGCACTATTGCCAAGTTCATAAGGCCAGATGGTCCATACACCCGAACCGATACCGGATACGAAAGTGGCGACACGGTCTCTCAGTTCTACGACAACCTCGTCGCCAAGATCGTCGTGTGGTCAGACACACGCGCAAAGGCTATAAGGAGAATGGTTCGGGCCCTAAAAGAGACGGAGATCGAAGGCATATCGACCACGATCCCGGCGCACCTTGCAATCCTGGGGAACTCCGAGTTTCAAGAGGTCAAGCACTCGACTAAGTGGGTTGAGACCAAGGCTGGTCTCGAGTCTCTGACCCTAAATCCTTTGCCCAACGCTCTACAGGGCAACGAAGAGGTGGAAAAGACCCAGGTTGTCGCAGAGGTAAACGGAAAGCGGGTATCGGTTGATCTCTATCTTCCAAAGTTTGAGTCACCTACGCGAAACGCTCCGGCCAGCACGCGAACTAAGCAAAGGCAGAAAAATGCCTCCACTCAAGGTCACCGGAGCGCCGGAGCAGGAGGTAGCGGTCAAGTAACCGTTCCTATGCAAGGCACCGTCGTCAAAGTACTTGTCGAAGTAGGACAAGAGGTTGAGGTAGGACAAACCCTCCTGGTGCTTGAGGCCATGAAGATGGAGAACTCCATACTTAGTGAGAGATCGGGAACGGTGAAGGAAGTTCGGGTCAGCGCAGGAGACACCGTAGGCACCGGAGACACCGTTATTGTGATCGAATGATTGGGGACTGCCTTGGAAAATACTGACCGAAGCGCCATAAAGGCTCAGATAAAGAGGGAGGCAGAACGACACTTTGAGACTGCACTAACTCTTTCGCACCGCATTCACGAAAATCCAGAGGTCGGTTTCGAGGAGCATAGAGCCCATGACTGGATGGTAAGGGCGGTATCGGAGCTGGACATGGAGCTACAAGACAGAGTCGATGAGCTAGATACTGCGTTTGTAGCACAAGCAGGAGAGGGGTCTTTGAGTGTGGGTATCTGCGCAGAGTACGATGCTCTTCCTAACGTGGGTCACGCCTGTGGCCACAATGTAATAGCTGCTGCTGCCTACCTTAGCACTGCAGCGCTGAGACCTTTCTTGGAGACTCTAGGAGTCTCAGTCAGGATTCTAGGAACGCCCGCCGAGGAAAGTGGAGGTGGGAAGGTTCTCATGCTTGAGAAGGGTTCTTTTAAAGGACTAAACGCCGCCATGATGGTTCATCCCGCCCCAACTGAGTCCGATCGAATGCCTACGTTGGCGGCAAAGCACTTGGACATCACCTATAGAGGCAGAGAGGCACACGCTTCGGGTTACCCGCAAGAGGGTATCAACGCCCTAGATGCCATGACGATAGCTCAAGTGGCGATCGGTCTTCAGAGGCAGCACATATACCCTTATGACCAGGTACACGGCTACGTAAAGCACGGAGGGGATGCACCAAACGTCATCCCTGCCCTTGTTGAGGCGATGTACCTCGTGCGCTCAAGGACGCTCTCAGATCTCACGATCTTAGAACCAAAGGTTCGAAGGTGCTTTGAGGCAGGTGCCCTCGCAACCGGATCACAGCTTGAAATTACAAATCCGTCACCTCCTTATTCAGAGTTTGTCACCGATGAAGAGATGGCTTCCCTCTACCGAGACCAAGCTCAGCTTTGTGGAAGACCGTTCCCAGACCCTACGCGGGAGTTCCGAGCTTCTACAGATATGGCCAACATATCACTTGAGATTCCATCGATACATCCTCTCTTGGATATCGACTCCTTACCTGCCATCAATCACCAACCCGAGTTCACGAGGGCCGCAGGATCTAGCGCTGCGGATCGAGCTATCTTCGAGGGTGCATTGGCTATGGCATACACGGTTGTAGAGATAGTGTCTAAAGAGAGTTTGCGAAGCCGCCTAATAAGTCATAGGTGCAGGTAGGCACCCTCTAGTCAGCTGCCTCGGCTAGAGCTTCGGCCAATGCCGGATGCACGAGCAGAGACTCAACGATATCTGAAACCTTTAGGTGCGCAGTAACGGCGAGAGCTATCACAGAGATGAGCTCTGCCGCTCGTTCACCTACTATGGATCCGCCTAGAACAACCCCGGTGGCCGGATCAGAGAGAATCTTAATAAATCCCCGGGGGTCACCGTTTATGAGGGCGCGTGCATTTGCAGCAAAGGGTACCTTAGTGACACGAATCTTGCGACCCATGGAGAATGCCTCCGCCTCCGCAAGTCCCACGTCAGCGATCTCGGGCTCGGTAAAGATGGCACTTGCAGCCTTATCGTAGTCTAAGTGGCGGTGCTCCCTTGAGTCCAGACCCATCACATGCTCTGCGACCTTACGACCTTGCATGGTAGCCACTGAGGCTAGTGGAAGCTTGCCGGAGATGTCACCTGCGGCATAGATATGCTTTACATTCGATACACAGTGGTGATCAACTGGGATAAAACCACCGTCATCAACCTCAACTCCAGCCATCTCCAAATTCAGACCCTCGTAGTTTGGAATAGATCCAACGGCTAAAAGACAGTGCGAGCCAGCGACACTTCTTCCGTCGTCGCAGTCCACAACGACTCCCTCTTCGTCTGCACGCACCGCCTTGGCGCGTGCACCCTTGTACAACCTGACTCCGGAGTCCAAGAAATCAGCCTCAAGCGCCGCTGCAACCTCCGGATCTTTTTGTGGCAACACCTGCTGGCGTGAGACAATCAGCGACACTTGCGAACCAAAGGTTCGAAACATATGGACAAACTCTACACCTGTTACGCCGGAGCCTATAACAACAAGATGCTCAGGGATCTCAGGGGGAGGGTACGCCTGGCGGGTGGTAAGCACTCTCTTGCCGTCCACGGTTGCCCAGTCCGGAACTCGTGGTCTGGATCCCGTAGAGATAAGAAAGGCGTCTCCCTCAATCTCTACATCATGTCCGTCTCTACCCCTGACTGCGATCCTGTGAGGGTCCAAAAAGCGCGCTTCACCCTCTACAACTTCAACACCTTGAGACCGAAGAAGTTCAGCGTTGCTTCTCTCTAGGTGTTGGGTAATCCCAGCGATGCGAGCTCGGATCTCATCCAGATCTAGTGAGACTTTGACGTCGTTTACACCCATCTTGGCTGCGCGCACAGATAGCGATACAAGTCCACCCGTAGCAATCATAGCCTTCGAAGGAATGCAGTCCCACAGATTTGCTGCTCCCCCTAACACGTCTTTTTCAACGACTGTGACCTTGGCACCAAGTCGAGCTGCGTAAGACGCTGCTTGTACTCCCGCGGGTCCACCGCCTAAAACGACAAATCTCACGCCCTTATCCTAGTCAACACAGACCAGCGTCACAAATAACAATGAAGCACTTGCGCGCCAAGGTTAGAGATATCAAATTTGAGCTACCTACCTAGGGAGTATAGGTTCCATAAACCGCTCTCAGCACATCGCTTACCTCGCCCAGGGTTGCGTAGCACCTAAGAGCCGTCTTCATAGGGTAGAGGATGTTGCCTCCCTCTTTGGCCACGGACTCCAACTCAGCAAGACTCTTTGTAACCTCCCCTTGATCTCTACCAAGCTTGAGTCGTCTTACTCTCTCGGCTTGTTCCTTTTGTTGCTTTGGATCGATTGGGAATACATCCTGCGGGGACTCCTCAGAGTCTTGAAAGCGATTTACCCCCACTATCACCTTCTTCCCGCTATCTACGCCTTTTGAGAACTCGTACGCAGATTTTTCAATCTCCTCCTGCAAATACCCACCTTCAATAGCTGAGACAGCGCCACCTAGGCTCTCTATCTCCTCAAGGTACCGCCAAGCATTCTTTTCCACCTCATCTGTGAGCATCTCTATGAAGTAGGACCCACCCATGGGGTCCGCTGTGTCTGTGACCCCCGACTCAAAGGCAATCACCTGTTGCGTTCTTAGGGCAATCTTGGCTGCCTTCTCCGTTGGGAGTCCCAGCGCCTCATCGAAGCCGTTGGTATGCAGGCTCTGCGTACCCCCAAGAACAGCTGCAAGTGCCTGAAGAGCGACGCGCACGATATTCACCTCAGGTTGCTGCGCTGTAAGAGTCGATCCACCTGTCTGGGTGTGGAACCTCAGAAGTTGCGACTTGGGGTTCTGCGCTTTGAACCTGTCCCTCATAATCACGGCCCACATGCGACGAGCCGCACGAAACTTGGCTATCTCCTCAAAGAAATTATTGTGAGCGTTCCAGAAAAAGCTCAGACGGGGAGCGAAGTCATCCACCGCTAGACCCGCTGCCATCGCCGCCTCAACGTATGCGATCCCATTCGCCAGGGTAAAGGCTATCTCCTGAACCGCAGTAGATCCTGCTTCTCTTATGTGATAACCCGATATCGAGATGGTATTCCAATTTGGAAGGTTCTTCTTGCAGTATGCGAATATATCCGTCACTATCTTCATGGACGGACGTGGAGGATAGATGTAAGTCCCCCTGGCAACATACTCCTTCAAGATATCGTTTTGAATCGTCCCACCGATCTTTTGCGGGTTTGCTCCGCTCTCTTCGGCTACTAGCTGGTAGAGCAGAAGCAGTATCGACGCGGTCGCGTTGATAGTCATTGAGGTGGTAACACGTTCCAGGGGCAGCCCATCGAGCAAAAGTCGCATATCCTCTATCGAGCTAATTGCAACACCTACTCGTCCCACCTCTCCTTCCGCCCTAGCATGGTCGGAGTCATAACCCATCTGAGTGGGAAGGTCAAAGGCGCACGATAGCCCCGTCTGTCCGGCATCTAACAAAAACCGAAACCTTTTGTTCGTAGCTTCCGCCGTCCCAAATCCTGCATACTGCCTCATGGTCCACGGCCTACCTCGATACATATTTCTATAGATCCCTCGAGTATAGGGAAACTCTCCAGGACGGCCGAGCTTTAGGTCGGGATCCCACTCCGATAGGTCACTTGGTTCGTAAAGAGGCTTTATCAAGACCTCAGAGTCTGTATAAATTTCATCGTCCGCCATATCCAAAAGCCTATCGCATCTAAACCAAGTAATAACTTCGTCCAGCCCATGGACGTTCTCTATCTAAGAGCACTAACACTCAGAGTCTTTCACGCGCTAAGTGAGGCATACAGAGATTGTCGTACTCCTCGATAGTAATCTGGTCAGGACTGAGCGTGCAGGCCGGACAGTTGGGGTCTCTTTTCAGGTTGAAGGTTCTAAAGGTCTCGTCCATCGCCTCGTACATTAGTAACCGACCGGTGAGGGTTGTGCCAAGTCCCAGAACTAGCTTTATCGCCTCCATAGCCTGCAAGGAACCAATGATCCCCGGAAGCACGCCTATCACACCAGCCTCGGCACACGAAGGCGCCAACTCTGGCGGTGGGGGCTCCGGAACGAAGCAACGGTAGCATGGCCCAACGTAGGGGTGAAAGACTGTAACTACGCCTTCGAAACGAAAGATCGATCCATGGACTACCGGTATCTGCGCTTTCAGTGACGCATCGTTCACGAGGTATCGGGTTGGAAAGTTATCGGTACCATCGACAATAACATCGTATCCCGCTATGATCTCTTCGATGTTCGAAGCGGAAATACGGACGTCGTAGGTATTCACCTTCACATCAGGATTAAGCAGGTTGATGCTTTTTTTTGCGGAGTCGACCTTCCTGTCACCTATGCGGTCGATGTTATGGATAACCTGGCGCTGAAGGTTTGAGGCATCAACGACGTCCATATCGATAACGCCCAGTGTACCAACTCCAGCTGCAGCAAGATAAAGAGCGGCCGGAGAGCCAAGCCCCCCAGCTCCAAGGAGGAGTACCTTTGAGTCAAGTAACCGCAACTGACCTTCTTCTCCAACCTCAGGAAGAAGAAGGTGACGGTTGTAGCGATTCCTTTGCTGATTACTCAAAGACTTAGGCACCGTCCATCTGAGTCCGTCATCTTTCCATTTGTTAAAGCCGCCTATCATTGACACAACCCTCGTATATCCAAGGTCCATGAGCGTCTTAACGGCAAAGGCAGAACGGACACCGCCCGCACAGTAAACAACCAAGGGTGTGTCTTTGACAGGCACCCTACTGTCAATTTGTAGCTCTAGGTTTCCCCTTGGAAGAAAGACGGCACCAGGAACTGCTCCCTGCTCAAACTCGTCGAACTCGCGCACATCGAGAAAAACCCATCCGTCATGAAGTCGGTGAGCTGCCTCTTCCGTTGTGATCTCTTTTATCTGACTCTTTGTAGCAAGCAACATTTCCCGAAAGTTCGCCACGAGACTATCCCCTCCAAAGGTCTAACGCTCCCAAAGATACCTTTACAACAATACTGGCTCTCAAGAGAGATCAAAGGTTGGCTAAAATACCTTCACGGTTTCGGAGTAGTCCCTGCGCCTTATAGTTCTTGAAGAACCACCAGCTTGAACGCCGTCAGGAATACCCAAAGCGATAGCACCTACGATAAGTCGTTGCGAGGATATCAAAAAAGCACTTCTTAGCGGTTCATGGTTTCGGTCTATCGCAAAAAAGAGTGCCCCTAAACTGCGGTCAGTCGCAGCTAGAAGCGCCAACATCACACTAGCACCAGCGTCTACATACCAAAACGGAGCCGGCCAGTCCTCTTCTTTGGTCCAGTTAGAGTACGACTTATCTGGGGCTGAGTAACGCTTTAAATATCTATGTTTATCCACCGTGACGATCACGATCGCCTGCGCATTATCCAGACCTTTGTGACTACGGGTACGCTCTAGCCAGCCTTCAGTCGTTACTATAGACCAAAATAACTTGCGGGCCTCCTCGGAGCGTACAACAACCAGTTCAACTCCCTGAGAGAACCCAGCTGAGGGACCTCTAAGAGCACTCTGGATAACAAACGATACGTCCTCCTCTGATAACGGATCAGGCGCGAAAGATCGACACATCTTTCTCTTTCTAGCTAACCGCGCAAACTCCATCACTATCCTTTCAGATTTTACATACTTTCTAATGCATTTCATTACTTTCTGTGCTAGCCTTAACTTGTCGATAAAGGAGGCAAGATGTTATTGACCCATAGATCAGAGAATAAGTGCGGGACAACTCAAGTTGAGACCGGCGTCGAATTCACACTCGGGGAGACTCTCAGAGTGATTCCGTGGCACGACTCAGCCCTTGAAAGATTCGGCTTTACCGCCGACTCAGATTACGCAGAGCTGTTTTGGCTACCGACGCTTGGACCATCTGCACTGTGGCTCCTCAGACGAGTCAACCGTCTTTTGGAGGTCTCCCCGTCGGGGATCACCTTGGACACAGAACTTCTCGGCACCATGCTGGGTTTACGCTTTACTAAACCAAAGGACTCCTTGGTGGAACGGACCGTCAAGCGCTGCATATACTTCTCCGTCGCAAAGGCTACAGAGTCACAAACCTTAGCCTTTAGAACCGCTTTGGGACCTATATCCACCAGACAGCTTCAACGACTACCTTCAGAGCTACAGTCTTTGCACCTCAAGTACTCGAATAACAATGTTAGAGTCCATACACTACGGGAGGAACTTCACGCCCGCAGGATGGCTGCTACCTTAGCTCAGGCTGGAGTCTCAAAGGAAGAGATCCCGGCTGAACTTGAGAAACTCAAGTTTGAAAGCACTGTGGCTAGACGCGCAACTAACGGCATTCCCTAACACAGCCAGTTGCAGATGGTCCTCACGCCGAATCCCGTCCCTCCCTTGGTTAGGTATCCATCGTCAGACTCAGATCTAGCTGGTCCCGCAATGTCTAGGTGAACCCAAGGTACTCCACTTACAAACTCTTCAAGTAGCAGACCAGCAGAGAGAGTTCCCGCCTGACCCGCAGCGCCTATATTCTTCATATCAGCGATCTCTGACTCTATATGCTTTTTGTATCTCTTGGGAAGAGGTAGCGGCCAAAGGTCTTCACCAGCAACACGCGACGCCTCAAGCACAGAGTCAATAAGGGCACTGCTGTTTCCCAGTAAACCTCCTATCTCCACACCAAGAGCAACAACGCACGCTCCAGTCAGAGTGGCAATATCTAAAATCTCTTCCGCTCCATCCTCGACTGCTAGGGCCAGAGCATCAGCTAAAACTAGCCTGCCCTCTGCATCGGTGTTTAACACCTCAATAGTCTTCCCAAGTCGAGTTCTAAGCACATCACCAGGTTTTTGAGCTGCACCAGAGGGCATATTCTCTGTAAGTGCCATATATCCAAAGACTTCATGTTTGCAACCCAGTTCGGCTAGGGTCGACATGGCTGCCAACACAGCTGCCGCTCCCGACATATCCGTCTTCATGGTCATCATCCCATTTGCTGGCTTCAAAGAGAGCCCACCGGAGTCAAACGTAATGCCCTTGCCCACCAGTGCTACAGTCTTCGAAGAGGGCTCCTTTGCAGCTGGCTTGTAGTGGAGCCGAAGCATCCTAGGGGGTTCGTTTGAACCCATAGCTACCCCCAATAGGCCACCTAGTCTCTCCTCCTTAACCCTTTCTTCATCCCATACGCGTAACTCAAGACCGGTCCTCTGAGCAACCTCTTGAGCTATCTCAGTAAATCTACGAGGCGTCATAACTGAAGGCGGCTCATTGATTAAGTCACGCGCAAGAGCCACGGCCTCACAGAGAACCTTGGCTGGAGCTACTGCGTCACGGTAAGCATCGAGGTGCCGTTCTGGAACGAACACCACAACTTCATTGAGCTTGGACCTATTTTTATCGTCTTGGCTTCTATAGACATCAAAGCTGTAAGAACCCAACAAGACACCTTCAAAGAAGGCTTGAGCCACCTTAGGGAGGTCTAGTTCGGATGACGCCAGCTCCTCTAAGTCGACCGATACGGCTTCCTTGTCCTTACTAGTCCTAACCACTGAAGCGCCAATACGCCGCACATCGTCTAGTTCAAGATCGGCTAATTTTCCCAAACCAAGAATGTAGCCTAACCTCCCGTCAAAGACCGCAGGACTTACCTCACCACGTAGATAACGACCCTCCTCGGCCCCTTTCGCCACAAATACGACCCTCTCACCCGAGACAGGCTTTGCCTCTGCGGTTATCTGAAGGGATAATCTCAATCTACACACCTTCTTCTATATCTCTAGTCCTAAGTATCTGACCATCTTGCCATCTAGCCATAGTCCAAAGCAGGTCGGATAGACGATTTAGGTATCTTCCCACCTCTGTGTCTTTATTTTGGCGCACGTAAGGAAGCGATATACGCTCTGCACGACGTGCAGTAACTCGCGCCCAGTCCAAAAAAGCCGACGATGGAGAGCCTCCGGGAATCACAAACTCTCGCGGCATGTCGAACAAAGCAGAGATACGATCGATCTCTTCTTCGAGCTTTGCGACCATTGAAGCATCTACCATGGTTTTCTTCGCCACGAGCTTGGATCTGTTCTCCGAACTAGTTGCTACTTCAGCCATGAGCACCCATAAATCACGCTCAAGGTAGATACAAAGCTGCGAGAGTTCGCTAGAAGCTGAAAAAGCCCTAGCTAAACCCAGGGCCGCCTGAGTCTCATCGACGGCTCCGTTGAGCTCGATCTGTATTGCGTCTTTGTCTACTCGGCCACCGAATAACAGACCGGTGGATCCGTCATCACCTTTTTTTGTGTATATCTTCACCTTTCAAAGAAACTAGTAGTAACTAGCACTGTATGGGCCACGTATTCTGGTATAGATGAGCAAATATTTAGACATTATCCATGACAAAGTCGTAGTTTTTGACGGTGCCATGGGTTCGAATCTGCAGATGCTCAACCTTTCAGCGGACGATTTCGGGGGCGAATCTCTTGAGGGATGCAACGAAGCTCTGGTTCTAAGCGCACCTAATGCAGTAGCGTCAATTCACGACTCCTTCCTCGCAGTCGGGTGCGACGTGATAGAAACAGACACCTTCGGCGCTTTCTCTGTGGTGTTATCCGAGTACGGACTAGAAAATAAGACATATGAGATAAACAAAAGGGCAGCGGAACTGGCAAAAGACGTAGCTCATGGATACTCGACCAAAGATCATCCAAGATTTGTCGCTGGAAGCATAGGGCCAGGAACGAAGCTACCGTCTCTGGGACAGATCACATTTGACCAGTTAGTCACCGCCTATGAGGAACAGATTCAGGGCCTGATAGATGGAGGAGTAGATCTCTTACTCTTTGAGACGGTGTTCGACCTGTTGACCGCCAAAGCCGGGATCATAGCCGCTCGTCGAGTCATGTCACGGACGGGGATTCAACTTCCTATACAGGTTCAGGTGACCATGGAGATAACCGGAAGGATGTTGCCCGGTACCGAGATAACAGCAGCTCATACAGCCTTAGATGCCATGGATCCTGATGTCATTGGAATTAACTGTGCAACAGGTCCGAAGGAGATGGCCGAGCATCTTCGATACCTTTCACAATCCTCAGAGTTGCCGATCTCATGTCTACCCAACGCTGGACTTCCTTCAATCAAAGACGGCAAGATGCACTACGATCTGACCCCTGCCGAGCTCGCCGACTTCCACAAGAGATACGTAACGGACTACGGCCTCTCGATCGTAGGCGGATGTTGCGGCACAACGCCTGAGCATCTCTCGGCGGTGATTGATGCCGTCGCCAACATGGAACCTCAGAGGCGTAAAGCATCCAAAGAACCTTCTTTAGCGTCTCTTTACAGCTCCGTTCCACTTCGTCAGGATCTTGCGTATCTAGCTGTTGGGGAGCGCACCAACGCCAACGGATCGAGACGTTTTCGCGAGGCCATGCTAAGCGAGGACTGGGACACCTGTGTTGAGATGGCGCAGGAACAGGTTAGAGACGGTGCTCACGTGATCGATCTGTGCGTGGACTACACGGGCTCCGACGGAGTCGCCATCATGAAGACGCTTGCCTCTCGTCTTGCTACACAGTCGACTCTTCCGATAATGATCGACTCCACCGAGGCTGACGTGGTAGAGACCGGCCTAAAGTACCTTGGCGGCCGTGCGGCCATAAACTCTGTAAACCTAGAGGAAGGTAGTGCACCAAGAACTCGGTTAGATAGGTTTTTGAATCTTGCCAAGCAATACGGAGCGGCGGTAGTCTGCACCTGCATCGACGAACGTGGACAGGCACGGACCGCCTCTTGGAAGTTAGAAGCTGCGACTTCGATATATCAACTTGCGACAGAACGTTACGGACTAAAGCCTGAAGACCTTATCTTCGACCCACTTGTTCTACCTATATCGACAGGAATGGAAGAGTCCCGTAAAGACGGAGCTGAAACAATTGCGGGCATAAGACTTATAAAGGAGAGGTTTCCGGAGAGTTTCACAATAATTGGTCTCTCGAACATCTCTTTTGGTCTCAGCCCAAGAGCACGCGAGGTGTTGAACTCAGTCTTCCTCGATGAATGCAGGAAGGCCGGCCTAGACGCTGCTATCGCACACCCATCCAAAATCATTCCTCTGCACAAAATTCCACAGGAGACTTTGGAGGTCTGCCTCGATCTAATCTACGATCGAAGAACAGACGGGTACGATCCATTGCAGAGGCTTATTGAGATATTTAGCGATCCATCGCAAGGTCTCGCAAAAGACGTCGTGGAACTCGAGTCACTTCCTCTTGAGCAACGCCTCTACAAGCGCATCGTCGATGGAAACCGAAAGGGCCTTGAGGAGGACCTTGAGGAGGCTTTAAATGATGGTATCAGTGCTCTAGACATCATCAACAACATCCTGCTAGAAGGCATGAAAGAGGTGGGGGAGCTATTTGGATCAGGCAAAATGCAGCTACCCTTCGTACTGTCTTCAGCGGAGACCATGAAAGCAGCAGTTTCGTTCCTCGAGCCGTTTATGGAGGTCCGTGAGTCTGCCAAGAAGGGAAAGATAGTACTTGCAACCGTCAAAGGTGACGTACACGATATTGGTAAGAATCTCGTCGATATCATCTTGACAAACAACGGCTACGAAGTCACAAACTTAGGCATTAAAGTCTCAATATCTGAGATGATCGAAGCCGCAAACCGAGTACAGGCAGACGCCATTGGAATGAGCGGACTACTCGTTAAGTCAACTCTAATTATGAGAGAGAATCTAGAGGAGTTGCAGAGCCGCAACCTCAGTCATATTCCAGTCATACTAGGCGGAGCCGCCCTAACCCGTACTTACGTCGAGCGAGACCTCCGGTCAATCTACAACGGACGGGTATTTTACGGTAAAGACGCCTTCGAGGGTCTAGACATAATGAACAAACTTATCGACATCAAAGCCGGAAAAGTTGATGACCCCAAATTTGGTCGCACAATAAGCGAGCGAAAGGTGTTTCGACAGATACGGAACAGCTCTCCGAGCCATGCAACAGATGACTTCCAAGATAGGTCCCCAGAGGTTGAGAGCGACAACAAGGTTTTCGTGCCACCCTTTATCGGGACAAAAGTGGTAAAGGGAATACCTTTGGATGACATAGCCGCATACCTAAACGAAACCGCTCTTTTTCGTCATCAATGGGGATATCGACCCCGAGACGGAGAGTCCGACCTTGAGTTCAAAGAGAGAGTCAGGTCAGTTCTAAGAAGTGTACTCGACAGCGCTAAAAAAGACCAGCTCCTCGTTCCCATGGTTGCTTACGGTTTCTTTCCTGTCTCCAGCGAGGGAAATGACCTGATCATCTACGAAGATGAGGCTCGCAGGGAAAGGGTTGCTACGTTCACGTTTCCCAGACAGTCCAAGGAACCTTATCTGTGTATAGCCGACTTTTTCCGTCCAAGTAGCTCCGACGAGATCGACTATGCCGCCTTTCACGTAGTCACCATGGGTCCCAGAGTTTCTCAAGTTGCCCGTAAGCTTTTTGAGGAGAACAAGTACCAGGAGTATCTTCACATTCATGGACTGGGGGTTGAGATGACAGAGGCTCTCGCAGAGTACTGGCACCTCCGAATTCGACAGGAGTGGGGTTTCGCCAATGAAGATGGACCGACTCTCTCTGGCCTCTTCAAGCAACAATATCGAGGTGGGAGATACTCGTGGGGTTACCCCGCATGCCCCAACCTAGAGGACAACGCAAAGGTAGTTCAATTGCTCGGAGCCGATAGGATCGGAGTCACGGTTAGTGAGGAGTTTCAGCTCGATCCCGAACAAACCACTACAGCCATAATCTGTCACCATCCAAGGGCTAAGTACTTCATCGCATAGGTACAGTTACAGAGTCTGCAGAGCAAGTCTGCATCTAAGTCCCGGAGGAGGCGGCGTGAGGTCATAGCTCAACTAGATCCCGACTCACAAGGTTAAGACTTCGAACTGTACCACCTTCCACCGTGACTATATCCTCTATTCTCGCACCCATGCGTTCATTTAGGTAGATGCCCGGTTCTATAGAGAAGCAGTCACGTTCTTTTATAACCCCTCCAGCGGTGCTTACGAGGTACGGCTCTTCATGTTCCTCCATGCCGATACCGTGTCCGAGGCGATGAATAAAGTACTCGCCGTATCCGTGAGATTCGATTACTTTGCGTGCCGTTCTGTCTGCGGCCGAAAGCTCCATACCAGTGGTAATACTCCTTCGAGCAGTGCTTTGAGCCTCATGTAGGACTTCGTAGAGCTCCCTAAACTCCTCAGTGGCCGGACCGGTGTGAACCGTGCGAGTTATATCTGAACAGTATCCTGGCTCACCATTTACACTAAAGGTACCTCCAAAGTCGCAAACCACAGGTTCACCCAGCTGAATTACTCGTGACGATGGTTCGTGGTGAGGCGAAGCCGAGTTTGGACCAGAACCTACTATCGCAAAGTTCACTTTAGAGTGGCCGAAGTCAACCAGAAGTCGGCCAAGTTCCTCCGAAACCGCTTCTTCCGATCTTCCCACTAGTTCAATCTCTCCGGACAACAGCAAATTCGCAACCACATCTGCGGCGGCCGAAGCAGCGCTAAGGGTTAGGAGTTCAATATCGTCCTTTTCGCGCCGCAAGTCGAGACCTAAATCACCAAGAGAGCTGAAGGAGACGCTCCCCATGCGACTCATCATGTGTAGCAACCAAGAGGACCAGCCTCGATCCGATACCGCTAGCTTATTACAACCCCGTGTGAGGTTCTGTATCTCCGCAAAGGGATCTTGGGCCTCTGACCAAGGCACAATATTAAATAGAGCCGACCTATGTTTGACTCTTGCCGCCTCTAGCCTAGGCACAAGGAGAGTAACGCCTTCATTGGGACGAACTACTAGAGCCGTAATGCGTTCTAACGGCATCGGCTCGTAACCAATTAGCCAAGGAACCTCAGCCCCAAGGGTCAAAACGGCTGCGTCCACGTTGGATTCCAGAAGAGCCCTTTGAAATCGTTCAAGTCGCATGCGGTACGTGTGTTCATAGTCAGCATCAGAGAGTCCTGTCAGTGCAGACAGTATCCCCTGCAACCGTTCCTGCGCGCCTGGTGTCGCTTGGTCCATCGTATTCTCCTTCAGAGCTACAGCAAAAGGGAAGTCTACTTGAGCGTGCACCTCACACGAGTGCTGAGGCACCCCTTTTCGCGTGGTACGAAGATCTGGCCATGGGAGAAGATTCGACGTGGCTGAACCCAAGTCCATACCCGTATCCCTTCAGCTCCTCAAACTCAGACGGAGTATAGTAGCGTATAAGGGGAGCGTGATTCTTAGTTGGCCTTAGGTACTGTCCTATGGTCACGATAGATACACCGACCTCACGCAAGTCTCTCAATGTCGCCTTCACTTCATCCATAGTCTCTCCGAGTCCGACCATTATGCCCGACTTTGTCAAGAGATCATACTCCCGAGCCCTCGCGAGCACAGAAAGAGAACGAGCGTAGCTAGCAGAGGGACGGACGGCCCTTTGGAGCCGAAGAGGTGTCTCCACGTTATGATTGAGAACGTCGGGACGAGCTTCAAAGATGGTTCTTAGTGATGTCTCGTCGCCTTTGCAGTCTGGAATGAGCACTTCCACTCCTACTCCTGGATTGTACTCTCGTATTGCGTCGATAGTCTTTGCGAACGCTCCCGCACCACCATCGCCGAGATCATCTCTGGCTACGGCTGTAACTACTGCGAAGTCTAAGCCCAATCTCTTTACGGCCTCAGCGACTCTATATGGTTCGTTCTCATCCAAAGGGAGGGGCTTGGAGGTGTCAACCAGGCAAAAGGTGCACTTTCGCGTACAACTTTCTCCATTAATCATGAAGGTCGCAGTGCCATCGGACCAACATTCAAAGATATTCGGACAGCCAGCCTCTTCACAAACCGTTGTCAAGGAAAGTGAGCGCATCAAGCTCTTGAGCTGGCGATACTCTGACCCCATGTTTGCACGATTTCGCATCCACTGAGGCTTCGGCGTTCTTACTGGTATCGCAGTTCCAAGGTTGACACCGGCTTTTTGGATTCTTCGCGATATCTGAGACGATAAGTGGGAATCGGACCGTTGAATCGTAGACGGCTGCTCCTCTTTCATCTCCGATGCAAGAGGATCAAATCCCGCAGAGATACTACTTGAGTCGTCGAGTCCAAAGTAGAAAACAGACTCGTATCCAAACTCCTCAGCAAATTTAGATGTAATGACCTTAGCAACATCGGTCAAATTGACCGTTACACCTTCTTTTTCCATAGAGGTCACTGTCTTATCTCTTATTCCACAAGGGATAATATGGTCAAACATCGAAAGGTCTGTTGTGACGTTCAAGGCGAATCCATGCATGGCTCGCTCTCTTGTCACCTTTACGCCAATCGCTGCAATCTTTCTAGGAGTGTCTTGCGGACCGACCCAAACTCCCGGATACTTTGGCAAGGCATACGCGTGTATTCCGTATACCTCCAACACTCGAACTAGGACGTTCTCAAGACTATGCACAAAGTTAGGTACCATCGATGGACCTGGAGTGACGGCAACTATCGGATATCCGACTAGCTGACCTGGTCCGTGGTAAGTGACATCTCCTCCACGATCGGTATCCACAAGAACAGCACCAACTTCTACTGGGTCGACGAGCACATTATTCCTGTCGGCCCGAACTCCTAACGTGTAGGTTTTTGCGTGTTCTAGAAGCAGTAGGTAGCTCTTCGAACCCTCAAAGATCTGTCTCTGTAACTTGTACGCGTCATCGTACGTAACCCTGCCAAGCCATCGAGACTCCAAACTCCGTGCCATCTACACTCCCCTCTAGGGTCTTCTAAGAAGTTCGTAGAGTACTAAAACTCTTGCGCCCAATTCCATGTCTCGATGATCTCCCTCATGCGAGCTAGGAACGCCGCTGCATAAGCGCCGTCGATCACTCTGTGGTCAAAGGCTATCGCCAAAACTCCAACAGAATGGATACCAATCGTCTCAGATCCGTCAGGCAATCGAACAACTACCGGTTTACGATGAATGCCGTCGGTGGATAGAATCGCAACCTGGGGCTGGTTGATTATGGGATAGGTAATCATCGTCCCAAACGGGCCTGGGTTAGTAATGGTAAACGTGCCACGCGCGATATCATCTGCACTAAGTTGCTTTGTCCTAGCTCGATGTGCCAGGTCGTGAATCTCGCGAGCCAATCCCGTCAGCCTCTTCGTATCAGCATTATGAATCACTGGGGCGATGAGACCGTCGAGGTCAAGATCAACAGCAATCGCAAGATGAATGTCCTTGTGAATAATCAAGGCATCGTCGCCAACGGAAGCGTTCAACCGGGGATAAGTTCTAAGGGCTTCGAGGGCTGCCCTTGATATGAACGGCAAATATGTTAGAGAAAACCCTTCTTCCTTCCTGAACTGTTCACGAAGAGAGGTCCGAACTTTCTCTACTCCCTCGAAATCCACCTCCACCGACACGAGGGTATGAGCCGAGATAGCCTTAGAACGAACCATATGCTCCGCTGTTCTTCGACGAATGTTCGAAAACGGTACCACTTCGTCTCTCGCACCCACAACCGCACTTTGACTTACCGCTGGGGAATAAAGCGGCTGCACAGAGTCCGTTTGAGGCGTCGCACCATGCTGTGGCAGCGGTGCTGGTTGGGCTACCGGTGCTGGTTGCGGTG
>NZ_FQUL01000014.1:40709-59212 GCF_900128965.1 Ferrithrix thermotolerans DSM 19514
GAATCACCAACAATGGCCAGCACAGCTCCAACCTCTACGGTATCTCCCTCATCGACAAGGATCTCGGTCACGACTCCCGCCTCATTTGACGGTACCTCAGAGTCCACCTTGTCGGTGGATACCTCGAATAGCGGTTCGTCTTTTTCGACTGTATCTCCTACTTTTTTCAACCACTTTGTGATCGTTCCTTCGGTCACTGATTCACCCAGCTGCGGCATTCTGATCTCAGCCAATGTGCAAACCCCTTCCTGTTAGAGCTAGAACTGTTTCACCAAACGACTCAGATAACGTGGGGTGTGGCTGTATGAACTGACCAATTTCTTCTGGCGTCGCCTCCCAGTTAACCGCCAGATACCCCTGGCCCAACTGCTCGGTAACCCAGGGACCTACCATATGCACACCGAGAATCTTTCCCGCTTTACCGTTCGACAGTCTCTCCGCCACTATCTTCACCATGCCTTGAGTTTCACCGAGGATCCTTGCCCTCGAATTACCACCGAACTGATCTTTTTTGACCAAAATGTCATAACCCATGTTACGAGCCTGGTTCTCGGTAAGTCCGGCAAACGCAACCTCTGGGTTGGTGTAGATACACCATGGAACCGAGGAATACTCGACTGGAACAGCATATTCGCCGAGGATTGTCTTTATAGCTACGATTGCTTCGGCAAACCCAACGTGCGCTAATTGGGCAGTATTGACAATATCACCAATTGCGTATACACCTTGCTCGCTGGTTCGCATGTATGGATCAACCTTCACAAATCCTCTAGCATCCAGCTCTACCGAAGCGTCTGACCCCAACATAGCATCGGTGTTCGGCCTCCGACCGACCGAGACGATAATAGCGTTTACCCTCAACTCTTGGCCGTCTCCAAACAGGAGCTTGGTGTAGTCGCCGTCGGGTTGATGGGCGGTAACAGAGGTTCCAGTATGGATAGTGATACCCCTTTTCCTAAAGGATCTCTTCACCACATCGGCAATATCCTCGTCACAGCCCGCAAGTATCGAAGGGAGCGCCTCGATGATAGTAACTTCAGCTCCCATATCACAAAGCATTGAAGCAAACTCACAACCTATCGCTCCTCCACCAACAACCGCCACAGATTGGGGAAGTTCATTAAGCGCCAGGAACTCATCGGAGGTCATCACGTAACGGCCGTCAGGCTCAAATCCGGGAAAGGTACGTGGCACCGAGCCGGTAGCTAAAATTATACTCTCACCATGAACTGTGTTTCCATCGGATAGGGAGACCATGCCGTTGCCCTCATAACGTCCAGACGCCTCCACGATAGCGATACCGCGTCCCTTCATCAACCCGCTAAGGCCGCGCCATAATTGATCGACGACTTTCTGCTTTCTTGATTGTGCCACAGAAAAGTCGTACGTAGGCGAGGGAGAAGAGATGCCAAACTCGGAGGCTTCAAGGACAGTCCTATAAACTGAAGCCGTCTCTAAATACTCTTTAGCAGGAACACAACCCCTATGGAGACAGGTACCTCCTACCTTTTCCTTCTCCACCACGCACACACTAAGACCAGCGGACGCCCCATAGAGAGCCGCCGCATAACCTCCTGGTCCACCACCTAGAACAACAACATCAAACTCGTTAGAGATCGGTCTCACCTCCTCACCACGGTTATACACTACTTCGTGACCCGATCAACCTCTCCTATAACTGAACGAATATAGGAACAAAGCAAAACTACAAGATGTCTGCAGACAAAGAATACAACACACAACACAAGTTAAACACAACTGATCTCTTATCTGTCGGCAAATACGACTCCTTGCGTGATAAGTGGATAGCGTTCAACTAGCGACCTATTTTCGACTCAGAGCATGCCCCATCTCTCGAAGTTCCTCAAACTCATCGTCACTTAGGTCGATCTCAACAGACCTCACGTTAGCTTCAAGTTGTGACACGGAAGACGCTCCGGGGATGACAACAACATTGGGCAACTTCAAAAGCCATGCAAGCGAGATCTGTGCTGGTGTAGCATCGTAAGTCCGAGCCAACTCATTGAGGCGAGAGAGAAGCGGTCGAGCCTTTAGGAGGAACTCGTCTCTGAAGTTGGGCGTATATCGCCTAAACCCGCTCGGCTTGGAATCGACGCCGTAGCGCCCGCCGAGCAAACCTTGCTCCAAAGGAGAGTATGCGATCAGTACTCTATCGTGAGCTAACGCCCAAGGATGCATCTCCAACAAAGGACCTTGAGTTATGAGCGAAAGATGAACCTGATTCGATATCAGTGGTCTCCCCAGTGTGAGTTCTGCTCGCTTCCAGTAATCAAGGGAAAAATTAGAGACGCCAGCATACCTTATGGTTCCTCGGTCTAACAGTCTTCTAATCCCACCTACTTGCAACTCCAGAGGGAAAAGTGCGTTCGGGAAGTGAAGCTGGTACAGATCGATCACATCGGTCTTGAGCCGCTTTGCACTTGAATAGGCTCGCTCCACCAAGACAGAAGGGAGCGGAACTATCGGAAAGAACTTTGTCGCCAGGAAGGCTTTAGATCGGTCAGTCTCTACCGTCCCTCCCACGATCTTCTCCGACGCTCCAAATCCGTAGAGTTCTGCCGTGTCAATGAAGTTAACCTTGAGCTCGATTGCTCTGTGCAGAATCTCCTTTGCTGTCGACTGCGCGTAGCTTCCTCCATATCCCCATTCTTTGGAACCAAACTGCCAAGTGCCAACGCCGATAGCAGATACCGAATCATCTCCAAGCTTTACGAACTTCATAGTTAGTTATGCTAAGGCAACTGAACAAAATATGCACAGCCGACCTATCGGTTAGTCACATCAGACTCTATCTGTTACTTCGGGGCCATTCTTAGCGCTCCATCGAGCCTGATCACCTCGCCGTTTATGTATCCGTTGTCGCAAATCGAAAGCACCAACTTGGCGTAGTCCTCGGGAGTACCTAGCCGATGTGGAAATGGCACACCAGCAGCCAGAGCTGCTCTTGCTTCTTCTGGCAAACTACCTAGTAGTGGGGTGTCAATGATTCCCGGAGCTATAGTTACCACCCTCACGCCCACCACCGCTAAGTCCCTAGCAGCCGGCAGCGTCATACCCACGATTCCACCCTTAGACGCTGAATATGCAATTTGACCAATCTGTCCATCGAAGGCTGCAATCGAAGCTGTGTTTACAACCACACCTCTTTCACCGAACTCCAGCGGATCCGTCTTTGCCATTATAGAAGCGGCCACCGCCATGACGTTGAAGGTACCGATCAGGTTCACCTGTATGACCTTTGAGAACGATTCGACATCGTGAGGCGCTCCATCGCGACTAAGAACGCGCTTTGCCACGCCAATACCGGCACAGTTCACTGCAACCCTGAGGGGCAAGTCGCTAGCTATGGATCCCAGGGTTGACTCTATTTCCTTTCGATCGGTTACGTCGGTAATGGAGACTGTCACCTTGTCTCCCAAAGCCTCTGCAAGCTTCCTGGCTTTCTCCTCATCACGATCGAGCACAACAACATGGGCACCCTGACTCACCAACGCATGGGTGGTGGCAAGCCCAAGACCAGATGCCCCACCAGTTACAACTGCTGCTACTCCATTTAACTCCATGCACACACACTAGGTCATAAATTTCAAACTGTCACACCACCTACAATAAGCTCACATACGCCTTCACCGCTAACTCCTTGGTAGAACTTACACTTAGTAGAACTAGCAACGTCTCAGCCAGCGACCTGGTGCCTGACACCTGCAAACCAGTGAAACCATCTGAACGATTCCTCAATCGACACGTACTTGATAAGCATGATCGATGATTGTTTTTTACGGATCCAGGTTGGAGCAGTCACGCAGATCATCAACTTCTAGCACAAAGCAAAGTATTACTGCTTAACTCCGCTACTTAGAGAGATCCTCTAACTAGTTCTTATATCGGGTTACTGCTAAAGCCAAAGTCCCATGGTGCAGGGTCCGAAGCGTATTTAAACACCCGATTCCAAGGCCGCCAAAAGTCCTCTTTAGATGACTAAATCTGGCCTCATCACAAGATCCATGGTCGGGTCCCACCAGCTATCAGTGAACCTCCCCGCCCTTACGGACTGGGCTTGCGGTCGCAGAACTGGTCAAAGGTTGCGTGTGGTAAATCTGACGGCTCACACTGTAAAGTGGATTCAAGTGTTTGCCCCAAATACCATCGAGCGGCTAAAAAAGATCTAATTGAAGATGCGCTGACATAGACACAAAAACACAAGTTCATCTAGGCACGTAAAGGTTCGAGGAGAATGGGGCGCATTAGCCGGACTACAAAAGTGTCAAGAAAAGGCTCACGCACATTAGCTACTAACTTCCAGGGCTGCCCTTTGTGCGAGAGAGTCGGCTCTTTCATTGAGGGGATTCCCGCTGTGACCCTTTACCCATTCAAACTCTACCTTACGACTTGGGTTCGTCGCCATGGGAATCAACTCTTTCCAAAGATCAGCGTTTGCCACAGGATCACCCTTCGAGTTACGCCAGCCGTTCTTCACCCACCTCTTCCACCAGGCGTCTTTGAAACAGTTGACGACATATGTGGAGTCCGAGACTACTATTACGTCACCCAGCACATTTTTTAGAGCGTTGATCACTGCGGTCAGTTCCATCCTTTGATTCGTGGTCATAATCTCCGCCCCTGAGTCGTAGTGATCGTCATCGACGATCCAGGCCCATCCACCCGGTCCCGGATTACCAAGACACGCACCGTCGGTAAAAACTCTTATCACTAGAACTCCTTGTAGATGAGGTCAATATCCTAACGACGACCATACCAGTGAAATACTTCATCGCGCTAAGGTAGACAAGTAGAACGGGAGGTGCAATACTAACAAAGTGATATTCGACGGATTTTCTCACCAGCTTCCAGACATTGACCCCGAAGAAACCTCTGAATGGCTCGACTCCTTTCATGAGTTAGTCGAGATAAAAGGTCGATCTAGGGCAACCTATCTCCTAATGAGACTACTAGAGGCCGCCCGTGAACAACAGGTTGGGATACCAGCCACAGTCACGACCCCCTACATAAATACCATTCCCCCTGAGCAGGAGCCATGGTTCCCAGGAGATGAGTACCTAGAGCGCCGAATTAGGGCTTACATCCGATGGAACGCAGCGGTAATGGTTACTAGAGCCAACATATCCTCCGACGGAATAGGAGGTCACCTATCCACATACGCCTCGTCTGCCGCTTTATACGAAGTAGGATTCAATCACTTCTTCAGGGGAAGCGAGAATCGAGATGTAGCGGACATGATCTACTTCCAAGGCCACGCCTCGCCCGGTATCTATGCGCGAGCCTTCATTGAAGGTAGGCTCAGTGAGGAACAGATGGATGGATTCCGAAGGGAAGTGGACGGAAAGGGTTTGTCATCCTACCCCCACCCAAGACTAATGCCGGAATTTTGGCAGTTTCCAACGGTCTCAATGGGGCTCGGACCAATCGCAGCAATCTACCAGGCTCAGTTCAACCGCTACATGGAGCATCGCCACCTCAAAGACACCCAAGGAGCAAAGGTTTGGGCGTTTGTTGGTGACGGAGAGTTCGACGAACCTGAAACAGTTGGAGCACTCTCTGTTGCTGGGCGAGAACACCTCGATAACTTGGTGTTCGTCGTGAATTGCAACCTGCAACGGCTGGATGGACCTGTAAGAGGCAACGGAAAGATCATCCAGGAACTTGAGGCTCTTTTCCGTGGCGCTGGATGGAACGTTATCAAAGTTATCTGGGGCACGAAGTGGGACGAACTCCTCATGCGTGACGTCGACGGAGTGTTGCTCAACAAAATGAACACCACCACTGATGGTGAGTTCCAAAAGTATGCGACTGAGTCTGGAGCCTACATTCGTGAGCACTTCTTTGGTCCAGATCCAAGACTGCGAAAGCTTGTTGAGCACCTAAGCGACGAAGAACTTCAAGCCCTTCCTCGGGGAGGACACGACTACCGCAAACTGTACGGTGCCTACAAAACCGCCATGAGTAACTCGACAAGTCCAACTGCAATATTGGCTAAGACGGTAAAGGGGTGGACGCTAGGTCCAGATATCGAAGCCCGTAACTCGACGCATCAGATCAAAAAGATGACGAAGGCGCAGCTACTTACACTGCGTGATCGCCTGCATCTGCAGGACGCTCTAGATGAGTCAGCTCTGGATGAAGAGAAGCCGCCTTATCTGAGACTCCCTGAGGATTCACCAGAGGCGGAGTATCTTAGAACTCGACGGAGGGTTTTAGGAGGCGACCTGCCCAAAAGATACTCCGGGAAAGCATCTCTGCCGATGCCATCATCTGAGGTGTTCCGGGAGTTCTATCTGGGTTCCGGCAAGCAGGCGGTCTCGACCACGATGGCGTTCGCAAAGTTGCTTAGAAATCTGATAAAGGACTCCGAGTTCGGCAAGTATGTGGTGCCGATCGTTCCTGACGAGGCACGTACCTTTGGGCTTGAAGCACTATTTCGAGAAGCCAAAATCTACGCATCCTCTGGACAGCTTTACACACCCGTAGACGCCGGTTTACTTCTGTCCTACTCAGAGTCTCAAGACGGTCAGATACTCGAGATGGGCATCACAGAATCAGGAGCAGCGGCTATGTTCATGGCCGCAGGGACCTCCTACTCGACTCTTGATGTTCCCATGCTACCCGTCTATCTGTTCTATTCAATGTTCGGTTTCCAAAGGACCGGGGATGCGTTTTGGGCCGCAAACGATGCTAGAGCAAGGGGCTTCCTCTTGGGAGCAACAGCTGGGAGAACAACTCTAAATGGCGAGGGACTGCAACACCAAGACGGTCACTCGCACATACTTGCATCAACCGTTCCCTCTGTTATGGCCTACGATCCTGCCTTCGCCTACGAGGTCGCGTGCATCGTGGAACACGGCATCTTGGATATGTACGGACCTGATGGCGGTCATGACCATGTGTACTATATAACTTCGTACAACGAGAACTACGTGATGCCACCTGTGCCCAAAGACACCACAGAGGCGACACTTAAGGACCAAATCATCAAGGGCGCTTACAGATTTGTATCGATGAGTCGCAACCAAGACGACTTTGACCCTATCTCTCAGGCGACCCCAAGGGGTAAAAGGCGCAAGGCTACTATTCTTTTTTCCGGATCGCTCTGGCAAGCGGCGGTTGAAGCAGCCCACACCTTATCTGAGAGGTTCAACGTGGACGTCACCACATATTCGGTAACCTCATACAAGTCTCTGCGCCAAGAAGCCTTGGAGGTAGAACGCTTCAATCGACTACACCCGGCCGAGACACCTAAAAGTCCCTATGTGACTCAGTTACTCACTGGAGAAGGTCCGATAGTCGCAGTAAGCGACTTTATGAAGCTGGTTCCAGATCAGATCGCTCGCTTTGTAGATCGTCCCTTCGTCTCTTTGGGAACCGACGGATTCGGACGTTCCGACACCCGGGAGACTTTGCGGCGGTTTTTCGAGATAGACGAAGGACACATAGTGGTATCTGTCTTAGAACAGCTTATGAGGATGGGCGAGGCGAAGGTCGAAGAGGTACAGGACGCCATCGCTTATTACAAGATAACCTATGAACGCAACGACCCAACGGTGAAGCCGTAGCACCGACTAGTCCAAAGTTCATTCAACTAAATCGTCCAGCCAGCTACTAAAAGGAGCTTTTCCGATGTACTTGACCACGCAGGAGAGTCACAACGAACTTCTAGAGATGGATCCCCTAGCGCTTCTAATCGGCATGCTGCTCGACCAACAGATTCCCATGGAGAGAGCCTTCAGCGCGCCGGCCCTCCTAAAGGAACGACTCGGCGGCGACCTAGACGCTGCAGCCATCGCACTTATGGACGTAGACGCGCTTACAGAGATCTTTTCCCAAAAACCAGCTCTCCACAGGTTTCCACGGTCCATGGCTAAGCGATGCATTGCACTTTGTGAGATCATTGCAAACAATTATGGCAACGATGCTGCTAAGGTCTGGCGAGATGCGACTAACGGGGAAGATCTTGTTCAAAGGATAAGCGCACTACCGGGATTCGGGGAACAAAAGGCCAAGATCTTCGCTGCTCTATTGGCTAAGCAGTTTAACGTGCGGCCAAGTGGCTGGCGAGAAGCTACTGCTCCATTTGGGGAAGAAGGGGTTCACATGTCAGTTGCAGACATAACCTCACAGGAGACCCTTCGCCTAGTCAAAGAGTACAAAGCCCAAATGAAGGCTCAAAAACACTGAGATCTCAAAGGCTTGAGCGACATAGTGGACGAGTTCGACATCGATAAACGGAGCCTTTATCTCTGCACGCCGATAGTGCCGAATCTAGAAGTGTTCGTTGAGAGCGTAATTCTAGGAGGAGTAGACATTGTACAGCTTAGGGAGAAGAGCGCAAGTGACCGAGAGATCTTAAAGGCAGCACAAGGCATCCAGCCCATCTGCAAGAAACACTCCGTACCATTTATCATAAACGATCGAGTTGACATAGCTCTAATGAGCGAAGCAGATGGCGTTCATGTAGGACAAGAGGACCTTCCAGCCACAGACGTGCGCCAAATCATTGGTCGCAAAAGGATCCTTGGCCTGTCAACTCACTCCAAAGTGGAGCTGGACGAAGCGGTCGGATGTCCCGTTGATTACGTATCGGTGGGACCCATCGAGCCAACACCGACCAAACCGGGAAGACCAGGCACAGGAAAGAAGTACCTCAAGTACGCATCCGAGGTATGCCCCATTCCTTTTTTTGTCACCGGGGGAGTTCAACCAGAGAATGTGACTGACCTCAAACAGTTAGGTGCAACTAGGTTCGTTGTGGTTCGATATCTGGTTCAAGCTGAGGATCCTTTCATCGCAGCACAGTCCCTGCGGAGAGCTATCGGTTAGAGAGGCCAGCCTGCTTTTTTGCTAGAAGTTGCGATCTAGCCAGCCAGCCAAGACTGCGTACAGCTGAGGATCGTAGCGCAAAGACACGTCGTCGGTCAGAAACGAGTGTATCTCCGTCTTTTTATTGCTCACGATGTCTGTGGCGAAGACGTCAACTCTGGACCGATAACGCTTAGTCGTTACAATCACAAGAATTGGCATCCTCCCAAAGGCGTTGCGGCCCTTCGATTCAACCTTTTCCACGTCTTCCGTCAACTTCTCAAGGTTGTAACCTGATGCTAAACGCACAGAACTCAACGACAGTCGACTAAGCAAGGAGCTAGGATCTATCAAACCTCGAGGACCAATATCACTACCCACAACTACTACACCTGATATCTCATCGGACGATAGCGCAGCGGCTAAGAAAACCGATCCCATCACATCGAAGCCAACGAACACTACCTCTCTACTGGGATAGAGGCCCCGAACGGAACGGATCACACAGTTAACGTCTTTAAGAGCTCCATCTACCGAGAAAACCCCCTCTGACTCCCCTACTCCCGAGGGCCAATAGGAAAGAACTGGCCATCCCGTTAGAGTCGACACTCTTTGTGCGGCTTCTACACCCTGTTCATGTAAAGAAGTTGGCCTCGCTCCAAGTATAAATCCCTGAGACAACACCAAGATTGGGGTATTTAGAGGTTCTTCACTTTTGAGAGCAACTTCCTGAAGGTAAAAGTCGAGATTTCCTTGCTCCCCTCTCAGGCTATCCATACTGACCACGTCTCACATCAACACCTATCTGACCTTTGAACCTAACGGGCGAGTAACTTCGGTTCTAGAGACTATGTTAGTCCCGTGGACAAGCCAGAGATTTGGATAGTTGCCAACTTAGAACTCGGCCCTAAGTTTCAAGATCAAGCAACTTTGGTAGCCGAAGCCATAAACAAAGAAGGACTTCACGCAAGAGTAGTCGACTCTTTGGAGCTCGCAGTGTTAGTCTCTACTGACGAGCAGGAGCGTCAGATATCGATTACCAACGATCAACTCCCAGATATCGCAGTCATGCAGATTAAAGATACCGCCCTGAACTTGGCGCTTGAGTCTTTGGACGTAATAACCATAAATTCGTCTCATACGGTCAGGGTTTGCGACGACAAGGCTCTAACCCACCTCTACTTGGTCAAAGAAGGAGTTCCTACACCGTCTACACTGATTGCACCTGAGCGTTATCCGGGGCAGCCTTCAAGAGAGACTATCATCGTGCAATCAGAAGATATTTTTGGGTACCCCGTTGTTGTGAAAGCCACAAAGGGGTCTTTTGGCAAGGAGGTTTTTCGGGCAAACAACAGGGAAGAACTCTTGGCCCACATCGATTCTTTCAAAGACCGGGCATTTTTACTGCAAAGATACATTGCCACACCTAACAATCAGGACTTCCGCCTCCAAGTCATCGACGGAAAGATGGTCGCTGCAGTAGCGAGACAACCAAGTGAGAGGGGCGAGTTTCGTGCCAACCTCACTCTAGGTGCATCTGGTATAGCGATCGATCCCCACCCTCACCTATCTGAGTTGGCCATAAGAGCATCTAAAGCGGTTGGAGCAATAACAGCGGGCGTAGACATAGTTGTCGATCAACAAGGGTCTGCCTACGTCTTAGAGGTCAACTCAAACGCCCACTTTAGACGCATATCGGAGATCACTGGCATCGACGTAGCGTTATGTCTAGCAAAGAGCATCCGCAGGATCACGACAGAAGATCATCTACTCAAATGACACCTGCTGCTAAAGACGTTCTCATTCTTTACTCTCGTCACGAACTAAAGAGAAATCAATTTTTCGTAAAGCAACTTAGAGGTGCGCTAAGGGGTTCAGGCGTAAAAACCAAGGTACTAAGCACCGAGACGATTAAGAACTATAGCAACAAAGGCCTGGCGTCGACCTGTTCAGATGTAGCCCTTATCTTGATGCGGTCGAGAGATACCTCACTCGCTACAGCACTATCGCAGCTCCAGATCAAAGTGCTGAACGATCCGTGGCTGCTTAAGCTGGCAACCGACAAGTACAGCACGTACATCTTTGCAAAGGAGATGAGTATCGCTACCCCACCGACGAAAGTCTTGACCCCGGAGCAACTGAAAGATCTTCCGTTCGATTATCCATATGTCGTAAAAGATCGATTTGGTCACGGTGGGGATAGTGTCTTCTTAGTTTCCGACCCGATATCCGCCCAAAGGTACATACCTTGTGCCACGTCAAACAATCTGGTCGTTCAGCCCTTTGTACATGACGTCGTGGCTGAATGGAGAGCTTACGTAGTTGGAGATGAGATTTTTGCCTGGGTAAAGAAGGTACCCAGGCCAGGAGAGTTTAGAGCAAACTACGCGTGTGGCAGCTCTATATCGATATCTGCGCCGCCCGATGAAGTCCACTCCGTCGCCAAAAGGATCAAATCTGTGCTAGGAAGCGGGCTCTATGGAATCGATATCATTGAGACAAGGAACAGCTGTATTCTTGGAGAGATCGAGGATCCTGTTGGTTTTAGAGCCCTTTATATACTTGGGAAAGACCCCACTACCGCTATCGCCAACTTTGTACAGCGATACGCTAAGTCCTAGTCTCTTCCTTGACCGCATACTCTTGATAAACCTCGAAGGCTCGAGGTCCCCAGACGGTACCTGGACCTCCCATCATCGCAATGGCAACTCCAATAGCCTCAGCCACTTCTTGTTCGGTGGCACCTTTGCGAATTGCAGAAGAGACGTGACTGACAATACATCCATCACACTCTTGAGATATGGCGATCACCAAGGCCAGTAACTCTTTAAACTTGCCACTTAGAGCTCCATCTTCATAAGCAGCCCGATGAAGTCCAGCAAACCCTCGATAGACCTCCGGGATATGCTTTCGCAACTCCCTTCCCGAGTCTCGAAGCGACTCAGAGAGGTCGTGGTACTTGCCTTCAGACACAGCTGTTCCTTCCTAGTTGTCCTACTTACCTAAAGATCTACGGAGCGCTTTGCAGATCTCTTGGTAATCTGATTCGTTCGCCAGAGCTTCATAGCATTTGCAAAAAGGGTCACGAACGCCACTAACGCCACCACCACCCATGTTATCGAGCTTCTAGCCCCGACACCGAGAAAGACCGACACCGCCACTATCAATGACAACAAGTTCAGCTTACGCACACTAAGAAAACGACGCCCACCTCGACGACGTAGCGCAGATGAACTCGCAAACACCTGGTCGTAAAGATCACCAACGTACTTTGCTTTCTCGATGGCTCCAAGCCTGACTATGTACTCGGAGTGATTAATCTTCCCGCTACGCAACGAGTCGAGAAGCAGGGCTTTCGCCCGCTCTACGTCGTCTTCGGTAACCTTGATCATCCAACGAGGCACTCTTGGCTCTCCAAACAACTGTGATAGGCTCCAACTGACCTTCTACCCACGAACACATTCTAGCGATATCTGAAGTAAGAGTTTCTCTAAACCCAGCATGCGCTGGCTAGGGTGCTGACTTCGAATTGATAATCATCACCCAATAGAGCACCTCACGGAGTTGCAACTTTCTCTATCGGCGTCCTTTGGCTATCACTTGATCCACGGCACTCAGCCGAACTTGTTTTCAGTCTCCGCCAACAAGGAAGGTTTCCGCCATCGGAATGTAGCCAGCACTTTGTACTAGTAGTTGCAAATCAAGCACCAGTCACGCTCCAAACCTATCTAGGACAACCACCCTCGGGCCTATGTCATAACTCTCGATAGCACTAACCCACCCATTTGATCTTTGGAGGGCTTTCTAACCACCGCTAAAGTGAAGTTTGACCATCTACAGCTACGGTTGGCAAACTTACATCTGATGCAAGCTCAGATATAAGAAGGAGTTGCCGGATACGCCTTAGTCCGAAGAGATGAAGGCAAATCTTTCCATGGTGGCAGCGATAATCAAGGCGATTATTTGCATCGTAACGAGATCGCCACCACGAAGGATATCCAAATAACAGTGACACATCCTCTCCAACTCTCGGAGGGATAAATAGTCCATCTGGAACTACACAGCGAGTTAAACAGCCAAATGCGCTTAGTCGGCTCTGCTCAAAGAAACCTCATTCAACCATCCGCCGCAAGTCTTGCAAGACCTAGATTCCGATGGAGGTGGCTAGCTTTGACCTGAAGTAGGAAGAGTCTCCAAACATCAGTTGAGATGACTTTGCTCTTTTGAAGTATAGATGAGCATCGTGCTCCCACGTAAATCCTATACCACCGTGTATCTGGATGTTCTCCGAGGCAGCCAGGTAAAAAGCGTCTGCGCAGAAAGCCTTGGCTAAAGGTGCTGCTACTCTAAGCTCCTCTGGGTCGTTGTCAGCAGCCCAGGCACCGTAGTATGCTGCAGATTTGCCCGACTCTACCTCAACCAACATATCAGCGCACTTGTGCTTGATCGCCTGAAAGCTGCCGATCGGTCGTCCGAACTGGATCCTTACCTTGGCGTAGTCAACCGCCATCTCCAGAACTCTTTGTGCTCCACCCATCATCTCATTAGCGAGTTGCACACAAGCAATATCCCTTAGACGTTCAAAGATCTCCTCTCCGGATCCCTCCGAACCGAGCAACGAAGCAGGGGCGTCATTCAGTTCTACAATAGCCAACCGTCTGGTCAGGTCTAACGAAGGCTGTTCAGAAACTACAACTCCCGCCGACTTTGCCTCGACATGAAACAGCGAGATACCTTGCGGCCCCTTTGCAAAGACTAGCAGGTCTGAAGCCACCTGGCCGTCGATAACGTAGCGCTTCGTATCTTGAAGCCTATAGTTCCCACCATCTGCTGTCGCCTTAGTCTCACATTCCGTCACCCCGACGTCGTGAGGCTTTTCAAACATTGCGACTGCCACACGTCCTTCTCCTGAGCTTATTAGGGGTAACAACTTAGACTTTGCCTCTTCGTCCGACGACAGCATGATTGCGTTCGCACCTAAGACAACTGATGAAAGATACGGGATCGGAGCCAAAGCACGTCCCAGCTCTTCGAGTACAATCGCTTGCTCGACCGACCCAAAACCCAGACCACCGTAGGCTTCAGGAATCGCGATACCACAAAGACCTAGCTGTTCGGCAGCCTGCGTCCAGAGTACCTCGTCAACCCCGGACTCGGTCTCCATCACCTTTCTAACATTGGATATCGGAGACTTGTCTTCTAGAAATCTCCTCACAGAGTTGCGCAGCTCCTGCTGTTCTTCACTAAAGGCAAAGTTCATTCTTCCTCCTAAACGGCGACCCGTAGGGTAAACTGCAAGTAGAGCACATTGAACGGTTACCCACCGGTCACTAAGCTGTCAATATACTACAACTTATCGAGGGAAAAAATTGGACGCGGAGATACGCTTTGACGACGTTTCCATCTACAGAGTTGTCGTTGGACCAATCGCTAACAACGTCTTCATAGTGCAATGCAATCAGACCGGGGAGTCGATACTTATCGACGCTGCAAACGAACACGAACGGCTTCTTGAGTTATCCAAGACACTTGGGGTAATAAGAGTACTCGAAACTCACGGGCACTGGGATCATATAGGAGCGGTGGAGGCAGTAAGAGACGCTGGAATCGATGTTTCAGTGTCCATTGAAGATGCCAGTCGACTGCCTAGCTACGATCAGACCATAGAAGACGGTCAAGTCATTACCTTTGGTCGTCAAGCTTTGCGGGTCATACACACGCCAGGCCACACCGAGGGTTCACTGTGTTTCGAGCTCATAGAACACGACATATTGTTCACGGGAGACACCCTTTTTCCAGGGGGACCCGGCGCCACAAAGTTCGAAGGAGGAGACTTCAACAAGATCATTGACTCGATAGAGAATCGCATCTTTAGATCATTCCAACCCAAAACCCTCTTACTACCAGGACATGGTGACTTCACCACCGTAGGCAATGAGAGCCCACATCTAGATGAATGGGTAGCAAGAGGATGGTAACGCCCGGCGAATGGTCGCTAACACGTCTAAAACGGCCAATCGCCACAGAACTGATCAACTGACGGAGAAAGCGCTTCACCATGAACGAAACGATCACCAACCTCTTATCACGCCGGTCTGTCGGTCGTCTGTCTGAACCTGGACCCACTGCCGAAGAACTCCAACTGATCTTCAAGGCAGCAGCGAACGCTCCTGATCACGGCAGCCTAAAACCGTTTTCCTTCGTAGTCTTAGAGGATAACACCAAGAAAGCATTCAACGAGGTACTCCTTCAGGCTCTTTATGCGCGCGCAAAATCGAAAGGTCGCGTACCGACCGAAGGACAGATTCAAAAAGAGTCGACAAAACTCGATCGAGCTCCATTGGTGGTAGTAGCGGTTGCAAGGGTCGATCAAGATTCAAGAATCCCTGAGATAGAACAGATTTTGTCTGCCGCTGCCGCAACCGAGAACGTCCTCGTCGCTGCAAAGTCCCTTGGTTACGACACGATGTGGAGAACCGGAGAAGCAACCTACGATCCATTTATCAAGGATCAACTTGGATTAGACGCAAAAGACCATATCATCGGATGGATCTACATCGGAACAGCAACGATACCTGACGAAGAGGCACGAGACCCCGAGGTAACGGAGTTGGTGCATTACTGGCGCCCAGAGATTTAGGGGACTTTGGCAGTATATTTGTAGTATCGTCGTAGTATAAATTCAAGAGGGTAGAATAAGCTCTATGAAAGAGATGCTCCTGGAGGTAGAAAACCTCCACGTTGAGGCCGACGGTGCAAAGATCCTAAAAGGCCTGGACCTCAAGATCGCTCCTGGGGAGCTCCACGTGATCATGGGTCCAAATGGGGCCGGGAAGTCAACGCTAGCCAACGCCTTGATGTCTAACCCCGCCTACGCAATTACCGAAGGGACGGTCCGCTTCAAAGGAGAAGACGTCACCTTGTGGACTCCTGACACCAAGGCGAAGGCAGGGATGTTCCTCGCATTCCAGTATCCCGAAGAGATATCAGGAGTCTCAGTTGTACAGTTTCTTCGCCAGGCGATCTCTGCTCGCAAGGGTATCGATGTATCTGCCTTGGAGGTTCGCTTCGCTCTTATGGAGTGGATGGACAGACTTGGAATGGATCCCGTTTTCGCCGAGCGCCACCTAAATGCAGGATTCTCTGGCGGAGAGAAAAAACGAAATGAGATTCTACAGATGGCTCTACTTGAGCCCGACTTGGCTCTCTTAGATGAGACGGATTCGGGACTCGATATCGATGCACTTAGAACAGTGGCGGACGGAGTCGCTGAGGTAAGAGGCGAAAGACCCGAGATGGGTGTGCTGTTGATCACGCACTACAACCGAATTCTTAGCTACCTTGAACCGGACTTTGTCCACATAGCCATCGGCGGAAAGATTGTAGAGTCGGGCAAAGCCGACCTAGCCCTTGCACTCGAAAGGAGTGGATACGAAAAGTGGCGAACGAACTAGTAGTTGAACTGCCTGATAACGATAAGGTTCTGGACGCTCAAACTGTAAAGCAAGACTTTCCTATCTTCAAAGAGGTTGGTCAAGATCCCTTTGTGTATCTGGATTCAGCAGCCTCTGCACAACGACCTTCGAAGGTATTGGAGGCTATGGATAGCTACTATCATACGACTCATGCCAACGTACATCGCGGTGTGTATCGGGTAGCAGAGCAGGCAACGAACCTTTACGAAGAGGCCCGCTCTCACCTTGGTCGTTTCTTGGGAGCTCCAAAGCCAGAGCTAGAGATCGTTTTTACCAAGAACGCCACCGAAGCGTTCAACCTGTTCGCTCACGGATACGGCAGAAAAATCTTAGGTCCTAACGATGTCGTCCTGTTGACCAAGATGGAGCACCACGCAAACATCGTCCCTTGGATGATCCTGAGAGAGCAGATCGGCTTTGAAATTAGGTTCATCGATATTGATGCCGAAGGCCAACTGGTTCTAGACAACATTGAGCAACAGCTAAAGGGTGTGAAGATCCTCGGAGTTACAATGGCTTCTAACGTACTAGGAACTTTAAACCCCATCAAGCAACTCACGGAGTACGCTCATCAAGAAGGTGCAATCGTCATAGCTGACGGAGCACAGTACTCTCCCCATCTGCCTACGAATCTCCAAGTGTTAGGAGTAGATGCTTACTGCATCACGGGCCACAAGATGCTTGGCCCAACGGGTATAGGCGCCCTCTGGGCGAGGACTTCGATACTAGAGGAGATGTATCCCTTCTTGGGAGGTGGAGAGATGATTCGAAACGTCACCACCGAGGGATTCACAACTAACGACATACCTCATAAGTTTGAAGCAGGTACACCTCCGATCGCTGAGGCGGTGGGGTTGAGCGCTGCGCTAACCTACCTAGAAGAGATCGGCTTGGAGAACATAAGAGCTCACGAACTCAGTCTCACCTCCTATGCTATGGAACAGCTGCACGAGAGACTCGGATCTGAGATCAAGATATTTGGACCAGAGAACCCTAGTGCACGAAGTGGGGTCATCTCCTTTGAGCTCAAAGATGTTCATCCCCACGACGTTTCTCAAATACTTGACCAAGAAGGTGTTTGCGTAAGAGCAGGGCACCACTGCGCCAAGCCACTAATGACGTCACTAAACGTCCCCGCAACGGCGCGCGCGTCTTTTTACCTCTACAACACAGAAAGTGATGTAGATTCACTGGTCAGCGCCCTAGTAAAGACTGTGGAATTTTTTAGATAGAAGGGGATTCAACAATGTCAGGTCTTGAGGACCTCTACAGAGAGATCATACTTGATCACTATAAAAATCCGAGGAACCATGGCACGTTACCGACCCCCCCTGCGGTAATGGAACAGGGATACAATCCACTCTGCGGAGACGAGGTTCGGGTCTACTTACTAATTGAAGACGAGGAGTTGAAGGACATAAGGATCGAGGGACAAGGATGTTCTATATCCCGCTCTTCTGCATCACTTATGACCACTGCAGTAAAGGGCAAGCCGTTGTCTGAGGTTCGCAGGGCTGTAAAGACCTTCAAGAAGATGATGGCGCTAGAAGAGGATAGCGATCTATATGGAGAGGAGATCATCCCCTTTGAGCCTATCAATGAGCGCACCGTAGGAGAGCTCATTGCTCTTCAGGGTGTCGTAAAGTTCCCAGTACGGATAAAGTGCGCAACGCTCCCGTGGAACACTCTTGTCCAAGCCCTTGAGAGCGCCGTACAAAGCTAGATGTCAGGACTGGACTTGCTCACCAAATGGGACACTGAACCCCGCTTACCTATGCGGCCTGTATCGTAGCGGCTTGTTCGAACTTCATTAGCGATACATAGTCGATGCTCAAATGAAGCCTCTTGCAGCTGTACCACTTAGATCCCCTCAAAGATTGCGGTTCTCGCCTCCTATATTGTGTTAAATTCGCTTCGGTAGACGAGCTCTTTTTTGAGTGACGCCCACAAAGACTTATGCCATAGTGTTGTCAGAACTATCTCCAACCATGCCCATCGATTGGGCCATGTAAGCAGGTCGTGTGCCTAAAGTTGTGCAAATAGGCCATAGGGTCTTTGGAACTGTGTCTATCTTAGGAAATGGTTATAGAACTGTCATCGACTTTTGATCTTTATTTAGTCCTTGACAGTGGAAGTAGAGTGTCTATCAGTTATCGAGATCCAAGTAGGCAACCGGTTCATCACAGTGTGGACATA
>NZ_FQUL01000014.1:59417-59740 GCF_900128965.1 Ferrithrix thermotolerans DSM 19514
TCAGGTCTTTTCCCTATGTCTCAGTATCAGTGTGTGCGCGGCTTGAAAAATAAATTAATGAGGGCGAGAAGGCAGAGATGTTCACATGGCTACCTACGATGAAACGGTGGAAGACAAAACAACCAAAGAGGTGACCCTCCCACCAAAGGCAACAAGACGAGTGCTCTCCCCGAGCTACAAGGCGAGGATCTTGAAAGAGTACGACGCCTGTCTCTAGGGAGGAAAGGGTGCGCTGTTGCGACGAGAGGGACTCTTTTCGTCCCAGATCACCTAAGTGGCGCAAGATAATCAACCAGCAGAGCCAAGAGGCCCTCTCGAGAAAG
>NZ_FQUL01000046.1 GCF_900128965.1 Ferrithrix thermotolerans DSM 19514
CCGTTCATAGGTTGTGTAGCCTAGACCTCTCAAAATGACGGCTTCAATCTGGCCATACACCCAAGAACGCTCAACAACAAACCGATTCCTGGTCGATCTTGGCACCGGATTACCGCTTATTTCCGAAGAGCCGCTTTACGCCATATACAGATCTACTGAGCTTCCATAGAGTACCTGGGTACCAAGGGTTGGGTTGGTAAAGATGACTACCTTGGCGTTCTTGGGTCCATAAACGTTCCCAACTTGAAGCCCAGCACCTTGCAGCGCCTGTTGCGCCTGGGATAACGTATCATCTAATACGTTTGGTACCGTCACATACTGTGGACCCAACGAAACCACCACTGGAACGGTTGTACCAGGCAATACCATTGCACCGGGAGCCACCCCTTGTGAGATAATCTCTCCGGTTGGAACGGTGTTTGAGTAAGCAGTCGTAGAACTAATAGATAGTTGATCTGCCGTTAATGCAGAGGTAGCAGCTTGTTGCGACTCGCCAACCACGTTAGGTACCGCAACTGGGGCCGGACCTTTTGAAACAACTAATGTCACGTTAGATCCATAAGGTGCAAGACGTTGCGGAGCTGGGGTCGTCGATATGACGTCCCCGCTTTTGACTGTGGAGGAGTAGGCACTTTGGACAATAAAGTGCAAGTGATCAGCTGTTATCTCTTGCTCTGCAGTTGCCTGCGTAGCGCCTACGACACCTGGTACCGGAACCGGAGCTGGACCTGCAGAAAGCGTAAGATCGACCTCTACGTTTTTAGAGATCTTTGATCCGGGCTTTGGAAACTCCGATAGAACAAGCCCTATCGGCACCGTAGGAGAGTACGCCTTACCAGACACCAGCGCCTTAAGTCCCACCTTTGCGATCGCAGAAGTGGCCTGTGGCGGAGTCAACCCCATCACGGAGGGGACAGTAGCGCTCGTGGCACTCTGGTACAACGAAGCCGCTGCAAAGGTCGCCGCCGAGAGAAAGACCGTTACAACGATCCACATGACAAGTCCTCGCCAACCCCTTAGAGACCTGCCTTTGGACCGTCTTGCTTGTTCTTTTATCCCCGAGGAACTAAGATCACCAGCAACATCGATCGAACCGTCGACCACTGTCATCGTCGAGATGCTATCGCTACCTAGAGCGAAGGTTGTTGTTGAGACGTCGAGCTCTCCGTCGTAGACTGTAGGCACCTCACCCTTGAGATCTCGGGAAGGAAACCCAACACTCCCTGCCAACTGTGTATCTCCGTCATCGATATCTATTACTGGAGATATTGGAGTCCCTCTCTCTCTGAGAGCTTTGTACTCTTCCCTGTGAAGCGGGACTATTGGTTCGGCAGGCTCCAAGGATCTAGACAGTACCAACAGTTCTGCCAAGAGCTCCTCGGCGTCGTAACGCTCCATCGGGTCTCGACGTAACGACCTTCTTAGTATTGGTTCAAGAACTCCGGAGCCATCGGGGGGCTCTACATCACCTTTTAGACGGGCTCGAAGGATCTCAAAGGTATCTTTGCCGTCAAATGGAAGCGTTCCTGCAACCATCTCGTAAAGGATCAGTCCAAGTGAGTATATATCGCTTTGTTTTAGTGCTGTTTCTCCATTTGCCTGTTCAGGTGATGCGTACTTTGCCGTGCCCAACAGAACTCCCTTAGGTTCGCTCCAACTCGGCTCCGCCAGTGTACGCGCTAGTCCAAAGTCGGCGATCTTTATGTGGCCACCCTCATCAAAGATCAAGTTTGCAGGTTTGAGGTCCCTGTGAATATAGCTATATTTATGTGCATACCTAAGTCCAGAGACACATTGGAGGGCTATCTGTACAACCTGTGACGGGCTAGGCTTAAACCCCGAGGAAAGATGTTCGCGTAAAGATCCACCGCTTAGGAGTTCCACCACCAAGTAGGGACCGGTGAGAGATTCACCCCAATCGTAGACCGACATGATCGATGGATTAGACAGTGCAGCCGCAGCTTTAGCTTCAGCTCGAAAACGCTGCAGGAATACCCTGTCAGATGCGAGCTGGGAGTGCAGAAGTTTGATGGCCACTGCTCTAGACAGATTGGAGTCGACGGCTAAGTAGACATCTCCGGAGGCGCCATGTCCTATCGAGGCAAGCAGCTTGTACCTGCCACCAAGCACCAGACCTAGCTTTTCTCCTACTCCATTTACGCCACTCAGTTACTTCACCTTACGCGTTGTCTCGGTCCGACCATTACATAGTCTATTATCGGCTTTCTTTCAGCAAAGATAAGAACTCGCCTTCTCCGATGATACCAACCCCTAACCTCTCAGCCTTAGTCAGCTTCGACGCACCTGGATTTGCCCCGACTATCAGATAACTGGTCTTTGAGGATGGGGAGGACGAAACCTTACCTCCTCTTTTGATGATAGCCCTTTCTGCTTCCTCTCTCGTAAATCCCGACAGAGTGCCCGTGACAACGAAAGACATCCCTGCCAGGCTCTGAGGATAGATCTCTTCTTCATCCGAAACACTCTTACTTAGTCCAACCCCTACTTCAATCAAGGACTGTATTAGCCCCTTAGTCACGGGGTCCGTTACATACCTAACCACGGAGTTCGCTATAACCTCGCCAAGACCATCAACCCTGGAGAGCGACTCGGAGTCCACCTGCAAGAGCCCCTCTAAAGTACCTACTACATTCGCCACCTTCGTCGCCGCCGTCGCCCCGACATGGCGAATCGCCAGGCCCACGATTACCCGATACAGCGGTTGAGTCTTTGAGTTTTCTATAGCAGTCAGCAGTTTCGTTGCAGAGAGCTCTTTGAACTTGTCCAGACCAAGCAGATCCTCCTTGGTTAGTCGATATAAGTCAGAAGGATCCCTCACTAAAGATCGCTCCACTAGTTGCTGCACCCTCTGTTCACCTAAACCTTCGATATCCATAGCCTCACGTGACGCAAAAAAGGCAACCCTTTGAACCGTCTGAGCTGGACATAAGTAGTTCACACAAAAGTGATCCGACTCTCCCAGATCGCGCACTAAAGGTCCTCCGCAACTGGGACATACCTTAGGGAAATTCCAGGGTTTTGAGTCTTTGGGCCTTAGATCCAGCACCGGACCGACTACCTCTGGGATAACGTCTCCGGCTTTTCGTACAACCACGTGGTCCGACGGTCTAACGTCTTTGAAGCGCACCTGATCCTCGTTGTGTAGGGTTGCCATCGACACCGTAGACCCTCCAACAAAGACAGGCTCAAGAACTGCGAACGGCGTTGCTTTGCCCGACTTTCCGATCGAGACCATAATATCTTTGAGCAACGTCACCCGTTCCTCGGGCGGGAACTTGTAAGCGATTGCCCACCTGGGAGCCCTCGTCGTTGTACCTAGAATCTCTCTTAGCCTAAGGTCGTTTACCTTTACAACGGCACCGTCAATCTCATAGGGAAGATCATGGCGCCGGAGGTTCAGCCTCTCTATCTCCGCCTCTATCAGAGCCTCGTTTGAGGCCGTCTTGATTAGCGGATTAACTGGAAACCCGAGCTCCCTCAGCAGATTGAGTGTCTCCATGTGAGTAACGAGAGTCGGTCCTCCTTCAATCTCCCCCAACTGATAAGACCAAAAGCTCAAAGAGCGGGAGGCGGTGATGTTAGGGTCTTTCTGTCTCAATGAGCCTGCCGCAGAGTTTCTCGGATTAGCAAATACTGGCCTCCCCTGGGCTAGCTGCTGAAGATTCAGTGCCTCGAAAGATTTAATCGACATATATACCTCCCCCCTTACCTCCAATAACGATATCTCTCCTGCTGAAGCGGGGAGCTTCTTGGGAATCTCGGAGATAGTCTCAACGTTCGCAGTCACGTCTTCCCCTACCACTCCGTCCCCCCGAGTAGCTGCACGCGTAAGCAGTCCGTCTTGGTAAAGCAACGATATCGCCAAACCATCTATCTTTGGTTCAAGGACGAACTCTATGGACTCTGAGCTATTCCCAGCCTGAATCAACATGCGTCTTACTCGCTGGAACCACTCTTGTAACTCTTCTTTGCTGAAGACGTTGTCGAGACTCATCATCTGAGATCTATGTCTCACGGGAGAAAAAAGTCGACTTAGAGAGCCTCCTACTCTCTGGGTTGGGGAGTCTGCCGTCACTAGACCAGGAAAGTTCTCTTCGAGACTCCTAAGTTCCCGCATCATGTTGTCGTAGTCGAAGTCTGAGATAGTGGGAGAGTCCTTGACGTAGTACGCCTCGTTAGCCTCCTCTATCAGCCTTCGTAGCTCCTCGATCCGCTTCGCAGCCGCTACCTGGTCGTCCACCTCTACTCCTTGACTAAGGCGGAACCAAGGACAACATCGTCGTCGTAGAACGCAAGAAGCTGTCCCGGTGCAACTCTTCTCCTGGGCTGGAGATACCTAATGGTGTCACGATCAAGATACGCTGGAACAGCTGTGCCATGCGCAGCACCTTGAACCAAGATCTCATGTTCGGGACTAGGACCAGCTTCGCCGCTGGCAAACACTGCGTTATGGATGCGTTGACTCCTTACATACAGGTCACGTTCTGCTCCAAGAACCACCGTTGCACTCGTAGCGTCCTTGTCGATCACGTAGTGCCGCTTAGCGTCCCCTAAAGTACCTACACCCTTACGCTGACCAACGGTCACGGTCTCAAAGATTAGGTCCATGTCCAGCTCGTTCCTAGTTGAGGCATCCACAACCTTGGCACGCCTTAGGGGAATTCGCTCGCCTAGGAAGTTTACACGCCCTTGCGTCTTTGTGATAAAACATACCTCAAGCGAGTCACCTTTGTCCGCATTGCGAAATCCAAATCCTCTTGCGATCTCCCTGACTTGAGTCTTTGGGTACTCACCAACCGGGAGCATGAGGCGCTTGATCTGCCAACTCTTTAGCATCGAGAGCACATAAGACTGATCCTTAGCCCTGTCAACACCTCGGGCCAAGTGGATCTTTCCACGATGGTCAACGACTCTTGCGTAGTGTCCTGTAGCGAGGTAGTCAAATCCCAGACGGACCGCCCGCTCAAGGAGCAGGTCAAATTTTATGTGGCGGTTGCACTCCGCACAAGGGTTGGGGGTCTCGCCCCGACTGTGGGAGGTTACGTAAGGGTCGACCACCTTCGCTTCAAACTCCTCAGTGAAGTTAAAGACGAAGTGTTTGATACCGATCTGGGTTGCAACTCGCCGTGCGTCCTCGACGTCAGATACAGAGCAACATCCTGAGTCCGAGGTTCCACCCCAAAGTTTCAAGGTCGCACCCACAACCTCATGGCCCTGTTCCACCAAAAGTCCAGCCGCCACCGATGAATCCACCCCGCCAGACATAGCGACCATCACCTTAGCCATATCGATCCACCAAAGAAGTCGCTAACCGACGTGAAAGAAGGGCTAAAGAGGCTCAAGGCTGATACGCTACCTTTAGATCTGAAAGCGTTGTCGCACAGATACTTGAACGATCGGTAATAATGCCGTCGACACCAACTTCGACCAAGTGTTCCATCTGAGATCTCTCATTGATGGTCCATACATGCACAGCAACTCCGCAGTCATGAGCAAACTCGACGAAAGAAGCGTCAAGATACTCAATACCACCGTAAGAGCCCGGTATCTGTAGCGCCACATAAGGAAGGGGAAGTGTCTCTGGCCGATGTCTATCAGCTAAAAAGTCGTTGTAAAAGTGCAGTGCCTCTTCAGGGGAGGCAGCGGTGTAGAGTTCAGGGAACTGGTCTCTAATCCTGTCAAGTGGGGCCTGCAAAAACGAGGCAAAGATAGTTGAATCTATTAGATCCCTCTCTACTATCTCACTTACAACCTTAGCCTCAAACTCAGCTTCGGATCCTAAGTCTTCCTTGATATCGATGTTTAAGAATGTGTTCTTCGCAGCCTCAACAACCTCTTTGAGTGTCGGGACCCGAAACTTTGGATCTTCCTTTGCAAGACCCCTGTAGGGGTAGGCATCCTCTGACAACTGATGATCTTCTTCTGAATCATTGTTTCCAAAGTAGTAAGCCGCATCGAGACCTCTAATCTCTTCAAGCGTCAGGTCCCTAACGTTACCGGATCCGTCGGTAGTCCTCTCTACAGAGTCGTCATGCAGGCATACAGCCTCCAAGTCTTTGGTTGGATGCACATCGATCTCGATGGCGCTGGCGCCCGCAAAAATCGCCCTTTCAACCGCAAAGACAGTTGAGGATGGAGCCTCTAGGGCACCCCCTCTATGTGCATAACATAAAACTCTTCTGCTGATCCACGGATTAGACATCATTAATACCCTAGTTAGTAAACTATCCTTTCAGGAAATGCTTGATCATATACTTCTCGATTTTGTTGCCAACCTAAAGTCCTCTCTTGAGAGTTCTATGCTCGAAAAAGCTGGTGTGGAGGAGCGTTTCCAGATAGATGTTTGGCTTGGCGACATAAGCTTTGAAACATCTTACTCTCTCCCAGGGGAGGACAACCCACCTACAGTGAGAGCCGACATATCGCTTGAATGGCCCACTTGGAGCCAGAGTAACTTTAGGTCATGGACCTTAGGAGAGGGCTTTGAAGAAGGTGCGGACATAAACGTCGAGGTAGCAATAAGGGCTCAGCACAGAAAAAATCCTCTTGAACTGAACGAATATACATCTTCACTTCCAGCATCGTCACCCACCATGTTCGCGACGCGCTTTGAACTTACGTCAATATCTGAAGAGACTAGTTACGAACCTAACTCCAAGGAAAAAGAAAACTCGATCGAGTTTGTCTACGATGCTACCTTGCACATAGACGAGAACCTCGTCGAAGACCAAACAGCACTTGAGCGCGAACTCGAACCCTTCGGTGCATGGATTGCGTCTTTGCTTGTCAGGGTCTCAGATCTAAAGCTCACCCGATGACCGCTCAAAAGCGACGTCCGCTGTTTTGAAACTCTGACTTTACTGCGAAGCCGAGTTAGCACTTTATCCAGGCATTGTTTTTATTACCTCTTTGGATTCGTCTCCCTGAATAAAGTATCCGCCTTCGCCGGTCCCCAACTCCCCGGTGGGTAGGTATATACGTCCTCGATCTCCAAGATGCGATCGACGATCCTCCACGACTCAAGCACCGACTCCTGCGTCGCGAAGCGTGAGTGGTCTCCGGCGACTGCGTCCTCGATCAGACGTGCATAACTATCGGCCCCTTGGTTCGGCAACTCTTCACTCTCAGAGATCGTCAACTCTACAGGATGCGGAGTCATGTGAGACCCGGGTTGCTTGGAAAGCACCCTCAGGGCTATCTTTCCATCGGGCTTGAATCTAAAGACAAACTTGTTAGGTTCAAGCTCCTCGGTACTTTCACGTGAGAACAGGTTTTGGGGAGGTACTTTGAACTCAACAACGGCCTCAGTGACCGTCTCGGCCATATTCTTACCGGATCTGACAAGAAACGGAACACCACTCCAGCGCCAGGATTCGATGTAACACCGAAGCGCAAAAAAAGTTGGGGTCTTGGACTCAGCATCGACGCCTTTTTCATACAGATAGCCTTTATACCTGCCCACAACGACGTCGTCAGGAGAGATCTCGGGCATAGCCCTTAGTACTTTAAGCTTTTCATCTGAGATGGATCGGGAGTCCATGTCGATAGGAGGCTCCATCGCCAAAAGGCACAGTAGCTGGAGGAGGTGGTTTTGAAACACGTCCCTGATAGCACCGACTGAGTCGTAGAAAGCTCCCCGCCCCTCTACGCCAAAGTCCTCTGCCAACGTGATCGTCACTTTATTGACATAAGTACGATTCCAAAGTGGCTCCAAGACGGCGTTAGCAAACCTGAAAACCATTAGATTTTGGATAGCTTCTTTCCCAAGGAAGTGGTCGATACGGAAGATCGATGAGTCTGGGAAAACCGCCGTCAAGCAGTTATTTAGCTCGACCGCCGATGCGTAGTCTCTACCGAGAGGCTTTTCGACGATCAATTTTCCTCTCGCCGTAAGGCCAACTTCCTCAAGTGAGGTACAGACCTTTTCGAACATAGAAGGTGGAATAGCTAGATAAAAGAGAACGTCTTCGTCTTCGCTGATATGACGTCTTAGATGTTCAAAGGTGTCTTTATTGTTGTAATCGCCTGCCTGATATCGCAAATCGCTCAGAAAATCCGCCAGCACCTCATCTTGTACGTTTTCACCTTGGGACTGATAGATCGCCTTCTTGGCGAGATCCCGAAACTCCTCGTTGGTAAAGGGGGTTGAAGAGACTCCGATGACGCTTAGTCGAACCTCCTTTGCCGCCCTGATTAGGTATAGAGCAGGTAACAACATCTTTCGGGAGAGATCGCCGGATGCTCCAAAGAGCACGAACACAGCCCTTCTTCGACCATCGAAGCCAGAACTGCTTACTTGGGACTCGGTTACTTCATCTATTACATCTGACAAGGTGCACCTCCACGAGGACCGTTCGACTCCGGTTTAGACCACTTTGCCTCTTAGAGCACTAAAACGAACACAGTTGTGACCTAGCCACAAAGAACCCAAACCACTAGAGCCATCACTCCACTTCTTTCAACACCTTAGTTTCGGAGAGACTTCCCGCGACCTAAACACTTCCAAGGTACGGCTCAATCAGATCAATCAGTGACCGCTCGGGTCGCGCACCAAAGTGAGAGATAACCTCTGTTGCGCACGCCACTCCTATCTCACAAGCCGACCTTAGTCCCTTTCCTCTCACCAACCCATATAGGTAGCCAGATGCAAATAGATCTCCGGCACCGGTAGTGTCCACAACCGGACCGGAGGTATCGGCGGGAACCTCAACGATCTCGCCGTTTCCAAAGCCTATTACCCCCTCCCCCCCACAAGTGATCGCTCCTTCAAAGCCATCTTTGAGAAAGGTTTCCGCCACGGCTCTCACGTCGGATACACCCATAAGAGCCTCAAACTCTCCTTCGTTGCCAAGCAAGTTCGTGATAACCCCAACCTTTAGAAGGTCAAGGAGACTCCCAAAGATCCTCTCCACCAGGTAGCGGTCCGATAGAGAAAGTACTACTTTTACTCCTCTCCTCCTAAGGTCAGGGGCAAGGTGTCTGAGCGTCTCAAAGACGGAGGCGACTTCCAGCAAGTATCCCTCCACATACAGCACCTTTGCAGGTCTTTCGAGGTAGGTCTCAACAATCGCACCGTTGATCGCTGAAGCGGAACCCAAGTAGGTGGCCATGGTTCTTTCGCCGTCATCTGTAACAAAAACGAGGCACCTCCCCGTTCCGAGATTGGGTGACTCGAACTCCCTAAAGACAGACACCCCGGCCTCTCTCATCTCCTGCGAGAAACGTTCTCCGAGTTCATCGTTGTCAAAGAGACCACAAAATGTAGTACTTACTCCAAGGTTTGCAAGAGCTGCTGCGGTGTTTGCAGCTGAGCCGCCACTTTTGACCTCTTTGGCCACATGAAGAGTCGCTACCTCCATGGCGACCTCCCTGCCCACTAAGGTCATAGACGATCGGGCAAGCCCCAACCGTCTTAGATCGTCATCTGATGCCTCAATGAAGACATCTACTATGGCAGATCCCAGACAGGCGACCTCGAACTCCTCCACAGATTTCCTTTCACAAGTGCAAATCCAATAACGATCACTTTAGGAGATGCCCCTGAAAGTAAGCTTCATTGAGACCACGTAGCTGAAAAAGAATTATCCGTGGATTTCAATGCGTCTGCGACAATCCAAGTCTGAAACGCACCAGCAAATCTCTTGGAAGCTAATGCAACTTTACTTTCAAAGAAAATATGCACTATCTGTGCCACAGAGGCGGCAACGCTGAATTAGCATACCGAGAGTGAGAGATAACAACATGTATCGGCTTTCGCCCACCGCAATCCCAAAGTCATACGACCTTGAAATCAAGCCAAACCTCGACGACTTCACGTTCGAGGGGACGGTGTCCATAACTCTTCAGGTTCCTACCCCTACCTCCGTGATAGAACTAAACGCAAAGGACCTAACGGTAACCTCAGCCTCTGTGAGAGGCGGCGACGGTAACGAACAAGTGCTTCAAGTAGCGCACGACAACGAACACGAGATTCTAACCCTACAAGCAAGCACTGTAATAGATGCTGGGACAACGGTCGTCGACATAGCCTTCAGCGGGGAACTGAAAGACGACCTCGCCGGCTTTTACCGCTCCTCTTACCAAGACGCCTCGGGAGAAACCCGCTATATCGCCACAACACAATTTGAATCTACGGATGCCAGGAAGGCCTTCCCCTGTTTCGACGAGCCAGATCTAAAGGCTACGTTCAAGATTCACCTTGTGGTTCCAAGGCATCTCGAGGCGATATCAAACTACCCAGTCTCCTTAGTAGAAGAAGTTTCACCCACAGAAAAGCGCATCACTTTCGAAGAGACGATGCCTATCTCCACGTATTTGGTCGCCTTTATCGTGGGACCTTTCCGCTCTCCCAAAGTTGAGACAACTACCTCAGGAGTGCCGGTCCGAGTCCTCTCTATCGAAGGCTCGCACGAACTTAGTGAGTTTGCCTACGACGTAGCCCTGCACGCAGTCAAGTTCTTTGAGGATTGGTTTGAGATACCCTATCCAGCTCCGAAACTTGACCTCATAGCGATCCCCGACTTCGGTGCAGGAGCGATGGAGAACCTTGGAGCGGTCACTTTCAGGGAAGCCCTCCTGCTCGTCGATCAAAGACTTGCTTCAAAAGCAGAACTCGAGAGAGTTGCAGACGTGATATGCCACGAGATAGCCCATATGTGGTTCGGTGATCTGGCCACTATGAAGTGGTGGAACGGGATATGGCTAAATGAGGCCTTTGCCACGTACATGGAGCTAGTCGCTTGCAACGCCTTCAGACCTAGCTGGAAGAGGTGGGACTCCTTTGGAATTAGCCGTCTTGAGGCCATGGATATAGACGCTCTTCCCTCTACCCGACCAATAGAGTATCCGGTAATGTCTCCATCCGACGCTGAAGAGATGTTTGACCTGCTCACTTACGAAAAGGGCGCCTCCGTCCTCAAAATGATCCAGGAATACCTGGGAGTGGACCGATTCAGAGCCGGGGTGTCACTATACCTAGACCGCTATCGGCTCTCTAACGCCGAGACCACGGATCTTTGGTCATGTATCGAGGAGGCCAGCGGCGAGCCGATGAACGAAACGATGAGGAGTTGGGTGTTTCAAGGAGGACACCCACTTATTACAGCATCTCTTGAGAACAACAGGATTCAACTGAGCCAAGAACCCTTCAGATACCTAAACCGCAGTGATGACCCACAAGGTAGTATCGGTTCGGCCTGGCTTGTTCCGATAAAGGTAAGAGTAGACGGACAAGAACATACAGTGCTACTACAAGGACCCACTCTGGAGCTTGAAGTTGGAGGTGGGATAGAAGACGTTTATGTAAACGCAGACGGGTTTGGCGTTTTTCGAACCATGTACAAAGGTGAACTGCGTGACAAAGCTATCTCGGGGTATGGCCAGCACTCAGTTACAGAGAGATTCAACCTAATCTCCGACTCATGGGCATTGGTTCTTTCCGAGCGGGATACTCTCAAGAACTACATCTCACTCCTCCGAGCAAGCGCAACCGAGCGAGATCCAAACGTCTTACGCTTGATCTACTCGAGCATCTCTCTGTTGAATCGGATTGCAGACTCCGACCAAAAAGAAGCCGTCTCCTCCCTTGTCAGGGAGCTTTTCTCGCCGATCATCTTGGAGCTAGGAACAGAAGAAAGCGAAGAGGAATCCGAGGAACAAGCCCTTGCGCGTGCGATAGCCTTCGAGGCACTGGGGGTAATCTCCAACGACAAGGAGATCGGCGCCAAAGCTAACGAACTTTTCCGGATGGACATATCGGGTCTTGCACCTATCCCCCCCAACCTTGCGTCAGCTACTCTGCGTGTGGTCGCCACCCAAGGAGACGACAGCGACTTTGCATTCATGCTCGATAGATACAGAAACCCCAGGGATCCCCAGGACAAACTCCGCAATCTCTACGCCGTTACCGTCTTTAGGTCGCCGACATTGTCTTTGAAAGTGGCAGAGATGTGCAAGGGAGAGATCCGTATTCAAGATGCCTTTATCGTGCTTGCGAACCTTATCGCCAACCCCTTCACCGGCGACCGGGTAATCGCCTACATAATCGACAACTTTGCTGAACTGAGCGCTCGATTTCCTGAAAAAACCCGGCCTTCGATCTTTAGGACTGTTCCTCTTCTCTGCACGGAGACGTCAGCTCCTCTGGCAAGCAGGGTCGAACAGTTCTTCGCTGACAACCCCATGCCCAGCGGAAAGAGGAACATAGCCCAGCAACTCGAGCGTTACCGTCTCAACCTCAGACTCAGAGAGAACTACGGATCTCGCCTCGCTAACGAGTTGTCATAGAAGACAAGCGGGTAACATCTAAGCATTTACGAGCGACTATGTGGGTGAGCCCGTAGTAGTCGAGAATCAAGGCAGCTGAGGTAGAGCATGGACAACTCCAAAGACAAGATACTGGTCGTCGACGACGAGATATCCCAGCGGAAGTTGATCAAGACATACCTTCTAAAGCAGGACTACGACGTTATCGAGGCCGGTGACTACGTCGAGGCGATGAAAGCCTTGGACCAAAGCGGTCCAGACCTCGCTCTTGTGGACGTGATGTTACCTGGCACTGACGGTTACGACCTTGTTCGCTCTATCCGGACACGATCGAACATACCGATAATAATGCTCACCGCTCGAGGTGAAGAGGCAGCGAAGGTAGCAGGTCTCGAGATCGGTGCCGATGACTATGTTGTAAAGCCCTACTCCCCAAATGAGGTTCTATCACGGATTCGAGCACAGCTCAGAAGAGCAAAGGGAGACCGGTCACACAGCTCCACGGTGAGCGTCGGGGACGTACACTTAGACCGCGCAGCAAGAAGATGCTTTGTCGGTAACAAGGAGATCGAACTGTCCCGCAGAGAGTTCGATCTTCTTTGGATATTTGCCACCAATCCAGGCAAGGTCTTTACTCGAGAGAGTCTGTTGATGGCAGGGTGGGGAACATCTTATGTCGTCGAAAAGACCGTAGATGTACATATCGCCTCGCTTCGAAAGAAACTAGGTGATGTACTGAACATCAAGTCACTTCGTGGAATAGGCTATCGGCTAGACACGTGATGCTCAAGAAGTTAGGATCAGTAAGGAACTTAGTGCTCTTAGCCACCCTTACGGTGGCCGCTGTGGGACTTGTACTTTCGTACTTCATAGCGACGGTGATCGAGGAAAGTGCTCAAGAGAATCGTACTCAGGCAAAGATGGAGTACCTCGCCTCTGCTATTCGCTCTACCCTAACCGAACCAGATGCCAAAGTTCTTTTGAACTCAATAGCGGAAGCAAACGAGGACACATATGGAATAGTGGTTCAAAAAGGAGGCCAGACCTTCTTTATATCCTCTCCAAAGCTACCTCCAGGGAAGGAGATATCGGTATCGCAAAACATCGGCCCCTACCACATAACCGTATACTCAATGATAGGTTCGCTTACCTCTGTATCTACTGAGATAACAGTAGTATCGGCGGTGCTTGCGCTGCTAATAATCCTTGCTGGACTCATGACCGGGACGCTTTTGACTAGAAGTCTTCGGGGACCGATTGGCGAAGTGGTTACCGCCGCCGAGAAAATAGCTTCAGGTGACCTATCTGCCAGAATCAGTCCTGGTGGTCCAGAAGAGATCGCCAAGTTGGCCAGGGCATTTGACTTTATGGCCCAACATCTTGAAGAGTCTGAAGAGACAAAGCGCCGATTTCTGTCTGATCTTGCCCATGAGATCGCTACTCCACTCAACTCGATATCGGGCTTCGCATTAGCTCTTTCTGATGGCACGATAACTGACTCTAGGGAGAGAGAGGAGGTTGTGCAGATCATTGAGATGGAGACAAAGAGAGTCAGGAGCTTGCTTGAGGATCTACGCAACCTCGACACCTTGGACATGTTGTACCGAAAGACCACAGAAGAGATAAATGTTCGATCCTACCTTGAGGAACTTGCCCTTAGACTAAAACCCCAGGCATCCGAAAAACGAGCAACTATAAGAGTCGAAAGCCCTGCGAAGCTCAACTTAGTCACAGACAAGCACCTCTTGGACATGGTGATGCAGAACTTCCTGACAAATGCGATTCGATACATTGGCTCAAAGGAAGGTCTGATAGTTCTCTATGGAAACGAGCGCGGCCAGCACGAGGTGGTTATAGGTGTTCGGGACAACGGTATTGGTATAGCCAAAGAGCACTTACCACTTATCTTCGATAGGCTTTACCGAGTCGACAGCGCCCGGGACCGCCAGAGCGGAGGATCGGGCCTTGGTCTTTCTCTGGCTCAAAGAGCCGCTCTTAACCTTGGCGGAAAAATTGAAGTTGATTCAAAGGTCGGCGAGGGTTCTGACTTTCGCCTTATTCTTCCCAAAGAAATAGGCTTCAAGAGACGAAAACGAGAGCCCAAGGTCATAACCACCTCAGAGCATGCAACAAATCACAGTAATACTCAGAACCGCACAGGTCTTTCTTCGGACATGGAGAGCCATTAGAGGATCGGCAAAGATATGCGAGATGGAGCCTATGGCTACTGAAGTGCTGAATACGCATATCTATAGGCCGCATCTCAATCGTGTGGCTGATGTATGTCGCTTGAATCTCCCGTTACCACACTCACAACTTTGGCGCCTGACCCTCTTGATACACGTGGCTATACGCTGGAACGCATGACTAGAAGGTAGATGCACTATTAGTGCAAAGAGAAGAAGGGTTTCCTCAAGACGCCCGTGCGTCACGCTAACCCCAGCGACGCAGTCGGTAACTGAGCAGTACATGTCGCATCCCAGCGGGTCGTGTATCAAGAAATTCTTGAAATAGCATGCTCAGACTCGCTTGATCCCACTCAAGGAAGGGTGCACCGGGAACGATACCTAAACGGACTCGTCCCACACGACGAGTCCGTCTTCATAGCTTGGGTTCGGTCCAACGATACTATCGGATTTTCCAGCGCTGATAAGTTCCGCAATGTCAACGGAGTCTCAAAATTCATGTGCCTTTATGACACCCTTGACCACTGAGACGGACCAATGGACGCTGTCTCATGTGAGTAGCGTCGATATACCAATCGCTTGTGGATTCCGTCGGGCAACTCTGTGTGTCTTAGACAGCAACTACGGAGCTCGCAGGTACGATCGGGCCAGCAATAGGCCGTAGACCACGGCACGAAGCAAGAGACGATCGGCGAGATCGGGTCGTGTGATTCGCTACAAGCGGACACTTACCAGACATGAGAAACTTACAAAGATTGGACACGCGTGAGGCGTCGAGAAGAACCACCTAGGAGCAGGCTTGGCCGGAACCCCAGCGCTTATCGCTACTTTGATGGAGATGGCGGGAACTAATACTGTAGAAATATCGATTGGCTTGGTCGCGCTTGGTGTCGTTACTGGCGTACTTTCGCATCGGTTTTTGAGGCTTCCTGCCAGCGTTGTCGCACTTGCAGTTGGAACATCTCTGGGCATATGGCATCGACTCCCAGAGATGAGTAGCTACACATCTGGGGCAACTACAACCGTTCTCTTTGGCACAGTTGGGCTAAGGATAGGAACTAGTAAGACTCGTCTCTGGGCCAAAGAGTTCTCGCAGAGACTACCACTAGGAGCACTACTGAGCCTGGCGCTCGTCTTTGCCTCTTTGGTAGCGATCGGAACCGGATTGCGACCCGCTTTCTTAATGGCGATCGCATTTATGACATCCTCTGTTGCTTTGGTGGGAGGCGCAACCAGAGGTGGCACGCCCCTCGCACTTTCGGTCGCTGCATCAGACGACCTCGCAGGTCTTGCGGTAATACTACTTCTGTCGCCAGATAAAGTAGTTGCGCTAGTAGCAGCAGCCACCTTGGTTTCATCGACCATAGCTCTCTCACGTTCGGATGGTTATCAAGCTCTAGTTCTGTCGGGTGTAACAGTCGTAGCCCTTTTCATGCTTCGCCACCTCGCACCACTAACGCTTATCGGTCCACTAGCTGCTCTATCTCTTGGGATACCGACGGGGCGTCACCTCTTCTCACGGCTTCATAACAGCACAGAGAAGATTACAACAGTCCTTGGACAGAGAGTTGCAGCCCCAGTTTTCTTTCTAGCTCAAGGTCTAAAGCTTCATAGCCTCAACTCCTCCACACTGAAAGTCGCTTTTGTGGTCGTCTTTGGAGTCATAGCATCAAGGGCAGTTTGGATCGTCGGCAGGAACAGATCGATACGCCTAGCAAGCGCCACCACTGCAAGAGGCGCAGTCACCTTTGTCACCTTTGCGCAAGCTCTATCTAAGGGAATGGTTGCCCGCTCGCTCCAAGGGGTCGTCATAGTCGCAGTTCTCTTATCCGCAGCGATTGCAGCTTTGTTGCTAGTGTCCCTAGCCAAAGTTTCGCTGTGAAACAGGAATTTTCAAGTTTCGGCCCCTGTTGAACCCACTATACACCTACTCTTTAGAGGAAAAGGCAATGACAATAGCTAAGCAGATATCGAGGAGCAACCCAAGCGGCGAAAGATTCACAAGGGTCTAAGAAGCGCACCGGCCGTAGACCAACCTACGTCGTCACGTTGAGCGATGAGGATAAAGAGTTCCTCACCTCCGTCATCGCCAAAGCTAGCGCTCCAGCTGTTCAAGTCACCAGAGCAAAGATAGCCCTGTTG
>NZ_FQUL01000091.1 GCF_900128965.1 Ferrithrix thermotolerans DSM 19514
ACATAGGTAGTACCTGTGATGCGATTCTTGGTCTCCTTGGCCCGGATAAACGTTAGCTCCAAGCAAACCAGCTGTTATACCCTGTTAAGGCCTATATAGCACTTGAACTATTCCTCAGGGCACTACATCCAGAAACCCCCAACCCCCTGACCAAGAAATCCTCTCCAATCACCCCTCTACGAGGGCCAAATTACGGCCAAATCAGCCCCACCTAGGCCCTGTTTTGGCCCTGTTTTGGGGGGTCAATCGGAAGTTGGGCTGAAAGGAGAACGCGTAGACGAAGCTGGCTCAACGAAGACTTGCACAGCGTGTGGAGCACGCAACCGACCGAGAGGTCGGGACTACCGGTGCGCGAACCCTAACTGTGGGTTCACTTGCCACCGAGACGCTGTAGGAGCGATCAATATTCTCCAGAAGGCGATCCACGGGACCTATGTCCCAATAGGACTGGATGTTACGATCCGTGTCACGTATCTCCGCTCTGTCGAGCACTGGTCACCACGCCAGAGCGAGGCACACCGCAAGGTGCAGTGCCGAAAGGCGAAAGCCCAAGTAGCGCCTGGAACCGGGCCTCGTTGGGAGCAATCCAAACGAGCGAGCAAAGGCAAGCCAAATCATCCATCAGCCCCTCGGGGTCAGACCGGTTGGTCACGGTGGCGTGAGGACGACGATGTCACGCAACCCCGCCCGTACGGACGGGCCAGAAGCCCCGTCCGTACGGGCGGGGAGGTTCACGCTATGTCACGCTTCAGCAACAAATGGAAATGAGGTCTCATAGGTTTTCCATCCTTAGCACTAAATCGACAGACTGCCACAGCATGAATAAAGGCGTAGATAGACGACGGTCTCCATGAAACAGGGGTTATTGCGAGTAGCCATCGCTCTGGGGTTCAACGCCGAGAGCCAACCTATGTGAGTTTGACAGACTTATCTTTGTTTATACAACTACGCAAGGCAATAGGTAGTATCGCGGGACCTCTGCACCAACTTTGGAAGTGAATTTTGGTCAGGTTGAAAGACGGAAGCGTTAGAGTATATGGAAGTGAACGGGCTGTGGCGCAGCTTGGTTAGCGCGCTTGACTGGGGGTCAAGAGGTCGGAGGTTCAAATCCTCTCAGCCCGACGATAGAAGGGTCACGTCCATGTAAGTGGTATGTAGGACCGCTGGGTGATCCGGAGTTAAGCTTAGATAATCTGAACCTCGGGAAGTTCTGTTGCGACGAAGTATTGAGGTTCCTCGGTTCCTGTATCGGATGAAGTGCCGTTTACTGGCTCTTCCGGGGTCCCACCTTGGCCTAGGAGCGTGCTGAATAACCCCACCCCAAAATGAGGGGAAAATAAGAGGGTTCCCCGGGTGGTTGTTGGGGCATAAGGGCATGTCAAGTAG
>NZ_FQUL01000070.1 GCF_900128965.1 Ferrithrix thermotolerans DSM 19514
TCTCATGCAGCCATTTGTGCCCCAAATACCCCTACTGAACTGGGGCTATGGCCCGCCATGGGAGTCCGGGCATCCACATGAGTGTCAATAGAGCCGAGTTTGTCAACTCGGAGGTTCGCCTATAAAGCGGGCTTGAAATTCAGGCTAGGCATGCAAGAAGGCAGCGTCTAGGCGTCTGAGTTTGTGATCCGCTTCGATTAACGAAGTTGTTCTTGACAGGAGTTTAGATGAAACTAGGTAAGCATAAGTTACTTGTATTAGGAGTCAGTAATGTCGCAACCAGTGGTATGTTAGCGCTAGTTCCGACCGGTCTCGGATACCTCTAGAGAGGTGGTCTCCAGCAAATCATTTGCCAGTTTGGCCCAGATAAGCAGCGCCTCAGGGTGGGCCTCGATCATCGAAGGGCGCGGGGTCGATGCCTCCTCCTCAAGTGCCATGACGAGTATGACCGGTCCGTCTGTGAAAGAGACGGGTCCTCTCCTTTGTAGCGAGGTCGGCAACTCAGTTAGCATTTCCTTGGCTGGAGGCAGCAAAAGGGGCGTGGTTCTGGCCTATTCGCCTTGCTCATTGCCATCATGGCACGATCACCAGCTGCTAAGTGGCCGGGGACCATAATGGTGATCGAGTTAAAAGCCATCCAAGCTAACAGCAACTGTCAATATGCTTGTCCTCCAAACGGATGACAGAGACTGCAATCACCGCCTGGGAGCGCTCAAGTCGTTGGTCACCGTAATTTTAGGCTCATGATTCAACAACGTGAGAGCGTAAAGAGCAAGGACCGTCTTTGATCCATCTGAGCTGCCCAGATCCAATCGCATGATCAGTCAAAGGCCCATGTTCATCTGTTGGTGAAATCCATGTCGCAACTGGCCCTACCTCGGCTGATAGTCTCCCCCTACGAACGTTGAACACCGATCCTGGCACTTTCAGCGACCAGATGCCAAACACCCTGGTAGTAGGTATATTTTCGCTATTTTCTCATAATGCTGTGAAAACGTCGCCAACTCGTGCTGTGTTGTTGATTGTACCAGACGATAACTCTGGTAGTGATAATCACCATTGGGGGGTAATAATGAAAGTACGGAACATGGTCCAAGGAGGGGCTGCGCTAGCTGTTGCTAGCCTGCTGGCATCGCTCGTGGCAGCGCCTAATGCTTATGCTAGCGGAAAGGCTCCCATTTCGGGTGCTCGCATTGGCCAAGTCAATGAGTCCAAGGTTGTCGCCAGCGTTGAGCCTATGGTCGCGAGTACTGTTGTGTCTGTATCCCCGGTTGGAGCAAATGGAATGTCGGTACTCACTCTTGCAAATGGAGTTCGCCTGAATGCGCCAGCGCCGATTGCGGATGCCGCACGACAGCAACTCTTGCGGCATGTTTCCATTCGGCCCGCTGATACGGTGTCCGGCAGCTGTGGAAGTAGTTACATTTATATCGCTCCTAACGGTAACCACTCCGGAGTGGTAGTTGACACCGGGTACGATGTCGATCCAAGCGTGATTGGAACCGTACTGTTCAACTACTGGGATACCTCGGGAGCTAATGTAACCTACAGTAGACCGTGGGGCAACCAGTGGAGCGAGATCTTTCCTGGTTATGATTGAGAGAATCCGCATTACCAGGCGGTTGAAGGTGCAGGTTTCTACATTGGCGGAGTTTCCAGCGGAAGTTACGCGTTCGGGACGAACGCCATTTGCTACTCGGCGAGTCCGACTTCCCGCACCGATGTCCCCTAACTGCTCCTCCGAATCGGAGCAGCAGAGGGATCAGAGGGATAACATTATGGGGATCGATTCCCATGTGAGGCGGACAAAGCCCCATGGACTGTCTCATATCTGGGCTTTTACCACTTCCGGTAGCGTTACGGCCCTGAATGAGCCTAGACTGTGGGTCAGTACTGTGACCACAGCGTCGGTACAACGCATAGCAGTGCCCCGATCGGAATATAGGAGAGGAGGCTCTCATGAGAAACGCCTTCGATCACAGTAATTGGTCTGTACGGTGGGACTTTCAGGCTGACCTCCTGAACGTACTCCTCTATCTTCGTGATGCTCTCCAGCTAGATGAGGTTGCATCACCACACGTTCCCCCGCCACTCGTTTCAATTGGCGATCCGGTTGACGTGCGACTAAATACGACCGATGTCAAATTGGTTACGGGAACTTGGCTTAGGCTCTGGAAACTTGCGATCCCACTGCAACCAAAGAATCACGCTGACGCTACAGATTTATTATCAGTGGAGTCTCGGCTACTGGCGCGTGGGACACCATTTGATCAGGTGGTTGCCGAGGTACCCCTGTTGCGCGATCTCGCCTCGTCATCAGCCGCTCTCAACGTATTGCAGCTGGCCAGAGACAGAGCATTGGAGTGGAACAGAACTCGAACGGCTGAACGTATCGCGCTTGAGCGTAGGTACGTTAGGGAGGTCTACACACAGGTCAAATCGCTCGCCGAAAAGGTTATCGATCAGCGGCAGTCGACATCTGGCTTCGAATTGAAAGCGTCAATCAAGGTACTAGATAGTGAAGTAGAGTGGTGGGACCACGTCCGGCCAGGGGTTTTACTCTGCACCAGGGTGGTTACTCAGGATCGGAACTTGTTTTTTGATCTTCTCCAAGAGACTTTTCTTTCTGTCTCTTCGCACAAGGTTGAGACGGAGTGGACAGAAGAGATCGTTGTCCCACAACACAAGCTCCCCCCTTCGGTGCTTCCTCAACCGGTCGTTCTCGCGGACAATGAAAAGATCGTGCTGACCTGCGAACGGTTGATCCCCTATCGCGATGGTTTTGAGGTGAACCTCAAAATGACTGACAAGAATATCGGGACCAGTACGACGTCGTTGTCTGACCCAAATCAGAAGCCTTACTGGAAGAAAAATCAGTCATCCGACCCCTACAATAGCCTCCGGCTAGAAGTCAGATTCGCCGATGGACGTAAGGAACTCGTCACCGATCTGCGACGAGAAGATACACTTGGTGACCCAACTGTAGTGCGCTTCGACCGACATCCTTTCGATCACAACTCTCTTTGGCTATGGATTATGCCCCTTCCACCACCAGGGGCTTGTGTCATCGAACTATCCTGGCCCGAACGAGATATTGACAATGCTATATTCGAGTTTGATGGGGCTCTACTGGGCCATCAGTGAATCTTCGGCCATGTTTTCATCCAGATGGTCTCTAACTCGCAACGATGTTGTGTGCACATATTAAGGAATGGCTGGCTCTGCGGGCATTCCTTTTGATAGAGCCCTAGGTCTCAGTGCCTGTGTGCGCGAATTGTCAAATAAATGGATGAGGGCGAGAACTACGTAAGATCTAGAGCAACATAGGAGCGAGGCAAATAAACTGCGGGTGGTCTTGTCACAAACGAAGTGGACCACGCTCAAGGGGCCGTCCAGCTCCAATCCCATTACAGGACCTTCCCCACTAGTACGGGTTGACTCGCCCCTGTGCCTCGCATCGGTACTCTCCCCCTTGTGGTGTTCGCCACTTGGAGTTCTCCCTCTTGATAACCGACGGAGTGCAGGTATCTGCTCTGCGTATTGGCGATCGTGTGCCTAAAGTTGTGCAAATAGGCCATAG
>NZ_FQUL01000013.1 GCF_900128965.1 Ferrithrix thermotolerans DSM 19514
CGTTGTTTGTCAAAGAAGGTCTCAGAGTGGGTGAGGATCACTCGGTACTCACCTCCAAGGGCAGTAGTCCTGCTTTCATACGCAGTGATTCCCAAGAAGCGCTCTTCGTCAACGCTTATGTAGTCGCTTCTTGGTATGGCGAGAAGGTCTTTGTGCTGTGTTGGGGGAAGAGAGCCCACAAAGTGCAGTGGACTCTCGTGGATGAGGGACTGATTTGACAATGAGTCCTGACCAGCGTCATAGACCATAGTGAGATCATGAGAGTTGCCAGCCACCTTCCCAAAGCCCACAAGGAGGTCTTTCACCATGATGGGGAACTGACTCACGTCAGAAGGGTTGCCGGGATAGGCATGACAGAGCAGCGGGATCCCTCCGTCGGTACTCACAATGAGCCCAAGTCCAATCAACCTCAGGTCGACACGCTTTTGCTTGGCGTGTCCACGTTGAGCAATGGGTGCTTTGGTGTTGGCGGAATCAATGTACGTAGCGAAGTTCGTCATATCTAACACGAGACCCAAGAGATCGACCCCAAAACTCTCAATGATGACTCCGGTGACCCGCTCTTCAATCTCTTTCATCTGCTTCGGTGTGAGCTGATCCATTGCATCCCAGAACCGACGGTGATCAAGGGCCTTCGCCTTGACAGTACAGAGTCGATCAACAACCGTTCGCTCTGCCCACTGTGCAAAGCCCAACTTCGACGTTGGAGCTACAACACGATTGAGCACTGCCAGGGAAATATAGGTACCCACCGATGCACCAGCATCGCTTCGTCGAGCACCGACGACCTCATCGACAATGTCAGCAATACCGAGTTTCTCAATCACACTGCAGGTAGTGGCAACATCTCCAAAGCCAAGGTGACGAGAGTGCTTGGGATCTCCAGCTGATCCACCTTCAACTAAAGCTGTAACCTCGTCGGCACTACCGAGATAGCGTTGTGAAACAATACGGGGTTTTTCATCGACACGGGCTGACTCGGTGAGGTAGTAATAGGTCTTTTTGCCTTGCTTCTTGCCAACCAAAGATGCCATATATAGGTACCACCACAGATGGACAAACTTCGCGAATCTGTGACCAGCACAAACGCGCTGGTCACAGCGTTATTTAGAAATACTTTTGTAACACTGCAGATTTCCAAAATGTAGCTAGCCAGGAAACTCCCGCTAGACGGCAGCGCGTGCGCTCCGGTGCCCGGCGAATGTTCTACCGTGAACCAGAGTGATATCGTTCTTCCTATATCAGGTGAACTCTTCAAATGATCCCGTACTCAAAGAGGTGGTCCACGAAGGCAACTTAGGCTATCAAAAGCTTACGTCTGCAGTACCGACTGCATCAATGGCAGAGAGTAAGCTGCAGCCTTGGGTTGGACTATTCACTTGGCACGGACTCACCACCAAGACGCCTTAATCGCGGGCAGTCAGTGGTCTAAGCCTGAGTGGAAACGTACTGACCATCTACGGGAAAACGGTCCCACGCAACGCCAGTTCCCCTCTCCCTTACGCAAGCGGTAAAGGACTCGTAACCACGCAATATGTCTTTCGATGGGACAGCAACGTCTTTCGTTTCGTAAAAAGTACCGCTGGACTTACAACCACTAGCCTTTATCCCTAGCTCCTTAGAAGTATCCTCAACACTCCGTACCCTTGCAGTCGGAGTTGTTGCTCGCCGAACCGCTTCTCCCTATCCTGACACCTCGGTCAAACACCAAGGTAGGGAGAAAGGTTCAACGGACGGTGCCAGCACTCAACTGAACCTCTCCAAGACTACAGTCTAACACTTTACATAAATAAGTGAAAGAGAACCCTGATAGGCTACCTCATCGACTGCACTAAAAGGGAGCGCCGTGGTTTTTACGTAAAGACGCTCCCCAACATGGGACGTGACTACGACCTTCTCTTTGGAGCTGTCAACCTTGGCTATTGTACAAAGATCGCTAGTGATCCATCAATACCTACCAACGAAGTATCCTCGGGATCATCCCTGGTCGATGGGGATAGCTCGAGGGACCGATTTGAGTCTTTTGACAGTAAGGTCGTGGTCAGAGCGACTAAAGGAGACGATGGTTTCCCTTATCAGAGCTTGAAGTAGAACTCACACATCTGCTCCTCGTGAGATCGACACTTTGACATCCAATAGTCGGCGTCAAAACATACAGCCTTGATTGGTATATCCTATACTCATATGATCACCTTCCGAGAAGCGATTGAGTCCGGCGCATCACCCGATGAGCTTAGGTCGATACCCGTTCCTGAGACCTATAGAGCCGCCTTTGTGCGCAAGGACGAGGTGCACATGTTTGACGGTCTTTCGACATACGAGAAAGACCCGACCAAGTCGCTGCACGTGGAGGAGGTTCCCGTACCCGAGATGGCGCCTGATGAGGTCCTCGTAGCGGTCATGGCATCGTCCATCAACTACAACACGGTCTGGACCTCTATCTTTGAGCCACTCCCCACGTTTTCGTTCCTAGAGAGACTCGGTAAGAGCAGTTCCTATTGGAATCGTCGTCACGATCTGCCATATCACGTGCTCGGATCTGATGGTTCTGGTGTAATCGTGAGAGTAGGTTCCGCTGTTCGCAACTGGAAGATCGGAGATAAGGTCGTCATTCACTGCAACTACGTTGACGATCAAGATCCAACGGGTCACGACGACTCGATGCTCTCTTACGACCAAAAGATTTGGGGATTCGAGTCCAACTTTGGAGGGTTGGCAGACCTTACGTTGGTAAAAGCAAACCAGCTGATGCCTAAACCGGCTCACCTCAGCTGGGAGGAGGCTGCATGTAACGCTTTGTGCAACTCGACCTCCTACCGCATGCTGGTATCAAAAAATGGTGCCGCTATGAAACAAGGGCAAAGGGTACTGATCTGGGGAGCAACTGGGGGTATCGGCGGTTACGCCGTCCAGTACGCTCTAAATGGCGGCGCAATCCCCGTGGGTGTCGTTTCGTCTGAGGACAAGGTAGAACTGCTTCACGAGCTGGGATGTCAAGCAGTGATCAACCGACGCGAAAAGAACTACCGTTTCTGGAAGGATGAGCACACCCAAGACGAGGCCGAGTGGAGGCGACTCGGCAAGGACATACGCTCTCTAATCGGCGATGATCCAGACATCGTCTTTGAACATCCCGGGCGCCAGACCTTTGGTGCGTCAGTCTTTGTGGCCAAGAGAGGGGGACTCATCATGACCTGTGCAGCCACGACCGGGTACATGATCGAGTACGACAATCGACACCTTTGGATGAAACTCAAGACAATCAAGTCCTCGCATTTTGCAAACTACCGAGAAGCCTGGGACGCCAACAAGCTCATATGCGAGGGCAAGATCCAGCCAATACTTTCGGCTACATACACCTTAGAACAGGTCGGAGAAGCTACCAAGCTCGTCCATCAGAACAAACATGAAGGAAAAGTGGGCATACTCTGTTTAGCTTCTGCTCCCAACTTAGGCATCGACGATCCAGAGTTCCGGGAGAAGATCGGCGAAGATAAGGTAACTCTTTTTGCTCGCCATGGTCAAAAGATCGCCTCACCGAGTGTGAATAAAACTAAGTAGGAGAAACGAGTTATGAAACCACAAGAGATCGATCATATCGCAATTGCGGTGAGGGATCTAGACTCCGCCCTAGAGCTCTACACCAAGATCCTTGGTGGCGAGATTGAACACAGAGAGTTTGTGCAGTCAGACGGCATCGAAGAGGTGCTGTTAAGGGTCTCCGACACCTACATACAGCTTCTCTGCCCTACCACCACCACATCGCCGGTAGCGAAATACATCGATAAGCACGGAGAAGGTCTACACCATATAGGTCTGCGAGTCGATGACTGCGCTCAGGCTCTCGCAGATTCCCTTGAGGCTGGCGCAACGGGCATCGACGCAAAGCCTCGGCCAGGGTCACGCAACACGCTGGTGGCCTTCTTACATCCAAAGTCAACCCATGGAGTGCTCATCGAGCTTGTACAGCCTCCCAACTCTGACATCGCCTCAGATTAACACTTAGACGGCGTCTCCAATAAGGTCGGTTCGATCTTCTTTTCGCCAAGACCCAGTCAAGGATGAGATTTATGGGAGAGCATATATCGGTCACTTGGAGGCTTGAGAGATGACGGTGACTACCCATGCCCTTTCTCTAGATAATCAGCCGGTCTTGACTAAACAGCCACCAAGCAAAGTGGGGCACAACTTAGGAGTCGTGAAGCTGGACGTAAGAGATAGCTAACCGATGGACGGATAAAACTTATCTCTCGCCACCAATAAGTACCCGCCTTCCTACTAAAGCCCTTCCCAAGGTGAGTTCATCGGCGTACTCGAGATCGCCCCCGACGGGTAGACCGCTGGCCAGACGTGACACAGTGATTCCGCTATCCGCTAGGAGTCTTGCAAGGTACAAAGCAGTCGCTTCACCTTCTAAGTTAGGGTTAGTGCACACTATCACTTCGTTAATCCCAGAGTTCCCTGAAAGCCTTTTCAGGAGTTCCCTAACCCTAATCTTGTCAGGACCAATGCCGTCGATAGGGTTCAACACGCCTCCAAGTACGTGGTAAAGTCCTCTATACTCCTTGGTCTTTTCAATCGCAATAACATCTCTGGGTTCCTCTACTAAACAGATCACCGAACGGTCTCGATCTTTATCACTACAGATGCCGCACAGTCGGCTTTCCGAGAGGTTGAAGCAGCTCTCACAGAAGCTAACCTTCTCCTTGCACTCAACAATTGCGTCTGCGAGTCGCAGCGCACGTTCTTTATCGGACTTCAATATATAAAAGGCTATTCTTTGGGCTGACTTAGGACCTATGCCAGGCAGTCGTGCTAACTCATCGATTAGCGTCTGCACAGAGGGGGTATACATCTATATCGGTTACTCCTGCTCTGATCTCGTTTCAAGATGTGAATTGGGAAACACCTTCAAGACGTTGGCTACGGCGGGATCGGTTATCTCAGCCTCCCTTGCGGAACGGAACTCCTCGTACATCTCTGAATCCTCAGGAACCGACTCCAAGTCTTCATCATCTACCCCTTTGGATCCGCTTTGGTCTATCGCCATAGAGAGTTCCAACGTTTTGAGTCCATAGAAGTCAGCGATCACTGTTTGAATCTCTGCTTTTACCTCTAGCGCCCTTTTGAGATACATGTCATTGGGAAACAGAACCCTAACCTTCCCGTCGATGACGTCCGCAAAACGTGCAGTTTGAAATCGAGTCTTCAGTCGGGCAGGGAGCTTATCGTTTATCGAGTTGCCCCAGTCAAATACAAGGCGATCTTTGGACGGGAAATTTGGAGACTTAGAAGCTTCGTCCGAGTTCGGCTCTGTCTTGTCAACACCGTCTTTCGATGAAGATCCAGCTGCGGCAACTATCTCTACTGACCTACCACCACCTTCGATCTCAGGATCTCTCTTGGATGCTCCGGTAAGACCCTTTTTGACCCCGGCGATGGAGTCGCTGCGAGAGGGAACCTTAGGTCCAGCCCATGATGTATCGGTCGTTACAGACGATGGCCTCTCTGTCTTTGAGGACTCTATCTGTACACGCACATCTCTTTCAACGGATCTAGCGTTGGAGGGATCTTTGGAGGCCGATACCGCCCCAGAGACAAGGCCCCTAAGGCTCGCAACCTCTCGTTCAAGGTCAGCTACCTTGTTGGCCAGATCCGTTAGAGTCCTCTTCAGATCTGGGTCGTTAGATCTTTGTGCATTTGAACCATCTCCAACAGAAGCTAACGAAGGGTCTGCAACGCTTAGCACGGCAACCTCTAACACAGCCAAAGGGTCGATACCGTCTTTCATCGTGAGCATTGTTCTGCCTAAGTGTTCCATCACCTTTGTGATAAGAGACATCGGAGGCGGTTCCCCATCTAACTCAGCAAGAAGTTTGGACCCTCCCAGAGCTCCCAGACGATCTAAGAAGGCTTCTCGAAACAGCGACACGACCCCCTGCGCGATCTCTATGGGCTCCATTCCTCCTTGAGATAAACGCTCTACACCTAGAACAGCCGCTTGGCTATCTGCTACACAGATGCGCTTAGACAGCTCAACTAGCTCTTCTTCCTCGTTATCTCTGGGTACTCCGCCAAGAGCTAGAGCTTGGTCAAGGTAGGAGAGAGTATCGCGAGCCGACCCCCGACCTTTTTTCCTTGCCCATTCGAGCATCTCAGGTGTTGCCGCCAACTCCCCTTTGGAAGCGATCTCGTTTAGGAGTCTCTCAGTGTTGTCAGTCTCAAGGAGGTGAAACTCAAAGTGCTGAGTTCGGGATCTAATAGTCTGAAGAACCTTGTTTGCCGAGGTCGTGGCCAATACAAACACCACATGGAAAGGGGGTTCCTCCAGTGTCTTCAAAAGAGCGTTGGAGGCTGCGGTGGAGAGCATGTGGACCTCGTCGATTATATAGACCTTCCAGTTCCCATAGCTTGCTGTAGCTACCGTACCTATCAGAGACCTAATAGCATCAACACCAGAGTTGGATGCGGCGTCAAGCTCTTCGACGTCATAAGATCTCCCCTCTCGAATGAGAACGCACGACTGACACTCATCGCATGGTTCGCCATCTAGGGGACTTGAACAGTTGAGAGCTTTTGCCAAGATACGTGCCGTAGACGTCTTACCTGTTCCCCTGGGTCCGGAGAACAGATAGGCATGCGCCACCTTCTGCGTGGCAACCGCATTTCTTAGGGCCTTGGTGATGTGATCTTGCCCTAACACCTCCGCAAAACGTTGCGGACGATACTTTCTATAAAGAGACTGATACTCGTCGAGGGAGGTCACATATAAAGGATAGTTTGTAGCGGTCAGCCCTCTATCGGAGAAACAGGTTGATCATTTAGGCATGATTTCTACAAGATCAGTAGATTCCTACGCCGGTTGTGGGGTCGAAAAAGTGGAGATGCTCGAGATCCACCTCAAGTCTTAGCCTGTCGCCTGTCTTTACCGACACCGACGGCTCGATTCGCGCAACCCCTTCTCCACCTTGGGTCAAGATCTCCTCCTCGTCGTCCTGAACGTCTTCAAGCCTTACTACGGTGGCGTCCAATCCAAAGTGAACCATAAGCTCTGACCCTAGGGCCTCCACAAGGCTAACCTGTACGTCCAGAGCACGAGAACGGGGTACGTCTGATGACACCGCCTTTAGTCCCTCTGGGCGAATACCAACGGTCACCTCTTTGTTGGCGTAGCTAGCAAGCGAGGGGTGGGCGATGTGGACGTTGTCACTAAGTTCTAGAGTCTGAGATCCTATCTTTAGATTCCGCCCTCCCTCCATGAGTTGGCCCTTGTAAAGGTTCATCGCCGGAGAACCTATGAAAGCTCCCACAAACTGATTGACCGGAAAGTCGTATAGGTTTTGAGGAGTATCGCACTGCTGCAGACGTCCGTCTTTTAGAACTGCAACTCTATCCCCCATCGTCATGGCCTCGATCTGATCGTGAGTAACGTAGATCGTCGCAACTCCAAGGCGTTGCTGGATGCGCCGCACCTCAGCGCGCATCTTCACACGTAGCTTTGCGTCTAAGTTGGACAACGGCTCATCCATTAAAAACACCGAGGGCTCTCGCACAATCGCTCTTCCCATCGCCACCCGCTGTCTTTGTCCACCTGAGAGCTGCTTGGGCTTTCGATCAAGCCACTCTGTTAGGCCGAGGATCTCCGCAGCCTCTTCAACCTTTTTTCGTATCTCCGCCTTGGGCATCTTGCGTAGCTTAAGTGCAAATCCAATGTTTTCCGCAACGGTCATATGGGGGTATAGCGCATAGTTCTGAAAGACCATCGCAATGTCTCGGTCCTTGGGCTCAACATCGTTGACGACGCGCTCTCCTATACGAAGCTCTCCGTCGGATATGTCCTCCAAACCCGCCACCATCCTAAGCACTGTCGTCTTACCGCATCCCGACGGACCCACCAGAACCATAAACTCACCCTCTTGAATATTGAGAGTGAGGTCGTGGACGGCGTGGTAGCCGTTCGGATATACCTTGTTTATGCCATTGAGCCCTACAGTAGCCATGTCCCTTGACCTTTCACCTTTACCCCCCAACTCTCACAAGCAACCACTCATCGCCATCACCGGCGAAAGACAACGGCCTCCTTCGGCCCCACCTCAAAGAGGTCTGAATCGCCTAAGGACCCAACGGCGCCATACCTTGAGGAGACTGCCTCCTTGTACGGTGGTAGCGGAGCTTCATAGGATTCGTCCTCAGCAAAGTTAGCCACAACGTAGAGATCGCCACATCTGTATCTCCAGAGCTTTTCGGTAACCTCAAGGCTCTCGAACCTCGAAAGAGTATCTCTAACTGAACATCTCAGACGAATCAGCCGCTTAGTAAGGGTCAGGGCTGAAGATTCATCGAGACTTTGAGACTGAACGTCCCTTCCGTCATCTGGACCAAAAGGAAGCCAAGGTGTCGTCCCGGGATCACAAAATCCCCTACCGTCCCCAGATCTCCAGGGCATTGGAGTCCTGGCTCGGTCTCGCTGGAATCGTGCCATAGGTATGAGCTTTGTCATTGGATCTCGTTGCAGCTCAATTGGAACGTCTACGTCTCTCATCCCTATCTCGTCTCCATAGTACAAAAACACCGTTCCTGGAAGCGTCAATAGGATTGTCAGTGCAACCTTGGTCTTATCGTCATCGTCATGAGCCCATCTAGTTGGAAAACGAGAGATATCGTGGTTTGAACCTGTCCACACCGGGCTTGCAGTATCGGGAAGCACCGACAAGGTACTTTGAACGATCTCCGACAGCGACTTGGGATCAAACTCCGTAAATACAAACATGAAGTTAAAGGCAAGATTCAGTTCGTCACCGTCCCCATAAAACCTTGCTAACCTGCCGATATCACCGACCCAGGTCTCTCCCACAAGTAGACGATTTGGTCGATACGCATCGGCTATCTTTCGCCATCTCTTGTAGAGGGGATGAACCTCATCTCGATTCTTGGAGTAAGTCTCGACAAGTCCAAAGTGAGAAAACTGCCTTGACATCTCCGGGGCAGGTGGGTCATCTCTTAGCAGTTTGTCTTTAAATATCCCATGAGCCACATCAATTCGAAATCCAGCCACCCCCCGGTCGAACCAAAAGCGTAAGATGTGCTCAAACTCCCGTTGAACATCCTCATTCCACCAGTTCAAATCGGGTTGAGAGGGAAGAAAGTTATGGAGGTAGTACTCTCCAGATCGTTCATCCAAGGTCCAAGCCGACGCACCGGTAGCGTCTTTCCAGTTGTTTGGCGGCGACCCGTCTTGTTTGCCCTTGGCAAAGACGTAGTACCTGCGAAACGGGGACTCCGGCTTCTCGATAGCCTTGATAAACCATGGATGGCTAGAGGAGGTGTGGTTTGGAACGAGATCGAGGAGCACTCTAACTCCTTTTTCTGAGCATCGCTCGATGAACTCATCTAGATCATCAATGGTTCCGTAGTCAGGATGGACACCGAGGTAGTCCGCTACGTCGTATCCCCAATCATCATTTGGGGAAGGCATGGTCGGAGACAACCATACTCCGTCGACTCCCAGATCTGAAAGGTAGTCGATCTTTCCCATCGCACCTTTGAGATCTCCAAAACCATCTCCGTTGCTATCCACAAATGACCTTAGATATATGTGGTATAGAACCCCATTTTCCCACCACGGCCTGATCCTATCGACGTCTTGCATCATTGTCCTAACTATCTCTTGTCTACTTCTTATCATGTTGCTCACCCACCCAAAACCTAGATCAGCCCTTGACAGCTCCGGAGGTGAGACCCGATACAACAAATCTTCTAAAGACAAACACGAGCACTCCAATTGGCACTACAGCTACCACGCTAGCGGCAAAGATGGTTCCGTAGGGGACGACATTGGGAGAGCCAAACAGCGCAATACCGACCGGAATCGTTCTGTAGCTATTCGAGTTATCCAGGGTTAGAGCCATAAGGAACTCGGTCCAACAAGCTGTGAAGGTAAACACACCAGCTGTAAAGATCCCCGGTAAGGCCTGAGGAAGAATGACCGACCAGAAGGTCCGGACAGGTGATGCACCATCTATCCGACTGGTCTCTTCCATCTCTTTTGGAATCCCAAGAAAGTAGTTGCGCATGATCCAAATTGCAAAGGGGAGATTAAAGGCTATATAGGGTACGATCAAAGCCTGATATGACCCAAGCCAGCCGATCTGATGCATAAGCAGATAGAGCGGAGAGACTACTGCGATCTCCGGGAACACTGAGATTATAAGAAGGGTCACCAAAAGTGGTGACTTCCCTCTCATTGGAAGCCGACCCAAGGCGTATCCTGCAAGAGAACCAATCGCCAACACCAGCATCGTGGACACCACGGTAACGATGACTGAGTTGAGAAAGTACCTGCCGAACCCGTAATGTACAAAGGCCGAGTGGTAGTTCGCAAAACTTATCGGGTTTGGGAAGTACTGAGGTGGCTGTGCTCCCACGTTTACAGGTGTCTTAAAGCTCGATGCGATGAGCCAGTAGATCGGAAGAAGAACAAACAACACGATCACCACTACCGCCACATTGAGCCCATTGACCCACTTCCGCCAGCCAACTCTTCGTTGGTATCTCACTGCACCTCCTCCCTTCCAACTTGAGTTTTGAACACTCTAAGGAACAAGAGACACCCCAAAATCACAAGAAGGGTTGCACTAACGGCAACTGCGGCTCCAGGACCGTAGTCGATATTTTGAAACATCACCTTGTAACTCAAGATGGCGAGGGACGTGGTGGCCGTTCCTGGACCGCCTCCAGTCAGCACAAAGGGAAGGTCGAAAACCCCAAATGCCTGCAGAACACGAAAGAGAACCGCTATAGCAATGGTTGGTCTTAGAAGTGGAAGGGTTATCTTCCAAAATATCGTCCAGTTCGACGCTCCGTCGCAAGAAGCAGCCTCATATACGTCAGATGGAAGCATGACCAGACCTGCTATGACGATAACAGCAACAAAGGGAGTGGTCTTCCAGATATCGGCCACCATCATCGAGATAATCGCAGAGGTTGGACTACCCAAAAAGACCGGTGCACCAAGACCAATGGATTGAAAGATCGCCTGGAGAACACCGTAGGTCCCTTCGTAGATATATTGCCAAAGCTCTGCCGAGATCACCGTAATTATCGACCACGGAAGAAGCAGAAGCGCCATCATCATTCCTCTAGCCTTGGTAAGCCTCTCGAGAACCAGGGCTATCATCGTGCCTAACACCACCTCGACAGCCACGGTTACAACCGTGTAAAAGACAGTAAAGACTAGAGCATACCTCCACGTTGAGGAGTGAATTAATTGGCTGTAGTTCGAGAAGGTGAATCCCTGAAGTGCAAAGCCGTTTCCGGTAACGTTTACGTTCGAGAGGCTAAGAGCCACAGAGAAACCGATCGGAAATATAGTTACAAGTCCGATAAATACAAGTGCCGGAGTGGAAAACATCCACCCGATTCGAGCTTGCCGAAGAGAGTGCACATCTCGATGCCCTCTTTTATCCATGACTTTAACCACAGAGTCAACACCTGTTACCGCCGCCACTTACCCCTCCAACATCAACGGGTCGATCGAATCACCTCTAGAAGTCTCGCACAGATTCAAAGTGGGCGTTTCGCGACGACCGTCCATCGCAAGAGCCGTCGCGAAACAAAACCACTTTAGGAGATGCCCTTACAGTCCGCCAGAAAGCGCTGTCTGAGCCTGGCTCTGTGCTGCCTTTAGAGCTGCACTTACCGACATCGATCCGCTTAGGGCAGCGTTGACGTTTGTGTATATGGCATTACTTAGCTGCGGATAATTTGGCGTTCCAGCAGGACGGGGGACCAGGTTCGTCTCTGCGGCTACTTTGAGAGGCGGCGGCGTTGACGACGAAGACGCCAATTCCTGACGTACCGATTCCACAGTTGGGATCTCCGAGTAGGTCTTACCAAGGATCATCTGAGCCTCGGTCGAAGACATCCACTTAATAAAGGTCAGGTCCGCTGCGATGTTCTTTGAGTGTGGGTTTATGTAAAGGTTCCACCCTCCGATGTTTGAGTAGCCCGGATAGCTCTGTCCTGCAAAGGTTGGCAGCGGAGCCACGCCCACATCGCCAACCACCTTTGAGTTCGCTGGCGTCTGTGAGTTTGCCCAAGCGTAGTCCCAGTTGCGCAGAAATGCAGCGTTGCCTGCGTCAAAGACAGCCATCGCTTGGGGCTCTTGGAACGTGGTGACGGCCTGGGGTGATGCTCCTGAAGTGATCAAGGATCTCATGAAAGAAACCGCTTTGATAGCTTGGGGCGAGTCTAACTCTGCCTTGGTGTAGCCAGAGTTCACAACCTTGCCTCCAGCAGAGGTCAGATACTCCATAAAGTCACATGTAAGACCTTCGTAGGAGTCTCCTTCCCAGACAAAGCCGTATTTGACGTATCCGTCTTTCTCTAAGGTCAGTGACTCACTTTCCAGCTGCTGCCAGGTCTTGGGCACAGGTAGATGCGCCTTTGCTAACAGATCTTTACGATAGTACAAAAAGCCCTGGTCCTCAAAGAGTGGCGATCCATATACCTGACCCTTATAACTTGCACCAGAGACAAGACCAGGAGCGAACTTGGCAAAGTAACTAGAGGGTAGGTACTTAGACAAAGGAACCGCTAGACTATGCGCTCCAAACTGGGCTGGCCATATCACATCACCCATAAAGACATCAGGTGTCGTCGATCCACCCGAGATCTCCGTAACGAGCTGCGATCGGTTCGTATCTGTATTGGTTGGCGCACTCTCCAAGGTGACATGAATCTTGGGGTAAGCCTTCTCGAAGTGGCTTATCAGGTTGGCTCTAATGCCAACCTGTGCGATCGGGCTAGCCCACCACGTAATGTTTCCTGACGTAGCAGAACCCGCAGGCTGGGACGAACCTTGCGACGACGTTCCCTGCGACGATGAAGTAGACCCACAGGCCGCCAGCACCAACGCTGAAGTGGCCACGGCCAAAGTCACAGTTCTCGTTCTTCTCAATGAGAACCTCTTCTTGGATGAATCTATCTTTTTCATTTTTCACTTTCCTTCCTAGCTAACTACCTATCCACGAAACGATCTACACATACGCTGACAGTTGACGCTGCAACCCCGTACCCATCGGCCCAACGGCCGACCGAATCGTCGTAGCACGAGCATGAAGCTCCAATCTGAGCACCTTTTTTACTTGCTCCACCTCCCGTCCCTCTAACTGACACAAAAGACGCTGCGCACCCTCCACTCCGCTTTCAAAAAGGGGTTGTGCGATGGTCGAGAGGTTGAAAATTGACGCAACCTCTAAATTGTCAAAACCAATGACTGCAAGATCATCTGGAACCTTCAGACCATTCGCCTGAGCGGATCTAAGGACCCCTAGGGCCTGAGTATCGGAAGCAGCAAATATAGCCGTTGGAGGGTTTCCAAGACGAAGAAGGTCATCAGCCATCTCTTTAGCGGTAGTTGCGCCGTGTGGCCCAAGACGGATTAGTTCCCTATCAAGCGATCGCCCAAAGCTAACCAGCGCGTCCTCTAGCCCGGTGAGCCGTTTGTAGCTCGAGGCAAAGCCAAGGCCACTTAGATCCTCATCTCCGATGAATCCAATACGTCGATGCCCTAGACCAATTAGGTGCATACCAGCTAATGCACCTCCCACTCGGTCGTCCACGACAACATGCGGTACGTCTTCACCTGCTGTATCAATCAAAGAGAGCTGAACGCCGTTGGCCCTAAAGCTTGCGATGTGCTCACGGGAGAGAGGTATCGAGATCACGATAACGCCGACCGAGGCGTGTCTGTCCATAAGATACTCAAGGTGCCTGTCTCTTTGAGAGAGAGAGGCAACGCTGTATAGGGTGGTTCCATAACCACTTTTATCCAGAACTTCGATGACTCCCTCAAGACGGGACACAACCGACGGCCTAGTGATAAAGGGCACGAGAACTGCGATCATATCCTGTCGACCTTTTGATAGACCACTCGCTAGGCGACTCGGATGGTATCCCAACTCTTCGATTGCAGCCTCTACACGAGCACGCGTAGTCGGGCTGACTCGGGGACTGGAGTTTAGAACCCTTGAAACCGTCGCCACCCCGACGCCGGCAGCCCTTGCGACATCGAAGATGCTAACTCGCTGACGCTCCATCTCCGCCCCTCTTGCCAAACTCGCAAACTAGATGAGTGAGCTGTGGAAGCGCTTCCACAGCTTGAACACAATGTTACAGATGGATGAACTTTCAGTCAAGTACATCTTTTGAAAACTTCATCGAAGTCTAAGTAAAGTCTCAGATTCCAGATCGTTGTCGGTTGGATCACATTCCCTCACCGGCTACGACGAAATCTAGACGCAACTGACCCATCACTATCTATAGTTCGCGCCACTTGGCTGGCGGTTGAAGGGCCGCTTGGAATGATCGAACTAAGAGATACGGAAGATCTTTGATAAGCCGAGACGAACTTCCAGTTCCAAAGGTTTGTTTCTAGAGCCGCTAGTCACAGGTGATAGAGGTTGCCGACATCACCTTGGTGCCGCTAACATTACAGATGTGTGGCGGTCGTTCAACAAGACTTACTCCTTGATCTTCGCTGGTGGAGCTATCGGAACCGTAATCAGATACCTACTTAGCGGGATGCACCCAATAGCTTCCTTGCCGATCGGCATATTATTGGCCAACATGATAGGATCACTGATCCTAGGCGGCGTGGTCACTTACATCGAGGAGTTTAGTCCTTTAGGCGCTCAAAGGATTAGGGCAACACTTGGCACAGGACTCTGCGGCGGACTCACCACCTTCTCTTCACTATGTGCTGGGACTATCGCCTTGGCGCAGAGCCACAGCGACTTTCTGGCACTACTTTATGCAACACTGACCTTGTTTTTTGGTCTGGCTGCCTTTACCTCAAGTGTTGTATCTGTTCGCCTAATAAGCTCGCAGAGGAAAGGATCCTAGGTGCTAGAAGCTTTCAATCTAACCAAAGGGCTCCAATTGGTGATCTATCTCAATCAGTCCGACACCATAAGGAAAAGACCCGCCGCTGAAGCTATCGTCAAGAAGGCTATGGAGCTCTCTTTCATGGGCGCATCTGTCTTCAGGGCTGTTGAAGGATACGGATCTTCCCATCGGCTAGAGATAGGGCATCTTCTGTCGCTCGAGGACGACAGAGGCGAGATGGTCGTCTTGGTAGATGGCGAGCAGTCGAAAACAGATGAGTTTCTAACATGGCTAAGAGACGAACTACCAGGAACTTTCCTAACGATCTCCGAGATCCACCACACAAGACTTTCATAGTGATGACAGACGTGCTACGGGCAGTACTTATCGGAGCCTTCGGTGGCACAGGAGCAGTATCGAGGTACATGCTGGACCGTTTCGTTCAGACGAGAACCTCCTCCTACTTCCCCTTTGGCACCTTGACCGTGAACCTAATTGGGGCAGCAGCCTTAGGAGCTGTGGATGCCTTGGGGTCGATCTCGGAGCTATCAAAACTCATCGCTTCAGTGCTTGGTGTAGGATTTCTCGGAGGATTTACGACCTTTTCGACTCTCATCTACGAGTCCTTTGCGATGCTTACCCAAAGAGGAACACGCCTGTCAGGTTTTGCAAATCTAGCAGGGAGCATAGCTCTAGGACTCACCGCCTACTTAGCCGTATTCGAGCTTGTTCGACGAGCCTAAGAGTCGATGACCCGGACTGTCGGGAATATAAATGCGGAGGAGGTGGGATTCGAACCCACGGTGAGTCTCCCCACACGCGATTTCCAATCGCGCCGATTCGGCCACTCTCGCACCCCTCCGGATTTGAATGACTATCATAGTAGGTAGAAAAGCGTTTTGGCGCAGCAGCTGGACCCTGCGCGGCGCAGCCTCGTGAACCGAGTCAGGGCCGGAAGGCAGCAGCTCTCAGCGAGAAGCTGTGGGTGCCGCAGTAAGTCTGGCTGTTGCGCCAAGACGCAGTGTTTGGTGCAATCTACCTAAGGATCACTTAGCTATGTGAGGTGAAGACGCTCCGTCGTCCTTGGGCAGATACTCCTGTGAGTTATATTACACTTAGTAGTCAATTTCCCTGAGAGAGGTTAGAGTAGGTGGCGAGACCGAAAACTCCCTTGTTGAACAAGGAGAAAATAGCGGAGGCTGCACTCAAGGTAATCGAGGAGCAAGGCGAGCAAGCCTACACCCTTGGGAACGTCGCTAGAGAGCTTAATGTCAAGACATCTTCTCTATACAACCATATTCGCTCAAAGGACGAGCTAACGGAGCTGGTCAGAGCGGTGGTAACAAAGCCGATCGACTCTAGCGTCTTTGACAGCCTCCCGTGGGATCAAGCCCTCATCGAGTGGGCTCGCTCATACATTCAAGCCTTTGCAGCCCATCCAAACACCATAAAGCTCTTAGCCACCAAGCCCGTGTCTGCACCCGTGGCTCTTTACATGTATGAAGGTGTAGTTCGAGGATTTTTAGAGGCAGGCTGGCCTTTAGAGCTTACAGCCACAAGAATAACCGCCGTTGAGTCTTTTCTTTTGGGATCTGCTATTGACATGGTGGCTCCAGAGATCATGATAGACACGAACGGACTAGACGACAACGTTCCGCTACTCAAAAAGTCGATCGAACTCAATCCGACCAAGAGCTTGCGCGCCAAGACGGCCTTTGAGATCGGAATCTCTGCTTTGGCTAACGGCCTGAAGAAGGAGCTGGAAGAGATAAGGGCGAGGTCTTGCTAAGTTCAAAGCACACATCCCACCTCGAGATCACATCCAATGTCAAAGATCTAACGGCTAAAGAACGCCACCATCTCACTGTTAGAAAAGTAAGTTGGTGCGGGGTGAGAATTTGACCGATAAAGACCGCCTCTTTATGGAGGTCGCCCTTGAAGAAGCTGACCTTGCTGTTATCCATGGAGACGTTCCAATCGGAGCGGTATGCGTGTACGAGAACGAAGTGATATCTCGACGCCACAACGAAAAGGAGTTACAAAGAGATCCGCTGGCGCATGCAGAGTATCTTGCTATCTCCGACGCCATAAAGGCTTTGGGTACCATGTATCTAAGTGAAGTGACTCTTTACAGTACTTTAGAGCCATGTCCAATGTGTGCTGGAGCCTTAGTTCTAGCTAGGTGCGATCGTTTAGTTTTTGGAGCATTTGATCCCAAAGCCGGTGCGGCTTCAACTTTGTATAACCTATGCTGTGACCCACGGCTAAACTTTGAAGTTGAGGTGACGTCAGGGGTTCTTGAGCAAAGCTGTGCTGAGAAGCTTTCGACTTTCTTCCTCAAACTCCGTTCGAGCTAGATACTGGAGGGATGCGAGAGTGGCCGAATCGGGCGGTCTCGAAAACCGCTGTACCCGCAAGGGTACCGTGGGTTCAAATCCCACTCCCTCCGCAACGTCCAGCTGTCTGATTCAGGCAGCTGGACACTGAGTCGCCTAGCTCCTTAGGAGAGGGCTAAGAGGTTCTGCTTAGTTGGCTAACCGGTTTTTCTGTACTTGATACCTCAACTAACCGTCAGTTAGGACAGTTCCGTCCTTGCTCCCCCGTCTCCAAGCTTACTGAGCCATCTCCGCAGCCCCTGGGCGTTGGAGTGTACGCCGCTCAGCGTCTCGGCTCTCTCTCTAGCTTTTTGGGGCACGTTAGACAGCATCGCATCAAACTCGATCTGTAACGCATCGTCGATAGACGCCCCTGAACGAAAGGCGGCAGTTGCAACCTCGGCCCACCTTGTGATGATGTCCCGAGACTCAGAGAGAGTCTCATCCGGAGACTCCACAACTCCATAGTGCGCAAATGCGAGACCTTTCGGTTTATAAGCCCTAAAGCGTTCAAGAGAGCCTAAGAAAAGCTCTAGATCGAAGTCAGGCGGAGGTGTTGCTGGCCACAGCACCCCGACGTCAGGCAATTTCACGCCAACCGCATCCCCACTAAAGAGAAGTCCCGACTCTTCGTGAAAGAAACCCAAATGATGTTTGGCGTGACCCGGTGAATCAATCGCCACTATCTTCTCTTCGTGATCCACCGATACCTTTTCCCCGTCGAGCAGAACCTTGATTCGCTCGGAGGGTGTTGGCATCATTCGCCCATATAAAGAGTCGAGCAACTCCCCATATACCATCGACGCGGATGCTACAAGTCGTTGTGGATCAGCCAGGTGCCTGGCGCCTTTTTCGTGAACGTACACCTTTGCGTTAGGAAAAGCTAAAGCTACGTCCCCAACACCGCCTGCGTGATCAAGATGGATATGGGTTACCGCAACCCCAGCTAGATCTGACGACGAAACGTTCAGAGTCTTGAGCGCCTCCAGTAAAACCGGCACAGAACTCTGACTCCCGGTCTCAATTAGCAATGGTTCTCTCTTGCCGATCAGGTACCCTGCGGTCACCTTGTTCCAGCCACCTAGCATCGTATCGATCTGATAGACCGACGGAGCGATCTCAGTTACAAGCGCCTTGTCTTTTGGGTTCATCTCACAATCTTAGAGACAAACTAACTGCAAAGAAAATCATCGATCTGTCAGATCTGAAAATGGACCCAGTTGAGATCTAACGCCTACTTCTTGGTATCAGACTTCATCCGAAGCGGAGATAGCTCCCTTATCCTGCCAAAAAGCCACACCTACGACACACCAACTACGGTTGTAGATACCTATACCACACCACTTCGACCAAGGATACACGCTTAGATGAGGTTCACTCGCTGTCGACACGACCTAGAGCTACTCTAGTTGCCACTAACCGGCGATACGACAAAAACACCAGGTAACGAAGACAAGGTCGACCCACCTAAAACCTATGATAGGTCGCAAGGCCAATGTAGCGTAGTTAAATCTCATTGCCAGAGTTGAAACTACGATGAAGAGACGTCCCTGGAGCTACTTGATCTCAGTCCCTCACAGATCACAGAGCTCTAGTCGACGCAGGCGCCGGTGGATACATAATGATGTGACGCCTCAGCTTGCCTGATCTGATTCAAGACGCCTGGGGACGCTAGAGCAAAGCCAACATGAGGGTTTGTAGTCGAACGAGAAAATACCACCCCGATGACCTCACCGTTTTGAGTGTCTATGAGTGGTCCTCCAGAGTTGCCGGGCCTTACGATCGCCTCCAACTGGTAGACGAGTCTGATGGTAAGGCCCTGATTGTAGATGTCTCGGCCCCTTGCCTCAAATACCGCCATTACTCCAGCAGACCCGATCGTAAGCGGACCGCCTTCTGGATATCCAAGTACAACCGCCTCTGTGCCCCGTGACACCTCTGAGGGGTCGATCTGCAGCGGAGGATCGCTAACGCCTGGGGTAGATAGAACAGCGATGTCGAACTTGGGGTTGAACCAGACAGCTCGAGCAGGATGATCACCCGTTGAATCGATTACAACCGGATTAGCGATCCCAGCCACCACGTGAGCGTTTGTGACCACCAAGCCAGGAGCTATCACAAATCCGGAGCCTTCTAAGATGTTGCCGCATCCCACACCTTCAATCTTGACCGTTGATGCCTCAACCTTCGCAGCAGTACTTTGCACAACCTGTGCTCCCGGCAACGTCACGGGTCCAGCCAGAGCCGGCGGAAGCGATGCAAACACAGAGGGGAAGCCCGCCGAACCAATTAGAGCGTCCAGTCTGGCAAATACAGAAGGAGCAGGGGGCATGACGTTATCGATTAAACCCACAACCCTGGAGTTAGCCACCTCCGAGGACAACGTCATAAAGGGCGAGTTGACCGCTACCGCAGCAAAGATCCAAACGCCTAACATGAGAGCAATAGCGGAGACACCTCCACCCACCGCAGAGTCCACCTTGCCAAGCTTTATGTGTCTAAGCGACCTAGACGCAGAGGTGCCGAGGTGACGCCCAAGTCCTGCAACAATGGAGGCTGTACCGAAGACAATAACCAACGATACAACGGTTCTTGCGAGTCCAGGCGCAAACAGACGCGCAAATACCGGGGCTCCGAAGGCCCCTAGAACTAATCCAACCCAAAAACCGCCGTAAGAACCGAGCTGGATCGCCGCTCCGGTCCTAATACCTCGGACCATGGCATAGGCTATCAGAGCCAGAAGTACCACGTCGACTAGGTCGAAACCAGCAACTTCGCCAAAGATACGCACTACCTAGCTCTTCACTACCACGTTGCGGGCCATTTGGACAGAAAACATCAGTGTCAAGAGTAGTTGGGATTTATTTAGATAAGCATAAAGAGCCCTGAGCAGACGCCGCTTTTCACGATACACTCATCTGAGTTCGACCCAAATCTTGAATTAATTTATTCCTTTACGCTAGCAACGTTCCGTCTAAGCTAAAACCATAACCTCTACCTATAAGATCGGAGTTTCCATGCGCTCATCCAACAGATCAGTGCCTTGGATCTTGGTGGCCGGAAGCTTGACCCTGGCTGCGTGCGGATCCGCGACCTCTGCGGCTCTTACGCCAGCTAACGCTCCCACTAGCGCTGCAACACTGCAAAGTTACGCCAACAAGACCGACAATCTAACCTCCTTTCACTTCTCGCTCTCCGAGGATGTCTCTGCTCAGGGTCAGAACTTGGACATCACTGCCAGGGGAGTAGAACAGATCGCATCATCAGGACCGAACATCGACGTGCAGATCAACTCACCGGCAGTCGGAGGTACCGAGACCACGATTATCTACAACGGCACGCTATATATACACGTACCGCCCACACAGCAAAGTGCGTCTGTATCTAGTGCCAAGTGGTATGCAGTGACCCTCCCAAAGTCCGGACTCTCTGGCGCATCGTCATTCTTAGCCGGACAGAGCGCAGATCCGCTACAGTTTGCTTCCTTGCTAAGGGAGACCTCTGGCAAGGTGACCAAGGTTGGAACAGCAACTGTGCTTGGCAAATCAACCCTTGAGTACAAGGGCCAAGTAAATCTGAAGAAGTCGGCTAACCAGCTTCCATCGAACCTAACCACGGCGATAAAAGGTGCCGGAGGAATCCTGCCATCTGTTTTGAACTTTACGGTTTGGATAAGCCCAAACGGGGTCATACGCCAACTTGCGGTGCCGATCGACACCAAGGTAGGAAACGTTGATTTGACAATGGACTTCTTCCACGACGGAGAGCCTGTATCGATCACCCCTCCCCCGTCTAACGAGACCGCCAAGATACCCTACTCACAGATCTCAGGGCAGGGGTAGAGGATCTTTTATAGAGAGATTGCTTAGGTATTCTTAGCGCAGGCATATAAGTTTTCTTGGGCTAAAGTCTCTCCAAGAGCTCAAAGTCAAAGAGGTCCTTCTTCGTCACCAAAGGCAGCAATGACAGTCGTCTTTGACCACCGAGCGGTTTTGTAACACAGTAACTTTACCTTTAAAGCTTGAAGCCTATTATCGACCAAGTGGAGTAGTCCAACGACAGTGAGTTTTAAATTTATCCACGCATCCGATCTTCACCTGGACACTCCCTTTCAGGGCGTGCAAGATGTAGATGACAAGTTATTTGAGGTCCTTAGAGACGCCTCTGTAACTGCATGGGAGCGCCTCGTAACGACCGCCTTGGATCACAAGGTCGACTTCGTTCTACTTGCAGGAGATATCTACGATGGAAGGGATCGAGGGCTTCGCGCCCGTAAGCGGCTGTTAGAAGGACTCAGACGGCTTAGTGACGCCGGCGTCTCTATCTACATAGTTCAGGGCAACCACGACCCTGTAGATCAGGGCGGACTCATCCCGTCCGATGTCTCACTGGAAAACGTACACGTCTTTGCGCCACGGCAAAGCAACATTTATACCCTTCGCACAGGCTCCGGAGAGGTCGTCGAGATTCAAGGCGTATCATTTGCATCAAGATCAGAGAGCGAAGATCTCTCAGGCTATCTGACTCCTCCTTCAAACGACCGTTACTCTATTGCTGTTCTGCATGCGTCTTTAGGGACCGACAAGAATCACGCTAACTATGCTCCCACCACCGTATCGACCCTTAGATCAAAGGGGTTCGACTACGTAGCACTGGGCCACATCCACAAACGGCAGATCGTAGAGGAGAGTCCTTACATCGTCTACAGCGGAAACACTCAGGGCCTGTCACTAAAACCCACGGAGCAAGGGCCGAAAGGGTGCTACCTGGTCGAGGTCGAAGGAGACTTTCGAACAAATCTCCGCTTCATCCAACTTGGACCGGTTGTCTTCGAACAGATCGAGGTTGAGATAAAAGAGCCTTGTGACACAGATACCATGACAGAGGCCATAGCTCTAAAGGTGGAGAGTCAACTAATACCTAGGTACCAAGGTGATAGCACTAAAGCGGTCGTGGTAAGGGCTACTGTGAGGGCACAATGGAACTTAGCGGTCTTTGACGAGGAAGCTGTTATCGAAGAGCTAAAGGAGTACTTCCTTGGGGCTTCTGTACCTACGGCTGTGTTCGTTACCTCCATCAAACGTAAAGAGAGCCAAGAAGACGACGTAGGATTCCCATCTCTTCGTGGCGCCTCTTTGGAGTCTTACTCCATACTTAGAGAGAGAGATCCTGAGCTTAACGCACGCGCTCTTCGGTCTGCCCTTTTAGAGCTGGAAAAACTTACCCTTCCACAGGTGCAAGAAGAGGTGAAGAGGATCCAAGGCGACGATGAGTTGCTTTTGGATCTGGAGCACTCAGTAACGCAGAATCTTAGAGATCTACTCCTAGCTGTTCGAGGCGACCAGGAGATACAGTGAAGATACTCCAGATTCAAACGACCACCTTTGATCAGCGATCGATCGACCTGTCGCTAACTGGGGGATTAGACCTTATCTATGGACCAAACGAAGCCGGGAAGTCCACCATAAGAGGCTTTTTGATCTCCTCTCTTTGTCAACCGGCTACCGGTGGTGGGCGCCGACGAGCTAAAACCACACAACGGCAGTCACAGGGGAAACTACGAATTGTATTCGCAGAGGGGGAGGTTGAGGTTGTATTTGGGGGACCTACCCCAACTTACGTCCCTTCGCCTGCAGCGCAGGCCTTTGAAAGCGCTCGATCAAGTCTTGATCCGCAACTTTATTCGATGGTCTACTGCATCGACTCCAAAGAGGCTGCAACTATAGCGGAGATGTCTGACGACAGGCTTCAGGAGTTCCTCGGCCAGTTAGCTATCTTTGGAAACTTCGAAGAAGGAGCTGCACTACGACGCTTGATCGATGAACTAAAAGACCGGCGCGAAAAGCTTTTTAGCCCTAAGGCTAATGCCCGGAATCCAGCGATCAACAGACTAGGTCTAGACCTACGATCTCTGGATAAGTCTCTCAGGGAGGACAGACGCAGTGTAGGCGAGTATGAAAAAAAGATCTCTCAACTAAATAGCGTCAAGGATGAAATTCAGCAAAAAAGTGAGCTGCTAAAGGAGGTGGAGGCAAGGATCTACCTCTGCAAAGCGATCACCGACCTCAAAGTCAACGCAATCGAGGCGGAGTCCAAACGTTCAAATATACCCCTCTTACATCTCCCTGAGTCGTTGCCTTCCCTAGACGCAGAGATCTCAAAGATAGAGGCTATATCTCAGTTACAGAGCCAAATGCATATCAAAATGACCAGGCGGCAAGAGTACGCAAAGGACCTTGAGCGCACAGATAGCGAGGTCATAGACGGTGATCGCCTCGAGCTATATAGTCTCTTAGATACGACGCCACTTTATCCATTGAGTCAGGAGATCGCTTCCCTAAAAGATCTCCAAAGTGACACAGTAAAAGAGATCCTCTCCATCTGCCAGCGCCTTGGAATAGATCGTGGTGAAGCATCTAACGTAGGCGATCTGATCCTTACAGCCTCTACAAACATAGAGGTTCAGGAGCTTTACTCCGAGGCCAAGGGTTGCATCGACCAGATCAGCATCCTTGAGAGAGAACTCACCAGCCTGGGCGACACGCAAAATAACTTGGATGCGTGCGCCTCTCTCTCCCAAGATATCGAGAAGGTACAAGAGTCGATAGTTGCACTTGAAACCCTATACACACTAAAGCAGCAGGAGATCGAAGCAGCAAAGGCCCTAAAGCTTCCAACGACTGTCGTGCTTGTTTTGATGGTTCTTCTCGTAGTCTCTCTTATAGTGCAGGTATCTCGACGGGTCATCTACGGCGCCTTGGCCACGATCCTCGAACTGCTACTATCTCTGTATCTCGCCTGGCTAGCGTTCCAAAAAACAAAGCGGGTCGAGTTCAAAGAGGAGCTAAAAGCAGTCCAGGTATACGCAGGTAAGCAGTTGTCTAAGAGTAAGCTCAGCTCCTTTGAGATAGAGAACGAAAGACGAATAAAAAAAGACCAGCTCCAAGAACTTACCGGCCAGCTCGCTAGAGTCTGTGAAAAGGTAAGGCGCCACGAAGAACTTGCGTCGAAGATTACCACCTATGAAGAGCGTTTAAATAAACTGCAGTCCCGCATCGACGAGGTATTTCGGCACTGCGGTTTCAACGCTAAGGTAAACGTCGAGCACGCTCCCCTTTATCTTCAGAACCTCGCAGAGCTGAAAACCTTGGAGGCTAGGTACAACCACAACGATGAACTTCGGGCAAAAAAGGAGGACGAGCTCACAAAGACACTGAGCCTCGCCAGCCAGCTAGGTTTCGATACGACATACCAAGATCCCTCTACATTGTTAGTGATCGATAAAAAGGTAGATGAGATACTCCTAAAACATCACAACGCCTTAGAGAAAAAAGCCGAATACCACAGCTTGATAGCCCAGCTAGATGCAGAGTTTTCTAAAGACCAAAACGAAGTAGCGACCCTGGCCGAACAGGCTGAATCATATTTCAAAGCTCTCGGCGTTGAAGTTCAACTCAACGATGAATACTCAAGCAAGGCCACGGTAGACAGACTGAAGGACATAGCAAGAAACATAGTGGCCTATCAAGAACTCCTAGCGAGATACAAGACAAGCCTAGAGAGACTTAGAAGTACCTACTTGAGCGAAGAGATAGATCTCCTAAACGCACTGACACCAGAGGAGTTAAGCCAAACTGTAAATGAGCTTGAAGGTCAAAGAGATGAGCTGTCATCACGTCTTCTTGAACTTCAGAACGAACAGGGGGGTCTAAACGCAGAGATCAGACTTGCAGAAGAGCTCTCACCTCTAACGAAGGAGATCGGGTACTTTTCGAAGAAAGAGCAGTTGAGCAACGCCGTTGAGGAGTACCTGGTGTTAGAAGCCACCATCAGAGTATTACAAGAGATAAAAGAGTATAGGGAGCGCTCAAGCAGGCCAGAGGTCCTAGACAAAGCCTCACAGATCTTCGAAACCATCACGCAAGGACGCTACCGCACCATTAGAACCGGCGACCCACAGGACGGAACCTTGTTCGTCGAAGCCTACCCTTCCAACAAAAGGCTTACCCTTCGACAGCTATCCACTGGGACCCTAGAAGAGCTTGCTCTAGCCATTCGTCTTGGCTACATTGAGACTCACGGACAGAACAAGTTTAGATACCCTATAGTCCTAGACGACGTCTTCGTAAACTTTGACTACTTGCGAACTCATGCGGCGATGGAAGCGCTCAAAGATATTGCAGCGCAGAACGACAGGCAGATCATCATGCTAAGTTGCCACGAACGAGAAAGAGAGCTCTTTCGCCAAATCACAAAGCGCGAGGCCGCAGTAATCCAGGCTGGCTAAAGTTGTTCAAAGTTGAATAAATTCACTTACAAAGATGTTCAAGATCTACAGCGAGACAAGTAAGTAACCAAAACAATTTAGAGGGAGGCCAAAGATGCCTTCGGTAAGCGTTGACAATCTCTTAGTTCTTCCAAGAGTGAAGGCACCAGATGCTACAAAAAGGTGGCGCAAGGTGTACAAGGTATCGACCGCCCCTCATGGCGTCGAAGGAGCTGGATTTGAGGTGTGGAGGGGGTTCTTTGGCTCTACCATGCAAAGAACCGATCCGTTCATATTTTTAGATCAGATGGGTCCTGTGGTCTATGAACCCAAAGAGGCAAAGGGCGCCCCATGGCATCCTCACAGAGGATTTGAAACCGTAACCTACCTAACCGATGGACAGATGGTACATCGTGACTCGCAAGGGGGAGGCGGCGTCATATCCGAGGGAGACACTCAGTGGATGACGGCAGGCTCAGGCATCCTTCACGACGAACTTCCGTCGGAAAAGATCATTGAAAAAGGCGGACTGTCTCACGGCGTCCAACTCTGGGTAAATCTACCCAGATCAAAGAAGTGGAGTCCTCCTCGATACCAAGCGATAGAGAAGTCCGACCTCGCTCTCCTTACCAACGAAGATGGAAGTTGCCTTATCCGGCTCATAGCCGGAGAGCTCGATGGCCATCGGGGAGCGGGCTCAACTCATACTCCAATCACCTACGCCCATGTGACGATGTACCCCGACTCACAGCTGCGTCTTGAGTGGAACCCCGCCTACAACGCCCTCGCTTATATCTTGGAGGGAGAGGGATGGGCGGGCCATGAGCGAGCACCATTTCGATCACATCAGCTGGTCGACTTCGGAGACGGCGACGCTATCTTGCTGCAAAGCAAGAAGGAACAGAGTTCTAGTACTAAAGCGGTGGAGATCTTGTTGCTCGGCGGTCAGCCGATAAGGGAACCGGTAGTTCACTACGGTCCGTTCGTAATGAACACCAAGGAAGAGATCGTCGAGGCTATTGAAGACTACCAGAGAGGGCGAATGGGCACCGTGCCAGCACAGTGGATAAACTAATGGACCGACAGACAAAAGACCAAGGCAAGTTCGGTCTGGTCTCTAGGTCTAAACTTACCGAAACATGAACTAGGGGAATTGTGCTGTTGGGCCGCTCCGAGACATGAAAGAAAGAACCTTGCCAAGGTCGAGAGTTCAACATAGTCACCTCGTCGTAGCAGGCTCGGAGGGTCTATAACTCGGCAAAAGACAGTAGAATTAGCCCGTCTTGTACAACTCGGAGGAAACCATTGCTGGCTTCATCACTTACCGCACTTAGGCTTACACTACATGTGCTTGCTGCTTCAATCTGGGTCGGCGACCAGTTTACGCTGCTGGGCATGGTCCCAACACTTAGAGGTGCTGGGGAGACGACCACTGCCGCCATCACTAAGGCCTTTAGTCGGCTTGCCTGGCCAGCGTACGTGGTTCTCATCGCCACCGGCCTATGGAACGTAGCAACTTTCAATATGAACACCGTCACCACCGCTTGGAAGATAGTTTTAGGGGTCAAGATAACCGTCGCGCTTTTGGCCGGTCTCGCCGCATATCTGCATCAACGTGCGAAGTCGAAATCGCAGATCGCCTTGTGGGGATCGCTCTCCGGCCTTACCGCCGTAGCCGCTCTGACGCTTGGTGTCTTCTTGGCGGGCTAAACTAACGCCACTTCTTTTTCTGGTGGTACGCGTCGTACTCCAACATTTAACGCTAAAGTAATACTTTCAAAGACGTTCACCGGGCCACCGTCGTCCCGAACCAAAGTCACCCATACACGGATAACTATGGCAAAGGATCAAAGACATTGGCTTTTCACATAGGTCTATACTCTCCCGAGTTCGAACACGACGCTTGCGGGGTAGCCTTCATAGTAAACATAAAAGGTCACAAGTCTCACAAAGTGATCGAGGACGGACTGGCAGCCCTATTAAATATGGAGCATCGAGGGGCAACTGGAAGTGAGCCTGACACAGGTGACGGTGCGGGCATCCTTATACAGATGCCAGATGAGTTTCTAAGGACGAGAGTATCCTTCGAGCTTCCCCCGTTAGGTTCATACCTCTCAGGGATAGCCTTTTGCACCGAAGACGTCACCTCTAGCCTTGAGACTCTGCAGAGGATCTGCAAAGAAGAGTCACTAGAGCTTCTCGGACTCAGAGAAGTGCCGAGGGATAACTCTACACTTGGAAAAACCGCTCTTACAAACGAGCCTGAGATGATTCAGGTCTTCATCTCCTCAGCTAAAGGAGCATCCGATCTAGCGCTAGAGCGCCAGGGCTTTGTCCTTAGAAAGCGGTCGGAGCACGAGATCAAGGGACTTTACTTCCCATCTCTTTCCACCAGAACGCTCATCTATAAAGGCATGCTCACCACGCCTCAAGTTAGGGAGTACTTCTTAGACCTAGACGACCCTGACCTCAAAAGCGCAATCGCCTTGGTACATTCAAGGTTCTCAACCAACACCTTTCCCGCATGGTCGCTGGCGCAACCCTTTCGCCTTAGCGCTCACAACGGCGAGATAAACACTATCAAGGGGAACCGCAACTGGATGAGAGCGCGCCAGAGTTTGCTGGAGAGCGCCGAGATCGGCGGTGATCTATCTCGAATCTTTCCTATCGTCACCCCTGGCGGCTCCGACTCCGCCTCTTTCGATGAAGTTCTTGAACTGCTTCATCTTGGCGGGCGCTCACTACCCCATGCAGTCATGATGATGATCCCCGAGGCTTGGGAGAACAACACCGATATGGATCCGGACAAGCGTGAGTTTTATCGCTTTCACGCATCGCTGATGGAGCCCTGGGACGGTCCCGCCTCCATCGCCTTTACCGATGGAACCCTTATCGGAGCGGTTCTGGACAGAAACGGACTCAGGCCGTCACGCTACTGGGTAACCAGCGATGACGAGGTGATTATGGCTTCTGAGGTCGGCGTTGTCGAAGTTGATCCAGCCAAGGTAATACGCAAAGGACGGTTGCAGCCCGGGCGGATGTTTCTGATCGATACAGCTAAAGGACAGATCGTATCGGATGAGGAGATCAAAAAGACTCTTGCAACACAGCATCCCTATGCCAGTTGGATCGAAGAGAATCTACTCGAGATCGACAAGTTGCCGCCCCGATCCATGCTTACTCCGCAGCACAGCTCCATCGTCACCCATCAGCGACTATTTGGATACAGCGAAGAAGACCTAAGGATACTGCTTGCACCCATGGCTACTACAGGTCAAGAACCAGTAGGTTCTATGGGATCTGACACTCCTCTTGCGGTGCTGTCCGAACGACCCCGGCTACTTTTTGATTACTTCACACAGCTGTTCGCCCAGGTCACCAATCCGCCTTTAGATGCTATAAGGGAAGAGATCGTAACCTCTACCGCTGCGACGATAGGGCCAGAGCGTAACTTGTTGAAGCCAGAGCCGCTATCGGTGCGCCAGATCCAGTTACCGTACCCGATCATCCCTAACGACGATCTAGCCAAGCTCATGTATATCAATGAGAGCGGTGAGACACCGGGATTCTCCTCCTACGTAGTGGACTGTCTCTACGAGGTGAACGGTGGCGGAGCCGCTTTGGAGAGTGCTCTTGAAGCCGTGATCGAATCTGTAATCGAAGCTATTTACGACGGCAAGAATACGATCATCCTCTCCGATCGTCACTCAAATAGGGAGCTAGCTCCGATACCGTCGCTTCTCTTTGTCTCTGCAGTACATCAAAGACTAGTTCAAGAACAGCTTCGCACCAAGATCGCTCTTGTTGCAGAGGTGGGCGACGCACGCGAGGTGCATCACATGGCACTTCTCTTGGCATATGGAGCCGGAGCGATCAACCCATATCTTGCCTTTGAGACGGTCGTTGACCTCATAAGGGATGGGAAGATTACGGGGATCACCCCTCAGAAGGCGATCAAGAACTACATCAAGGCCTGCGGTAAGGGCGTTACAAAGATCATGTCGAAGATGGGCATCTCAACTATCGCCTCTTATCGCGGATCCCAGGTATATGAAGCGATCGGACTGAGCAACGAGGTAGTGGAGCGATACTTTAGCGGAACATCCTCCAAGATTGGGGGTGTGACCCTGTCTGAGATATCAGATGAGGTTCTAAGGCGTCACAGGCTTGCACACCTTGAACGACCTGCGGAGTTTGCCTTTAGAGACCTAGAGGTCGGTGGCGAGTACCAGTGGCGAAGAGAGGGTGAGTATCACCTATTCAACCCTGAGACAGTCTTTAAACTACAGCACTCCACAAGAACCAAACGATTTGACGTCTTTAGGGACTACACACGCCTCGTTGACGACCAGTCGAAGCGGCTAGCCACACTGCGAGGGTTACTTACCTTCAAAGAAGGTGTGAGGGAGCCTGTCCCAATAGATGAGGTAGAGCCCGTTAGCGAGATAGTAAAGCGGTTCTCTACCGGAGCTATGTCGTATGGCTCTATATCGCAAGAAGCACACGAGACTCTGGCGATCGCTATGAATCGTCTGGGTGGCAAATCCAATACCGGTGAGGGTGGTGAGGATCCCGATCGATTCGTGCCTGATGCAAACGGCGACTCTCGACGATCAGCGATCAAGCAGGTCGCCTCGGGTCGTTTCGGAGTGACCTCAGAGTATTTGGTAAACGCCGATGACATCCAGATCAAGATGGCTCAAGGTGCCAAACCAGGAGAAGGCGGACAGCTTCCTGGAGAAAAGGTGTACCCCTGGATCGCTAAGACAAGGTACTCCACTCCCGGCGTTGGGCTCATATCTCCGCCGCCCCATCATGACATCTACTCAATAGAGGATCTTGCGCAACTGATATACGATCTCAAAGCAGCCAACCCCGAGGCAAGAGTGCATGTAAAGCTCGTAGCGGAGGCCGGCGTTGGTACTGTCGCTGCCGGGGTCGCCAAGGCGCACGCTGATGTGATCTTGATCTCGGGGTCCGACGGCGGCACGGGCGCAAGCCCGCTCAACTCGCTCAAGCACGCTGGAGCTCCCTGGGAACTTGGTCTGGCCGAGGTACAGCAGACTCTCTTGCTAAACGGCCTGCGCGACCGAGTCGTAGTACAGACCGACGGTCAACTCAAGACCGGACGGGATGTGGTTATCGCAGCCCTGCTTGGGGCAGAGGAGTTCGGCTTTGCAACCGCTCCGTTGGTGGTATCGGGTTGCATCATGATGAGAGTATGCCACCTAGACACCTGTCCCGTCGGCATCGCAACGCAAAACCCCGAACTCAGAAAGCGTTTCAGCGGAAAGCCTGAGTTCGTAGAGACCTTCTTTGAGTTCCTTGCGGAAGAGGTTCGACAGTACCTAGCCAAGCTCGGCTTTCGTTCCATCCAAGAAGCCGTCGGACACAGCGAGCTTCTGGACGTCTCGACGTTAGCTTCAAACCCCAAGGCTAAAACGCTTGACCTCGCCCCAATGCTCAAGACGATCGATCCATGGCCTGGTCAGGAGCGTAGCTATAAGCCTTCTTCCAGGGAGTTGCCTACGGACACCTTGGACTACAAGATCTTGGAGCTTTGTAGGACATCGATTCGCAAAGGTACGCCCTACAAAGGCAGCTTCAAGGTCAAGAACACCGACAGGACCGTAGGGACAACCATTGGTTACGAGCTAACCAAAACCCATGGAGGTAAAGGTCTGCCTGACGATACGATCTATCTACACCTAGAGGGATCTGCCGGGCAGTCTCTAGGAGCCTTTCTGCCTCGGGGCATCACCATAGATCTCGAAGGTGATGCCAACGACTACGTAGGAAAGGGGCTCTCAGGAGGAAAGATAGTTCTGAAACCCCATCGCAGCTCACCCTTCGTTGCCGAGGACAACATAATCGCAGGAAACGTCTTACTGTACGGTGCCACGAGCGGAGAACTCTATGTGCGCGGTATCGTCGGCGAACGCTTCGCTGTTCGCAACTCTGGAGCTACTGCCGTCGTCGAAGGAGTCGGGGATCATGGCTGTGAGTACATGACTGGAGGCCGGGTGATCGTCTTGGGACCAACAGGAAGGAACTTCGGTGCGGGAATGTCGGGCGGCGAGGCGTATCTGTACGACCCTGACGGTCTGGCCCCTAGAAACGTCAATCCAGAGATGGTGGACCTAGATCCTCTTTCAGAAGAAGATGTAGCGTTTATAAAAGATGCCCTCGAGATACATCACACTCTCACAGGGTCATCTGTTGCGAACGCAATTCTTCAAAACTTTGAAGACTCCCTAGCCAGTTTCGTAAAGGTATTTCCACGAGACTACAAAGCGGTGTTGGCACAGAAAGACCAGACTCTCGAGCTAACAGGGGTTGGAGGTAAGTAGTGGCAGATCCCAGAGGCTTCCTTAAGTTCACCAGAGGTCAAGCGCAGAGAAGGCCAGTTGAACTCCGTCTGAAGGACTGGCGGGAGGTGTATAACCCTATAGCTTCGGACTTTGTAACACAGCAGGCGTCTCGTTGCATGGACTGCGGTATTCCGTTTTGCCATCAAGGATGTCCACTAGGGAATCTCATCCCGGAGTGGAACGACTTGGTATATCGGGAGGAGTTCGACCGAGCGATCGATCGCCTTCATGCGACAAACAACTTTCCGGAGTTCACAGGACGACTTTGCCCTGCTCCCTGTGAGACCGCCTGTGTTCTTGGCATCAACAGCGACCCAGTCTCTATCGAGCTGGTCGAGAAGTCAATAGCTGAACACGCCTTCGAACACGGACTCATACAACCCATAGATCCAGTCGCAGAGACCGGGAGACGTGTTGCTGTCGTTGGATCTGGACCATCAGGACTCGCGGCAGCTCAACAGCTTCGGCGAGCCGGTCATAGTGTTGACGTATATGAACGCTCGGACAAGCCAGGTGGTCTCCTGCGCTACGGCATACCTGAGTTCAAGATGGAGAAGTGGGTACTCGAGCGCAGATTAACACAGCTTAGGGCCGAGGGGATCACCTTTATATGCAACACTGAGATCGGCATCGACATGACACTCTCTGAACTGAGAGGAAGATACGACGCCGTCGTACTCTGTATTGGCGCAGGTGTGCCGAGAGAGATCGAGGTCGAAGGCCGTGAGCTATCGGGGATCTACCAGGCCATGGAGTTTCTTCCGTTGGCAAACCGGGTCGCACTGAAAGAGCTTCCGTTTCATCCCATGAGTGCTAAAGACAAGGCCGTCGTGATAGTTGGAGGTGGAGACACAGGAGCTGACTGCCTCGGAACAGTACATCGTCAAGGCGCACGCTCAGTTGTACAACTTGAGATAATGCCCGAACCACCAAGAGAGAGACCGGCTTCCAACCCTTGGCCTACCTGGCCAACACTATATCGCATATCATCGGCGCATGAAGAGGGCGGAGACCGTATGTTTTCCCTCAGTACAAAGCGCTTCATAGGATCCGATGGAAAGGTACAAGCCCTCGAGGTGGTCGAGGTAGAGATGAAGATGACGGACTCTGGTCTTAGATTTGAAGAGATACCTGGCAGCCAAAGGAGAATCGAGGCTGACCTTGTGCTGATTGCAACAGGGTTTCTTGGTCCTGAAAAGACTGTGCAAAACGGCAGTCCTCTTCCCACGGACCCTCGCTCAAACATTCAGACAGATAGAGATTGGATGGTTGAGGAGGGACTCTTCGCCGCTGGTGACTGCAGACGTGGTCAGTCTCTGATCGTATGGGCTATCGCGGAAGGAAGATCTGTCGCCAAGGCCGTTGACCGTTACCTCATGGGCGAGAGCTTCCTTCCAGCCCCAATTCAGACAGATACTCGAGCCTTGGCTCTATAAGGTGGAACGTCAGCTAGTCTTGATCCTTTGTGAGATTCATTTCCGGTGACAGTCCTCCCTACGAGCTAACCTACGACGATGTCTTTTTGGTACCTTCGAAGTCGTCGATATCATCTCGCCACGACGTAGATCTATCCACCAAAGATGGAAGCGGAACAACCATTCCTTTGGTGATCGCTAACATGACAGCGGTAGCCGGTCGCCGAATGGCTGAGGTGGTGGCACGACGGGGAGGCCTGGTCGTGATTCCCCAAGACATTCCCGTTGATGTGGTTGGAGAGGTAGTGCGCTGGGTAAAGTCGAGACATCTCGTACACGACACCGCTCTAACGCTCTCACCAAGCTCAACGGTTGGGGAAGGTCTTTCACTCATCTCCAAGCGCGCACATGGAGCAGTGATCGTTGTAAGCGGCGGGACACCTGTTGGGATCGTAACCGAGAGCGACCTTGAAGGCGTCGATCGATTCACCCAGCTCAAAGATGTCATGTCAAGTGATCTTCTTACCTTCAAAGAAGACATCAACCCAAAGGAAGCCTTTGAGCGCCTGGAAGAGGATAGACACAAGCTTGCTCCTGTCACCGACTCGCAGAATCGGCTTGTAGGAGTGTTGACTAGGAAGGGAGCCTTACGGGCAACGCTTTACACACCGAACATCGACGCAAAAGGAAGGTTACGTATAGCCGCTGCTATCGGGATAAACGGTGACGTCGCCCGCCTTGCCACAGAACTCGCAGAACTGGAGATCGACACCTTAGTTATAGATACTGCACATGGACACCAGCAAAAGATGTTGGACGCTATTGAGACGGTCGCAGCTTTGGATCTGAAAGTAACCATTGTTGCTGGCAACGTGGTGACGGCGTCGGGCGTCAGAGACATTATAAATGCAGGTGCAAACGTAGTAAAGGTTGGGGTCGGTCCGGGCGCCATGTGTACCACAAGAATGATGACAGGAGTAGGTCGACCACAACTATCCGCCGTTATAGAGTGCGCCACAGAGGCCAAGAGACTCGGCGGGCATGTCTGGGCAGATGGCGGTGTTAAGTACCCAAGAGACGTTGCTCTTGCGCTAGCCGCTGGAGCGTCGAACGTGATGGTGGGGTCCTGGTTTGTCGGTACACTAGAGTCCCCTGGCGATCTCTATCGGGACAGCTCCGGTCGACTGTACAAGGAGAGCTTTGGAATGGCCTCTGCAAGAGCGGTAAAGAACCGCACCACCTCAGACTCTTCATTTGACCGAGCTCGAAAGTCTTTATTTGAAGAGGGGATATCGCAGGGACGTATCTACAACGATCCTGAAAGACCTGGAGCCGAGGATCTTATCGATCACATCGTCGCTGGAGTACGAAGTTCCTTTACATACACAGGAGCTAGGAACATCGCAGAGTTTCAAGAAAAGGCTCTATTGGGCATCCAAAGCCCAGCTGGATTCAAAGAGGGAAAACCTGTACAGCAGGGGTGGTAGGTAAAGCCCTAACTTGCAGTTGCATCAACTATGGTATAACACTAAAGGCGCTCGTAGCTCAACGGATAGAGCATCTGACTTCGGATCAGAGGGTTGGGGGTTCGAATCCCTCCGAGCGCGCTACGCTGATCCAATCCCAAGAAGTTTTTCAGTTATCTCGACCTCATAAGGGTCAGCCCCTCTGCAGCAAGTAGCTCTACTTTGTCAGAATGACCCATGTGTCAAGGTTCTAAGCACATGGGTGGTTTGGGGGCGTAGTAAAAGATGTGTCACATCCCTATCGCACGAATTGCTCTTTTTTCAAGACGGCTTTCATTGCGTTCGCCTCTGCGTATGATTCGTTCCGCCAGTACCCTCGAGCTTGAGGTGGCTTAGCTCAATACTCTAGTTCGGAAAACGTAACCTAACCATCACTGCACTGTGGTCAGTAGTTATAGTCTTTGGCTTCTACGTCCTCATCACTTTGTAGTTACACGGAACGGAACCAAACGACAGGCGTCTGACGGACTGCCTCAGAAGTGATCGTCGACCTACAGACGCGGTCTAAAACCGTAACCATATCGAAAGCTTCTCCAGATGGCGGTGAGGTCGGGAACGTAGAGAACCTAGCATGCACAAGCAAATACCGCTCTATCCCCAAAATGCAGTCATAGTCAGCGCTATGTCGCAGTGGCGTACCGATACGACGACGTCCACTTTTTGTCTGGCACTAAGTCAGGTTAGCAAAATACAAACCCCACTTGACTCCGAATAGATATCGAAGCTTTCAAGGACGAATCATGAAAAAGAATATGGCGGTAGCATGTACAATGACTAAGCCGGCAGGAAGAGTTGCACGGATCGTAATCGGAGCTGCGATTATCGCAGTAGGTCTAATGATGACCTCCACCACAGTACGAGACGTGTTGGTGATCGTAGATCTGGTTCCCATACTCGCTGGAGTCGTAAACATCTGCGCAGTCTCCGCCCTAATAGGCGCTCCTTTATCGGGTGGCAAAGCTCTAAAGATGAGTCAAGGGGTAAGGTAGGAGACATCTCACAGACCCCATCCAGGTTTCAACTAGAAACAGTGATACTGCTTCGGGGTCTGATTGCAGCTGATTGTCGCTACTGCAAAAGACCCATAGCTTGATCTAAAACATCGGAGATCTCGACGGTACTGTCACAGAATCCAGCAATGTGAGCATCGGGTCTCACGACTACTGCCTGGCTATCATCCACACGTAGTGCGTGTCTAAGAGTTTGCGTGGGGTCTACCTCGGACCACAGCAAAAGCTGTACATAAGGGCGATCACAGGCGCTCTTACACATAGAGTTTCCAAAGACGCTAAAGCCATCGTGCAGGAGTTCCCTTACACGTGTTTTGGGAAGAAACTCCTCCCCAAGCGCAACATCTGGGAAGCACACTCCAGGTACCGGTGGTGGAGCGGAACCTCTCCGTGGGCGACCCTTGAAGGTTCTATCCGGTCTCTTCGTCGTCAAAGGAGAGTCCACATACCAAAAGGGTTCATAAAGCCGACCCGAGTCGACCTGTTCTATCGCCTCATCGTCACCAGAGCGTGCTCTTTCTAGAAGTGACACCCGCCTTCTGCGCTCTTCTTCGCCATGGGGAACCAAGAACCGCATCGTCTCGCTCGTAACCTCCAAGTTCTCCAGAGCGGCCGCCCGCCGCTCTGCGTCATAGGAGTCGAGAAGCTTCTCTCCAGCTACCTTCGCCTTGAGGAGACCTAGCTTCCAAGCCAGATTCTCTGCATCGTGAACGCCGCTGTTGAGACCCCGAGCCCCAAAAGGAGCTACTACGTGGGCAGCATCTCCCGCCAGGAAGACCGCTCCGCTACGAAACCTAGAGGCTACTTTGCCGTGAAACCTGTATATAGATCTCCATAGCAGCTCGTAGGGTCGCTCCCCCACGATCTCACGTATACGTCTTTCAACCCCACCTGTCTCTTCCTCAGAGGTTAGATCAAATCCATCTGGGACTTGCCAGTCGATCCTCCAGATTCCGTTAGGTTGCTCATGAATCAACACTTGACGTCCCCTATTCCAGGGTGGATCGAAGTAAAACCGCCGTTCTCCTTTGAACTCATCGAGTTCACATCGGATGTCACATATCAAGAAGAGATCATCAAAGGTTCGTCCCTCAAACTCTACGCCCAACTGCGACCTGAGCCTGTCCGAGTGAACTCCACTGCATAGCACCACCCACCGCGACCGAAGGACCTGGTGGCCGAGGGAACCTTTTATCTCGACAAAGGCACCTTGCTCATCGGTCCCTACGCCAACGGCCTCTACAGCGTATCTAAGGTCGATCAATGGGTTTTTTGATATTAGGTCAAGGAGAACCGACTCGACCTCGGCCTGTGAGATATTTACAAATGGCGGAAGTATGGACCGGTCAGGGTCTTTAAGGTCGACTACAAATAGTTCATGGTCTTGATAGTAAGTCCGGCCCTTAGACCAAGTAAGCCCCATTTCAGCTATGACACCAGCCCCCAACGAAGCCCAGGTATCAAGTACCTCTCGTTGCTGGCAAAGTGACTTCGATCCAGGTGCGCTGCGTTGTTCTAGCTGTTCTAATACCAGCGTTCGAAGACCCCACTTCGCACAAGCTAAAGCGGTGCTCTGACCCACCGGACCCGCTCCTACAACCACTACGTCGAAGAGGGAGTTCGAGACCAGACGGTCTTGATGACCTGCTGTCACCTCTGCAGCTGGTTCCATATCTCCAAGTCACGCTCCTTGGTCCACACAATTGGATCGGCTATACCATTTAGTTCATCGAAAACCCTTGCCACATCGAAGGGAACAGTGTGCTCAAAGATCGGCCATGTTGCGTACTTTGGGGCAAGAGCTTTATAGACTGCGTCAAATGCATCTTTTAGAGTTCCCTTCGCCTCGATCGTCTTCGCAGTCTCACTTATAAGGGTGTTTAGAAAGTCTCTCGACTGTTCGATAGCGTTATCCACAGCTTTTTCGCCGTAGACGACCTTGCCCCTACCTCCAACAAGCACCTCGGCACCGAGGGACTTTACCTTGTCAAGAGTACTCGATGCCCACTCTAGGTGGTAGGCGTCGCCTGTGTATAAAGCCGCCTCAGCCTCCACTAGATCGCCGGCGAAGAGAACTTTCTCCCTTGGAAGCCAAACCACTATGTCACCTTTGGTGTGTCCCTTCCCTAGCCACGACAGGTGAATGGTTCCTCTGTCCCCTCCAAGATCTATCTCCATATGGTCTCTAAAGACCATGGTGGGATAGGTCAAACCAGGAATTGACTCAGGTTCTTTGAAGAGCCGAGGCATTCGTTGAAACTCCGAGTCCCAGTCTTCCTTGCCACGCTCAAGAATCAGGTCTCTAGTATTTGTATGAGCTACGATCTCCTCAGCACCAAAGGCCGATGCTCCCAGCACTCTTACTGCATGATAGTGAGAGAGCACAAGATATCTAATCGGCTTATCTGTCTCCTCTCTAAGCCTCCTAAGCCAGCTCTGCGCTGCCACTGGAGTTGCGCGTGCCTCGATGCATATCAGATAGTCTCTCGCCTCAATAGCTCCTACGTTGGGATCTCCTTCAGCACTCATCGCATATACCCCTGGAGCGATCACTTCAAAGGTCTCTACCTTCTCCGCAAGATCCTCAGAGGATGCAAAGGGTTTTTCACTCACCTATCTCTACCTTCGCTTTCTTTTCTCATCTATCCGATAGACCATGCCGCTTAGACCAACTCCAGGGGTACCCCGAGTCCTCTATGAGATAAGCGGCGTCCCCAATACGTAAGGGATTGAAGGTGTCTATCATGACTGCTACCTCTTCGGTCCCCTTAGCCTCGAGGGACGCTTCTACCGATCCCGGCTGAGGTCCATGAATAAAACCGGCTGGGTGGAGAGAGATCGACCCTTCTTCGATGCCAGACCCCCTCCGGGACATAAAGTCACCTTTATAGTAAAAAAGCACCTCATCTGAGTCTACGTTTGCATGACTATAAGGAGCCGGCACCGCCGTTGGATCAAAGTCATAAGGTCTAGGAAGAAATGAGCATACGACAAAGCCGTTACCCTCGAAAACCTGATGCACAGGTGGCGGAGCGTGAAATCTCTTCACTATGGGTTCAAAGTCATAGATGCTAAAGACGAAGGGGTAGAGACAACCGTCCCAGCCAACCACATCGAAGGGGTGTGAAGAGTAAAAGTAGCGTGTGATGCCTCCGCGATGTTTCACATAAACATCAACATCTTCTCCCTCTAAAACAAGTGGAAGCTCAGGTCCAACAAGGTCTCTCTCACAGAGAGGTGCCGACTCAAGAAACTGACCTCTAGCAGTCAAGTATCGCTTTGGAAACTCGATATGACCTTTCGCCTCAACCGTCAAAAGATCAAGGTACCCAGAACCGGTCGGAACAACCTTGAAGGTGGTTGAGGCTGGAATTAGAACGTAGTCCCCGCTTTTTATCTCCAAAGATCCAAAGACACTTTGAATCTGACCTTCACCCCGAACAACAAATAAACACTCGTCACCAAGCGCGTTCCGATACAATACCGAAGGAGTATCAGAGCTCACAAAGCCAACTTTTATCTCGTCATTACCGAGCAACACGCGTCTGTCCAGGTTCGCATCGCCGCCTTTTCCTGAGAGCAGACCGGTCTTAAAGTGCCTCGGTAGAAGCGGAGCGTTAGTGTGCAGCTGTTCCTCTAGATCTCCAGTTACCGACTCGACCTCCACGATCGCCGTTGGCGGGCGCATGTGGTAGAGAAGCGAAGACTCTGCAGCGAAACCTTCCTTTCCCATTAGCTCTTCAAAGATGAGGTTCCCCTGCTCATCACGGAAAATCTGATGACGTTTTCTTGGAATCTCGCCAACGCGTCTGTAGTAAGGCAAGACACACCCCCTAAGAAGTCTACAACGCCGAAGTCTAGCAAATACGAGCACAAAACTAAAGGTCTAAAGAGTTCAAAGGCTCAGAGATGGCTGCTCTTTGGTAGATACCTGCAGATATCTGCGAGTACAATCCTAAGCAATGAAGGAACACGAGTGGCTTGAGATCGACCAAGACAACGGATACTCTATCGACCATCTTCCCCTTGGCATAGACTTTAGCGGCGTCGTGACCCGGGTAGGAGATACCATCATCCAGCTATCGAAACTGACCGACTCGATAAAAAGCGTAGATCAAAAGGCTCTATCTAGCAACAGCCTAAACCACCTCTTTAGCCTCGGACATAAAGCTATGGAGAACCTACGAGAAGAGATAGTAGAGATAACCAGGGAGGCTACTAAAGAACTTCTATCTGCCAGCTATTCATTTGACCATGCACGCCTGAAGCTACCGGTTCAAGTAGGAAACTTCGTTGACTTCTACTCCTCTTTGCACCACGCAACTAACGTTGGACGGCTCTTTAGACCTAACGCCGACCCCTTGCCAAAGGCTTGGCGTCATCTACCGATCGCCTACCACGGACGAAGCTCGACGGTTCTACCCTCGGGGACGAAAATCGTAAGACCTAAAGGTCTCTTTCAAAAAGGGGGCGATGTTGTCTTCTCTGAGACAGGAGCCCTCGACTTTGAGGCCGAAGTCGGCTTTATAGTAGCCAAGGAGTCCGAGGTTGGAACCCCTCTTTCACCATCGGAGTTCTATGACTACGTTGCCGGCGTGGTACTGGTAAACGACTGGTCGGCGAGGGATATTCAAGCCTTTGAGTACGTTCCACTTGGACCGTTCTTAGGAAAGTCCTTTGCCACCTCGATGTCGTGTCTCGTGACTCCGATCGAAGCCCTTCTTGGGGCTCGGGTACAACCGGTCCGCCAGGACCCCACCCCAAGTTCCTACCTGTTTGATCCTGATCCGTGGGCTTTGGATATCGGGCTTTCGATTAAGATAAATCAAACGACCGTCTCCTCTCCTCCTTTTCGATCAATGTACTGGACTCCTGGACAGCAGCTGGCTCACATGACGATCAACGGCGCGAATGTTACCTGCGGGGATGTATTTGCATCGGGAACGGTTTCAGGGGAAAATGAAGATCAGGTAGGATCCCTTATCGAACTTACCCAAGATGGAAGACGGCCGATAACCTTAGTGGACGGTACTAGCCGCTCGTACCTTGACGACGGAGACGTAGTAACTATATCGGCAACTACCAGGTCTCTAAGCGGCGGGCGACTCTCCTTCGGTGAGGTGATCGGTGAGGTTCTTCCGTCTCTGTAAAGACTTCTTGGATCACTATCGAGACCACCCAGACCAAAAGTTCGACCTTAGAAAGGTGGAGGTTTGCATTGGACAAGACTTCACAGTCGCCTCGAATTACTGCACTTGTATCGTCAAGTCTTGAATCTCAACGCTAGAGAATTCACGCCATCTAAGGCTCCGTCACCAAAGCGACCGCTCTAACATCTCCAACGGCTCGATCATATACGTCGCAGAAACTCGATAGTCAAGTCTCTGCTGATAAGGAGGGAGGAACATCTCTTTAAAGCTGCGGCTGGTCTCTGGACGCCTAGCGGCTTGATCTCTAGATGCGATCAAGTCTTCCGTGACAATCGATCTGTCGTAGACGAAGAGATCAAGCAGGTCTTTCATGTCGGAAACGTCAGGATCAAATCCCCAAACCGTCTCCAGTTCTCTAGTAATAAGGAAGCTGAGGCCAACTGCACCCATAAGTATCAGATGAGATATCAGACGGGGATTCGCTATGGCAGACGCAATTGCAAGAGCGCCGCCAAATGAGTTTCCCACAAGGGCGAAGTTCTCCAGTTCGAGCGCCTTCGCAAAGCCAAAGAGGTGCCTCACCCATTTATCTAGAGAAAACACAAATCCATCTGGGACCGTTGTATAGCCAAATCCGGGAAGGTCAGGCGCAACGACGCGAAACTCTTGACTAAGGCGGGGCATCACCAACCTCTAGTTTGCATATGCCGTTACACCCGGACCAGAGCCATGTAGCAATATCACATTGGGACCATCACCTACATCTAGGTAGTTGGTGTTGACACCCTCTATGTCTACTCTGCGACCTATCTCACCCAGCTCCAAAACATTTCCTTTCAAAGGCCTTCAGGGAGATCTCTAGGCTTTCAGCGACACAGCAAGTGAGGAGTTGAACGCCGATACTGCAGCCCTTGCACATTGAGTATCTTGGTCCGAGGAGCCTCCAGATACCCCCACTCCACCGATGGTCCGCCCTTCAACCACAAGCGGAAGCCCTCCACCGAAGATGATCAGCCTCTCGGTATGGGTAAGTCCATGCAAAAGTGCAGGCTCTTTCTCGATAAGTGGGTACCACTCATGGGTACCCTTGCCGAACGCCGCCGCACTGTAGGCTTTATTATGGGCGATGTCGATAGATAGGAGAGGCGCGTCGTCCATTCGCATAAACGATAGCAAGTTAGCACCAACGTCTACGACGGCAACACATACTCCGACTCCAAGTCGCAACGCCTCTTCCACTGCTGCATCCATCATCACCTTCGCTGCCTCCAGCGAAAGAGAAAATGTTGAACGAATCATCGCCATCTAACGACCCAATTCCTTAGCTGTGACCCCGCCTATACCCCAGTGGCTCTTGGGGACGTCGACTAATACGACTCGAACAGACTCCCTGTTTACACCCAGAACCGAGACCGTTGTATCTGTAAGTTCCGCTATCAGCTGCTCTTTTATCTCCTCCGAGCGACCTTCTAACATCTCAACGTGAATTAGTGGCACCTTGATCGGCCCTTCCCTGGCTCAGCTCGATAGCGACATCAACGATCATATCCTCTTGTCCCCCAACCATCTTGCGTTGTCCAAGCTCAAGGAGGATCTCAGCTGGATCTACTCCGAATCGCTCCGAGGCTCTATATGCATGGAGCAAGAAACTTGAGTATACGCCTGCGTATCCTAACATCAACGCGCTTCTTGAGATGGTGGTAGAAGAAGGTAAGAGAGGGCGTGCCTTCTCTTCGGCAACTCTCATAAGTTCGAAGATATCCACACCAACTACCTCATGCCCTGCCTTATCGAGCGCCGCAGCAACCACCTCGGTTGCAGTATTTCCAGCTCCAGCACCAAAGCCAGCCATTGCCCCATCGATCCAGGTAGCACCGCTCTCCACCGCAACCAGGCTGTTGCCCACCGCCAGACCTAGGTTGTTGTGACCGTGAAATCCAATTTCGACCGCATCATCGAGTGCGGACCGTAGCGCCCTTACTCTTGCACCAACCATGTCAGGCAACAAAGCTCCAGCAGAATCTGTGACATAGACGACATCTGCCCCATAAGAGGCCATCAGTTGTGCCTGCTTGGCTAGATCATCGGGCTCCAACATGTGAGCCATCATCAAAAACCCCACCGCCAAGGCACCGCGACTTTTTGTCATCTCGATGTGCTGAGCCGAGATATCCGCCTCTGTGCAATGCGTTGCGACACGCACCACCTTAGCACCTAGGTCCAAGGCTCTCTCGAGCTCCACGTGAGTGCCGATCCCTGGGAGAAGAAGCACCGCAACCTTTGAGTCCTGAACCGTGTCTACCCCTATAGAGATCATCTCTTCGTCGCTAAGAAGAGATCTTCCATACTGAAGCGACGACCCACCAAGACCATCACCGTGTGTAATCTCGATAACAGGTATCCCCGCACGATCGAGTCCCGAGGCTAAATCTGCTACGTTTTGTTCGTTGAACTGATGCCTCACTGCGTGACTTCCGTCTCGGAGGGTAGTATCCACTAGAGTGATTTGAGCCATAGCTTCTCCTATCTTTTTGCTGCATAGACTTGAGCCACCCTGGTGGCCGCGGCGGTCATGATATCAAGATTTCCTGCGAATGGAGGTAGATAATCGCCTGATCCTTCCACCTCCAAAAACACGGTAACCTTGTTGCCTTCGAACACTGGATCGGTCTTTAGTCGATATCCAGGTACGTAGCTTCGGACGTCTGCCTCCATCTCTTTCAATGACTCCAAGATCTCGGTCTCTTTCACCTCTTCAACCTCGACGTAGACGGTGTCCCTCATGATGAGATAGGGTTTGGCCGGGTTGAGAACGATGATCGCCTTACCCTTTAGCGCACCACCCACCTTTTCAATACCTTGAGCTGTAGTGTGGGTAAACTCGTCGATATTTGCTCTGGTACCCGGACCGGCCGACCTTGAAGAGATCGTTGCAACGATCTCTGCGTAGTTCACAGTGGTCACCCTTGAGATTGCAGCCACGATGGGGATAGTGGCCTGACCTCCACAGGTTATCATGTTGACGTTGTCTTCATCGACCAGCTGGTCAAGATTGACTACCGGTACAACGTACGGTCCAATCGCAGCGGGCGTAAGGTCGATGGCGGTCTTGCCCCACTGTCGATAAAGCACGGAGTTCTTCAGATGAGCTCCTGCCGAGGTCGCCTCCATAACGAGGTCAAAGTCGTCCAAGAAAGGTTCAAGACCCTCCACACCGGTGTCAAGCACTCGATATCCCTTTGACCGCGCTCGAGCCAGACCGTCTGACTGAGGATCAATCCCAACCATTGCCGCCAAAGAGAGCTCGGGGGTTCGCTCGATCTTGTACATGAGATCTGTTCCTATGTTCCCAGACCCTACAATTGCAACCCGATAGTCTTTCAAATTACTCTCCTTTGAAACAAAGCTCAATAGATGAAAGCTGTTCCACCTTCACCGTCACCACATCACCAAGACTGACCGGCACGGCATCGGTTATCCCGCCGGTCATAACGACATCTCCCTTACGAAGTCGCTCATTGAATGCGGCCAAGAGACCGATCAACTCCATAAGAGAGTCCACAGGAGATCCCATCACAGCTGAAGTAGAGGCAAAGTGGATGCCCTCTCCATTTAGAGATATTTCGACGGCTAGTCTGTCGATCTCCGGTGGCACAGGAACAAATCCTGGGTAGATGCAGTACCCAGCAGCGGAGGTATTATCTGCCACCACCTCCTCGACGTTGAACCGGTAACCTTTGAACCTCGAGTCGAGGATCTCAACGGCTACAGTCGCCCCATATAGCTTGGCAATAACCTCATCTTTTGAGTCCGAGGGGTCGATGTCTTCTCGCACCAAAAGCGCAACCTCGGGTTCACAACGTGGCTGCACAAAGGCAGAGTGTGGCACTGCGCCACTTTGATACATGTCCGCTTCATACAGTCGACCGAATATCGGCTTCGAGATACCCATAGTCACCTGCTTGGGTTTCGAAGTGAGACCCATCTTGTAACCAAGCAGCCGCTGATCTGGGTAGATCGCCTCGCAGTAGGCGTCCTGAAGCTTATATGCCTCTTTTAGAGTCAGATCGTTGTGTATCTTTCCCTCTAAAAGAACGCCTTTCCTTCTGGCCTTGATCAGCTCCGCTAAAAAATCGTTGTTCACGCGACGACCTCCAGCTTCAACGTTCCCAGTCCAAGTAGATCGGCTTCGTAAGAGCAACCACCCTCTAACGGGACCGCTGCCGCCATTGCACCAGAAAGCACTACCTCTCCGGGAATCATCTCTTCACCGAATCGTCCCAAGGCTCGAGCGAGCCAGGCAACTGACTCAAAGGGGTGACCCTGAACAGCTCTGGCCGCTCCGGTGGAGACAATCTCTCCGTTCTTTTTGAGCGACATAGAGATCTTGCCAGCCTCAAGATCCAGTGGGGATCTCTTTAGGTCCCCGAGAACAAAACATCCTCCCGAAGCTCCGTCAGCGACGGTATCGAATATGGTAATTTTCCAGTCCGTGATACGAGAGTCGACGATCTCGTACGCACCGACGAGGTACTCTGTTGCCAGCGCCACGTCCATAGCCGTCACAGACGCACCAGAGAGAGGATACTTTAGAACAAGTGCCACCTCTACCTCCAGACGAGGCGCAATAAAGTCTATAAGAGAGACCGTTGAACCGTTAGGTTTTTGCCATGACCTCCAAAGCGGACCGAAGTCAGGCTCCATAACATTGAACATCGACTGCATAGCTTTAGAGGTGAGTCCGATCTTGTGACCTACAACTTCATCTCCACGCCCCATACGCTCCTTGGACACTAGCCGCTGGATCGCATAGGCTTCATGCATAGACATCTTGATCTCATCGCTCAGAGGGGCGATAGGCTGACGACCGTCATCGGCGTCGATTAGCCTCTTAGCCAAAAGCTGTAAAACAGTTTCCTCTACCATCTCATCTTTCTAGAGTTTGATACAAACATTTGAGAGCTCCGTGTAAAACTCGAAAGAGTGCACCCCACCCTCGCGACCTATCCCGCTTTGCTTCATCCCTCCAAAGGGCGTACGAAGATCCCTGTAGAACCAGGTGTTTATCCAGATGACGCCCGCTTCCAGCTGAGCCGCCATGCGATGAGCTCGTCTGAGATTAGATGTCCAAAAGGTCGCTGCCAAACCGTAACGCGTATCGTTGGCCTTTGCTATGACCTCTTCCTCAGATCTAAAGGGTTCTACCGTAATAACGGGGCCAAAGACCTCTTCCGTTACTATCTCGCAACCACTTTTCACATCGACGATAATCGTTGGCTCAAAGAAGTTTCCTTTGGTAAGGGTCCTTGGGGTACCCCCTCCTGTGACGACCTTAGCTCCGTCTACAACTGCTCTTTCGACAAAGCCTGCCACCCTCTCTTTGTGCTCCTTGGAGATAAGTGCTCCCATCTGAGTCTTTGGATCGAAGGGGTCTCCAACGACCAAAGCTTCGGCTCTCGCCTTAATCGCATCTACAAATTTGTCGAAGATGGGCTCTTCCACGTAGACCCTAGAGCCACAGAGACATACCTCTCCTTGATTGACAAAACTGGAGCGCACCGTCGTCTCGATCATCTCATCAAAGTCACAGTCGGCAAACACTATCAGAGGATTCTTTCCTCCAAGCTCAAATGAGACCCTCTTCAGAGTCGACGCTGCGTTAGCCATCACAGCCTTTCCGGTCGAGGTCTCACCGGTGAGAGAGATGAGATCGACGTTAGGGTGAGCCACTAGAAACTCACCGGCGCTCTGCGGTCCGAATCCATTTACGACATTGATTACGCCCTCCGGCAACCCAACCTCCTGGGCCGCTCTCGCCAGTTCATAGGCGGTGAGGGGTGTGAGCTCCGCCGGCTTTATCACACAGCTATTTCCTGCGGCAATCGCAGGAGCTACCTTCCAGGTGAGAAGCAGGAGGGGGAGATTCCAAGGTGATATCAGGCCCGCTACCCCCACGGGACGTCTAAGTGCGTAGTTGATAGCCTGATCATCGCTTTGAAACGCCTCCGTGCCAAGGGTCTTGGCGTAGTCGGCAAAAAACCTAAAGTTGAAGATCGACCTAGGAATGTCTAAGGACTTCGAAAGCGTAAGAGGTTTCCCAGTATCCCTGGTCTCCATCTCCGCCAACTCCTCTGACCTGGACTCAAGGTAGTCGGCGAGTCTATGGATCAGAGCCGAACGCTGGGCGACCGGGATCTTTGACCACCTCTTAAAACCCCCTTGAGCTATCTTGACAACCCGGTCAACGTCTTCCTTGGTTGCTTCTTCAACCTCTGCTAGGACCTCGCCTGTGGCGGGATTGAGATCGGAAAAGCTCTTGCGTTCTTCCGAAAGGACCTCCCGTCCTCCTTCAAAACTCCCAAGCCTTATGACCACCTCTGGAACTCACTTTCTGTGTTAAGTTGACGAACAACCAATTACCTTGATGCAAACGGTGACAGCGGGCTTCTTAGCCCTCGGGCATGCTCCTCCAAGGAGAAGAAATCCTCCCTGAATATGTCTCGCTTGAATAGTCTTCTCGCATACAGCGCCGCTATCACGGACTCGACCATAAGGGGTGGTCCTGATACATAGGCGGTATGACCGGTCGCCGTTGCAAAACGTTCCTTGAGCACATCTGCAACAGTCCCGCTGTAGACGTCGTCTTCGCCTTTGAGCCCCGACTCGTCTGAGACTGCAAAGTAGACCTTTAGCCCTGTAACTCTCTTGGCAAGTTCAGATAGCTCGTCTTTGCAGTAAAGAGAGGACCTGTCTTTAGCCCCAAAGATCACCGCCCCCTCTGTATCGGGGTATCTCTTCGCTATCTCATTCAGCATCGCCGCTATGGGAGCATATCCAGTTCCGCCGGCCAGAAATAAGAGGGGTCGAGCGGGTTCACGAAGGAAAAACCGTCCATAGGGACCACTAAGAAGAACCTCGTCGCCAAGGGCGATCTCTTCAAAGATCCATTTAGATGCGGCTCCCCCTGGAAGGTACCTTATATGAAAAGTCAAGAGATCGCCATCTAGCTTCGCTACTGAGAAAGAACGGGTCTCAGCACTCCCCGGGAGGTGCCACTGAAAGTACTGCCCTGGCAAGATCACGGGTTCGCGATCTGCTCGAAGAGTAACCAAAACGACGTCTCTTGTCACCTTGTCCATTGCCACAACTGAAGTCACAAGGTCGGAGACTAAAGGGTAGTCGACTCCCTCCTCCTCTTCGATCTCGGCTTCAACCACAACATCGCCTTTGGGGAAGCCTTGACACAGGAGGATCTTCCCTTCCTCGCGCTCAAAGTCCATAAGCGCAAAGCCCGAGACGTCTCTAAGGTCAACTTCCCCATCGACTAGGGTCGCTTTACACGTCCCACACGTTCCATGCGTGCAAGCATGAGGAAGCCACACTCCACTTCGCATGCAGGACTCAAGGATCGACTGCGACCTAGACCCTTTCACCACCTTACCTACCGGATCGATGGTAATTTTTACTTCGTCCATACTCCCTCACGCTCTAACTCAAACAAAGCCTTATCAGCTCACTACGGATGTAAAGGCCTCATTTAGCTCCCGGTTGTGGTAAAAGATGCCGGTACCCAGTTGCTCAACGGTCCACTCAATGCAGGGAAAGTCGGGGTATGTAATGTACCCGCCTGCAAACACCTCGTTACGGTTCCCTGAAGGATCAAAGAAGTAGATAGTCTCCCCCCGGGTGATACCGTGGCGGGTCGGTCCTATGTCGATCGAGGTTCTCGTCTTTGACATAACGTCTGCTGCCCTAAGGAGCTCTTTCCAGTCATCAAGTGCAAAGGCAAAGTGGTGAAGCTTTGCGTCGGGACCCCCTATTATCGCGATATCGTGCGGAGTGTTCGTCCTAAATAACCACGACGCTAAGATCTGATTACTCCCCGCCTCAGGCACAACCTTCTCTGAGATGTTAAACTCCAGCACCTCGGTGAAAAACCTTGTAAGAAGCGCAGGATCTTCGGCTGTAATGAGCAGGTGATCGAGCCTAGGAGCGCCGATGCCCAGCAATCCGTCTGGCCACGGATCAGGGTTGACCGTGCCGACGCTCGTTCCCAATACCTCTATCTCCCGATAGAGCTGCATCACATGCCCCGAAGGCAGTATCGCCTCAACGGCTTCACCTACGGCATGCTCTTCTTTTCGATGAACCCTTCGAACGGTAAGACCAAATGCAGCCATTTGGTTCTCCAGGTGGTCTAGGTCTTCGTCCGAGGAGACCTTGAAGCCCATCTTTACCAGACCAGAGCCGCCTTCTTCGAGAACCACTGAGTGATGATCCCACTCGTCCCAGCCCTTGAAGTAGCTCTTCCCATCGACGCTGTCAGTTAACTGAAGCCCTAAAGTCTCACCGTAGTGCCTCGTAGCCTCTGAAAGATCGTTCACCTTGGCATGAACATATCCCAATCGAATAACACCCATGTTCTTCTATCCCCCTTACATAACTAGACCATGTCCAACAGACACATCTACACCTGCGTACCAGCCTTGCCAGCACGCTCTAGCCACCGGTAAAGTCCGGAGCGCTTGAATTTATTGTCTTCACACAACATCACGACGGCGTCGCTTTGAGGCATCGCCCTACAAGCAAGGGTTTGAGATCTCTGAGTTATCAGTTCCTTTGCATGGGGCCTTAACTCAAACTCGCCGCTTTTGACCTCGACCAGACATATGCCGCATCCGCCCCTACGGCATCCGACACACATCTGGTACCCTTTTTCAACTAGCGACTCAAGCAACGTCTTTTCAGAAGAGCACTCGAGTTCGATCCCATTTGGTTCGAAACGAACCCTCGCCATATCAGATCGGTACTCTGAGACTCAACAAAGTCTTATGCGTGACTCCTTGAGCCGCTAGGGCAACGTCCATCTGAGGCACAAAAGCCTCGTGCATCAACTCCCACGTCGCTCTTTGAAGTGCACCTTGATCGAGGGAGGGATCCGAGGAGAGCCAAGGCACGACTAAGTTCCCCAGAAAATCTCCGAAGGTCATACTCTTTGGCGCTCTAAAGGCAGCAGGCGAGCAGAACATGTATGAGTCGACAAAGTGCACGTATACCAGCTGGTCAGGCTCGAAAACCTCCGCTCTGTCTCTAGCTTCAAAGTCGTAGTCTGCATACTTGGTAACGCTCATAACTCCACTCCTTCGCTGTGCCATCTCTTCCAGTTCTTGTCGTCGTTCGATCCCTTGAACTCCCCTGAGTCCCCCTTGTCGTTGTACCAAGTCAAGACCTCTGGTACGCTTGGCCCACCACAGTTGCCTTTATAGATCTCGTGCACCGGTAGCCACGCCTGCACGTACTTCTCGGGCTCTCGATCAAAGATCCATTTGCAACCGTCCGAACAGGTCCAGTAGATCTCATCTTTATAAGACGAACTTTTCTGTACATGTTTCGTTGGATCTCCCGCCTCGGTAAAGGCCATGGGAATCTGGCACACCTGACAGAGTTGGGGAAGTCCTTGGAAGTAGAACCGACCACCAGACTCTGCGATCGAGGAAGCCTTCTCCCAGAGCGGACGAAACGCCTTGTCAAAGGTCTCCGGGTACTTCTCACTAAACCACTCAAGTTCTTGAGGTTCTGGAGTCGTTGTATGAAACATTGCAGCGTAGCTAAATGAGTAGAGAACCCAATAGACCTGGTGTGACAGGTACTCCTTCTCCTTCACAGCCTGCTCCACGTGCATAGGAGGACGAATACCATAGAATGCCAAGTCAGGGAAGAGGCCATTTAGCATCTGCTCTTCGAAGTACAGCTCAAAGGCTTCCTTCCACGACATGAACTTCCGCGGAAGAAGGTAATCCATCATGGCAGCTACAAGCGCAGCCACCCTGTAAGAGCGCCAAAACCACTTGTCGATCCATGCTTGGACGATCGGAACGTTATCTTCGTCCTGCTCCAGCATAAAGCGTACGGCTTCAAGACCAAGGGTCATGTGTCGTGACTCGTCAGACTGAGCAGAGAACCCAAAAGTCATCGTCGTAAGATCGCCGTTGAAGGATGCTCCAGACATGAACGGCACAAACAGTAGGTTTGTCAAGAGATACTCAAAACCAAATGAGATTGCAGTTAAGAACTCAAATGGACCCGAGGACACTGCGTCATCGAAGAACGACTTTGGCACCGATAGGTACCAGACCCGATCATGCCATAGACGCATGGAGTGAAATCCCTCGTAGTACCGGTTGTAGGGAGACAGAGCATGGATCTCTGTCTGCGCATGGCGCAACTCGTCCATAGATTGAGCCAGCGCTGCAAAACGGGGCGCTGAACCAGGCATAAAGCGAGCCAGCCTAGAGAATCCCCGATGCGCCATGTACTCAAGAGGGGTAACGCCTTGGATGAAGAGTTTCAGAGCGTTTAGATATCTAGCGTCAGAGATATTGAGATGCCCCTGACTCTGGGTAAATCCGTCTAGCACTGCGTAAAAACGCCTGTCTTTTTCCGCTTGGTACTTCCAGTAAGTCTCGATCGTCATACGGAAGGGATCTTCCCATGCGTCCCAGTCATGTATCTTGATACCTTCAAATGTGTGGAAAGGATATATGTCAGAGTGTTTTTGGTAGGTTGGTTCCCAGTCCAACCCTCTGACCATCGCCCGATAGTTCTCTTTCGTTGAAAGTTTTTTCTTGGTTGTCATCTTCTCAATTCCCCCCTAGTGAGACCAGCCGATTATGATCTCGTCATCATCCCATTCTTTTACTTCCCCAAAAAACGATACGATCGACAGATTCATATCGTCGGGATGCCACTCGCGACCAAGCAACCGACTGACCACCGACGCATCGATCACGATGTCTGTGGACGACTCAATCCTTAGTATCCCGGGCATCCGACGAACCTGAATGTCATCATTTAGCTCTGAAACTGCATGAACTATCGCCTCAGACTCCTCGCTCTGCGCCATGTCGATGCCGGTTAGCTTCGAAATCGATATAACCATCTTTAGACCCTGCCTCCTATCAACTCCTCTACTACTTGCAGCTCTGAGATCCCTTGTGCCATCATCTCCGAACTGTCAAGAGAGTCAGGCAGATCGTCCAGCAACGTCCTGAGCGCCAACTCAGCACCGGGAGACCACTTTTCAAACGCTGTTCGCAGGAACTCCTGGTTGGAGGAGTTCTCAACCGACAAAAGATGAGAGATGAAGGATCTAACCCATTTTTGATCGTCTAGGTACCAGTCGTAGAAGTATCTAAGAGTCGACATAGATAGCCCTTCACCAAGCCCTACGCCTTGCGTCTCAAGACCCCTATAGAGGCTTGGATACATAAGTGGTGACAAGACCGCCGACACAGCCACGAACTGCTCGCCCCAATCAGAGAGAACCAGTACGTCCTCTATGTATCTGCGAAGCGGTTGCAGAGCCTCTCGCTCCATCCACTGCGTCTTCGCCTCATCTAGGATCTCCACCCCGTTCTCGAACTGCAACGCAAGTTTCGATAGCTGCTGTGCGTTTCCCAGGTGATCAAACCCTGAGTAGATCGCCGCCTGCTCGATCGTAGTGCCCCAGGCAAATGCACTCATCTGGACCATAACCATCTGCATGCCGTACTCAAGGTGCCTCAGGGGCGTCAGTGTCTCTGCAAAGACCTTTATGAGATCTTCAGGCAGAGAAGCAAACGCGTTGAACTCTTCTGCATAACTGAGTGTGGACTGCTGATGTTCCGCCGCTTTGTTCCTAGCCTGATTGTACGTGTAGTAGTAGTACTGCCTAGGGTCCAAAAAGTTGTAAGGATCTCCTACGTCTAAAGCCGTATAGGAGCGATCAAATATCTCATGTTCCGGATCCCAGAGAGGACGGTAGTGAAAGTTTTCCTCCTGCTGGACCTCGATCGAACCCTCCTCGTATCGATTTGCAGGTCGTCCCAGACGACGCTCTACCCAGTCAAAGCCGACGCGAACTGGATCAACAACATTTTGCTTGATCTCATAGGCCATTTTTCCCCCTTGACTCGATGATCTCCCAAATCTAGGGCAGCCTCATTACGAAGGTCTTACAAGGCATTCTTGATTCTTGCAAAATCCTTACAGTTTGTTGTCACACGTCACTTTTCATCATGTACCCGATTCCGCTTTTGGTAACTATGTACTCCTTGCCACAGTGTCCCAGTTTCTTGCGCAACCTCGAAACCGTCACATGCAACGTAGATACGTACCCTCGGTACTCAGATCCCCAAACCTTGTCCAATAAGGTGTCTGCCACCACAACACGACCTCTGTTTTGCGCAAGCACCGTGAGAACCTGATACTCGTTTTTACTCAGATCAACCTCGACACCTTCGACTAGAACTCTGGGTGTATCAAGCTCTATGACGATGGGGCCGACGGCGATGGGCTGCATTTTGGTCACTTCATGACTTCCTCGTCTCAGCACAGCCTTGATACGAGCGAGGAGTTCGTCTGAGGCATAAGGCTTGACGACATAGTCGTCGGCACCAAGACCGAGTGTTTCAACCTTGTCGGTGAGGGCATCCCTGGCTGTTACGACGATAACGGGTACACTCGAGAAGTCCCTCAAAGCTCTAAGCACATCGAGACCGTCAGAGCCCGCAAGCATCAGGTCTAAGAGCACAAGGTCCACGTCACCGTCTACAACCATCGACTTCACCTTTGAGGGATCCTGGGTCGCTCGAACCTCATAACCAAGCGGTTCAAGGAAACGGCGAAGCAGTGCCACTCCACGCTCTTCGTCTTCGACTATTAGAATCCTCGCCCGCATCGTCTACCAGCGCATTGTCTTGACAGACATCGAAAACCTTGCCAACGTCTCCCGACCTTTGGATCGTACTCTCAGGTCGCCTCCATGTGCGAGTGCGATACCTTTTGCTATCGCCAGACCGAGACCGAGACCAGACACACCTTTATCGTTTCTGACAAAGGGCTCAAGGACCCTTTCACACAGATATTCAGGTATAGGATCTCCCTCGTTTGCTACCTCTACGAACAGTTCGCCGTCCTGCACGCCCATAGATACCCGAATTGGACCTGAACCGTACTTTCGAGCGTTGTCAATGAGGTTTTCGAAAAGCTGTCTCAGGCGTCTTGGATCACCGGTTACGATGGGCACTTCGGTAACGTCTTGGGGCACCACTAAAGAAACTCTGTCGTCCGAGAAGCACCTAACACTACAGGTTAGGATCTCAATTATGTCTACAGGTTCAAAGTCAAAGGTCAACACGTTCGCCCGCAGCTGCGCTAACGTCAGAAGATCTCCTATCCTGTGATTGAGCTGCGCAGACGCGTCTAAGACTATGGCTAGATCTTCGTCTGCTTCTTTATCGAAGGAGGTGTTCTTAGCGAGAAGTTCAAGGCCGTTTACGATTATGTTGAGCGGATTGCGTAGTTCGTGAGTGACCATCGAGAGAAACTCGGCTTCCGCATCACGGGCTTGGCGGAGGTGCGCGTTCAACTCCATAAGTTCAGAGGTCTTTGTCTCAAGTTCTAATAGAAGCGCTCGTGTCTGCGTTACGTCACGAAGACTCACACAGAACCAAAGTGAAGACGCCACAGCGACCTTACGCAAATTAACGTCCAAAATCAAGCTACAGTCCGTTCGTCGCAACGCAACTGTAACGTTGCTACCTAACAAGAGCTCGTCGATCTGTCTCTTGGTTATCGGAATCAGATCTTCCAGTACTCGTCCAAAACAGTTTGTCTTTCGAAGAGTTCTCGAGAAGCAGTCGTTTGCCATTACAACCGAGAAGCTCTGATCCAAGAGCGCAACGCCTTCTATCGTGCTGTTTAGCATCGCCTCTAACTGCTGATTTCCTTCGACAGCCTCGATATAGCTGAGACTTTTCCCAAGTGCATCTATGAGCTCTTCAACTACGAAGAGTCCATCGGTCCAGCTATGGGGCGTATCATAGAGCAGGGCAAGGAGCCCCAGCAGTCTCTCTTCCCGAACGAGCCTAAACACTCTTTGGTTTGCGGGGTTGTTCTGCCAGAGTTCGACGATATGAGTTGAGTTCCCCCTCAAAGGTACCCTGGTGGCGCTCACATTTACAGAACGAAGATACTCATCAACCAGATCCTGACTACCCACTGTTACATAAGGTTCAAGGACGTTTCCAGCTGCCCTATTGGTCTTTAGAACCAGTGCACCACAGGAGGCTGTTGCTCGCTCGATCCTGTGCAACAAGACCTTAAGCTCACCCTCCGTGGTACCGTACAAGGTTCCCCCTAAACAGATCTACAACAAGACAGCCAGATACGCACCAAGCAGAGCTATCGTGCTAGATGCACTGACTCAACCCGTATCGACTCTCTGAATAGCACAAAGCGTCACGGTACAGCTTATGTTACACAGACACGGTCTCTTAGGCAAGGGTTAGATCGGCCGAAATTACTTTATCTCTTTCGTAGTCAAAGGTTCTGGCTTATAAAGAACGTGTCTGAGGCGAAACCTCTGCGAAGGTCCGAAGAACCGACGCTGTAGGGAGTACAAGGTTGAGAAATGTACTAAGTCTCACTATTGCGGTTGCTAGATATGTAGTAATTGGTTGACCGAGTCTGAGTGTTCCAGAATGACTTCAAGATGTCTGTACATCATTTTTTAGGCTTCATAGTGCATCTATAACTACTCTAATATAAGCTTCGTCTTGTTCGATAATAATTATTAGAATTGAGCTGAATTTGTGGTTGCAAGATGTCATACTAAAAGTCAATTGAGGGGAAGAACTGAGGCGAGCCATAGACCACCTTCTCCGTCGTAAGCAAATCAACAACGTAGGAGTCAAATTGTCTAAAGAAGATATATCCGTAACTCCTCATCCAGAGCTCCTGGACGAGGAGACAAGACGTTTACATGCGCTCGGGTATGCGCAAGAACTCAAGCGAGTGATGAGCGGGTTCTCAAACTTTGCGGTCTCCTTTACCATCATCTCCATTCTCTCGGGTTGTCTAACCCTTTACTACTACGGGATGACAACTGGCGGACCAGCTGAGATGGTATGGGGGTGGATAGTAGTTGGAGCAATGACGACGATCGTTGGTCTGGGTATGGCAGAGATTGCATCAGCATATCCAACCGCAGGAGGGCTCTACTACTGGTCAGCCAAACTAGCCAAGAGCAAAGGGGCTGCCTGGTCATGGTTTACAGGCTGGTTCAACCTTATCGGACAGATCGCCGTAACCGCAGGCATCGACTTTGGTTTCGCAACGTTTCTTTCTGCTTTCTTAAATCTCACAACTGGCATATCCGCTACTAAAGGGACGGTCTTGTTTGTCTACGGACTTACCCTGTTGGCACACGGCCTGATCAACTCCTTTGGCGTTCGGCTCGTCGCCCTGCTCTCCAACGTATCTGCGTGGTGGCACATCTTGGGGGTCATCGTCATCGTGGGTGCTTTGGCTCTTATTCCTACACATCATGCATCCGCTGCCTTTGTATTCACCAAGTTCGTAAACGAAACGGGCTTTCATAACACCTTCTACGTAGTTATGATAGGACTGCTTATGGCCCAGTACACCTTTACAGGTTACGACGCATCGGCGCACATGTCTGAGGAGACCAAAGGTGCCAGCCTCACGGTACCAAAGGGAATAGTCAACTCCATTTTGGTATCGCTCGCAGCCGGACTAGTGCTCATCATCGGAATCACCTTCGCAATCACGAACGATTATCAAAAAGCGATCAACTCAGCGACCGGAGTTCCTCCCGTACAGATATGGATCGATTCGATCGGACGCACAGGGGGAGAGTTCCTCCTGATCATAGCTATGGTCGCGCAGTTCTTCTGCGGAATGGCATCGGTAACCGCAAACTCGAGGATGATCTACGCGTTCTCTAGAGACGGTGCGGTACCTGGGTCAAAGCTATGGCACCACATAAATCCTAGAACAAGGACACCAACGAGATCGATCTGGTTCTCAGTCATAGGAGCCTTCATCCTTGGAGTACCCTCGTACTGGAGCACCACAGCCTACGGCGCCGTCACGTCCATTGCAACTATAGGTCTCTATCTAGCCTATGTGACTCCTACTCTACTAAGACGCCTGCCTGGAACCCGGTTCGAGCCTGGTCCCTGGAACCTTGGTAGATGGTCCCCGATAGTCGGTTGGATAGGCGTCGTCTGGGTAGGTATCATAACGGTCCTTTTCATGTTGCCTGAGGTTACACCGATAACGAGAGATACCTTTAACTATGCCCCGGTTGCCCTAGTAGTCGTTCTTGGATACGCAGGGATCTACTGGGTTCTAAGTGCCCGCAAGTGGTTTACCGGTCCAAAGATGCAAGGTGATGAGGCTGAACTCGAACGTCTTGAGATAGGGTTAGGCGAGCCTATCTAGGAGACTTCGTACCCGCACTACAAAGTCAAGCTTTCGACGAAGCGCCTTATAAGCCCAAAGACCATAGAACATAAAGCCAAGAAGCCGGGTACGAGCACCCGGCTTCTTGGTCGAATCTACAGCTCCTATCTCTACATCTAACGACGGCTGCGTCAGTCGAGGTCGAATCTGTCGAGATTCATCACCTTGTCCCAGACCTCGATGAAGTCGTGTGCAAAGCGACCCTCGCTATCGTAGGAGGCGTAGATCTCAGTGATCGCCCTCAGCTGTGCGTTTGACCCAAAGACAAGATCCACCGCACTAGCCTTCCATTTAGGAGAGCCATCAGATCTGCTTAGACCATAGTAGATCCCGTCCTCTTCAGAGATCTTCCAGTAGGTGCCCATGTCCAAGAGATTGACGAAGAAGTCGTTGCTAAGCACCTCACGCCTCTCTGTAAGCACCCCAAGCAGAGATCCCTGGAAGTTCGCCCCAAGGACTCGTAGTCCTCCGACTAAGACCGTCATCTCTTGCGCACTAAGGGTCAGGAGGCTCGCCCGCTCTACAAGGAGGTGCTCAGCCGGAAGCTTCTCGCCCGGGCGTCGATAGTTTATGAACCCGTCCGCTCTTGGTTCGAGGCAGTCAAAGGAAGCTTCATCGGTTTGTTCTTGTGAGGCGTCGCCCCTTCCGGGGCGGAAGGGAACTACGACATCGATTCCTGCCCTTCGTGCTGCCTCTTCCACACCCGCACAACCACCAAGTACGATTAGATCCGCTAGTGAGACCGCCATATCGTCCTTAGCTCTTTGGTTGAACCTAGACTGGAGATCCCTTAGGGTACCTAAGACCCATTCAAGCCTCTCTGGCTGATTTACCTCCCAGCGTCTTTGAGGAGATAGCGCAACCCTTGCACCGTTTGCTCCGCCGCGTCGATCTGTGCCACGATATGTCGACGCAGAAGACCATGCAGTAGCCACTAGATCAGACACAGAAAGCAGGGAGACCAACTCTGACTTTAGTTCGGCAATCTCACGTTCGCCCACCGTTCTGTAGCAGGGAGTGGGAACTGGATCCTGCCAGATGAAGGACTCACCTGGAACAAGTGGTCCAAGGTAGCGGGTCTTTGGCCCCATGTCACGGTGAATGAGCTTAAACCAAGCCTTTGCGAAGGCGTCTTTCAGTTCATCTGGATTCTCATAAAAGTGCCGAGCGATCTTTTCGTAGGTCGGATCTTCCTTTAATGCCAGGTCGGTGGTTAGCATAATTGGTGCGTGCCTCTTACTTGGATCATGTGCGTCCACAACACTTTGAGAGGCTTCCTCTTGTCTTGGGGTCCATTGATACGCTCCAGCGGGACTTTTAGCCAAGACCCAGTCGTAGCGAAACAGATTATCCAAAAATCCGTTATCCCACGAGATAGGGTTGTTGGTCCATGCCCCTTCAAGTCCGCTGGTGTACGTGTCACTTCCCGCTCCTGTTCCGGCGTGATTTCGCCACCCAAGTCCCTGTTCTTCCAAGGGAGCTCCCTCAGGAGCTGGTCCCACACAGTCCGAAGAGACAGCACCATGGGTTTTCCCAAAGGTGTGTCCTCCAACGATTAGAGCGACGGTTTCATAGTCGTCCATTGCCATTCGTGCAAATGTCTCGCGCACGTCAACAGCCGCAGCCTTTGGGTCAGGATTACCGCTGGGACCCTCTGGATTCACATAGATGAGTCCCATCTGTACTGCTCCCAAGGGTTCTTTTAGTTGGTGGTCTTTGCTGTAGCGCTCATCTCCAAGCCAGGTGTCTTCAGGACCCCAGTACGTTACCTCATCTGCTTCCCAGATATCTTCACGGCCAAATGCAAAACCTACCGTATCTAACCCCATAATCTCAAGTGCTACGTTCCCTGCAAAGACGATTAGATCTGCCCAAGAGATCCTCGCTCCCCATCTCTGCTTGATCGGCCACAGCAGACGGCGCGCTTTGTCCAAGTTAGCGTTGTCGGGCCAGCTGTTGATGGGAGCAAAGCGTTGCGCACCTCGGCTTGCACCACCCCGCCCATCCGATACCCTATAAGTTCCGGCGCTGTGCCAAGCCATCCTTATGAAAAGGGGGCCATAGTGACCGTAGTCCGCCGGCCACCACGGCTGAGAAGAGGTGATCACAGCGCGCAAATCGGCTTTTAGCTCATCGACGTCTAGGTTTGCTAGTTTCTGTTTGTAACTACTGCCGCTATCAACGAGTGACAGATTGGACTTACCAGAATCTAGCAGCTTTAGGTTTATCTGCTCCGGCCACCAGTCACGGTTGGACCTTCGGCCAAGCGCAGTCGCGCTGCGCGTAATGGGACAGTTCTCTTGCTGACTCTCAGGCATAAAGCTCCCCTTTTTGCATGCTCAATGTGTAAACACACGTTCTGAATTGAGCTACACCTACTCCAAGAAGAAGTTCCAGCTCAACACATTTTCTACGACCCGTTTATATCTATACAACTATATCTCTAATCCTACAACTTATCTTGTACTCTATTACTCCTATTTTTAGAATTTTTCTAACTTTGGTCTTATAGATGGCTTCTTGTCAGGAGAAAGTATCCCAAACAGACACTCTTCCCCTTTTACGTCGAGCAAATGGCGCCTCCAAACACCCACTCCGAACACACGGCCTCAATCTCGAAATCTTGTCAGATTTGAGCCGTTACATCTCTTTGGGTATTTCTCTTTCTCGGTAGGTAGCTAGTGTACCTAGCCAAAGTTTCGCTGTGAAACAGGAATTTTCAAGTTTCGGCCCCTGTTGAACCCATTATCCACCTACTCTTTAGAGGAAAAGGCAATGACAATAGCTAAGCAGATATCGAGGAGCAACCCAAGCGGCGAAAGATTCACAAGGGTCCAAGAAGCGCACCGGCCGTAGACCAACCTACGTCGTCACGTTGAGCGATGAGGATAAAGAGTTCCTCACCTCCGTCATCGCCAAAGCTAGCGCTCCAGCTGTTTAGGTCACCAGAGCAAAGATAGCCCTGTTGGCCAATGAACTTATCAGGCTAAAA
>NZ_FQUL01000088.1 GCF_900128965.1 Ferrithrix thermotolerans DSM 19514
TCGTCGAGTGCGACCTTGCTCGTTGGCTTGCCCTGGTGGTTGTGAAGCAGCGTTCCCCCGATGATCTCAGCGACGTGGGCAGCCTGGGTCTTGGTCGGCATCTGGACGATCATGCAACCGCCTCCCCGCAGGCCACTTCGACCGCACGCCTGGCTCCGTTGGTGATATTGCCAGGTCGCTGACCAGGATGAGCTTGCCCATCTTGCGAGCAGGCACCGGAAGCTTGCCTTCCCTATACCAAGGGAAGGCGGTGTGCGGATGTATGCCGTTGGCAAGTGCCCAGTCACGACGGTTCACTAGCCCGTAGTCTAGCATTCTGGGTTGCCAAGAGTTGCTACCATCTACTACGACATCTGCACCGCGTGGGAGCAGATCAGTGCGGGTCGTGATTGCGCCTGCACACGCTCGAGCAATCAACTCAAGTACCAGCGCCTCCTCGCAACGGCAACCAGAGAGAGACGAGACCGTCGCTTCGCTCTGCGACACCTGACCGCAACGCCGACGAAGGGCTGCAACTGTTGCCAACCCAGAATTCTATACTGTCGAAATCTGCCAGGATTGGTGTTACTGAGAAATGAGAGGAGCACAGCCATGATCGAGTACACCTTGGGCGACATCTTCGACTGTGAGGCTGACGCGCTGGTCAACACCGTCAACTGCGTCGGTGTGATGGGTCGCGGGCTCGCTTTGCAGTTCAAGAACGTCTATCCCGGAAACTTCAAGGCTTACGAGGCTGCTTGCAAGCGAGAGGCTGTACAGCCCGGCCACATGTTCGTCTACGAGACGGGCCAGCTCACGGCGCCGCGATTCATCATCAACTTTCCCACCAAGCGGCACTGGCGCAACAAGAGCCGCATCGAAGACATCGAATCGGGCCTTGCCGATCTCGCCAAGGTCATCCGCGACTTAGGGCTTCGCTCCATTGCCATTCCCCCGTTGGGCTGCGGCCTGGCCGGGTTGGACTGGAACGAGGTGCGCCCCCGCATTGAACGCGCCCTAGCAGACCTTGCCGACGTGCAGGTGCTGGTGTTTGAACCCAACGGCGCTCCTGCCAGCAACAAGATATCCCACGTCCGGGAAGTGCCCAAGTCGTGCTAACCTCACCACAAGATAACAGGTCGAGTGATAACTTTCTGGTAGAGGAGGCGGAGTGACCAAGATCCCACCCATATCGAGCAAGACTGTGAAGCTTCCGAATGGCAACCGTGTCACGGTGACTGTCGGGTCGAACCGCTACGGCTTCTACAAGAAGGTAACTGTACGGCGACCCAACGGCAACAGCGAAACTCGCATCTATCAAAGGGGGTTGGTCGCGTCGTTTTTCCTGAGCGGCTACGACACCTCGATCCCCAAATGGGCGCAGGAGTAGCTGACGAGCAACGGCTAGGTCGTCCCGCCCGTCTTGCCTCGTCGTCCTGTTACGGCACATCCTCGCAAGCGGGCCGTGGCTAGTATCCCTCCTCAGAAGTTTGCGGAGAAACAATAGGCTCCAGGTATTTCTGCATTGAAGCGAAGATCTCGTCGGCGCTCTTGGTCCAGA
>NZ_FQUL01000035.1 GCF_900128965.1 Ferrithrix thermotolerans DSM 19514
ACCAAGACTCACGTCCTAGCTACCGTGACAGAGACGACCGTCCATCAAGACCGCCAAAGCCCTTGATGGTCCCCTCTGATACAACTTCGGCCTCGAACCTTCCACCGGGAGGGATTTGGACTAGGGAAGATCCGGCGATGAAGTCGGTTGAGGTCTTAGCCGCGGCAAGTCGCTCCAAAAAGAGGCTGAAGCTTCCTGAGGAGGTCCAGCGAGAACTTACACGGCTGTTGTCTGGCTATCAGTTGAGGGTCTCTAGTAATGCACTGTTAGAAGCGATAAACGCCTACGATCGCGAGCGCTACTATGAAGCTATCAAATTGCTTGAAGTTGTGGTAAAGCATGCACCAACTTCTACCTCTGCATTGGAACTTCTGGGCCTTTCCTACTATCGAGTGGGAAAGTGGTTGAAGGCTATTGAGGTCCTTGAAGACTTTCATGAGCTGAGTGGGTCCAACGACCAAGACCCTGTCCTTTGCGACTGTTTCAGAGCACTGAGGCGATGGAACGAAGTCGACAAGATCTGGAAAAGACTAAAGGAAGCATCTCCTTCTCGTGAGGTCGTAGCTGAAGGAAGAATTGTGTATGCTTCATCTTTGGCAGAGAGAGATCAACTAGAACAAGGCGTTGCGCTCCTGGAAAATGCGATCAAGGGTGACAAACACGCAGACCTTGTTGTGGTCAGACAGCTTTATGCTCTTGGAAGGCTCTATGAAGACAGTGGTAACGTCTCTAAGGCGAAGCTTATCTACAAAGACATCGTGGCCTACGATAAGTCCCTGTACGATGCAGCGGAACGGGTGTTAGCGCTCAGCTAAAGTATGTGTGCTTGTGGTGCAGTTTTATGATCTGAATTGATGAGGTGGTTTTATGGGAATTGCAGTCGAAGAGGTTCTTGGAGAAGAAGCCGAATACCTCCTGGGGCATAGATGCAAGGCGATTTTATCCGATTCTTTGGTTCATCGAAGCTCGAACTTCATTGATGAAGTCATGTCGCAGAGTGATCGTAGCGTTGCTGTGCTGAGAAATATGTCGTTAATGCTAGGGACTGGTCGGCTCAAAAATACTGGATATGTGTCTATTCTTCCGGTTGACCAAGGCGTGGAACACTCCGCTGCCGCCTCATTCTCGAAGAACCCTCTCTACTTTGATCCCAAGAACATATGTGAGCTTGCTATTGAAGGTGGCTGTTCCGCAGTTACCTCAACCTTGGGGGTTCTAGGAGCAGTAGCACGTCGCTATGCGCACAAAATCCCATTTATTGTAAAACTAAACCACAATGAACTACTAACGTATCCTGCGCGCTACGACCAGGTGATGTTTGCTTCAGTAAGACAAGCGTTCGATCTTGGTGCCGTGGGCGTAGGAGCCACAATCTACTTCGGATCGCAGCTCTCTACGAGACAGATAATGGAGGTCTCGGAGGCCTTCGCAGAGGCTCATCGCCTCGGGATGTTTACCGTTTTGTGGTGCTATCTCAGAAACGATGCCTTCAAGACCTCCGAAGGCGACTTTCATTTCTCCGCCGACCTGACTGGACAGGCGAACCACCTTGGAGCGACTATAGAGGCTGATATAGTAAAGCAGAAGATGCCTGAAAACAACGGCGGGTACGTAAAGCTTGGCTTTGGCAAGACGGATCCTCTCGTTTACTCTGAGTTGACTACAGATCATCCGATCGACATGACTCGCTGGCAGGTACTGAACTCCTACGCAGGTAGGGTGGGGCTTATCAACTCAGGGGGAGAGTCCAAAGGTAACTCAGACCTAAAGGAAGCGGTTCGAACCGCTGTGATAAATAAGCGAGCAGGTGGAATGGGTCTCATCGTCGGCCGCAAGGCGTTTCAGCGACCCATGAAGGACGGTGTAGAACTCCTAAATGCTATACAAGACGTCTATCTTGATGAATCTGTGACCCTAGCGTGAATAGTGTACCTCTTTCATGTCTAAGTCAAAGTGGCAAAGCAAAGGCAGGTACATACCCTAGCGTTGCGTTACCCTGATATGAAAATGGTAGCAACTGTAACAGATGTCGTAGTCCGAAGGTGCATGGAACTTGTATGCGATGGCTCGGTTTGGGTGCAACGCTAATGAAAAGTACTCTGTCAGGGAAGGTAGAAGTCTCTAAATAGAGCGCTCATAGGCAGTTCAACCAATCGGCCAGAGAGGTCGACGTCTGAGAGAACTAGTGCCTTGTGGTCGGCGCCACTTAGAAGCCATTCGACCAGAGTCTGAGCATTTCTTGTTTCGCCCGCATACAGGTAGTGCTTTAGCCGATCACCTGGTAGTGACTTTGTGTCAAGTCCATTTCTAAATTCCCTCTCGATACCGAATCGTCCAGTGATGTACGAGTAAGTAGTCTCCATGATATGCGCTTTGACCGTGGTGTATGTGACGTCGCTAGTTTGGGGGTTCGTGGTGTGCGCTTCGTGTTTCTCTCTAAGCAGGATGTACTTTGAACTTTGGTTACAGGGATACTTACTCGTAGATATAAGTCCCAAAACATAACCGTCTTGTTCTTGAACTCTCCCTTTGAGAGTTAGAGTCTGTTCGATCGCAGCCGACGCTACGGCGCCTAGTACAAGATCTATCTCAGCAGATCTGTTCAGTAGACCGACTCGATGCAACGAGTTGTTTGACGTTTTCACCCTAGACAGCATCGATGCGGATGAACTGATTGCGAACAGAATCGAATCAAGTTCGGGTGAGCTGACGGTCAATCGAACTGCAAGGGGGCTAGGTGATCTCTCCGTTTCGCCACCTACTTTCGTCCAAGTACCGATATCTGTTAGTTTCAGAGCAACAACTACGTCGATTGTCCTTATTGGGAAGGCGTCCATGGTTCTACGTACGACCTCGTAGATGTACACCCCTGTCTCTACGTCTTCAGTGAGTTGGAAGATCTGCGGAGAGAAGTCAGGCAGTTCGATACTTCCTTCATCCACCTCGGTCGTCTCTACTCTTACAAGTCTTATTGGCGCAAGATCAAGCATCCCTGATGAGTCTAGGGTCGTTCCAAGGTGTGCTATCAAGAGGCAGCCGATTACCCATGTGGATAAAGGCGTCAGAGCTTTAGCTTGTCGTGATCGATCTAGAGATGAAGTCAGATTGCGGGTCTCTTCATAGGCGAAAGAGACTGTAAGCCCATTTCGCTTTATTCCCGGCCCTATGTCAATCAGTAGTACTTGGCTTTGTGTTCTGATCCCCTTCGTAAGTGCATCCGAGCTAGCTAATGATCTGCGAAGTCAAACCTGGCTTTAGAGTGTTCTTTTGGGCGTGTCTTTTCACCTTGACTAGGACGTCTGAGTCCAACCCACAGCCCTCTCAAGGTTTGAACTGCGATTTTTGTTGCTCAATGGAGTTAGCACTTCACCTAGTTGTCTCTTTGGAACTGTAACTTAGATGATCAAAGAACTAAAGCGCCTTGTTCATCTTCGGCTACGAAGGCGATGCGAAACTTCGATGACGACGCAAAAGTATCGGCTCTTCTCGATCGATTTGCGAGAGGTGACGAAGTCACTGTACCTTTAGGTAATCTAACAGCATCTAGAGGGGGTCTACCCACCTTTAATCCTTTCAGGGAACATCGATAGGAGTGGGACTGGGTTAGTACCTAGTGGATAGAGTCCTTTGGGCGTGCGGGCTATACAGATATTTACTCTGGCGAGTTGGCAACCCCTGACCGAGTTGCTAGAGACAGTCTTTGGGATAGTTCGTTTGAAATAGAGGATACCTAGGGTAGCGGCTGGCGAAAAGATGGTCGTAGTATGGGGTGATGGTTTGGATATTAGATCTTGACGGTGTGGTCTGGCTGTTGAACGACGCAATTTCAGGTTCAAAGGAAGCGATCGAGAAGATTCGAAGAAAAGGTGATGAGGTAAGGTTTGTAACCAATAACTCGGTGTTGACTGTATCGTCTTACCTAAAGAAGTTTGAAGGCTTTGGAATCGAAGCACATAGGGATGAGGTGATTACCTCTTCTATGGCGGCGGCATCACTTGTCAAAGAAGGCGAAAGAGCCTATGTAATCGGCGGCCCAGGACTTCGCGAGGAGGTCTCTAAGGTCGCAAAGATCCTTAGTGAAGACGAGGCCGACTCTCGACGAGCCGGCGTAGACGTTGTTCTTGTCGGTTGGGATCACGACTTTGGCTACTCTAAGCTGACCAAGGCTATGTGGGCGATAGAAGCGGGTGCCCGCCTGATTGCGACTAATTCCGATACTACTTACCCTACTCCCGAGGGACTCATCCCAGGAGCGGGATCTATCGTAGCTAGCGTGGTTGCAGCTGGACGATGCGAGGCTATCTTTGCTGGAAAGCCCAACACGGCGATAGCCGATCTTGTGCGATCTACATTTACAGGAGAGGCAGTAATGGTGGGGGACCGTTACTCCACGGATGGACTCTTCGCAGAAACCCTGGGTGTTCCCTTTTGCTTAGTCAAGAGTGAGGTGTCTGAGGAGATTCCAGGCGATCTTCCTCAGCCCGACCAGACTGCCGGGTCTTTGTATGACATTGTAGATAGATACTACCAGGAGTGATGGAAACTATTTACAGAGGACGGTTGAGATGCGTGCGATAGTACTTGCCTCTAGACCGGTGGGAACACCGTCCAGGGAGAACTTTGAGATGGTCGAGGTCGATGGCGAAAAGGAGAAACTTCGGGCAGGCCAAGTGCGACTGCGTCCGAGGTGGTTCTCTGTAGATCCTTATATGAGGGGACGGATGAACGATGTTCCTTCATACATACCTCCGTTTCGAGTTGGAGAACCTATTACCTCAGAAGCGATCGCCGAGGTAATAGAGAGCACTACTGAAGGACTAAGTACGGGCGATCTTGTCAGAGCACACCTCGCTTGGCAAGAGGAATCCGTTTTAGATGCAAGGTTTGCTACAAAGATCTCAAGCGACCCTGGTATGTCGCCTACGTATTATTTAGGTGCGATGGGTATGCCGGGTCTGACCGCTTATGTGGGCCTTTTTACAGTGGGACATCTCAGGGAAGGCGACGTAGTCTTTATCTCGGGCGCAGCTGGAGCCGTAGGTTCAATCGCTGGCCAGATAGCCAAAACGCAAGGAAACTTTGTTATCGGAAGCGCCGGAAGTGACACCAAGATAGATGAGTTGAAGCAACTGGGATTTGATGCTGTGTTCAACTACAAGAAGTCCGCACCTAAAGATGCGCTGAGGTCGCTAGCTCCTAATGGAATCGATCTTTACTTCGATAACGTGGGCGGAGACCATCTTGAAGCGGCGATTGGATCTTTGCGTAACTTCGGTCGTGTATCACTTTGTGGAGCGATATCTCAGTACAACTCAACTGGTCCGACACCAGGACCGAGGAACTTCGAGGGCAACGTGATAAGAAAACGGCTTGAGGTTAGAGGTTTTATTGTGTCTGATCATCAAGACGAAAGAGTTGCATTCGAGAGAGATATGGCGGGATGGATCTCTTCTGGGAAGGTTAAAGTTCTCGAGACCATCTACGAGGGGTTCTCTTCGCTCCCCGATGCATTTTTAGGGTTGTTTTCGGGTTCCAACAACGGAAAGATGTTGGTGGCACTTTAGCGTGCTACTAGGTCGATGCCTCTAAGGCAAAGGCGGAAGTGTATTCGGGTTGGCTACCTCCGAAAAAGACATCTGGAGCCACGCAGCGTTTAGCGGTGAAAGGAAGTAGGGAGGAGTTAGGTAGGCAAGTCTTTGATCGTAGGTGTAGATGGTGTTGTACCCATTCGTTAGTCCCGTCTGATTGAAGGATCCCTCTAGGTCTGCGTACTCCTCAGAGATCGAGCCAAAGATGTAAAGATTCCCTGATGGGGGAATGCTCCAAAAGTTCTGGACGTCGAAGCTGTGATTCAGTGCCAATATAGCGGCGTAGATAACGGGTGTTGTGATGCTTTGTCCCAAGCACGAATCGGAGGTTACGTTCGAAGAAGAAAATCCTGATGAGAGTTCTGTGAAGTTGTTCGAGACTAAACCGAGCACGTCTGTGGTGCCCCCCGAAGCACAGCCCTGATACTCTAGGTCACCAGTTATAAAAATATCGTTAGCGGAACCGATAGTTAGTTGTCCTTGAATTCTACCTTGTGTGAGGGCGTCGCCTTCACCGCAAGGGAGGCTCTCTCCTTGGATTGTAACGGTTCCACTGCATGACAGAGGGGAGGACATGTTTTCCACGTATATCACGCCGTTTGCTGGAAGCGGAAGCGTGCCACTTCCTAGACAGTTAGGGTTGGTAAAGCCCGTGGTGGGTGTCTCCGGGCTCTTTACTGTCATGTAGCTTCCTTCGATGTGGATGTAGGTTGGTCCGACGTAGATACAACCGTCCTGTTGAGCGGCGCTCTCAAGAGCGGTGTTCAAGGTAGGAAAAGCCAGTGAGGGATGTAGAGAAGGATCCGAGGAGTTCTGAAATGAAGGACTGTCCCCGCTGCACGTGGTACCACATAGTGGGTCTATCCAATAGGGATGGGAGCTAGCTCCTGATACTCGAGTGGAGGCAGAATACACCCTGCCGTCAAACTTTGGAGTGCCGTTCATATAGTAGATGTCATTGGAGAACAGACTCCCAGTAGCTGTGGAACCCGTGGCGTAGTAGGCGAGAAGAGACGAACAAAGGGACATATTGGGGCCGTCTGAACCGATCGATGGATTGTACTGGTCGTAACGATAGGCGCAGTCATTTTGAGCCTGAGTCTGGGACAGGTACGATACATAGGGCGCAAAGTAAGGGTCGATTACGTTTTTATCGGTAAGTGTTAGGTAGTTTAAAAATCCATCTGGACGGATGCCTACTGTGATGGTTCGGTACGTGGGTGTTGAGCCGTGTAACGACAGTCCGGTAGAGGTCAGATATACAACGCCTGTAGATGCCGTCTGCGAGGTATTGGGCGTGTAGTGAAAGTACTCTCCGTTAGAGTGTGGAACCGTTGCCCATCCTGTAAAGGCGGGATTCCCATCAGGTGGCAGATTTGTCGCAGAGTACTGCCAGTAGTTACCGCTCTGAGAGAGAGAGCTTTGATTGAGGCGGTTTATGTAATCTGATACGCCAGCCTCTGCTGCGGCCAGGGCTCTTTGGTACTCTTGCTCGCCCTGTGCGATAGGGAGTTGGGCTACCGAGGTCGTAAAGAGAGCGACCGGTATGAGTGTCATAAGCATTATTGCTAGGACCACTAGCACTACTGCGTCACCCTGGGCGTCTCTGAAGAGATATCTTAGGTATTTCTTTACTGTTGTGATCTTTGTTTCCATGTCATCTACCTAATTGTTGTAGCTAAGAAGTTGGCGTTGGATCGAAGGCGACGTTACGGATCTCAATCAGTGAGTTAACCGTCGTAAGTGGGCTTTGAGGGTTGATTGCGGTTGATATGTTGATTCCTATCTCGGCGACCTGAGAGAGAGTCGTCTGATTGGTCGTTCCAGTAGAGGGAATGGTTATAAGGGCTGGTTGTGGTTGTGACGGTGTTGGTGCGGTAAAATAACTAAAGACGTCTAATCCAACTACATATCCACCGTCTACTCTTGGAGTCCAGGCTCCATTTTGGTATACGTCTTCGTGGAACTGACATGGACAGCTACTGCTTCCCGGTAAGGGTGTTGCATATGCGTGAATCTCAGTAGGTGAAGTGCCGCCGAGGTTGGCATAGAAGGTCAGCGAGGTAGGGGAAGCAGAGACGAAGGGAGTGCTCTGTCCAGCTATGCCAGTTGGGGTGATTGCTGTACGAATGTCTTTGGAGAGCTGGTCGATTATGTTTTGCGCTGAAGATGTTGCATAGAAGCGATTTAAGGTCTGATTCTGCAGGGTCACGAAACCGTTTAAGGTGTACATGATCAACATGGCAAGTATCGAGAAGATACCCATGGCGATACTGAGTTCTAATAGTGTGAAGCCGTCACTACCTGCCTGGGATCGTCTCGTCCTAGTTAAGGGATATGACAACGCTACCTCCTGCGCCGGATGTGGTTGATACATAAGGCGGGGACGATCCACTTGGTGGATAGACCCCCTTTAGTTGAGTGCCGCCGATTGTAGCTGTGGCGGTAAAGGATACGGCTCCGAGGGGGAGGTAAACAAGAGATGGACCGGTGGAAGAGGTAGACGAAACCACCTGAACGTTGTAGGCAGGAGAGTTACCAGTGCAGTTCTGGTTGTAACTTGGAGAAGATGTGGAGCTGGGATCCATCATGGATATTGTTATCTGCGCCCCGCTTATTGGCTGGCCGTTGTAAGTAACGGACAATGAGTAGGGTGCATATCCGAGGTTAGCGGTGGTTGTCTCTCCTGGATATAGCTGGGTGGGTGTCAAGGAGGTGAAACTCTGCACACCGCTTTGGTAGGAGTAGCAAGTTCCAAGCCATATATAGTCACCAGAGGTAAAGGGAAAGAGGTCGGTGATCTCAGTTGGGGTACCGGAAGGGATGGGATCTGTGATCTCAGTCCCAAGACCTGACATCTGTGAGTTTGCGAGCGTTAGTCCCAACTGGGGTGCGATAGTGTAGTTTGGAGCTGGTGTAGGAAGCTGTATCGTAGCAGCCTGATCATAGTAGAACTGGTAGTCGGCCGTCTGCGAGCTGGTTACTCCAAGGGTGACCGATGGGTTGGTTTGTCCACTTGGCGACACATAGGTCTCGCCAGCGACAGGTGTTGCAAGGCTAACTTGGTAGTTACCGGGGACTAAAAATGGAAAAAATGCGCATCCTGATTGATCTGTGTTGACGCTTTGACTATATGGAGTTGATGACCCAGAGCTTGCGACTGTGACCGGGACGTTCGGTTGGGGTTGTCCAGAGGCACCGAGAACCTGAATGGAGATGTTTCCGCTGGTGGCCGAGTAGCTTCCTATGGGTGGGGTAAACGTTGTGGACTCGGTTACGGGACTCTCGCCAGCATACATAGCAGGCCAAGTGACTGACTCTGTGGCTAGCAGAACGGGCTGCAGATCCGCACTTCCGTTTGCTGATGTGCCACATCCCCCCGGTGAGTATGCCCCTGGAGTCCACTCCAGTTCCTGGGTCACCTTGTAGGGTACGTTAGAGACGTCTATAGTCGTGGTTGAGCTTCCTAGATAGTTGGTGACCAAAGACGAGAAAGCATACGTAGCCTGTGATCTTACGACTTCTAGCTCTTGAGTGGCAAGGTTTGAGGCAACGACTCGGTTCTCCACATTTCCCGAGACGAGCGACGATCGTTGCATAAGAGCGGCAGCAGGGGCTAGGACGGCAACGAACATTGAGAACGCGATGATGACTGAGACAAGGCTAAATCCGGAATCGTCGCTCACGATTTGACGAAGCCTAGTTAGTTGCGTAGATCTCACCTTGAGAGCTTCGTCACTAAGGGTGAAATTCTTTAGTGCTAGGCGCCTAAGGTTGAACTCTCGGTAGCACTTGGAGTTGTCTCATGGCTAAGGCACTCCTCTATCCCATAGCACATTACGCTTTTGCGCATTTTGCTTCTTGAGAGATGTGGGGGCGGTGTCACTAGATCTTTTAGCAGTGCTATCTCCGCCCCCAATGTAATGATTTGCTATGAACTCTCTTCAGATGATCCGAGGGTGACGATCTGAGCAACCTCTTGCCGTCTCAGCTCGTCTATCTCGTCAGCTATTTTTTCATCCTCTGCCATCACGGCATCAAGATCAGTGTCAGCAAATCCAATGACGCCCATCTTCTCAAAGGCGTCGCGTAGTCGTGGGCCCCAAAGCCCTATGTCACGTAGGATAGGTACGATCCTCATGAACAGAAATGACCTGAACTGACTCTGTGACTCAGACTCAGTCACATATTTGGTGCATGCTTCAACGTCAAGTCCAAGCGTTTCCCAAACCTCTATGGCTAGGAACCTGTCTCTCATCATCCTGCAAGCCTCTGCAGCGAACTCTTCTCGTTCCTCCCTCTCTTTGGCGGAGAGATTCGGGTAGTAGTCTTTGAGAGCCGCTCGCCCGAAGGAGACGTGCCTGGCTTCGTCTTGCATGACGTAAGCCGTTACGGTTCGTGCCAACTCGTTCTGTGAGAAGGTGCGGATCCCTCCAAAGGCTGCCAAAGCTAGCCCTTCGATTAGTACCTGCATCCCCAGATACGTCATATCCCAGCGCGAGTCTGTAAGGACGCTGTCCAAGATGTCTCTAAGGTTATAGTTGATGGGGTAGGCTAGGCCGATCTTGTCTAGGAGCATCGAGTAAGCCTCGACGTGCCTCGCCTCGTCCATGACCTGAGTGGCTGCGTAGTACTTGGAGTCGATATCTGGGACGTTTTGTACGATCTTTGACGCACATATTAGGGCCCCTTGTTCTCCGTGAAGAAACTGCGAAAACTGCCAAGCTGCGAGATGGAGCCGCAACTCTCCCTTGGCTTTGTCGTCCATCTTTCCCCAGATCTCAGAGCCATAGATCGGTATCATCTCGTCGAGCCCCTCGACGGGATTGTTGGGATCCATCGGAAGGCTCCAGTCGATGCGCTTTTTTGCATCCCACTGACGCCGTTTTCCCTTTTCGTAAAGATTGATCAGACGATCTCTCTGTGTGTCGTAGTCCCATGTAAAACGAACGGTCCCTGAGTTATCCTGCAATTTCCATCCGGTTTTGTCGACCGGTATCGCAAAGTTCTTTGTGCTCATAGTAGATCACCCCCATTTGATCCTTACTTCAGAGAGTAGCACCATGGCGCTAGATAGTCTTGGCGCGGCACCTCTTTGGGATCCACTTTGTCATTGGGCGTCTACCGACGCTAACACCTGTGAGCGAGTAGCCGGCGACTTTATCGTTGAACCTAGGAACGCTTTTTAGATGGTTCTTATCGGTCTGCATCACGAGTAGTTCTATTTCAATGCGTACTGCATAAGTGCGACTATGATGCCGAAGTATCCCATCGGCAGTAGTTCAGGATTAGGTTTCATCAGAAGCAGGTCGAGACCGATGTCGTTGGAGTCTTGATCCTGAGAGGCAAACAGTACGACAGCGCCGTCTCCATTTATTAGGTGTACTCCGATCTCTCCGTCTCTGCGTAACATCAGCCTCAAGGAAACTAACCCGGTTTCAACGGTGGCGGATATCGATGTACTTTTAGAGCCTTCGAAGGTTAGCTGCACAATCGAGTCCAGAGCCCTATTCAAGATTGCAACGGAAGGGTTTGCGCTTCCGTCCACTGGAACCAAGTAGTTCTCAGACGCCAGAGCACCCGGCCTCTTGAGCTGAAAGACCTCCTCTTTAGGAGTGGCGACGGCGACCACAACGCCGCCTGCACTAAGGGTAAATTTGTCGCCATCTTTTGAGACCCTGTACTGTCCAGAGCCGTCCAGGCCCACTCCGCAATAGGAGCAAACGTTCGCTGAGTTAGGGACTGGCAGGGCACATGTGTGACAATTGGGCACCCGTTAGTTGTCGACGGATAACGCTAACTACTTGAGCTGTCGTTTATTAGGTCTACGGCCTGTCTTAGTCGGCCATATGACGAACGATTGAAACTGAAGACGATTCTGTAGCAGTCGATGGCGTCTTGGTCTTTGATCTCCTCCGGTGTGGGGTCGATCCGTTTGTAGTCAGGCTCACCCTTGCAGAGGTCTGGGAACCTTTCCTTTAGAGCCCCGATAAGCGCTTCAGACGGCTCACTTTGAACACGCAGTACTAGCTGATTCTTCACGAATCTCATTGAATGGAAGTTCGAGTAGAACCTCGTGATCGTCTCTTTAGCCTTTTCTTGGTCTTTCGCAAGGGTAATAAGGGAGAGATCAGGCTTAGAGATGAACTCTCCGCTAAGTAGTGCCTCTTCGACAAAACCGAGGAGAAGCTCATAGTAGTTGGAGGAAGGCGGTTCAAGTAAAACCAATGGGGCTAGCTGTGCCTTACCGGTCTGCATGAGGGTAAGAACCTCAAATATCTCATCGAGCGTACCAAAGCCTCCTGGGAGAGCAACAAAGGCGTCAGACTCCTTTACCAACATTAGCTTTCGGGTAAAGAAGTACTTCATCTCAACTCGGTGAGCCTGGACCCAAGGAGCACCCTCATCTTCAAAGGGAAGACGAATTCCAATTCCAAAGGAGTTCTCCCCACCTGCTCCGAGCATACCGGCTTCCATTATCCCTGGTCCGCCGCCGGTAACGGTCATCCAACCGATGTCGGCCATCTCATGGGCAAGGCGTTTCGCCATCTCATACGATCGACTCTGTGCCTTAGTGCGAGCTGAGCCAAAGATTGTAAGTTTTCTTCTTCCCTTGTAGGGTTCAAATACACCAAAAGCGTCTCGCAGCTCATAAAGGGCAGAGGTGAGAATCTTTAGGTCTAGTCGATCGAGGCCGTCTTCTCCAAGTCGTACGCTCTGTGTGATCAGCCTTTTTATCAGGTCACGATTTTCTCGGGCCTTCGTGAACTGGACCATCTCTTCAATTATCGACCTGATGCGCTCCTCGTCTCTTGTCGGACTTGAAGATTGTGTACTATTGTCTGTCGAGTCTAACTTCACTATGTGATCTAATCTACCTTGACCCTGATTGATACCCTATTGTGTCTTGCGTATTGGGCGTAGTATTCGTTGTCCTGTGGGTTTTCGTTCACGATCTCGTAAAGTGTGCTCCGTTGCTTGAGTCGTCTTTGCAAGGGTGACACTATCTGATGCATCTCTCTCACGGAGAGCATGTTCGCATGTTCCGATCCTGCTGCGTGAGATATGCTCTCTTCCATTAGAGTCCCACCAAGGTCGTTCGCGCCAGATCTAAGTAGGGTCTGGACGTTAGCTGCTCCTAACTTCACCCAGCTGACTTGAATGTTTCGAATCGAGTTTGCATACGCAAGCCGTCCAACGGCGTGCATCAGAACTGTCTCTCGGAACGTAGGTCCTCTTCTTGAACTTCCCTTTAAGTATATGGGGGATCCCATATGAACAAATGGAAGTGGCACAAACTCTGTAAATCCCCCTGTACGACGCTGCAGATCTCTGGTCCTTGCGATATGTCTGACCCAACTGGAGGGATCTTCCACAGAGCCGAACATGATCGTTACGTTCGAGCGAAGCCCGACCTCGTGGGCGATTTCATGAACCTCGAGCCATTGCGATGTCGAGAGTTTGTCGGGGCATAAGACCTGTCTAACTGGCTCGTCGAGAATCTCTGCAGCCGTACCGGGAAGCGTCTTGAGTCCAGCTGAATGAAGAAGTGTAAGGTAGTCCCTTATATCCATGTTTGAACGAGTTGCACCCTGAAGCACCTCTAACGCAGAGAAGGCGTGTATGTGCATTAGGGGGAAGTTTCTCGAGATGGACTCTATTAAAGATACGTAGTATTCGGCGTTGAACTTTGGGTGAATTCCTCCTTGGAGACATACCTCGGTGGCTCCAGCTTCCGCCGCCTGCCCGACCTTATCTAGTATTTGCTCGTTGCTCAAAAGGTACGGATCACCTCTTAGATTGAGAGACATAGGTCCTTTAGAAAAAGCACAGAATCGACACTTAAACGTACAGATGTTTGTGTAGTTGATGTTTCGATTCATGACGAAGGTGACGTCATCCCCGATGATCTCTTTGCGCATCTCGTCCGCAAGGGCGGCGATCTCTCGAACCAAACCTCCTCTTGCAAGAAACAACGTCTTTATTTGACTCTCGTCAAGATCTTCTCTTCGCAAGACCGTGTCAAATACCTCTTTTAGCTCGTGGCGGACCCTTGATCTCTCAGGTGAAAGCCATATCTTTGGTGTCGCCTCAGATGCTACTCCGGAGAAAAACTCGTCTTCTCGTGCGTATCCTTCGGAATCTATATGCCTAAGCAGATAAGGCTTTACCTTGTCACTAACAAAGCCATCCTTGTTGACAAAGTTTGGATGAACCGGGGTTCGTGGAACAAGCTCAAGGTCCATCTTAGACAACGTCTTTGCGATAATCTCTATCTCTGGCCAGGGTCTTTCGGGGTTTACGTGATCAACGGTGATAGGGGAGATGCCACCTAAGTCGTCGGCGCCGGCTCCCATTAGCGGAAGAAGTTCATCGGTAAGGTTCGGCGGTACCTGAATATGCACATCACCTGGCATCAATAGTCGTGCAAGAGCGACGGTTCTAATGTGTGTCTCTTGAGAGGGGGAGTCGCAATGGGCCATTGCGGTAGCCGCCTTGGGAACGAAGTTTTGGACTATAACCTCTTGAATGTGTCCGTAGGTGTTGTGTAGGCGCGCCAGTTCGGTAAGCGCCCGAACTCTGTCTTGTTCTGTCTCTCCAATTCCTACAAGGAGTCCGGTTGTAAAGGGTATCTTTAGTTCACCGGCGAATTTGAGAGTATCGAGACGCCGTTTTGGTGCCTTGTCCGGTGCCAGTCTGTGTGCAGCTAAGTCTCCTCGTAGGCTTTCTAGCATCATGCCTTGGGAGACCGAGACCTCTTTGAGCGATGCCATTTCGTATTTAGATAAAGCACCTGCATTAGGGTGGGGTAGTAGGTCGAGCTCCCTAAGGGCCACCCGGCACGCTTGTTCAAGATAGCTCGTAGTTGTCCTATACCCTTGAGACTCGAGGAAGGTGCGTGCCGTTTTGTACCTAAGCTCTGGCTTCTCGCCTAGTGTAAAGAGGGCTTCCCGACATCCTGCTGAGCGGGCTCTCACTCCGAGCTCTCGGATCTCTGCAAGTGTCATGTATGGCGCTTTAATGTTAGCGGGAGCCTTTGCGAATGTACAGTATCCACATCTGTCTCGACAGAGCATCGTCAAGGGAAAAAATGCCTTCGGGGAGTAGGTAACTAGATGCCCGAAGGACTCCTGACGCTTTTTGTAAGCCATCTCTACTAGCTCTTTGGTAGGAAGTGCAGCTAAGTCTGTTGACATGGTTTCCTGTCTAAGTGTTTGTGGCACTGTGATCTAATATGATCTTACTTGGTGGTTCGAGCAAAGTCTTTTCAAGGCGTACGCGTCGACGCCCGCCTTATGGTCTTTGAGGTGTTCTCAAGAGATGAGCGCGGCTGCTTCTCTGTCCAGTATCCATGTAGTCTTTAGATCCAAGAGGCGTGACGCTGGGAGACTCTCCTTTGTTGTAAGCACTCTCTGAACCACCTCTTTCTTCTCAGAGCCCTTTGCTACTACTACAACCTCTCGGGCTCTTCGGAGCGCCTCGAAGGTCAATGTTACTCTAATGTGGCGGTTCTTACCTGTTGGATCGAAGTTCACGTCAACGAGCTTGGGTGAATCTAAAGACTTGGAGCGGGGGAAAAGGGACGCTGTGTGACCGTCTGTTCCGATGCCAAGATGAACTATCGAGTTCTCTATGGTATCTTCAACGAACTTTGAGTACCTGCTAGCAGCTTCATCGGCAAGAGAGGTTATCTCTTTCCATAGTGCCATCGAAGTACGCTCGGGTTCTTCGGTGACGTCGTATCCACTGAAGCATCGATGCAGTTCCTGGTTTTCTTCATCTGTCAAGATGGGTCTGAAGTCGAGACAGATATCTACCTGATCTAGGAGGTCTTTATAAAACCAGTAGGTGTTTGAGTCTGTGCAGTCCGTAGGGACGACCCTCTCGTCAACCTGACCTATTGCGACTGCCGAGAGGGCGTGCATGAAATCGTTGTTAGACGCTAGCGACCTAAATAGAGCCGGACCTGTAGAGCCGCCAGAGATGAAGATTCCTTTAAAGTCAGACCCTACCTCCGACAAAAAAGAGACAAAAAGTGACTCTATCTTGTTCCCAATGAGTGTTCTTGATCCAGCCATGACGCTCCCTTGAGACTGTGGAGTTAAGATTTGAAACGGAGAGCTCGTCTTCCACGCGATCTGAGCGTTTGGAGATCTCCATCGGCTTGAGCCCTAAAGAGTTCGGCGAAACCGTAGTTGCGATCAGGGATCGGAACGTGCTCGTATTTGGTACTTTCTACGACCTGTGCCATCACGACGGTGTTGGGACCCCCTTTGTGCAGCTGTCCCGTAGAGTGCAGGAACCTTGGACCAAGGCCGTAGGTCACAGCGTGGGGCGTGAACTTGTTCTCGAGTTGGTCTCTTACGGTGAGTCCTTCTTCGTATCGATCAGGGTTTAAAAATCCCCCAAGAGCTACGTAGTCTCTCTCTGTCAGAATTGCCTCTAAGGATCTATCGATCTGCGAGATATCGACTCCAGGCTCGTCTAAAAACTGTCCGCTCTCAAGGATCGACTTCGTTGCGGCTTTTGCAGCCGCTACGTCGGGTTCGTTGAATGGGTCGATCTGAAGTAGCGAACCAAGCAGAGCCGTGATGACCTCCCACTCGAAGAACTTCGCACCGAGTTCATGCAAAGTTTCGGCTTCGATGTACCCACTTACTCTGTCTAAGGCCTCTTTATTGTCGTCGAATGGTAACGGAACTATACCCTTGTTTTGCTTGCCTAATGACTCAGCGATCAGCTGTTCTAGCCACATCGGAACCTTATCTAGATCTTTGGGGGAGTATATCGACAGCCTGTCCCTTCCCTGGGAGATCTGGTTGAATATATTCAACGCAACCTCCTCGGCGTGGTCTAGGTCAGCGCCCCGAGCACCGGTGAAAGGAGCCGCCATATCCTCCATTGAGACCGACAAAAGGGCGAGTGCGACGGTTCCAAAGCCTGTAAGCACTGAGTACCTGCCTCCCACGTCTGAAGGGGTGGTTACTATCCTTCTTACGCCCCGCTCGTCGGCTTTTTTTTCCAGAGGACTGTCTTTGTCTGTGATAACCAAAAACCTCGAAGGATCCTTCATCCTTGCCCAGAAGAAGTCGAAGATCGTGTCGACCTCTGTGGTGGTTCCGGACTTCGACGCCAAAACCACAGCGGTGTCTGTCGTGGGTAGTGATGCTATGAAGTTTGGATGGGTGGAGTCAACGAAGATGACGTTCCGACCGTTTTGTGGCCCGCTCCTCTTTTTCATCTGAGCCATGGTCATCGCCCCGAGTGAAGATCCTCCCATGCCCACATAGATAACGCTATGTTGGTCGATGGTATTTGCCATAGCAAAGAGATCTCTAAGCTCAGCTTCCGTGGTGTTGGGAAGGCGTAGCCAACCAAGCCGATTATTTGCCACAGATCCCTGTGGCCAAAGTGATAGGTCGGCTCTAAGCAACCGCTCGGTCATCTCGCCCATGATTCCTCCTTGGTTGATATTCAGTCAAAACTGTTTGGACTTGTGTAAATTAGACGGGCATCGTGTTATAGGTCTTCCATCTTGTGCCTAAGCAGATCGAGGATCTCTACGTGTGCCTGTTCAAAGGCGGCTACTCCTTCTTTCTCGAGTTGTAAGGCCACCTCTTCTAGATCTATCCCTAGTGCCGAGATCTGCTCAAGGTGATCGTGCGCTTCTTCAACCCCTTCCAGAAGTGATGCTCGTGGAGTTCCATGATCTATATATGCTCGAAGAGTCGCCTCTGGCATCGTGTTTACCGTATTTGGTCCTATGAGGGAGTCGACGTAGAGTAGGTCTGAGTACGCGGGATTCTTCGTAGAGGTCGATGCCCAAAGCGGTCGCTGTGGCTGAGCACCTCGTGCCGCAAGTGCCGTCCAGGTATCGGAGGAGAACACCTTGAGGAAGTCTTGGTAAGCGAGCTTTGCTGACGCAACCGCAGCCTTACCAAAGAGATCCTTGTCGGCTCCGACCTTTGACAGGAGTGCATCGACCTTCACGTCTGTTCTGGATACAAAGAACGATGCGACAGAGGCAAGATGTCCGATATCGGATCCGCCTTTTTCTAGGTACATAGAAACGCCATCGATATAGGCAGTCATTACCTCCCTGTATCGATTCAGGGAGAAGATAAGGGTTACATTTACGGAGATACCTTCAGCCACTACCTCTCTCACGGCTTCTACACCCTCTTTGGTTGCGGGGATCTTGATAAGTAGATTTGGGTGTTTTACGCGTTCTTTAATCCGTTTTGCAGCCTCTATCGTGGCTGAGGTATCGTGAGATAGTCTTGGATCTACCTCCACCGATACAAAGCCATCACGATAGGACGACTCTTCGTACAAAGGTCTAAGAACTTTGCAGGCCCCTGCTATATCGTGAAGGACCAAATCCCAATAGACGTCGTCCACCTTCGAACTCTTTAGGTCGTCTAAGTGCTCGCTGTAGTCTGAACCCGAAGAGATAGCGTGAGCAAAGATCGATGGGTTTGACGTCAGTCCTCTTACGCCCATTCTTATGTAGTTTGCCAGCGTGCCGTCGTTCAACCATGATCTTTGGAGGTTGTCGATCCAGGGTGACTGACCAAAGGAGTCAAAAAGTTCTACTAAAGATGCCATGTACCTTACCTTAGTGCAATAGAGCTATCACTACTGTTCTATCGTTGTTTACGTCCAGATTGCCGTCTTGGCTGATCACAGTTGTCTTGGTCCCGACTCCCCAGAGGGGTAGGTCAGAGTATTCCTCTCTAATGCTCTGGATAGAGTTATTAGACGTATAACTGCCGCCGAGACTACTTCTTGGTTCCTGTGGTGTGAAGATAAGAAGAGCTCTTAGATCTTGCGCAAATCTCCTGATATCCCTATTGAAACTAGCGACGCGTTGCATCTCAAAACTTCTGTCTGTCAGCGTGAGGTGAGCGTCGTCACCCACTTTCAACTCTCCATCTAGAACCGCTGCGCCCGAAGTTGGGTCGAAGGACCTAAGTCGTAGGCTGCGTGATAGACTCCCACTAGTTACCTTTATCGACAGGAGCTGGGGCATGTCGACCTCGAGGTCCAGGTCTCTAAGGTCGTGTTCGTCAATGGCCTTTTGAAGTAAATCCAGGGGTGTGAAGGGTCCTAGCTGCTCTAATAGAACTCTGTAGGCTTTAGTGACCGTGTATGTCAAAGAGATAGGCCTATCTTTGGCTATCTGATGGAGCAGAAATGACTGTGGTCGGAGACGTATTGCCATCGATTTGCCTTGTAGAGGTTGACCGTCGATCTCTATGGCACCCGTTGTTTGTTGTCCTATCGCCACCACTGTGACTAGGACCACTGATCTAGGGTATAAAGTGCTCATACCTTGTGCCAAAGAGACTGCCTCATCTGTCGTTGCGTTGATAAGTACAACTAAGAGCTGTCCTTCGACGTCTCTTAGCTCAGGGACTATTTGGCTCTGAGTGAGGTCCTCTCCTATCTGGTGGATCTCTATCTGAGCGTCAGGTAACGCCAAGAGGGAGGCAGAGGGTCGGGTTACCGACTTTCCGCTTTCGCTTATAATCACCGAAGAGGGAACGACGACCAAGCGCCTCGGACGAATGAGTTGTCTTATGACCGTTCCTGTCGAGCGGTAATTGACGTGATGGTCAGTGTTCATAGCTAATAACAATGTATGGCGGGTAAAGGGCGGACCTTGTGTGTCGAGCGTGTGAATCTGACAGGAGTCGTACAAGTGCGCAATCTGCTCATAAGGATCTGGGTGTTGTGTAAATGCACTGTGAACCTTAGGTAGCAATCTCTAACCTACTTCTTCGCTTTTATCCATCACCTTATCCCGGGGGATCTGTGATGTCGCTAAGCGTAACGCCCCGTGTCTCTTTCAGAGATAGGACCGCAATTGGAATAGACAAGGCGGAGAAGCTGATGATGACTATTGCTGCGCTAGAGACAGCGAGAGATGTAAAGCTAGCTGATGCTAAGACACCTACTAGGGCGGGACCTAAGACCGAACCGCTATTGGCAAAGAGGTTTCGCACCCAACCTGATGCGGTTGCTCTAAGTTCAGTGGGGAAAAGTTCTGCGGTGTAGGCGGAGAGGACAGGGCCAACCCCGAGACCAAAGAACGAGGCGAGGAAGAGTGTAACAACTATTGCGACAAGCGATGTTGAGACAAAGGTACCAACTCCACCGGCGACACCGAGCATTAGGTATACAACGAGAGTGGGCTTTCTTCCAAGACGATCCATAAGGACTCCGCAAAGTAGATATCCAGGGATCGCCACCAAGGCAGCCAGGGCGAATAGGACACCAGCGTGCGTGACGCTTATACGCCGTTCACTCTCTATGTAGTACGCCCACCAGCCAATGGTGCCGGTAAGTGCAAGCTCTTGCAGCATCGATACCGTGCCTACAGCGAAGACTGCTCGACGCAGGTAAGAGTCCTGAAATAGAGCTAGTGCACTCTGCGTTCTGCCCGTGTCTTTAGAAAGAGTGTCCTTAGCGTGCTGCGACCTGCGTTGAAATAGAGGGCTCTCTTTGAGCTTGGGTCTTAGCAGAGTGGTTATCACTAACGGAGGCAGTGACAGTAGGTAGAACAGTCTCCAGGACAAAGAGTTGTGTAGTAGGCCAAGCGCGAGAAGTAGTCCAGCCAGGACAGCGCCTAGAGGTGTCACCATAAGCAGCAAGGAGATGAACCTGCCCCTACTTTTTTCTGGCACGGACTCAGTAAGGAGGGTGACGGCTACTCCGAACTCTCCTCCTATAAAGATCTGCGACAGTGACTGGAAGAACCCGTAGCTGTAGATGTTCCAACTCAGCGCCGTTAGCGCGGTTGTGACACTATATCCGATGATCGTCCACAGAAGAAGTGGTCTGCGTCCATATCGGTCCGACAACCTTACGATAAAGAATCCGAGAAACTGTCCCGCCTGTATGGGGAGGTTGATAATGCCTAGTGAAGAGATTGGGGCGTGGAAAGTGCTTTGAATCTGACGAAGTAGAAGGGCTCTTAGCTGCGCGTCGTAGTTCGCAAATAGCGCTGAGGGTATCAGTAGTCCAAGCAGGACCAATCTGTCTTGCTTAGACATCAATCAGGTATTGCCAACATATGCTGTGTTGCCACATAAATTATGATAGGGCAGCAACTAAGGCATTTCACATCCCTGAGGCAAAGATCTAAAGAGATCGGTGATCCTTTTCGTCCTTGTAACCTTTGGTTCTGCATCTGTACGACTTAGTTTCAGCGGACAAGAAGGATTTACTGAATAGGGAAACAAGTGATCGAGCCATTGAATATGAATTTTATGGATCGTTGCGGTAGTATAAGTATCAATGAGTCAAGTTCAAGAACCCCAGCGATCATGTCCTGTAGACTTCGGCAAAGTTGCGCCTAGTGCAGCTGACGTGGCTGTCTGCAAGTTACTGAGGGTATCTAAGGTCCAGGCTACGGCCTCCTCTGAAGAGAAGGCGCAAAGGCTCTTTAGTGTCGCCATGGTCATATCGGGACTTCGTTGTATTCTGAGCTACGTGATACTTCCCTTCGTACTACCTGCTCTTGGGCTTGGTGTCACAGCGGGCGTTGGACCACTTATCGGCATCCCGGTAGGACTTGTAGCGCTCGCATTCGATGTTCGAGGGGTACGACGGTTTTGGATAGCAGGTCATAAATGGCGCTGGCAGATGACGGCGATTTATACAAGTGTGATGGCTCTAGTGACCTACTTGGTGATAGGCGATTTTATACAGCTGCTCCGGTAGAAGGCAGTGCCTATCATATGCGATATCCATCTCTCTAGCGAAAGCTGCTTAATATTTGGAACAAGTGATGAGCGGGTTCTTAGTTGTGTGGCGCATACTCGTTGTACTCTCCTTCTTGACCCATGACGCACAGGCGATAGCGTGAGCAGCTCCTTATCTTTGCTGTACCCGTGATCTATGGGTAGTTGATGCACCTATATCGTCCCCGTACACCAAAGAGCGTGACCTATAGTTCTTCTAAGATAACCAACAACTAGGCGCAGAACGTGGCTGTCAAGGTAGTCGTTGCCTGTTAGTGTAAGGTCTTGATGGTATCGGGGGTGACAATGTGTACTGACGCTGACGGGTTCATAGCTCGCCAACGCCAGCACTGGGAGACCACCCTGGAGACGAATCCTCAGATGAATGGGGATGATCCGAACAAGCCTGGTCGCTACGGTGGTAGCCGTTTTATCGGCGGGAAGCCACCACAGTACTTGATTTTGGAGCGGGTCAGGGATGTAATGCTCTAGGCCTGCTTAGCACAGGTCTTGAGAACGCCATACCTGGCTATACGACCGGCCCGATCAAAGGCATCGCCGATAGTGCCACCGATGCTGGTCTTGGAGGACGTCTTATGACACTTACCCACGATGGTGTGCCAGCCGCCACTATTTGGCCACGTACACTCTAAGCCAGTCACCCTCATATGCTCCTGTATATGGCCATCAAGTGTAAGATCGGTCGTAGATTGCCGCCAGGTGAGTTGTGCATCCAATCTGTGCGACATTTCGGCGACATTTCGGCCACATTTATTATGGTGCTATTCTTAGTCTTGGTGACAACCGTTATGAAAACGGCGGGTTCGTTGTCCGCTTCTATGGGCCTAAACTCCTTGACTGTCTAGCAGAGGACTTCGATATCGAAGAGGTCACTGAGCTAAAAAAGGGGGAACCTACCTTGACACCTTGGGCGAATCACAGTGCGTCCAAGGTTACCGACTACTACAAGAACCCTTGCTTAGCCTCGTAACTGATCCTGCCGAACAACCATCAATCGCTAACCACCTACCCAACCTGTACAACATGAACAGGAAGTGGATAACAAACACGAAGAATAAGGCCAACAACATCATCTCTATAGAACTGACGGAGCCACGAGCAATTGTCACGAGCAGATAGATCGACTTACACTTTCCCTAACTTTGCCGAGAGACATCCTCGATACATTTGTCGCTTCGTGCAACGTCGGACGATGCGACCGCGACACTACCTTTGTCTTCAAGATTGAAGGTGTCGAGTTATTGGAAGAGCCTGGCTGTCTTCGTGTCCAGGTTATCGCCGAGGAGGTCCTTGCCGAGATGGTGGACTCAGCCCCGGAACTCAACCCTCCTCGGGCCAAGCCGTAGGAGCCCTCTGGATGGAGACAGCACTAGTGTGACTGGCATGTCTTCGAGCGAGAAGCTTTCCTGGGCTGGCTCCGCTTCATTCGGAAGCCAGCGGATGTAAAAATGACCTCTTTGACCTACCTAAGCGGTATAACGTTGACCCACCTAATTGCGTTTGATAGTAGCCCTTTGAACAAGTGAAACTGCCTCAGCTCTAAGGTACCCTAGATATGTATCTCAGTTGAGAAGTTTCTTTAGCCGAGCTATAACCAGCGCACCGTCTCTGGGACGCTGCTGAACTGCTATCGCCCTCCCAAAACTTGTCTAAGGTGGTGGCCCCAGACAGCCTCGCCAGTGTTCGGTTCCTTGCTTTCCCATCCTCCCAAACCGCTGCATATGGAGTGCATAGGTGAGGTTTTTGCGAAGGAACTCTTTCAAATCCCAAACCGTACCAAGGGGTAGACAGTAGATCGTGTTCTTGGCGATTCTTTGGGTGCTGGAGCTTTGAGCCATTGAATTTGCGTGTCATCTAGGCATAAATCAGTGTTGTGCTTCGCCGAGTCGCTCGTTCGTCGGCTCTAGTCTCGGCTCCTTCTAGCTCTAACGGTGGGTTCTTCCATAGGCGTGATTTGGGCCAAAGGTAATCACTCGTTCTCACCTGGACTAAACGCTGAAGCGAAGCAGTGAAATATGTTCAAGAAGTTGCTCTCGTGGATCCTTCTTAGCTGCGAGATACATAGCCTATTGATGTGTGACACATTAGCTAAGGTTGCTGTAGGAGTTCCGCTCCAGAATACCTAGACATTCCTAGTGTCCCTAGCCAAAGTTTCACTACTAAACAGGAATTTTCAAGTTTCGGCCCCTGTTGAACCCATTATACACCTACTCTTTAGAGGAAAAGGCAATGACAATAGCTAAGCAGATATCGAGGAGCAACCCAAGCGGCGAAAGATTCACAAGGGTCCAAGAAGCGCACCGGCCGTAGACCAACCTACGTCGTCACGTTGAGCGATGAGGATAAAGAGTTCCTCACTTTGGTCATCGCCAAAGCTAGCGCTCCAGCTGTTCAAGTCACCAGAGCAAAGATAGCCCTGTTGGCCAATGAACTTATCAGGCTAAAAGATATCGCTTGGGAGCTGGATATTTCTAACTTCACGGTCTCAAAGTGGGTAA
>NZ_FQUL01000069.1 GCF_900128965.1 Ferrithrix thermotolerans DSM 19514
AATCAAGACCACTGCGGCCCATTTGTAGTGTCCAAGCCAACCCCTACTAGCCCATCTACCTGGATAGATGTGGGGTTGTTGCGAAAGTTGGGTTGAGGTCCTATTTTCCACATAATTCCCATATACCCTGGCCACAACTAGCAAATCAACACGTTCATGGAATTCGCACAACTATCGGGACACAACCACATGGATGGCAGCCTCGAGACTGCTGATGCAGCTTGCGCCTATAAACAGTGGTTCGACGAAGTAGTACTCCTGGTACCGTCGCAAATGTGAGTTTGGGGAGCAAAGAGCTTGCACCTGGGTCTTCTCGTGAACCAGAGAGAACGATTGCTTCCCTTTTTAAGGGTTGAGAGAGATCCCAACAACAACTCTAATTCAAGCGTCTAAGAGCTGGTACTTCTACGCTTAGCGTGCCTTGTAATCCGTAGCTCCACAGAGTCCAAAGGTTAGGCTACGAGAAGTCGCCTCATTGATGGCATGAAAAGAGCTTAGGATGTCGGTTATATCCAGCCTTTATAAAACATTACCATACATCGAAGCCGTAGCTGCTTTACCGTTTTCAGCCCTATACGATTTTTTCCTGCCTCCATTTCTGTCAGATCCCTCTCTGACATCGAGCGGTCGACTTTTGGGGGCTATCTGTAAATTGTGTGGTAAACATCGTGCGACAACAACACCTGGGCACCAACTAATATACCATCTCTTCAGCTGGCAGATTCTATGTAGCCTATTTCCTGTAGCGCACCGAAACCCCATCGGTCCACAAATCGATTACGGTCACTTATGACTGTTTTGTCTATCCAGGCTCTGAGATCGGACTCATTTGTCGCAACACTTGCCGAAAAACTATGAGACACAAAACTCTCCGACACGTGCTTCGGAGGTTTTCCCTTCTGTCTTAGGCGCATCAACAGATCAGAGTCTTGAAAATATACCAACAGCTCAGGGTCGAAAAAGCACGTTCGAGAGTACGCTATCTGCAACATTGAATCCCTTGACATCGCAAAACACCAAGCCGAAAAGTCCGCTCTCGTTCCTTCAATCGTAGTAGGAAACACCACATACTCGCCTTGATCTATAGCCCTCCTAAGCGGCTCCCACCAGTTAGGTAAAACCTGAACGTCATCATTAATTACCGCAATGTACGGCGTATCACATGCCCTTATCGCAGTGTTCACGGGGACTGAGAATCCTTGAGGTGCATTACCGTTATCAACCAGGATCAACTGAAACGGATCAGTAGTTGACGCCTTTAACGAGGCCACCAGCCTCTGCGCCTTCGAAGAACTCGCATCCAGGGTAGGAACTAGCACAGACAGGATCGGGGTTTCTCCTAGAAATCTAGATAGTAACCTACTCGTATTACTTGTTGCATCCGCCGTTCCAGCACTTGCCACTACAACGCCCTCTCCATAACGGTATAATTCCGCCTTCAGTGTATCAAGGAAGGTTGCTGGCGTTGAAGGGCGGAGTCTTCCTAGCATGGCAATTGTGTCACGTGCTATACCTACCGATGGAGAACTAAAGATATTAATGCTGTCAAGCCCCGTTTCCAAAGAAGCAATCGGGAAAGCAAACAGTGGCTGTGTATCACTCGTCGCACGCTCTAATCTTTCATAAGTTTCCGAACTTAGTCTCGCCTGCGTGTTACTTACAACAATCATATCTGTAGATAGGGCAGATGTAATTTGCATGAACAAAGTCGATATATTCTTACTATAACCATCGATTATCAGTGTTCTTTCTCGCATCTCAAGATCGAGAGCAAGTTGTAAATACGACCTGAGGTACAGTGCATGCTTCATTCCTGCAATCAGAATGACAGTTTGGCTATGCCTCGCTGCATTCAGTACAGCTTCGTAGATGTCAATATAAATATCCTGATCAGTAGCAATTATTAAGTGACTTGCTGACATGGTACCTCTCTCGTCCATAACGCAAACTTTCCGCTCTGAACATTCCGATATAATAGATACAGCAATCTGCTAGGAATTCACGAGAGTCTCTTCAGTTGATATTACCTTCATGCCAAAGTCTACCTCCGCCGCAGCTGCAGCGTTCGTCTCGGAAACCGGCTTCACAAGCACAGCACGTAATTCCCAACCATCGGCCACATAGATATGTCCTAGATCCCACTTCAATATCCCGTAATTCGCATCGGCTCGAAGATCACCTGTGAAGTAATAAATTGATTCTTTGACCCAGAACGACACGTGTGTTGGGTCAGCTATGGCAGTAGGATGCGGAAAAATCGGTACTCTAATCTCAAGGCTACCCCCCGGCACAAGGATTCGATGGCACTCATTCATGACTTCTACACGGGTCACTCCCGCCGGAATATGCTCAAAGACGTGAGAAGCGTAGATATGAGACACAGTGGCATCTTCAAACGGCCAAGGAGTGTCTTCAGCCATGATCTTGAGTCTCTCAGTTCCATGAACAGGATCAAGATTTAGCCAATCTCGTCTGCACTTAGTTCCCCCTCCAAGTTCTAAACACGTATTAGGGGCCACCTCCCAATCTTGTAGGGCGTTCGCCAAGATCCATTTTTCACGGAAAGCTTCATCGTTCGATATAAAGCTCGCCATGTCTCCGAAGCCGCCTCTAGTTCGATGGAAAAGATCGAATCGGTTCCAAACGACCTTCTTACCTTTAGAGCGAGCACTAAAGCAGATGTCAGCGTCGTATCCATGAAATCCCGTGTAAGTGGTCTCGTCAAACCTTAGATTAGCGATCGACCAAGGTGAGAACGCTAGGAAACACCCGTCTAAAGTATCCACGTACATGTCTTGGTCAGAAAAGTCAAGCTCGAAGCGCGACTCTCGGAGCCATCCTCGCCGTTGCCCGAGCCACCAGCTTAGTGTACTCACCCCAACCGCACCGATAGCACCAGCGATTGCGATGTTCTGATCTTCGAAGAGACGCCGCAGCTTTTTGAAAATATCGGCATCTTTGATAGCCAAATCCTCATGAATGAATATTGCTCCCTCGAGTCCTGGCATGGTCCTGAGTGTGTCAAGAGCTTTGTTGTAAGCGATGTGGATTGAAGCCTGATCTCTTAATTCGATAACAACAGTATCGGCTTCTCCATAGCGTAGAATTCCGGGCTTCGCAACAGACGCATACCTATCTTCGGTGCCTATGCACACTACTACGGCAAACACGGACCCTCCAGTGGTTAGTCTTTGACATACACACCACTTGATACTCGGCTGGAAACTTGAGTGGCTTTAGATATCTTCGAAAGCCTCGTGGAACTTCTTGATTCTCTATGACGGCAACATTTTAAAGATTCCGAATTCATATGGTTGACAGACATCACCCACTCAGCTCGGCTGGCAGGAAGATCGATATCTGTGTCGTAAATGAACACCGTAAACAGAAGTCTTTTCAGCCCTTGATACTAACAACGTGGTAGACCACTCGAAACTTGGTCCACCTTGAATGTGAGATCCAATCAGCCTACAAAGGGCAAACAACCCCCTATTTTCCAAGGTTGAGTGGGATAGGAGACCGTCCAGCGGAGTAGGTAGTTCGAGTCGCACTCGAGTGACAGAACAACCATCTAATGGCGGTTTCAA
>NZ_FQUL01000008.1 GCF_900128965.1 Ferrithrix thermotolerans DSM 19514
ATAATTCCTAGATACCATGGCCACCACTAGCAAATCAATTCACTCGTGGAATTTGCACAACTATCGGGACACAACCGCGACGAGCTGAGCGAGTCAACGACCTCAAGAACCAGCGACGACGCCTCGTGCAGGGGCATCTTGCTGGGGTCGTCCCCATGGATCTGGTCAAGGAGGAGCGGGAGCGGATCGAGGCAGAGCTGTACGACGCCGAGAAGCAGCTCCTGGAGACCGCCGTTGACTGGGACACCGTCGAGACGAACCTCACCCTGGCCATGGGCCTGGTGTCGGACTGCCAGCAGGCCTACCGCCGAGGTGGACCACGGGTGCGGCGGCGTTACAACCAGGCCTTCTGGGAGGCCATCTACGTCGACGTCGACGGGGTCAGCTACGGCAGGCTGGCAACGCCGTTCCGCCAGGTGCTGCCACCAGAGATCACGGAACGGGTTGAAACAACAGAAAACCCCGACGCACATCGACGTGGTCGGGGTTTGAGTAAGAACGATTTGGTGGAGGTGAGCGGACTCGAACCGCCGACTTCTACGTTGCGAACGTAGCGCTCTACCAGCTGAGCTACACCCCCAAACACCACAAAGCACATACTAGCGACTACAGAGGTGCTGTTAAGACAGACATTTCTCTAGATATTTGAAAGAGATGGCCTAAACCGAGTCTCCAAAGATAGCTCCCAGGACTCCGCCGGCGGCACCCCCTGCGACAGCGGACGAAGCAGCGTTTCCTCCACCGAGATATGGCGCTACTGCATTTGCCAGGATCGGTACCGGCATGGACTGGAGCCAGACCTCACCCGGACCGGTAAGAGCAACAAGATGATATCCATCTCCACCAAAAAAGATATTTGAGAGTCCTTGAATAGTCGTAATCTGAAACGATACCGAGTCTTGAAACATCCCCACATGTCCTGGATGAACCAACAGGGTCTCCTGGGGTTGCAGTTTATAGTTGATGATCTCACCTGATAGTTCAATCCAGGCAGTTCCTGCGCCCTCCAGTCTCTGTAGTACAAATCCGTCTCTTCCATATATTCCAGCCCTAAAAGACTGCTGAAGCCCTACCGTTGGCACCACCTCTGGAGTCGCACACAGCAACCCGTGACGATGCACCAGATATCCGCTACCCTGGGCTATCTCAACCGGAAAGATCCTTCCTGGCAGCTTGGATGCGAAGCTGACCATACCCGCACCACCAACCGCCTCATATTTGGTCAAGAAAAGGCTGGCACCACCGATGACCCTCTTGAGACCCGATAGAAGTCCCCCCTTGCCGGCTCCAAGTCCCGTACTTTGACTCATACGCATACTAGGTGTCATCCACGAGAGTTCACCGTGAGTAGAGATTACCGACTCGCCACTCTCCAGATTTATCTCGAGAACCGGCATGGTAGTTCCCTTAACCTCAGCCTTCATCTTTATCTCCTAACCAACTCAGATGCCGTAGCAGTCGCTTTCGCACAAGAAGTCTTTAAGGATGCTCATCAATCTACGCTCATTGATTCTTACATAGAAAAACACCCTTCGCAACAAGGTGAGCTATCATCACCACCTTTAGTCTGCACTCAGCTACAACAAAGTCGCTAAACAACTCCCATTTACCCTTAGTAGATTCCGCAGGCAGATGGGTAGTGCTACTGGCTAATCACGAGACAGACCCTTACCACGACAAAGCGCACGAATCTATAGAACGCAACCCACGAACAAGTACACACGAAAACAGAGAGTCCGTCCAGCCTCAAATGGCACAATCTTCAATTGCATTGGTCAGCAGCCTCTAAGGACACTTCAATCCATAGATCCATTATCCTTCTATAATCACCTAAAGATGCCAAGGCATACATCTGAGCAACTTGTCAACAAAGCCGTATTCTATAACACAGCTAGGCGACCATAGATACTTCACGATCCAACTAAGCACAACCGAGTAAACCTCGTTTGCCAATACCTATCCCGACCATTGAAAAAGCTACCTAGAGGTGTGCGTTCTGACACTTTTCTCAAAGATGCTACCACATCGATATTCCAGGCATGTTTGCCTCGTCATGGGAGTAAAGCTACTTGATGCAGTCGACCCAAGCGTTCCTTCAGCGAACCGCTTCTTGCCACGATTTAAAACGTTACGAACGACAACCCAATTAGTTCCATAATTGAGACCTTATTGCTCTTTTTCAACTCTACTACTAGTCTTGCACTACCAGATCAAGTCGATCGTGGAGTAACGGGCATATCAGCCATACCAAATTTCGTTACCAAGCATCGCCACGAGACGCAAGACCACTTTGACATGATTCAATTTGAGAGCAACCACCCGCAATGACTGATATCACATTTGGCTATCGGCTGCGTCAGCGATCTCGATGGAGCGCACTAACAGAGCAATTTCCCTGATGCTTACGTAAAGCTGCGCCAAGGTTACCGGCTCATCCCCCTCACCCAGTGATCGTAGAACCGTTCTAACCTTATCAAGGTACTTTCTATGTCTAAGCCCCCATAGTGCGATCGGATCCATAGTTGCATCGCCTTCTTCCATATGAGACAGAAGATACTTAGTTGCGCTTTTTGCAAGTTCCATTTGAATATCAGAGAGGTCCACAAAGAGCAGTTCCCTTGAGGACTCCTCCCAGTGGTTTGAGACTGAAACCGCCGACAGGTGTGACCTAAGCGTCGGGAGGTTCGCTAGCGTTCCGACAGCAAAGAAGATCCTCGCAGCCTTGATTGGAGAGCCTAAGTTGAAGAGCTCCTCAAGCTGGACGATCGCTGGTACCGATACGACGGTATCTATCGCTCCAAAAAATGCAGCTGAGTCTCTCTCCACCCCATTTTCGATCAGTTCAGCTGTTCGCTTTTCGACCCTGTCGTACCCGGCTCTATCTAGAACGAATGAGAGATTATCATAGACATCTGGGAAAGCCGGCTCAAAACGCCCTACCACTTCGGACAGTGACTGTACTAACTGACCCGAAGTGATCAGCCAACGAGCCATTCGAAATGTAGAGAGCGCAAGCCGATTGAAGAGAGTAACTCTGAGTTCTTGCGCGACATCGTCTTGAGACATGAGACTCTCAACCCAGTTGTGTACATCTAAAATCTCAAGCGACGCCAGGAGTGCCTTGGCTGCCTGTGCAACAGATACCGAAGAGATCTCAGCTAACTCAAATACCGCCGTAAGACCGGTGAGGTTCACTATCTTGTTTGCAAGGACGGTCGCTACGATCTCTTTGCGAAGTGGATGCTTTAGGGTCCCAGGCATCAGCTCCGACCAGATCGACTCCGGAAAGTACTCCACAAACATCGAGTTGCTAAAGTCATCAGACACCAGCTCAGAGTCCAGAACGTGGTGATATAGGTCTAACTTAGCGTATGCGAGCAACACTGAGAGCTCGGGGCGAGTAATCGTTCCACCCTTGGCTGCGATCGCCAGGACACGTTTTGGACTGGGCAGAAACTCAACGTCCGGATCAAGCTCCGCCTCCGAGATGAGACGGGCAGTTAGTCGACTTATAGCGGTCATTTTGGATCTAGCTAGCTGCTCTGAGGCAGAGAGAACCCAGTTTTGATAGACGTTGTCTTCGAGCACCTGGCTCTCAACCTCTTTCGTAGCAGAGAACAAAAGAGGTGTCCTATCGGCTTTTGTAAGCCTACCTTCCTCTATGGCTGAGGCGAATAAAATTTTGAGGTTGACCTCATGATCGGAGGTGTCGACACCCGCAGAGTTGTCGATTGCATCTGTGTTACAGCGACCGCCCAAGAGGGCGTACTCAATCCTTCCTCTTTGGGTAAAGCCGAGGTTTCCACCCTCCCCTACTACCTTGACCCTAAGATCCTTCGCATCAACCCTTACTGCATCGTTACTTCTGTCAGAGACCTCGTCGTGGTTCTCGGTGGTAGCCTTTACATAGGTTCCGATACCACCGTTCCAAAGAAGATCGACGGGGGATTTCAGGATCGAACGAATAACGTAACTAGGTTCATAGGATCCTGGCTCTATACCGAGAACTTCAGCCATCTCCTTTGAAAGAGGTACGGTCTTCAAGCTACGCGAAAACACACCGCCACCGGAAGATATCTTCGTCTGATCGTAGTCTGCCCATGAGGATCTTGGAAGGTCAAAGAGTCGTCTTCGTTCCAAATACGCCACATCTACGTCGGGATTAGGATCAAGAAAGATGTCTCTGTGGTCAAAGGCTGCTACAAGCCTCATCGACCTGGAGAGAAGCATTCCATTTCCAAAGACATCTCCGGACATATCTCCAATACCCACTACGGTAACAGGATCTCTCTCTGGATCGATGCCCATCTGTCCAAAGTGATGTCGTACCGACATCCAGGCGCCTTTGGCGGTGATCGCCATCTTTTTATGATCGTAACCCTCAGATCCTCCTGAGGCGAAGGCGTCACCCAACCAAAATCCTCTCTCTATTGCGATCTCATTTGCAATATCGGAGAAGGTTGCAGTTCCCTTATCAGCTGCAACTACGAGATAAGGGTCATCTCCATCTAAAACCACTACATCTTTGGGATGGATCACCTCGTTGCTCGAGATGTTGTCGGTGAGGTCAAAGAGAGCGGAGATAAACTCCTTGTAGCTTTCAACTACTCGACTTTGATCTTTGTCGCCTCCCCTTACCACAAATCCACCTTTGGCACCCACGGGAACGATAACTGAGTTTTTCACACTCTGAGCTTTCATCAGACCCAGTATCTCGATACGAAAGTCCTCCAAGCGATCCGACCAACGGATACCTCCACGGGCAACATCACCTCCCCTTAGATGCACAGCCTCGGTCGTCTTTGACAGATAGTAGAACTCGTGTTTCGGGAGAGGCTGAGGGAGGATCTGCGACAGAGACGATGGATCAAATTTGAGTGCCACCCCTTTGGGCTTGGACGGCATGAAGAAGTTGGTACGAACCGTCGCATCGATGAGCGAGAGAATCGCCCTGAACATCTTGTCGAAGTCCAAGGAAGATACCGTTGCTAGCTGATCGTAAATGAGCTTCTCATAGTCCAAGTTTCCGAGCTCAATCGATGAATCCCTCGATGTGTGTGCACTAAAGCGTTCATAGAATCGCTTTACCAGCAATCCAGCTATGACAGGGGAACCTTTAAGTGCGAACTTTATATAGGCCGAAGAGAACCCGAGGGTGGAAAATCTAAGGTAGTGAGCGTAGGCCCTGAGCAATGAGACCTCCCTGTAGGTCAGAGATCCCGAGATGACAAGTGAGTTCAACTCGTCGTCTTCACCCTCGTTGGTCCAAACCTCCAACATTGCTGCCTTGGCCCTAAATAGATCATCCCCACTTACCGTTACAGCCTGCGAATCTTTGTCCCTTAGCTCTAAACCAAGGTCTAAGAGCCAACCGGAATCGGAGTGTAGGTTGAACCGATAAGGAAGCTCATTGATCACGATGAAACCGAAGTGTTCAATGACTGGAAGTAACTCCGAGAGCGCCATCCACGGGCCCAGCTTGAAAACTCGAAGTCTAAGTTCCCCACCGCTTTCACCACCGAAGACGAACTCCAGATCCAGCTTTGAGGAAGACCTTCTAACCTCGTCGAATCGCACGATATCTCGTGCACCTTGTTCAGGTGAGTAGTCGTCCTGATATGAGGGCTCAAAACTTCTGTAATAACTCTGAAATAATGACGCACATCTCGTTCCTCCAACCAGGTTATTTAGTGCAACCCTGAACCTCTCGGTCCAAGACATAGAGATGATATCTAATTCTGCCTCTAGTTGAGATATATCAACCTCATCGATGAGGTGAGACTCCGTAAAGACGGTGAACGAGATGAAACACCTTCTTCTCTCTTGGGAGATGGTACTAAGCTCCAACGACCCCTCACCGAAATCGCTTGCGAGTCTACTCATGAGGTCTGCGCTCAGATGCTCTGAGTAACGTGAGGCCGGTAAAACAATATCCACCCGCACCTCGGCCTGCTCTAAGGCGTTGGACCGAGATACCAAAGTCAGATACAACCTCGGGATCTCTTCCACCGATAGAGCTATAGCAACTAGATCTTTGAGGTCTTCCTTTGAGATAGAGAGAAGTTCATCTGGCGGAAGAAGTTGCACAAAGTCTACTGCTGAGCGGTAAGCGTAACTACTTGGCGACAGGCCCAGGGACTCAGATACGTAGTCCATCTTTTCGCTTATAAAGCCAAGGCGCAACGGTGAGTGAGAGAGCCGGGGTGGCACGAAAACCCCGTAGAAGGTCTTTACCTCTCCTGACTCTTTGTTCACAAATCTGAGAGTTCTTAGCCTCACCCTCTTTACGACAGGTGACTTTATTGGACATACACCAAGAAAAACCTCTGTCTGCTCAGAGACTAAAAAGGGAGTGAGACCTTCCAAGAATCTATCGAACTGCCCTTTACGTACCTCTGTAATCTCGCAGCCAAGCCACCTCAGCTCCTCTTTGGTGCCGATGCTGGCCGTCACCGGCAACAGGTTTCCAAGTCCCATACGTTCCAAAGCAGTCTCAGAACCGTCATGGGTGCCAAGCAAGACACTGCAGCTTTTCTCAAGCTCTTCGTAGATTAAAGAGAGATCCTTGTGTAAAGCGGCAAGTGCCTCATAAGCAAGAGAGAGGGAGGCGGCCAATGCGTCAAGCTTTCCATCGGATACTTCCTGCTCAAACTCTGCATAAAAGAGTGAGACCTCTTCGCATCTAGGGTCACTTTCTCTAACTTTCTCAAGGGACTCCGAGTCGATCATAGGGTGTATCGAGAACGATGGAGAAACCCCAAACTCGGCCATCACCTCGGTAAATGTGTCCACCAGATATTTCATGTCCGGGGTAACGATCGCCACAAAGCACGTAGAACTTTCAAGACTATCGGAGAGGAGCTGATGGTCGCTTCGTTGCTCCGCAGACGCCTTTACCCTTCCCAATTGCAAACCGATCTTAGAACCCAAGTCGTAGTGACTTACCGCGGCTGCAAGTTCATAGGTGGCTCTAGCAATCAGCTGAGGAGGAGCCGAGGAGATCTCCTCTGAGCTCATCCCCCCCACCACGTGGTCGAACAGCCTTTCAAGCTCCATGGGAAGCTCCCCCGCCAAAGAACCGAGAAGCTCAAGCGCCCTTGCCCGAGATCCCCGAACTACCTCTTCCATCTCAATCTCCTGGACCAAACGTCGGCAGCGGACCCCGTTGTCCACCTGCCTAACAGTTTCACCTTAGCAGAGTCGGCATAAGGATCTTAGAAATGAAACAATAAAGAATAAAGCCTCAACTGCTCTATTCACAGCAAGACCGACCTTCCAAAAGAGAGTTGCCACCATCTACCACTAGCACTTGACCGGTTACGTACGATGCACCCTTAGAGACCAAGAAAGCGATCACCTCAGCAACCTCGTAAGGGTTTCCACTTCTTCCCAATGGAGTCGCAGAGCCATGTCTGGCTTCTAGCTCGGTCTGGGCGGCTGTGGCTATCCAGCCAGGGGCGACAGCATTAACTGTAACGTCATAGGGAGCAAGCTCTAAAGCCATAGTTTTTACAAGACCAACCAATCCCGCTTTGGAGGCCGCATACGCTGCCTCTCCCTCATTCGCCTGGAGAAATCCAGTGGTCGAACCCACCATGATAACTCTTTTTGTAACGCCCTTTCTCAAGTGAGGGATCGCCTCTTTAGAGACCAAGAACGCAGACGTCAGGTTACGAAGAAGCGATAGGTTCCACTGAGTCAAGGGCATCTCCTCCACAGAGAAAAACTCCTCAGGGGAATCTACGCTTCCCATTCCAGCGTTGTTAATCAAAACGTCTAGGCCCCGAAGAACCTCAACACCATGACTCAGGAAGGTCTTTACCTGACTCTCATCGGTCAGGTCAAAGGGTTCGCCGTACGCCTCTATCCCCATATCCCTAAGTTCGGACACTCTATCGAATATGCGCTCAGTCGTAGAGGTTATAAAGACTCGGGCTCCTCGCTCGCCAAGAAGCCTGGCTGTCGCAAAACCTATCCCTTGAGCCGAACCAGCCCCAGTAATAAGGACCCTCGACATAAATTCAGACACTCCTTCAAAGACTTGCCTCCAGGTAACCAAACAGAGTAAAGATACCTAAAGCAGCGCATAAGGACACCTACAAGCCTTTGTATCTCTCTTTATCACAGATCAAAGCCATCTTTTGGGAGATATACTACTTGATCTAGGTCACTTTGGCTTTCGTAGCGATTGTGGCGTAGAAACGGTTCTATAGGTCGGCGACTCTGCCAGCTAAAACGTTCCAGATCTGGCACCTTCTCAAAGTGAGTGACCGGTCCCACGCACAGCCAGGCGATCGGCCTTACGTGTTTTGGAATTCCGAGAAGTTCACCTAAAAACTCTTCTCTGTAGAAAGATACCCAACCCACGCCTATACCTTCAGCAGTTGCCGCCAGCCAGAGGTTCTCGATCGCAAGGCATACAGAATAAAGTCCTGCATCGTCTATCGCGTGCCTACCAAGAACCGATGGAGCCCCTCTATGAGGGTCATAGGTTACGACGACTCCCAAAGAGGACTCCATAATGCCCTCAATCTTGATCCTTTTAAAGTTTTCAGCTCTGTCTTGTTCCAAAGACGCCTCGTAGGCTTCCCTCTCTTTGTAGACGTGGTCTTTGAACCTGCTTCGTATGTCAGGGTCTGTAACTAAGACGAAGTCCCAGGGTTGACTCATCCCCACACTTGGAGCGGAGTGGGCAGCTAACAATATCCTGCCGAGTACCTTTTTGTCCATCTCTTCACCAGAGAACTGACTACGGACGTCTCTTCGGGAGAACAGGGTGTTATAAAACACCTTCAGTTCAAGGTCGTCTAACATAAACAGCTCTTCCTCCCCGGTAACGCTTTAGTAAGTACGCCTTAGACGGTGACTTTGTAGAATACCTCCGCCAAAGAGTCGTCGCCAAGTCCCGCATATCTTGCTCCTTGACTTAGCCAACTCTTTACCATAGCCTCTACTGAGTCTGGATCGGGAAGCTGCGAGTGGTGACATAGAATCGCCGCTATCTTATCCTTGAAGGTATCTGTGACGTCCACATAAGCATTAGGAGAGGGATGGGCCGTGATGAGTACCTCTTTGACGATGTACGCCTCCAGACCATCTTCAAGCAACTCCGGGAACGCAAAGGGGTTACGTGCATAAGGATAAACAGCGTCTAACGTTGCATCGCCAGCTGCTCTGTGATCGGGGTGTGACGACGGAACCCTCTGAAGATTTCGTTCTGGCGACTGGCATACTACCCTGTCCGGCCTAAAGGATCTAATCACCCTTGAGATGTCTCTAACCAGATCCAAGGTGTTCTTTAGTGCTCCATCTTTATACCCAAGAAACTCAACTGATGACACCCCAACCGCCTCTGCGGCTTTTTTTTGTTCGCCACGCCGTATCAACGGTATGTCAGACCTATCTATGGCTGGATCAAACCCTCCTGCATCTCCATCTGTAACCACGAGATATGAGACCTCTGAACCAGCCTTGATCCAAGACGCCACAGATCCCGCTACCCCAAAGTCAACGTCATCAGGGTGAGCCATCACCACGAGAACTTTATCCACAGGCTCGATATGCTCTAACTCCGCCACTACTTGCTCCATCTCTACGAAACTTGCTAGCTACAGCCTAACTTATCGATCCGCAAAACTGCTGACGAATGAAGTGTATTAGATTTTTCCTATTTTTAGACTAATTATAACTTTACTAGACTTATAATAAGTAGCAGTACTTATCCGGTTGGTACATGAAGGAGACTCAGTGAATAACAGCAAAAAGTTAGAAAGACTCAACGAAGAGGTCGCAAGACTTTACACGCTTTCCCTAGTCGCTAAGCAGGTGCACTGGAACATGAAAGGCCAAAACTTTCTCTCGATCCATCAGCTGCTTGACACCTTGGCGACGGAGTTGAGAGATATAGCGGATGAGACCGCAGAGCGTTCAAGTGCTCTTGGATCGGTGCCAGAGATATCGCCACATACACTCGTTGCGCAAAGCTTTGCAGGAAACGTTCCCTCTGGGAAGGTCTCAACCGAAGAAGCAGCAAAGTACTTCAGGGAAGTCTTGGGCGATGAGATCGACTCACTCGTTGAACTTGCCAAGACGATCTCAGACAGTGACCCAATCACACAGGACATATGCATAGCTTCCGCTCGCAAACTGTCAAAGTTACAGTGGCTTTTTCAGTCACATGGACTATAGGTCATATGTACCTATAACAGGTATCTAGCTGTCTCATTTTGGAACGGGCATTACACGACGTCAAGTGTATCTACAATCTACGCAGTGGAACCATATGGTTCCACTGCACGAGCCACCATCTTTGCCAACTCTCGAGCATCTTTGAGGGCAAAAGGCTCTTTCATGACCGTCAAGTGCACCATTCCTTGCCCTATACCCAACCAGCACAGTTGTCTTGGATCTACCCCGTCCCTTATAAGTCCCATATCTTTACACCTCGTCAACGCCTCGATATATGGGTCGTAGACAAATCTAAAAAACATCTCTTGGAACTGCTTGGCGAATTGAGCGTTCTTCTTCTCTGTAACAATGGCAAAAAGGGCCTGACCGACCAAGCTTGAAGACACTGCACTAACGCTTTCATAACATGCAGTCAGAACAGAGAGCACATCGCCCTCGCTGAAGCCGTAAGGTACGGGACGAACCTCACTAAAACCATTCATGAGCGCCTCTGTAATCATAGCTTCGCGATCTGCCCAGTTTCGGTAGAGGTAGATCCTAGATACCCCGGCTTCTCTCGCCACCATATCCAGCGAGAAGTCGTAGGGTCCGTATAAAGAACACGCTCTTAGGATTTCCTTGAGCACCTTAGACCTAAGCTCTTGGGACTTTGGACGTCCGGGTCGAGAACCCTTACAACTATGTTCTTCACCTACGAAATAGCTCTTGCCGTCTTGTTGTACAGACATCGCTTAGAGCTCTCGCTCTGCGACGGACAGCTCGTCGTTGAGCCGAATCGAGCTTGGATCAGTAGCCTTTGCCTGCCCCTCACTTTCGCCTCTCGCTCTGGCGGGGAGAATTAGAAGAACTAGCACGGCTCCCAAAACTGCCACCCCGACCGCAACCAACAACGATGAAGACAGGGCGGACACGAAGGCACCTTTACCTCCTGAAGCTATCTGACTGCCCACGGAGGACGGCAGGGATCTCGCTGCAATTAGAGCAGATCCAACCGAACTCTTTAGAACAGGTCGTAGCTGGGCTGGAACCATCGAGAAGAATCTCAATGCACTTAGGTGCGTAGAGTATGAGGTGGCAAGAAGACTCCCCAAGATCGCAACGCCCAAAGCTCCGCCAACTTGGATAAGAGTTCCATTTGTTGCCGAACCTACTCCAGCTTGTGCTCGGGGCAGTGAGCCCATCACCGACTCCGCAGAAGGCGGCATGGTAAAGGCTAGTCCAACACCAACCAAGCCCATGGTCAACTCAACAGACAGAAGCGACGTAGAAGTGGTAAAGAGGCTGATCATGAAGGCAGAGATGCCTATAACACTAAGCCCGAAGGCGACAGTGACCTTAGTGCCAAATTTATGGGCCACATTTGCCGACAAGGGCGACAACACCAATAGAGCTCCAGCTAAGGGCAGAAATAAAGCTCCTGCCTTTAGCGGTGAATACCCTCGAACAAACTGAAGATACTGGGTCAGCAAAAAGGACGCACCGCCAAGAACAAAGAAGGCAATGGCGATCGAAGACGCAGCCATTGAGAACCTTGGATTCTCAAAGAAGTGAAGTCGCAACATCGGATGGGATATCTTGGACTCCCACACAAGAAAGACAGCCAGCAAGAAACCGCCAACCACGAACCCAGTTACTATCGGGGCTGAGGACCAACCCTTTGAAGGAGCCTCGATGATAGACCAGAGAATGGTACCAAGAGCAACAATAGATAACAGCGACCCTACTGGATCAGGCTTTGGAATGTTTACATCCTTTGAGTTAGGCACGATCCAGATCGCTGCTAAGATACCCGCAGCTACTATCGGTGCGTTTACAAGAAATACTGACCCCCACCAAAAGTGCGAAAGTAACCAACCTCCAGTTATTGGGCCCAAGGCTATTCCGAGTCCCGAAGCTCCCGACCAGATAGCGATCGCCTTAGCACGCTCTTTTGGGACGGTAAACACATTGGTTATTATCGATAACGTGGCCGGCATCGCCATCGCTCCACCGATCCCCATAAAGCCCCTGGTGACGATCAAGGTGTCAGAAGATCCGGAAAACGCTGACAACACAGAGCCCAGCCCAAAGACAAAGAGACCGGCCATAAAGATCCACTTTCTACCCAAGCGATCGCCCAAGCTTCCGCCAGTAAGCAGAAGTCCAGCGAAGACCAAGGTATAAGAGTCAGCTATCCACTGCAGTTGAGACGTGGTAGAGTGCAAATCCCTCACAAGGGTTGGAAGCGCCACATTCAAAATTGTGTTGTCAAGGTTAAGCATTATCAGACTGACCGATAGTACGGCTAAGGTTGCCCACCTAAGCCGCTGAATTCGTTCTGCATCCATTGAAGCCTCTGCTTTCGATGTATCTAGAGATTTAGCTTTACAAGTACTTTTAAAATTATGATACATCGACGTAACATTATTAGAGAAGAGACAGTGACCCAAATCACATCATAAATTTCTGAGTCATCTCTTTCACTCCAGGCTGGTTTTGCAACCATCCAGAAGCACTTGGTACATAAGATCCTGTTGTCATGGTTTAAAGCAACAACAACAAAACTCTTGGCCGCCCAAAGCTTTATGTGACCGCTTTACAAAGCTGTCGCATCCACGAAACACAACCGTAACAAAGTGCCAACAGACTTATCTACTAGTTCAAAACCCGACGCAGTTTCATGGATTAGCAAACATTGGAGAGTAGATGAGTTATCAGGCAGAGTACATCTGGATCGATGGAACCAAACCCACCCCGATCATGCGCAACAAGACAAAGATCCTAAAGGACGGTCAAGAACCTCCCATATGGGGCTTTGACGGATCGAGCACCAATCAAGCGCCAGGTAACAGCTCGGACTGCGTACTTCGACCTGTATTTACAACCCCTGATCCTATTCGCAAAGGCGACAACATCTTGGTTCTTTGTGAGGTGGAACTCCCAGACTTCACACCTCACCCCACGAACACACGGGTTGCCTGTGTTGAGACAGCTGAGAGATACGCCTCATTCGAGCCGCTCTTTGGCATAGAGCAAGAGTACACCTTTATGCAAAATGGTCGTCCTCTAGGCTGGCCAGACAACGGATTTCCTGCTCCCCAAGGACCCTATTACTGCGGCGTCGGCGGTGAGAAGATGGTTGGCCGTGAGATAGTGGAAGCACACACGATCGCCTGCATGGAGGCAGGTCTTTCAATCGAAGGCACCAACGCCGAGGTTCTTATGGGACAGTGGGAGTTCCAGATAGGTGTACTACCTGCGCCCGCTATCGGAGATCAGCTTTGGATGGCTAGGTGGCTTCTAAACAGAATTGCAGAAGACTATGGGGTCTCTGTATCTCTCGATCCAAAGCCTGTCGCCGGTGACTGGAATGGAGCCGGAGCACACACAAACTTTTCTACTAACGCTATGCGCGAGAGCTACGATGCGATTATAGAGGGTTGTGAGGCGCTTGGTAAGAACGCTAATGAGCATATCGCCAACTACGGAGCGGGTATCGAAAGTCGGCTCACAGGAGCGCATGAAACCGCAAGGTATGACACCTTCAGCTACGGGGTATCAGATCGCGGGGCCTCTGTACGTATCCCTTGGGCCGTGGAGAAGGCCGGGAAAGGATACCTAGAAGATCGACGCCCAAATGCGAACATGGACCCCTACGTGGTATCGAGACTGATGATTGAGACAATCTGCTCGTACTCCGAAAAGGACTGAACTAAAGGCACTTTAGTAGATATCGTTCAAACCTCAAGCACTCATTTGAGTGGTTGAGGTTTGAGTATTTGGTCGCCTTTGTTGTAACAAAAACACACTCCCAACTAGGTTGTCAGAGTATGAGCACAGATGAACAACTACGTCTCCAACCCGCAGATCCAGCTCCCCCGTTTTGTCTCAAAGACACCGACGGCAACGATGTATGCCTTACGAGTTACCTGGGCAAGAGGGTGGTGCTTTACTTTTACCCCAAAGATCTAACGCCGGGATGCACCACACAGGCGTGTGAGTACAACTCGATATACCACACCCTGAGACAGATGGGTGTAGAACTACTCGGCGTTTCACCTGATCCTCAAAGTTCGCACGAGCGTTTTAGATCCCGGTACGAACTTGAGTTCAAGCTGTTGAGCGACCCGGACAAGCTAGTTCTAAAGGCTTATGGAGCCTTTGGAGGAAAGAAGAACTACGGGAAGATTTACGAGGGTGTGATTCGATCATCCTTCGTGATCTCTCCAGAGGGTAAGATCGAAGCTGCTTTTTATAACGTAAGGGCCAAGGGTAACGCTCAGAGAGTTTTGGACTACATAGCTTCACACCCTCTGTAGTCAGGCTTGCGATATGTTCGCAATCAAGTTGACTGCTAATATGGCGAGCAACTAGTTATTGAGGAGAACGAGATGCCAGAGGCCGTAATAGTCGCTACCGGACGCTCCGCTATTGGGCGAGCTTTCAAAGGTTCGTTGATCGATGTGAGACCTGACGACATGAGTGGCTACATACTATCTGAGGTTCTGAGAAAGATTCCGGAGCTAGACCCGTCAGAGATCGAAGACGTTATGTGGGGGGCGGCCATTCAACACGGCGAGCAATCCATGAACTTGGGTCGCAACGTTGCGGCACTTGCTGGGCTCCCTGATAGCGTTCCCGGAACGACGGTGAATCGGTTCTGCTCGTCGTCCCTTCAAACTATCCGAATGGCCTACCACGCCATAAAAGCCGGTGAAGGCGAGGTATTTGTAGCAGGAGGTGTCGAAAGCGTATCGAGGACGAGTTCCTCGCCGTTCAACCCCGAAGACCTAAACCCCCGCTTTACGGATAAAACGCGCGCAGACTTCATAAACGAGATGTACATACCGATGGGGCTGACCGCTGAAAATGTAGCCGACCGCTACGGAGTCTCTAGACGAGAGATGGACGAGTACGCGGTTCTCTCACAAAGCAGAGCAGTAGCGGCTGTGGAGGCAGGGTTCTTCAAGGAAGAGATCATCCCCTACCCAAAGGCAGACGGCACAGTGATCGACAAAGATGACGGTCCTCGACCAAATACCACGTTGGAGAAGCTTGCAGAGCTTCCACCAGCGTTCAAGCCAGACGGGCGCGTTACCGCTGGTAACGCTTGCCCCCTCAATGACGGCGCTGCTGCAGTTGTGGTTATGAGCGACGAACGTGCTAAGGCCCTTGGAATCAAACCCCTTGCTCGAATTGTCTCCTCAGCTGTCACCGGACTAGCTCCTGAGATCATGGGCGTCGGCCCGATCGAGGCCTGCAAGCTTGCTCTAAAACGGGCTTCAATGACCATTAGAGATGTTGATCTGGTCGAACTCAACGAAGCGTTCGCCGCTCAGGTGCTTCCAGTCTGTCGCGAAGTAGGAATCTCTATCGAAGATCAGCTCAACCTCCAAGGCGGCGCAATTGCACTCGGTCACCCCTTTGGTATGACAGGAGCTCGCATTATGACCACGCTCATTCACGGACTTCAACATCACGACCGATCCATAGGGCTTGAAACGATGTGTGTCGGTGGAGGCATGGGTATGGCTATGATCATTGAGAGACTGACATAGAGTTCACAGCTTCATGGACGTATGTCCAATTGGTTCGATGATTTGCAAGGAGTCTTTACTTGAGCGCTGACACAGATGTCAAAGATGAGTCAAGCGACAAAGCTTCAACTCCAGCTATCGAAGAGACCTACATAGTCTTTGTGAGACACGCAAAGACTGCTTCAACCGGCAAGATACTGCCTGGAAGAACTTCGGGACTTCATCTCTCTGAAGAGGGGCGGCAGCAGGCAAAAGCCGTTGCAAAGGTACTACAAAATTCATATCCTTCTCCAGCGGCAATATACACCTCACCGTTAGAGAGAGCTCAAGAGACGGCGCGACCCTACGTTGAGTCCTTGGCTGCAACCCCTGAAGTTATAACCTCTGACGCCATAGTCGAGTGTGACTTTGGTGAGTGGACCGGTAGGGACCTAAAGGATCTTTACAAACTCCCCGAGTGGCAGATAGTGCAACGACATCCATCGAAGTTTCGGTTTCCAAGCGGAGAGTCTTTCCAGGAGATGCAGAGCCGGATTGTCGCATTTGAGACTGAGTGCGACAAGAGGTACAACGGACAGGTTGTGGTGGCTTTCTCTCACGCAGACACCATCAAGACAGCCGTAGTAGATGCGCTTGGCATGCATCTGGACCAGTTTCAAAGAATTCAGATCGACACTGCGTCGGTCTCTGTGATCGGCATCATCGCTGGGGTTCCGCGTCTAATATGCATGAACTCAGGGAGTGAACTACCTAGAAAGGTCTCAACAGTTGGGGCGTAACTACAACTTCGAAGAGGTAACTTTTTTGTCTGTAGGCACAATCGGTCAGCCGGGGAACCGCGTCTTTTACCTCTGGGCGGAGTACCTGGGCGAACAGCTTGCGCTAAAGGTTGAAAAGGTCCAGGTTGCGTCTCTCGTACAGCTTCTCGCCCAGTTACTCGAAGACCTAGCACGTCCAAAAGAACTGCCCGCGCTTCCGCCGATTCCAAGCGATCTGACATACGACTTTGTCGCCGGTTCGATCGCTATCGCTTACGACGAGATCAGGGATCTCATCGTGATCGAGATCGACGAGGCGACTGCAGACGACGATCCTGCAAGCGCTGTCTTTGGATTAACCAGGGAACAGGCGGCCGCACTGGCGATCGAAGGAACTCGCGCAGTAGAGGGCGGCAGGCCGCCTTGCCCTCTGTGTGGATACCCCTTAGACCGAAACGGACATAGTTGCCCGAGAACCAACGGCCACAGAGCTCCAAATCTCTAAGGACGCTCACCCAAGAGTTCCTATCCCAAAAGCCCGCCAAGGTTCTAGGTAGGATAGTCAACAGTTCCAATGCGACCTTGTTGGTCGAGATGGGAGACTCTGAAGGCGAGATTCGAAGAGCTATATACAAGCCCCTAGCCGGTGAACGCCCACTGTGGGACTTCCCTCCAGGTCTATATCGACGTGAAGTCGCAGCTTACCTTCTCTCCGAAGCACTGGAGCTACACATGGTCCCAGTTACGATCGAAAGAAAGGATCTGGAGTACGGGATCGGCTCTTTACAAGAGTTTATAGACGCTGACTTTTCAAAGACCTACTACGAGATCTTGGAAGATGAGGGTACACATGAACGCCTAATCGAACTAGCCGCCTTTGACATAGTCGCCAATAACTCAGACCGAAAGGGCGGTCACATCCTCATAGATGAGTCGAAACATATCTATGCCATCGACAACGGCCTGTGTTTTCACGAAGAGTTCAAACTTAGGACCGTCATATGGGAGTTTGGCGATGCCCCTATTCCAACTAGGTTCCTAGATTCACTAGATCGAGTCGTAAATGAGGGTTTTGGGTTTCTGAGAAATTATCTCAGTGAGGCCGAACTTAGCTCGCTAGAGTCAAGGGCTCGATTCATTCTCCACAGAGGTAGTCTGTTGGACTTACCCGAGGAAGAACGACCGTACCCATGGCCCATCATCTGAGTTATACAGCCAAAGGAGTGCTCTCGGCTGAAAGTTACGACTAAATAGTTAGAAACACGTAGCCTCACAAAGCCTTACTCTTACCAACGCCCATCAGCAATCCTTCTTCTTTGATCGCGGGGGAAGAGGTCAGAAAGAGCACTACTCCATCACTGGGCGATCTCACCTCGTAGATGGGCTCACCCATTAGATCAGTCACGTTCCCTATAACTTCACCTTCTACAACTTTATGTCCAACACAAACAGCTGGGGTCCACCAACCTCTATCTCGTCCGTAGATCCATGTAAAGCCATCGAGAAAGCAGACCTCTTTAGTAGAAGAAGGAGGGTGATCTAAATCGTCTAGCATCTCCAACCCTAAAGCAACTCCAACTAGTCCATTAAGGTGCAGACGGACAGCTTCCTCCTCGACGATCCCCAACCTTCCTGACTCTGCAGTAATTGACGGGATCGAAAGTGCCGAAGCGGTGCTACTTGTTGAGCCATCCACAGCTTTTGACGACTCTTGTTGACGGACGCAGTAAGGAAGTCCGTAGAGTAACGCCAGAGCTTTCGCCTTTTCTTGTACAGGAGATGCATCGTACAAAGAAAACGGATGCAGATCTTCGAATAGATCCCCTGCATGAAGATCTATCAGATAGTCAGAACCTTTGATCAGCCTCTCCGTAATAAAAAAGGCAAGCCTCTTAGCATAAGAGGTTGAGTCCTTCTCCCCGGGAAAGCAACGATTTAGGTTTAATCCATCTGATGGGCAAGCAAAGGGGGTTCGCTCGTAGAACGACTCGAGGTTCAAGGTCGGGGCCGCCCTCACTCGGCCACACTTTATTTTACCTTTTATCTGTGTCATGAACCGTCGAACTGCTAGCTGAGAGGTGTATTCACATCCATGTATACCCCCAAGGAGAGTAAGAGTAGGACCGTCGGCAACTCCTCTCTCCTCAAAGTACGGGATATTCAACTCCTCACCCGCCGGGGTGGTAAAGCTTAGCGTACGACTCTCCATGATCCAGACCTCTCTTTTCCTTACAACCAAAGAACGTGGATCTAGGCGCCCTGATCGTCGCCGACGATCGCTTCCGCGAGATCTGCAGCACTTACACCGGGAATGTCTATGGAGTTGCTTTCGATAGCCATCTCTGCCGCTTCGATTACAGCACTCTTTTTGAATGGCACGCCCACAAACGCTCTCTCCAGCTCAACGATCATAGCCTTTGGAGAAAGTGAAAAGTCACCACTTAGGGTGATCTCCCTAATCACTCCGTCTTGAACCACCACCTTTGAGCGAATTAGCCCCCCAACAGCCTTGTACAAGCCGGGCCTGAAGTAAACCCCCTCCCTAACGCGTAGTGTGTTGTAGCGACGGGTCCGAGGAGCAAAGAGTTGTTCGTCACTGCGAAGTTCCCCCTCGATCTCACGTGCTAAGTCAACCACTTCTTTAGGGAGTTCTCTCTCTTCAAAGCCACCAAAGTGCGCTCCTAACTCCTCAATAAGCGCCCTCTCCACCTCTGTTGGGTCCTTTTGCGTCCCTGTCTCTTTTTTAACCGAGGTAACGTTTTCCTCCAAAGTCTTTTGAAGCTTATCCCGAAACTTCTCGTCGGGAACCTTTATCACCTGAGCCATAAGCGAGGTGTTGAACTCGTTCAAGATAGCACCGACAAAACAAAACATCTCACCTATGTCCGCCGCTCCTTGTCCCGATATCTTCTTCTTGGAACTTGCCACAACGAGATCGTTGACAGCCTTGAACTCAGTCTCAACGCCAAGTCTTCGGTAGGTCTTGATGATCGGAACTGAGAACTCCTCATAGGCTTTGAGGATGCTCCTTGGAACCCTAAGATCGTCTTTGTGTAAGACTAGGTTGTAAAACACTTGACCAGGACCAAGAAGCACGGGGCCCCCTCCGACTTCTCTGCGGATCAAAGGCAGACCAAGGCTCTCGCATCGCTCAACGTCAACTACGGCTTCGGTGTCGTCAAAGTACCCGACGCTCACAAACATGTCCCTCGGTTCAACGATGACGACACCTTCTATAGACAGACGCGCTAGTGCGTGGAAGTACGCAATAGGCGTACACCCGCTTCGATCCTTTGGTCTAAATAGAGCTAAGGACATCTTTTACAACCCCCTGTAACGTCGCTAACAGATAGAAGATACATCTGAGATCATCGACCACCAGCTTGTCTTGTTATGTAAGATACGCCGACGAACGCTTGGTAAACACTTAAGTGATCTTGGCTGGTAACGGTGGCACTTCGTAGGCCGCTTCTGCTTACCCCCTTTATCCAAGTAGCCAGCTCTGCTAGATCGGAGTTTAGAAAGTGCATCGTTAACTCGCATACTTCTCCAAGTTCAACCTTGGGCCAGCTTTTCGCCCGCGCCATGACGTTTGCGGCTGCTTCATAGATGAGCTTGTGTGCCACCCTAGGATGGAGGTTATAAGCCGCAAACCGTGATATCGACTCCTTTACCACCACCATTTCAGCCGGAATTACGGCCTTGGCCTGCTCTTTGGTTATGGAGTCACCTGTAACTAGACCGATAGGTACTCCATGGGCACTCGCCACAAGCGCATTGATTCCGCTCTCACCTACCTCAACTCCATTTAGCTCTACTTTGTAAAAGACCGAAGGATTGTAGGTGTGAGACAGCACAGAGGACTCTCCTGAGATAGCCCCGTGGTATCCCACAAAGAACACCATATCAAAGCTCTCATCAAGTCCTTGCATCATATACATGGGCTTATGTGATCCCGAGATGTAACTAGCAGATCCATGCAGATCTGAAGGGTCAATGTTGCGCATCTTCCAGTGCGAGTCGTTTACTACTATCTCAGTCGCTCCTCCAGCTACCGCACCGTCGATAGCGGCGTTTATCTCATCAAGAGTAAGACCGACTCCTATCTCATAGTCCCGTCCAGCTCCTGTTGCCTGATCCCAGTCGACTACCCCTGAGATACCTTCCATGTCAAATGAGATGTAAAGCTTCACCGATCCCCCTCATCTTGGTGTCGTTAGGCCGTTTCTTTAGAGTCAAACCGCAACGTGTATACGTCTTTCGATCTGCGTGGAGCTACAGCTCTCATCCCTCCACGCATAAAGCGCCTTTTCGTCCGTAGACACCGCAGCATGGGATCCGTCAGCTCCAATTATCACAGAGTGCATAATCATCGAAGAAGGGTCAACGTCTAGATCCTTGAGGTCCAAAAGCGCCCTTACACCAGCCTCCTCTGGCGTAGCACCCTGAGAGAGGTAGCTTACGATTGTCCTGGCCGTCGAGGCTCTTAAGGACAACTCCCCAAAACCTGTACAGGCCGCCGCTCCAAAACGAGCATCACAGTAGTTGCCAGCCCCAATGACTGGAGAGTCCCCTGCTCTCCCTGGCCACTTCCACGCCCAACCCGAGGTGGACACCGCTGAGGCCATCTTTCCCTTACTATCGATCGCAAGGAAGTTGACGGTGCCGACGGCCTTATCTGGGTCTTGGGTAAGTGCCTTAGCTTTTTTGAGTATCTCACCGGAGAGTCCCTCTGGAAGAGACTCGAGTCCCTCTCTCCAGATCTTCGCAGCTTTTTCCGTAAGAAGATCGGCCCTCTCGGCGCCTATCTCTTTCGCAAAGCGGGCCGCCCCTTCACCAACGATAAGCACATGCGGAGATATCTCCATAACCGCCCGAGCTACAGAGATAGGATGGCGATATCCCTTGAGTCCTGCTACGGCACCCGCACTTCTCGTCGTTCCATCCATTATCGATGCGTCGAGCTCTACCTCACCGTCGAGATTGGGGAGTCCCCCTCTGCCGACCGAGTTGTCCTCCTCATTGTCCTCAACGAACCATGTAGCACGTTCTACCGCTGAAAGCGCATCGAGTCCTTCGGAAAAGTGTTTCCAGACTCCATCTATGCCGATAGCACCGTTAGCACTGGAGACAAGGATCATATGCAAAACTACCCTTCTAAAAATCACAACTGCGCTTCGAATCTGCCCAAAGCGGCCCCTTTTGAGATAGGACCCGACCAACGCACCTAGACAAAGAGACTCCTACGGAAAAGACCGACAAAGAGCACCTATATAGGCTACTTGGTGAAGTACCAGTTTTCAGGCAAAAGATACTGATACGGACTTTGAGGTGTGGCGCCTTTGAGATTGGACTTAATCTCTGATAGCTGATAGTAGGTCTCGGGCTGATAGATGACGGGTAGCTGACGTACTAGGTAGTTCTGATAGCTATCTAGAGCAACTTGTGGGTTTGAAGCATCGACTTGCGTCTCTACCACTAGCTGATTTGCCACTTGAGAGTTGTAACTTCCAAAGTTGGCGCCCGCTCCTGTTGTAAATAGGGACTCGCCAGAGGGGTAGTAGTCGGGAGAGTAACTCCATCCTCCTCCCCAGTTTGCCATCTGCCACGAACAAGACGCAGACGAGGAGGTACAGGCTGACGCATTCGATATTACAGTATTAAAGGGTGCCTCTGATAGAGCAATGTCGATACCAACTTTCGCCCCAGCCGACTTGAGTGACTGCATCTCTTGAGACACCGAGTTAATTCCTGAGAGAAACTGTAAGTTGATCGTGAGAGGCTGATTCAGAGCAACGCCCGCTCCGCACTCATCTGGCGCAGTCCCAGGTTTCACACATAGGGCGGGTCCCGTCGAGGAGAGACGCCAGCCATGGTCCTTGAGCAACGTTGCAGCAGCCTGAACAGAGTAAGGATATGGGTTTGCCTTTGACTGTTGATCCGCGAAGGGGTTTGCCGGCACAACGGGCACGGGGGAGTAAGTAGGAACTCCAAGGCCGTGAAGAAAGCTCGAGATCCAGGCCTGCTGATCTACAAGGTGTTGGAGGGCTTGCCTGAAATATAACTGGCGAAAGATAGGACCGTCGGTAGGGTTGTTGAAGTTGAGCGGCATGTAATCAAAGCCAAATAAAAGCCAAGGAGCAAAGTTATACCCTAGAGAAGCAAGCCTAGCTTTTTGAGGAAGATCGGAGATGGGAAGATACCCATAGGTGATCGATCCGGTCTCTAATACATTGAACTCCGCAGATTCACTGTTGAAGGGCAGTTCTACAAACTCAGATAGAGTCGGCTTTATAGGACCGCTATAAGCCTTATTAGGCACGAAGGTCGCGCGCCCCACAGTCGTAAATCCCACCAGCTTCCACGGACCATCGACCACCTTCCACAAAGGGTTGGTCGCATATGAAGCTAGATCTTGAGCCTGCGCGTTAAGGAAGTTGTAGACCGCCTTAGCCCCAGCTGTGGTTAGATCTGGAGCTGTAGTTGAGGTAGCTGAAGGTGTAGGGGCAGATAGAGAAGTCTTGTCCCAGAAAAGGGGGATCGGAACGAGCTGTGACAACTCGTTGTAAGTGAACCAGTCTGCGCTGTAGGTCTTATTCAGATGCATTACAAACGTCAGCGGGCCTGTTGCCTTGTAAGAAACGACGTTGTCGGGGAAGTCTGTGGGGGTGTAGTCGGCCCACACCGTCTTGTTGGCCTTCATAAGATTCATCCAAAACACCAGATCCCTGGCGTCAACTGTCTCACCGTTAGACCACTTCCACCCTTTCAGCCTTATCGTGACCGTCGTATTGTTGTCTGAGTAGACCGGTGGGTACGCTAGCGACTCGCCGTAGTTGATAGAAGCCTTAGCTCCGTTTCCAAAGAAGTAGAGGTTTCTGTACATAAGGATCTGAAAGTTGTATAGGTTGACATTTGTGAACACCGAGGAGTTGATGAATGGGAAAATGTAGTTTGGTGGAGAACCAGGCGCTTCAGCGAAGTAAGCCACTCCACCTTTCACCTTTGTAGTTCCTGAGCTACTCGCCACAGAGACAGAGCTCCCGCAAGATGCAAGAGCTAACGTAGATGCGCAAGCTGCTGCTGAGATCCTTAGTACTGCCTTAGCTCCCTTTGACCACACAGAAAGACCTCCCTACATTTCGTCTGATACACACCCCTCACGTCCTAGGCGTGTTAGAACTTTGTCGCTTGGGCCAAAAGTATCACAGTTCGAACACCACAAAGCGCAAAAGATGGATCTTTTTACAAGTTGGAAATACGGGAGATTGATTATTAACAGGAAATCTCATAGAGGAAGAGATAACTTTAGACGTGTTGAAGGAAGAGCTTGCACTCAAGGGGCACGGGCGACAAGACTTATGGAGGTGTCACGGAGCTGTTCCACTCCGTGACACAGATACGATCTATCTCTGCTTCAGAGCGTCTATCAGTTTTGGCAACACTTTATGAGCATCGCCGACCACACCGAGATCTGCAATCTGAAAGATCGGGGCGTCTTTATCCTTGTTGATCGCCACGATATTCTTGGAGCCTTTCATGCCAACCATGTGCTGCGTCGCACCCGATATGCCAACAGCGATATAGAGGTTAGGCTTCACAGTCTTACCGGTTTGACCGACTTGATAGGCGTAGGGTACCCATCCTGCATCCACAATCGCTCTTGAGGCACCGGGCGCTGCGTTGAGCAGCTTTGCCAACTCCTCGACCATAGCATAGTTCTCTGGCTGACCCAGACCACGTCCTCCAGAGACTACCACTGCTGCCTCATCCAACTTCGGACCCGAACGCTCTTCGGAGTAGGAGGCCACAACTTTGGCACCATCGATCGCTCCCAAGCCTTCGACCTTCACAGACTCGACTGCGACCTGCCTGGCATCTGACTCCTCCACCGCGAAGCTCTTTGCTCTAACACCAAAAAGCCTAACCCCCTGGTGGGTGAAGTTCGAGGTTACGATCTCTTCGCCACCAAAGATCGCGTGCTCTGCCATGAGTTCACCGTCTTGTTCAAAGAGGTTAACTACATTCGTAAGCACCGGCAGATCTAGCTTCACCGAAAGCCTTGCCAAGGTATCTCGACCTGTATAGCTCTGTGCACAGAGAATCGCCCTGGGGGGCTCAGCTGAACCTTTTACAAGGTCTGCCATCGCCGCTGATAGAACCACGCCCGGAAGCGAGGACCTTTCGGCTTCAACATTATAAAGACGCGTTAGACCATAGGGCTCTAGGGACTTAGCGAGTCGCTCCCCGTCCTTTGAAAATGCCACTCCGACAACCTCAGATGCGAAGTGGTGGGCCGCTGATAATAGCTCTAACGAGGTCGTCGAGGCTATGCCTTCTTGGTCTTCTATCAAGACCCATATACTGCCGCTCATGATATGGCTCCTTCCCACAAACTTTCAAACGACCTTGAGCTGTTCAAGGTACTCAATGATCTTGGCGAACGCCTCTCCGTCATCTTCGATTATCTGCCCTGCCTGCCTGGCTTCTGCCTTGCGAAGAGAGACGATCGCCTCTCTCGCTCCCGCAGCACCCACCTGATCAGCGGACAGGCCAAGGTCGCTAAGAGATAAGGTCTCTATCGGCTTCGACTTAGCAGCCATAATTCCCTTGAACGACGGGTATCTTGGTTCAACTACTCCCGCAGTCACTGACACAACAGCGGGGAGTTCACAGGCGACTTCGTCGTAACCCGACTCGCTTTGACGTTCGATCATCGCCTTGTTACCATCTAATGTCACTTTCTTGGCGAAAGACACAGCGGGAAGACCAAGAATCTCAGCGATCTGCACCGGCACGGTTCCGGTGTACCCGTCCGTGGACTCCGTAGCTGTAATTACCATATCAAATGGGTTTCGCAATATCGCTGCAGCCAATACCTTGGCGGTAGATAGTGCATCTGATCCCCCTAGAGCTGGATCGCTTACCAACACGGCCTTTGCCGCACCCATGGCTAGCGCGGTTCTAAGCCCTGAGGTCTCTCCGTTGGGTGCCATCGAGATCAACGTGACCTCGCCACCACCCGCCCTGTCGACAAGCTGTAGCGCCATCTCAACCCCGTAGGAGTCTGAGTCGTCCATTACCAGCTTGCCCTCTCTCACAAGATTAAACGTGTTAGGGTCAAGCCTCCCCGGGGCTGCGGGATCGGGGATCTGCTTTACACAAACCGCAATATTCATCAAAAGACTCCTTCGTCTTTGGACATCTTGATGTCCTAAAGGTTTCCCACCAATAGGTCAACTCTATTGGTAATTATATTACTTACCGCAGGGTAACAAAAGTTGTCCGCCCTCACGGGATCGTCTAGCGTCCAAAGACCAACCTCCATTTCGCTCTGCCTGCAAAGGTCGAGAGCAAAGGTTGAGGCTCTTTGATGGTGGAGATTCACTCCAACGCAACCTATCTCCTTGGCCAACGCAACTTTTCTCCTGGTCGGGTCATATCTATCTAGAAGAAAAAACCTCGGTATCTCCGGAAGGACTTGACCTAAAGTAACGAGAGTCTCCGGATCAAACGAAGATAAGATCAGAGCACTCCTCTGCACAAGACCCTCCCAGAAGGGCTCTTTCAGCACCTCAGCCAAATGATGCGCCTCTTGTATCACCCTTTGGCGAGAGTCCCTCTTGATCTCCAGATTTACAGATCCTCCATAGCCCTCGAACGCCTCTACTAACAAAGGCACCTCTAAGGGCGCGTTCTGCGTGTCTTCCCAGATTCTCCTTAGGGTGACTGCAGCAATCTCAACCTTGTGATAGCTCCTGTCGTGGCATAGAACCAGCTCGCCATCGAGGGTCATGCGCACATCCACCTCAACTCCATCTGCACCTTCTGCCTCGGCCCGAAGAAGTGCAGATCTTGAGTTCTGAGCGACGTCGGGCCACCAAAATCCTCTGTGGGCAACGACTTTTGGACGTCTGTTCGTCCCGATCTCACTTACACCCATGATCTAGGCCTCATCGCTAGTGTCGGTTGGGATCTCGATCGAAACCATCGAACCTTTGTCATCAGATGAGAGTCTAAGTTCGCCTCGAAGTTGTGACCTAACGAGATCTCGTACAATCAGAAGTCCTAGAGATGTTGATGACTCGATCGAGAACTCCGGTGGAAATCCAACCCCGTCATCACCAACCGTTAACCTAAGTGTCCCGTCAAAGCGCTGTAGTCCAACGGTCACCTTCAGCTCTTCTCTATCCTTCGACCCGTGTTCGATCGAGTTTTGAATGAGTTCCTGCAGAACGACAGCGAGAGGGGTAGCCAGCTGAGCTTCAATCTCAAAGTCCGTCACTTCGATGTCGATCTTTAGCTCGACCCCTGGAGGGACAGACTCCTGGGCAAGCCGTATGATAGCGCCTACAATCTCTTCGGTGGAGACTTGTTCTCCAATTTCACGTGATAGAACCTCATGGACCACCGCTATCGATCTGATGCGCCTCTCTGCCTCTGCGAGGGCATCCCTAGCTTGAACGGAGTCGACTCTCCGGCTCTGCAACCTCAGAAGCGACGAAATGGTTTGCAGATTGTTCTTCACGCGATGGTGGATCTCTCGAATTGTGGCATCTTTTGAGATAAGCAACCTCTCGCTACGGCGAATGTTTGTAACGTCCTGAAGAAGCAACAGGAAACCATCTGCCCGCTGGGAGTTTATAAGCGGCATGCAGAAAAAGGTCACAGCCGCCTCCTGTTGGCCCTCGATCTCTTCGAGCACAGGAGAGAGACTCTCCGCAGACCTCAGTGGTCCGTCTAGCTCTATCCCTTGGTCAGCTAAGCTCTTCCCCAAACTGGGAGAGGAACATCCCAGACGATGCAGAGCGCTCAGGGCGTTAGGTGAAAGAAACCTTACCTTTAGCTCCTCGTCTAAGAGGACGACCCCATCACCCACCCTTGGAATACTCGCCGAGTCGTCTACTTTGTAAGGGTAGTCCCCTGCGAGGATCATCTTAGCGAATCGGTCGAAGATCTTAACATAGGTAGATTCGAGCTCGCCGTGGATTCTCAGTGGATTCAACATGTAGTCGCGGGCGAGCACCCCAAAGACCTTGCTATTGGCCTTTAGGGGTATGCAGTTGGAGACCACCATATGATTTGAGTTTGGATCTACCCACTCAGCAAAGGTCATTCCTCCGCTACGAAGCGCAGACTCAACGACGTAGACAGACTCTGCGTCGTAGTCGATACCAACTAGATCTCTCGGGTGTACCGTCTGGGAGGTAGCAGGTCTCACCTGCGCAGCGACCATGAAGCTAGTGGCGTTGTTGTCGGTGGGTATGTAGATAAGCAGATCAGAGAAGCATAGATCTGCCAAAAAACCCCATCTCCGCACTAGATCTTTGAAGTAGCTCTTGGCCTCTTCTGGCAACTTTGTAATTAGCTCATCGGGGAAACTCTGCATAGGGAAACTCTCCGCTGTCTACACAGAAAGAGGCATGGGTGTTCCTACCCGCCCAGAGAACTTAGTCAAGGTGTTATACCCAGCTTGAGACACGATCTCTCTTACGTCACAAGCACGATAAGCAACGTCAAGCTCCCCGTGAGAGTCAGACGCAGTCGTTATGGGAACCCCTTTTTCTCGAAAGTACCTAAGCAACGTCGGTCCTGGATACAGTTCCTTCACCGGCTTGCGCCATCCAGCGGAGGAGACCTCTGCCACCAGATTCGCCGACGCAGCCGCCTCCGCCATTCTGGCGTAGTACTCCTCTGGAACGCTTGGGAAAAGACCAGCCACCTTAATTAGGTCCGGGTGCGCTAAGACGTCTACCACCTTTGATGCTGACAACTCCTCCAAGGCTCTTGTGTACCCCTCCCACGCCGGCTCTATACCGACCTTTTCCCAGTACTCCATGATCTCAGGGTCATTGACATGGTCAAAAGGCCACTCAACCACCCAATGGACAGACCCAAGCACGACGTCTAAGGGGTATTGTCGCACGAGTTGATCTACAACGTCCATGGAGTCTTCGTAGTAGTCCACCTCCAGGCCAAGAATTACAGGTAGACCAGCTTCTTTGGCTGCAAGAACAACCGATACGTAGTGGTCTAAGTCTGCTTTAGCATGATCCAGCCAGTACTGTTCCATAAGGGTTCTCATCGGTGAGTCGGGAAATCGCCTAAAGTATCTGCCCAACACCTTTTCAGTCTGACGGAAGCGAAAAAGGTGCTCCGTAATGGCGATCTGTAAGACGCCATTCTCCTTTGCTTTTTCGCAGTATCTCGCAAGTTCCTCTATCGTAGGTTCAGTGTCTTTCGTTCCATGAGGCCAAAGATGCAGGTGGTAGTCGATCACAGTAACATCGTAGAGGCTATCGATAGATAGACATATTTGTAGCCAGCTTTCTCAGCGATTCCACCGAAGAGACATCGCCACTTTGCTGAGTAGTAGTAAAGACCTTACCTTCTCTAACTGTAAGGCGACTTACCTGAATCTCTTCCATGGTCTTTTGATCCCTAAGTCCCTCATAAGAGTTAGCCATCTCAACTAGGATCTTCGAGACCAACTGGCTCTTGGACGCCAGAGGTACCTCGCCTTCTGTTGGATCAAGTCCAATAGCGTCGAAAGTCTTAGCTAACATCTCCTGTGTCTCATTAGATATTTTATCAGCTACCTCGTCGCCAGCCCTTGAAAAGATCGACGCCGGGAGAGACCGGTTCATCACCACCGCACTCATGTTTAACTTTCTCCGTGCTACCTCAGATATGAAGAAAATAGCCTCTGTAGTGGGTATCTCCTCAGGAATGGTTACGACTATAAAGCCTGCTTTATCAGAAGCAACGAGAGCAGCAACCTGCCGAGCCCGAGCCACAAATCCTTCGTAAAGCTGCTGAAAGTCGAAGAAAAACTCCGAGATGTCCTTTACAAACGCGGATCCCAGTATCCGCTCAGCCACTAAGTAAAAGGGTCTAAATGCGGAGGCTACTAGCTTTGACCTTCTAGGAATTGTGAGCCACCGAAGAAGCCTTGAGGCAAAGAACTCCTCCATATTTTTTGGGGCATCAAGAAAGTCGATGGCGTTCCTTGAAGGCGGGGTATCGACGACAATTATGTCGTAGATTCCTTCTTTGTAGAACTCGTAGAGAGCCTCAACCGCTATGTAGTCGTGGCTTTGGACAAACCTGGTGCTGATCGACTCGTAGATAGGGTTTTCAACGATCTTTTGAACAGTGTCTTTATCTGGCGCATAGCGACTTATCATCTCGTCCCACGACGCTTTCATGTCCACCATGGCCGCAAAGAGATGACCTTTAGCGTCTTTGAGTTGAACCTCCTGTGGTACGTGAGATAAGGCATCGATACCCATGGCTCCTGCAAGACGTTTCGCTGGATCGATCGTAATCACAAGAACCTCCTTTTCAAGCGAGGTTGCAAGTGCCACTCCAAGGGCAGCTGAGGTCGTGGTCTTCCCGACACCTCCAGATCCCGCTACGAGGACTATCTGGAGATCGCTTACTAGATCGATTAGGGATAACCCCTCTTCTTTCAAGTTAATTCCACCTCAATCGTCTCAGCGACTTCTCTTACGATGCCCACGCCTGCGGTCATGCCCGGAATTAGGGGAATCTCGATCGTCGGTATCGACGTCCCAAGAGAGCTTTTGAACCTCTCTGCGTTTTGGTGATTCGAAGCAGCTAGAGCTTTCCACAAAGAGGTGGCATCCACTAAAGCGTCTATCCCCTCCCCAAGGACTCTCCTAATCACAGGCAACATCGGACCGGATACAATTTCATTGAAGTAAGACTCTTCCGCCTCTGAAAATATCTTGGGCACCATTTTGTTCAAAATTCCTAATACAAGGCTGACACCGGTCTCAGATCTCAGTCGTTCGGCCAGCTCAGCAGCCTCATCTACCGGTGTCTCTTCTGCGGTCGACACCAGACATATTCCGCTTTGATGTTCGTCTTTCAAAATATCGATCATCCACTTGGTCTGGTCCTTTACTAGACCCACTCCAAAGAGTTCATTCACTCCTTGCGGAGAAGCCAGCTGGGACACTACATGACCGGTTGCTGTGGAGTCCGCAATCACGATGTCGTAGTTTTTCTCCCTGACCTCGTAACAAAGTTTCCCTACAACTAGAATCTCCCTGACACCAGGAGCCGCCTTGGAGACAAAGTCGAAGGTCCGGGCTATGGGGCCGATCTTGGTCGGAATCGGGACCTTGAGGTATAAGCGCAGATACTCCGAGAGCGCTCTCTCCGTGTCCATCTCCATGACAAAAAGGTCCGTTCGGACCTCGACTGGTTCGAACCCGATCTCTCGCACTCCAAAGTAGCGACCCACCTCTCCTTTAGGCTCGACTTCACAGAGCAGAACCCGCTTACCTCTTTCAGCCGACAAAATCCCCAGGGCAGTAGCGATGGTCGTCTTCCCTACTCCCCCCTTCCCGGTCACGAAGAGAAGTTTGCGGTCTAAAAGCCTATCCAGATCGGTTATGGAACCTCTAGCACCCACTTTTATCGATCAATGCATTGTAGGTAAGGCACTCAAGGTCCTTAGGGAAGCGCAAAACCAACGCGACGCTCAGTCTTATTCGGTCCGATCTCTACATATGAAATCCTACCCACGGGGATACCCACCCTACGGCCCTTCCGATCGGATAGCCACAGGACTTTTTGATCCGAGGCGATGGCCTCAGAAACCATCTTCTCGATCTCTTCCTGGGTCACGCTGTCTTCTGCTTCGATGTCGATCTCACGCGCCGACTCCGAGATTCCAAAGCGAATATCCAAAGTAAAACTCCTTCGTCTAACCTACCTAGTCACGCTAGTATCTCTCGCATCTTTTTCGCTGACTTGATCGCTACATAGCCACCAAGTCCCATCTATCTCAGCCTAAATACTGACCGCAGAGCCCTAGGATGAGCCAAAGCTGCGAAGAGATGGCCCATAAACAACGCCGTCACCAAAAAGGCAACGAGATCATGTGTAAAGGTTGCGCCTTGCCTCATTGAGATTGACAACGGAATGTAAGAAGCCATGACAAGACCGGTTAGAAGTAACACCATGAGGGAACCGAGCAGAGCGTTAGCCATGAGTTTTTGCCCACCATTGAATCTTTTTCCCTTTCTAGGAACGCTCAACAACCCGGTGCCATCATCAGGACTCCACCTCGAAAGCTCTTTGTAAACACCTGCGAGTGCGGGGCGAGACTCCAGGTTTGTAAGGGAGAGTCCAAAGGGAACAAAAATCATAACTCCACTTGCAACGTGAAGGTATGCCACAAAAGTCCTGTTACCCACCAACGCTTCAAGAGGCGATATGTAAAGAATAGCACCCGTAAAGAGCAGGATTATAAAGAGCAAGACGGTCGTGAAATGAATAACCTTAAACGACCTAGGGAGCTCGATAAGAGCCTTAGTGGGGTTCTCCTGCATCTATATAACGCCTCCTAACGATCCATTAGACGACGTCCATGCGTTGACGGGATAACCCTGCTGCTCCCAGTATCCGGGAGTAGGAGAGGAGACTGCACGAATCTCCGAAAGCCACTTAATCGACTTGTACCCATACATCGAAGGTACGAACAGCCTAACGGGGCCGCCATGAGCCTGCGTCAATGGGGCACCGTACATATGGGTCACAACGAGCGCCTTAGTAACCTGCACCTGATCGAGCGTCAGTGACTCTGTATAGACCCCGTCGTAGGAGTAGAACTCTAGAGCTTGTGCCTCTCTCATCGGCCCAGCGACCTTGAGTAGATCCTCAAGCAGAACTCCTCGCCAGGGAACGTTTGGCACACTCCACCCTGTCACACATTGAAAGCGATGATCGAAATGGGTTTGCGGCATATCAAGCAGATCGTTGTAGCTAAGATCAGCTCCCTTTAGGAATAGTCCCGAAACCTTCAGGCGGTAAGAGTCGACAGGAATCGAAGGAAAACCATTTATAACTGTGTATATCCTAAATCTATCTCCCCCCGGAAGGTATTGAGCGAGTCCACTCCCTAGTGAGGAAAGAGCAGTAGAAGCTCCTCCTTGGAGAGCCTTGCCAGTCACAACCCCTCCGACTCCTAGAACAATAGCCCCCAAAACAAATCGTCTTGTGAGGGGCTTGGACGGTTCACTTTGGGAAAGAGCCATAGTTACATGTTACGGCTAGCTCAAAATCTTGTGTTGATCCCTCTCTTTAGCGAATCTTAAGTTCAGAACGGTATCGACGCGGAGGCCCCATCGCAACTATCTTCTCCGCTATGTGCATGTACTCCTTGGACGCCCTTGACTCCGGATCGGACACGGTGACCGGCAAGCCCACGTCACCGCCGTCTCTGAGAGGGATCTCGATCGGCACTTGGCCCAACAGATTTACATCCAGTTCCTTTGCGAGTTCTTCTCCGCCTCCTTTGCCGAAGATCTCGTACCTTTCACCACCGGGTGTTTCAAAGTAAGACATATTTTCGACGACACCCCTAATCGGAATCTTCATCTTCTTTGCAGCGTATGCAGAACGCTGAGCTACACGTTCCGCCGCCGGCTGAGGGGTAGTGACGACGTAGATCTCTGACTTTGGGACCATCTCTCCTAACGATAGGGCTACGTCTCCGGTTCCTGGAGGCATGTCGATCAGAATAAAGTCATAGCCTTTCCAGTAGACGTCTACGAGAAACTGCTCGAGTGCCTTATGCAGCATGGGTCCCCGCCATACAACCGGAGTATCCTCGGAGAGGAAGAACCCCATCGACATGCAGTGAACCCCATTTGCCAGAGGTGGGACGATGAATCCTCCGAGAACTGAAGGGGGATACTCAACACCGAGCATCTTAGGAACTGAAAACCCATATACGTCGGCGTCTAGCAGACCTACCTTCTTACCCATCTTTGAAAGGGAGACAGCCAGGTTGACCGCAGTAGACGACTTTCCCACTCCTCCCTTACCTGAGGAGATTCCCAGAACTCTCGTTTTGGAGTCAGAAACTGCAAACAAAGGCTTTCGCTGCTCCAGATTTGCACGTTCATCAACAGAAAGCACTTCCCGAAGGCGATTGCCAACCTCATCGAGTTCACCCTCATCGAGATAGGTGAAGGTGACGCGCACCTTGTCCTTGGAGTAACGCTGTGACAATGAAGCTGCAATTTGAACTCTAAGATCCTCCTCAGGTAGGTAGGGATCTGTGATCGCCCCAACCTCAATTGAGATCTTGCCCCACCCCTCCTTCGCATAACGAATCAGACCGAGGGACACAAGATCGACTCCCGTGTGTGGTTCGACGACCTTCGATAGCACAGACTCCAGTTCAGGATCTAAGCGCTGTGACACAATACACCTCTAACTGCTAATAGGGCCAGAATACTCCCCTTATAACACATGATCACTAGACTTATAACGTGGGAGTTTCCAAGTCTTCTAATAAGATAGAGGATACTCTAACTGACGCTACTGCCGAGAGGGAAAAGTTGAAGCATCTAACAGACACCTCTAGCGATATCGCTCGCGACATCGGACAGATAACTGATGCCTTTGGAGACCCGACTAGAAGAGGCATCTACCTTATGGTCAGAGAGAGCGACGGGGTAAGCGCATCTGTCGTTGCTGAGCGGTTCTCTCTTCATCCAAACGTGGCCAGGCATCACCTAGACAAACTTGTTACTTGGGGTTATCTTGAGAGCTACACGGAGAAGCTCGACTCCAAAGCAGGGAGACCCACCAAAAGATACAAGGCTTCTTCCAAGGTCCCCATCATCGAAAGGGAGCGTCGACAGTTTGAGCTTCTTTCTCTACTACTGTCTAAAACCTTGGACGCTTTACCTCTAAGTGTGGCTGAGTCCATCGCATACGAGGTTGGAGAGAACTACGGGCTAAGGATCGCAGCGTCTCTCTCCGACCAGGAGCTTCTAGAGGACCCAAAGCACGTTGTAACTGCACTGGCCGATGCGCTATCAGCACATGGATTTACCTCCAAAACGGTGTCTAGAAGAGAAGACCTTGTGGTGATCAACGAAGTCTGCCCCTTTGGTACAGTTGCCATCGAACATCCAGTGCTATGTGCAGTCGAAAGAGGAATAGTTGCGGGGCTTATCTCTAAGTCAAACTCCAATAAACTAGAGCCACGAGTCAACTCCAGGGCACTGGGGGATCTGGACTGTTCCGTGGTGATCTAGTACAAAACCCATCTAATCATCACTGTATCTTTGTTGCTGCCAAGGATCTCCGTACATGTGGTATCCGTTGCGCTCCCAAAATCCAGGTCTGTCTTCTTCGATAAACTCTATTCCTCTAAGCCATTTGGTAGACTTCCAAAAGTACAGCCTTGGGAACACAAATCTCGCTGGGTAACCATGCTCAGGTTCTAGAGGAAGCCCCTCGTAGTACAGAGCCACCATCGCCTCATCTGTGGTTAGATCTTTAAGTGGGATATTGGCGGTGTATCCGAACTCACCGTGAAACATTACCGCCTGTGCATCTTTCGCAGGCGCAGCCATCTCTAAAATACGTGAGAAGTTTACCCCCCTCCATGCAGTGTCGAACTTGGACCACTTCGTCACACAGTGGATATCGACCACAAACTCGTCCGTTGCCATCTCATCGAGCTGTTTGTAGTCAAAGACTAGTTCTCTCTCGACTAATCCAAATACCCTGAGGTCCCAACTATCAAGAGTCTTATAAAGTGGAACTCCACCAGCTTGAAGGACGGGAAAACGTTCGGTGAAGTACTGTCCCGGGGGCAGGCGGTCAGGTGAGTAACCCTTCTTCTCAAGGTCTTTACGGTTACGGTCAAAAAAGCCCATAACCAAATCCTAGCAACACTTCTACCTAAAGTAGCGAGTTAGTTCTACTCTATAAAGGTGGGCGTAGCCCTTCACTTTGATAAGCCTGATCCACAGTTGCTTTCACCTGTTCGAGGACACTTTTCTGAACATGATACCTTATTGCTAGCTTAAACTGCTTGACAGAGGAAGCGGCGTCATGGACCTCAGAGTAAAGGACAACTCCATAAAACAGATGCCCCATAGCGTAACTAGGCGAGATACTAATTGACTGGGATATAAGACCTAAACCTCTGTTTATAAGAGACTTGTCTTTACGCAACGCACCCACTTGGCATGAGATCCAGCCCTCATAGGCAAGCGCCTGCGGTTGACGCGGATCTTCCTGAAGCACCTTAGACAGGATCTGGCTGGCTGAATCAAGTTGTCCGGCACCCGCTAAAACCTCCGCATCCAAGACTTGCTGATCAACTGTTGCGGTTGAAGGAGCAGAGGAAGAGGATCCGCTGAGTAGGCCGTAGGTCGCCACCCCCGACCCAGTCAGAACTAGCACCACGGAACCTAAGAGCAGCCACGCTCGTTTACCTTGGCTCCTTATAGTTCTAAAGACCCTTAGCGCACTTAGACTTCGCTGTCTGGGCTTTTGCCTTAGGTAAGAAACATTTTTTACCGTAGGTATCTCTTCGGCAATGGGTATCGTCTCGCCGTTTACCTCTGCAATCTCCACGCTGCGCCTTCGAAGATAGACGATCTCAGATACTGCAGCAAGCAAAAACGACGCTGGAAGGAACCAAAGGAGTAGATTGATCCCCGACTTTGGAGGCGTCATTAATATCTCGCTGCCATATGTCGTTACTAACGTATCTAAGATCTCGGAGTTGCTCTCACCTCCGGCAACTGCCTTTTTTATAAAGACCCTCATCGTGTAGGAAGTCGCATCGTTTGAGTTGTACACAGAAAGGTCGATGCAGGTCGGACACTTTACTTCTTGTTCGAGCGTCACTACCCTAGAAGCACCCTTCGGCGAGGAGATATCCTTGTAAGACACAAAGCCGATGGTCAGTACAAGGACCGAAAGCACAATAGGCCAGAACAACCTTGTCTTACCCTTGGATTTTTGATCGATCGAGACAGCCGCCATATCAGTAGCCCTTTGACTGCGCAATCTGAACAAGAAGCGAGAGCTCTCTAGCGGTCACTGGTCCTATGATCTTGGTTACCACCTTGCCATCGGGGGCTACCAGGAAACTCTCCGGCGGTTCGGAGACTCCCCACCTTAGAGCACTTTGCCCGTTTGCATCTACAATTACTGGCCATTTCGCACCGTAGCTTCCGAGGAATGATACCGCAGAGGAACTCTGGTCATCGTAGTCCACACCTAGAACCTCTACCGTGTTGGCCTCTGACTCAGCGAATGCCACCAGTTGAGGCATCTCTGTCTTACAGCTGCCACACCACGAGGCGAAGAAGTTCACTAGCACGAACTTACCCCTAAGGTTCGATAGCGACATCGTCTTGCCGCCATCCAAAAGAGGTCCGCTCAAGACAGGCGCACTGCGGAAGAGAAGAGGGGAGGGTGAACTCTGCGTAGAGGCCGGCTTGCGGGTTGCCAAGAACGTCGCAAAGGCAACGAACAGTGCTCCAACGACTAGCGCACCTAATCTAATGCCGCGACCTCCCTTCTTGCCCTTTGGAACTCTTGGGGATGGACGTACAGCATTGAGGGGATCTGTACCTTCAACTTGGTCGATCACTTCGGAGATATCACTCACCTCCTGTTGAACATATTCCATGGCTATCCTAAATAGCCTTGATGGGAAAGTGCTGGACTCTCACCGTACAACGGCGGGTCTCCAACCAGGTTTTCATGCACACCACCCTCTTTTCTACGACCACTCTTACGTCTTCTTTGCGGGTAACCAAATGCAGCCAGCGCAGCACCTAGACCCATGGTGGCTGCACCTACCCATAGCCAAGAGATAAGCGGCTGAATAATTACTCCTATCGTGATGACAGGGTGGGCCGATGCCAAGTTAGGCGCGTTGTTTATAGTTAGATACACGTCTTTAGAAAACATCACATCCACCGATGGAGAGCCGACTGCTTCGGTATAGGTGCCAAACTGGGTTATAGCAGGATGAAACGGCCCAACCCCATTTACCAAAACGTTCGCCTCGAAACTACTTTTTGCTGGGGTGACCACGTTTTGCACACCCAGGTAGGTTACCTTTGCTCCGAAAAACTCTGCGCTTTGTCCCCGCTCCAGCCGTACCTCGCCTTCGTGTCCAAAAGATGTCGCCGACACCAATGCAAAGGCAATGAGGGCGACGCCCACGTGGACCACCATTCCTCCGTTACGCTTAGAGAAAACTCCTCTGAGGTATCCTTCTTTACGGCCAATCGAAAGTGTCGTTCTATAGATCTGATACACAGCCGACGTTAGCGCAAAGGTCGCCAGCGCAAACGTTGCAAGGATATCTGGACGATACTCGCCCGAGAGGACCGAAAGTACAAGGACCGACACCATAGCCACTGTAGGGACCTTGATCCTGTCCCCTATCTCAGAAAAGGTGGACGATCTCCAGGGGACTACGGGAGATATAGCCATGAAAAACAGCAACAGCAAGCCGAGCGGACCAGCGAATGAGTCGTAGTACGGCGTTCCAACCGTAACAGGCTCCGGTGAGGCTATCTGAACCAGCAAGGGAAACGTGGTCCCCAGGAGCACCACAAAGGCGAGTGCACTGAATAACAGATTGTTGACCAAGAGCGCCGTCTCACGATTAAGAGATGTCTTGACCTTTCTCCCCGCCCGCATCTTCTCGGCCCTAAAAGCTACAAGCGCTACGGCAAAAACCACGACAGCAGCGAAAAAGATGATGAGAATATTGCCAAGGTTAGAGTCCGAAAATGCATGTACGGACTGGAGCACTCCTGAGCGGGTAAAGTAAGTACCCAAAATAGTGAGGGCAAAGGCTGCAGATATCAACGAGTAGTTCCATACCCTCATCGAGTAACGCTTTTGCTGAGCCACGGAGGAGTGCAAGAAGGCGGTGGCACATATCCACGGCAAGAAGGCTGCATTTTCCACCGGATCCCAGGCCCAGAATCCTCCCCATCCCAGGACCTGATAAGACCACCACGCCCCCAAAGCAATTCCGATAGTCAGTGCAGTCCACGAAAGCAACGTCCAAGATCGCGTACGCTGTAGCCAGAACCCCTCGTCTTCACCCGTTATAAGTGCAGCAGAAGCAAAGGAAAAAGGAACCGTCATACCCACAAAGCCCGCATAGAGCATAGGCGGATGCACAGCCACGAGTGGGTAGTCCTGGAGCAGAGGGTTAGGACCCTGCCCATCCGCAGGTATCGCTCCAACCGTATGGATAAATGGGTTAGCAGGTCCAACCATCAAAGCTACGAAGAACAACAGAACTGTTCCCGCTATCACAAGAGCCCACGAGGTCGTCTTCTCTTCGGCGTAACGCCTCGTAACCACGACCATCGCCACGACGAATAGAGAAAGGATCAACGCCCAAAGTAGCATAGATCCCTCAAGGGCAGACCACATTCCAGTTATCGAAAAGAGGAGCGGCGTCTCTTTGGAGTTGTTTTGAACTACATACGCCAGGGAAAAGTTGTGGGTTATTAGCGCCTGTTCCATGGCAAAGGAGGAGAGCAAGAGACCCACCGCAGAGACAACCAGGAAATAACGCCCTTGTCTGCGTGCCAGTTCAGATTCCTTTACAATGCTGTACACCAAGGAGACAACACCGAGTCCAGCCGCTACAGTCGCAACCAGTATGCCTGTCCTCCCAAGTGCGATGTCCATCAGTTGGAGCCTCCTGCATCTTTAATTCGGTTCGGATGAGCAGCGACGTAGTTAGCCGAGTGTTTGACCAGTATCTGATCGGATAAGAAAACGTCTGAAGTCGCCGTCGAGAAGTGACCTACCACCACTACTGGAACCGATGGCTGAAAAAGCTGGGGTGGGGCTCCGATCTCGACCACTGGTACAACTGTATGATCAAACCTTACAGAAAAGTTTACCCCTGACGCCGTTGGCTGAACTGTCCCTGGAACGACGACACCTTCCATCCGAAAGGTCGAAGTTCCGAGCTGGGCCTTGTCAGCGATAGCCTGTTGAGCAGTGTAGAAATACACAAGAGCCGAGGACAGACCTTTGTAGAGGATAAACACCAACGCAGCAACCACCACAAACACAGCAGCCACTGCCGACCTCTTGACCTTTTTTCTGCTTGGTCTCCCGCCAGGAAGCTCCTTCCAGGTGGAAGATCCATCTTCTTGGTATCCCCCAAGCTCAGACTCGGTCCTCATGGGCTACTCTCCTTGCTTTGGGGCCTCATCATCGACCTTTACACGTACAAAGGCCTCTCTGAGACGTCGCGACTTGACGCTAAGCCAGATTGCATAAGATCCTAACCCCGCCGTTACGGCTGCATACCCAGCCTCAACATAACCGTTCATCGGTGCTTGCCTCCTAAATTTGCTTTCACAACGAACCAACACGTTCTCTTATGGCTTCTTCAATTCCTTGCTCCTCCGCAGCCATCTCGGCCTTAGCGATCTCGTAACGTTTGATTACCATCCAGAGATATACGGCAGTAAACGAAAGAAATCCAAGCAACAAAGTCCATGCCATCTCGCCGTGGATCTTGGGGTTTAGGTCTGCGTTAAACACAGTCGCACTTTGGTGAAGAGTCTTCCACCAGACCACCGACTGATGAACAATCGGGACGTCGATGAAGGCTATTAGAGCCGCCACCGCTCCTCGCTTTGCTCTTTGTTCCCTGTCTTCGGTCACCCGTCTCAGCGCCAGATAACCTAGATACAGTACTAACAACAGCGCAGTTGTGGTCAACCTTGCATCCCATGTCCACCAAACTCCCCAGGTAGGACGACCCCAGATAGAGCCAGTGATCAAAGTAAGAGCCGTAAAGACAACTCCCACCTCGGTAGACGAGGCCGCAAGGAGATCCCACTTGTAGTTTCTAGTCTTCTTCCAGAGGTAAGCTATGCTCGACAACGACGTAACACCGTAGGCCAGATAGGCTACCCAAGCAACAGCCGGATGGACGTATATGAGTCGAACCAAGTTGCCCTGGAAAACGTCTGGGGGTGTAACCCAAAGTCCCATAACGTATGTTATAGCTACAGTAGTGAGAGCAAACGCTCCGAAGACCGCTACCCACCTTCGTCTATTCATAACCTACTCCTCCAGAACCGACCCGAAGGTCAGGGTTCCTAACGCCAAGAATGCTGCAGCGAAGAGTATCAGAAGTCCAACCCAAGGATCTCCCAAACCCGCCTTGCCTGCAATCTCATTTTCCCACGCTTTAGTACCACTTAGCAAAACAGGGGCTACCACGGGTAGAAGCAGTAAAGGCAGTATCGTCTCCTTGGCCTTTGACGCCGACGTCATGGCTGAAAACGTAACACCTACAGCCAAGATACCCAAAGTCCCAACGATCGAAGAAAACGCCAGATCGGCGAGTTCATGCAGGTGAGTCGAGTAGAGAAAGACGATACCAAGGGTTAGAAACACCTCAAGTAACACCATCTCCACTAACACGGCTATAACTTTTCCTATATAAATACCAGCTGGATCCAGGCCGTACAGTATGAGAGCATCCTTAGCATTGTTCTCGGACTCTAATGAAAAACTTCGCTGCAACGCAAGCAAGGATGAAAAAAGAGCGGTTACCCAGTAAAGGCCTGGGGCAACAGTTACTAAGAGCGCTGGGTATTTATTGAAGGCAAAGGCAAAAATAATCAGTACAACGGCCACAAAGGGAAGAATCTGATTAAGGACTACTTTGGAACGCAACTCAATTCGCAAATCCTTGACTGCGATGACTTTTGCCGCTTTAAACACTACTCATCTCGCTTTATAGTTTCAAGGCTCGGCCCGAGTCCATTTGATAACGACGATCCGCTATCGACTCCATGCGTTCGAACTCATGCGAGGCCACTACTACAGACCTTCCAAGCTCCCTAAACCTTATCGATACCTGCTCCAGAAACTCTTTGCCCTCGTGGTCCAGGGACGCATGGGGCTCATCGAGTAATAGGAGTTCACACTCACGCGAAAACGCTGCAGCCAGAGACACCCTTTTACGCTGCCCTGCAGACAAGGTACCGACGAGCTGATCGAGCATCTTCCCACTGAGGCCAAACTCCGATGCATACTCAAAGGCTCTCTCGAAGGGTATGTCGAGGCAGGACGCAATGAACTTGAGATTCTCCCTTACGGTTAGATCGTTGTAGAGCAGTGTGGCGTGACCCACATAGCCTACGAACTTGCGGACATCGGCTCGGGATCCCTTCATATCCACGCCAAACACCCTCACCGAACCCTCCCTAAATCCGCATATGCCAGCACACAGCTTTAGCAATGTGGTTTTCCCAGATCCGTTGGAGCCGGCTATCAACACGATCTCGGCCTCAAAGACGTCGAAGTCACACCTAGCCAGCGCAGGAAATCCTCCTAGGAGGACCGTCACCTGTTCTATCTTTACAACCTGCCGTCTCGGTGCCATTCAAGTGCCGAAGCGACTTTAGCCAATCTCGCGCTTTAGCGCTGCATAGTCAGACCTAACCATCATCTCAACCAGCTCTGGGAACGACGTTGTGCTCTGCCAGTTCAGTCCGCTCTTTGCCTTTGATGGATCTCCGACCAAAAGGTCGACCTCTGCCGGCCTAAAAAACCTCTCGTCGAGCTTCACATAACGTTCCCAGTCGAGATCGAGGGCTGCAAACGCCAGTTGACAGAACTCTCTGACCGAGTGAGTCTCTCCCGTGGCAATTACGTAGTCATCAGGCGAATCTTGTTGCAACATCATCCACATCGCCTTCACGTAGTCGACAGCGTACCCCCAGTCCCTCTTGGCATCGAGATTTCCAAGCGCCAAGGAGTCTGCCAAATTGAGAGCTATCTTTGCCGCTCCGTATGAGATCTTACGAGTCACAAACTCTAAACCCCTTCTTGGGGATTCATGATTGAACAGGATGCCCGAGCAACCATAGATTCCATAAGACTCCCTGTAGTTCACTGTTATCCAATGTCCATATACCTTGGCAACACCGTAGGGGCTTCTTGGATAAAACGGCGTCAACTCGGTCTGTGGAACCTCACGCACCTTGCCAAACATCTCAGAGGAAGAGGCTTGATAAAAACGGATCTCAGGATCTACCATTCGAATAGCATCCAGGAGCCTTGTCACACCCAGTGCTGTGGTCTCCCCCGTAAGAACCGGCTGACCCCACGAGGTTTGCACGAATGACTGAGCAGCCAGATTGTACACCTCAGTTGGCCGATGTTCTCTCAGTATTGACATCATGGAGACCTCATCTAAGAGATCCCCACTTACCAAAGTGATCGAGTCCTGGATGTGAGAGATACGTTCAAAACCAACCGTCGACGACCGACGCATCATGCCAACGACTTCATATCCCATTGAGAGGAGGAACTCTGCGAGGTAAGAGCCGTCTTGCCCTGTAATTCCTGTTATCAAAGCCTTTTTCCGCGACAACTGGCTGACCCTTCTTTATTCCGTGACGAAGTCATGTTAGCAGTTACCACAAAAACTCCTTACCGATGCCCACAAAGGAGCCAAAGGGCATCTTCACCTTGTCTTACATCAGACGCTAGGACATCATCTGACATATCCGCTAGTGTTAATCAGATCCATAACCCAAGGGAGGGCAATGGAAGAGGCGATGACGAACTTAAATGGCACACAGCAGCTTTCCAAGGCTAGGCCGGCAAGGCTATGTGCCTCCGACCGCAGACAGATACTCTTAGATGCAGCCATTGCAACCTTTGGTGAAAAAGGTTACTACGCAACGACTATGGAGGAGATTGCAGTAGCTGCTGGTGTGACAAAACCAGTTATCTACCAGCACTTTGAATCTAAGCGTGATCTGTATAGCGCTATCTTGAAGCGCATCAATGAAGACCTGGTAAAGACCCTTAAAATGTCCGACGAGGCATACATTACCAAAGAAGAGCGATTTACAAAGGGGTTCGAGGCGTACTTCAGATTCGTATACGAAAACCGCGCTGCCTTTGAGCTTATGTTTTCCTCCAGACCGAGGAAGGATCCCGAGTTTCGCGAGATCGTCAACCAGATAGATAGTCACGTTGCTTCGTCTATCTCCATGGAGATCGATACCTCGCTTGATAAAGACCATAGAGACCTTATCGCTACTGGCGTGATCGCTATGGCGGAAGGCATGGCCAAGCGTTACCTGCGAGAACACGTACCCGAGCTCGACAGTAACGGAGAGGAGATACCCTTTGAAGACTCCATCGCACTCATGTGGGCTAGACGGATGTCGAGCCTGATCTGGAACGGTCTCCAGTCACTTCAGGGTCAGTAGACCACGTGTCCCACGTACAGGACCAAAAGCACTCCAACTACTAAAAGGATCAGGCTTAGAGATACCTCGAGAAACGGTATCTCAAAAGACTGGACGTCTTCACTGTTTATCTTGGCCCGCACGGAGAGGAAACGCATCGTCGAGATCAAAACGACCGCTGTTCCCACAAGGATCATCCCCGCTCCCATTGCGCCTGTCAAACTTCCATGCGGGCGAATGGAGCGCTTGTATAGCGCTTCCTGAATGTAAGCGACAAAGATCGTGAACTTTTGTATTAGAAATCCGAAAGCCATAAGAGCTACCGCTGTTCTGATCCACGCAAGGAAGGTGCGCTCATTTGCTTGATGGTCAGTCAGACTCTTGATCATCACATCAATAATAGAGCCTAGAGCGATCTCCTTGCACTTGGGGCGCTCTATGACGACAACGAAATCACAGATCAAGATGTACGCCATTGGCCACTTGCAACAGGCAGCGATGCAGAGAGCTTCGTCATGTCAAAAAGCTAAGTAACAAGTAAGACTCGAAGTGAATCGGTAGAACTAGGGTCCTGGATCGACAGTGCGGTGATGACAAAGGCAAGAAACGCTATCTAGTATCAATCAAATCTACCTTGTGGATCGGACCTCCATGGAACAGATGTTGCCCCCAAGAGATCAATCCCAGAACTCAGACCTCTTTGTCTTCACGTCGAATCAAACCAATAGGACTATCCCGTCATCGTGACCACGAGTTAGTGTTTCTCTATCTAGATAGAGAAATCTTCCAATATCCAGACTCCGTCTTCGTCCATTCTCACGTCATCGTCGTGTTCTATATGACCTATGACCTTCTCTTCAATCTCGTCCACTCTGTGCTTCAGTGACTTAATGGCAGCACCTAGAACATCAGGTTGGGATGTATCGATTAGACCGGGTCGTCCCTTGCTGTGATCGTCAACAACCTGACCGGGAATACCCACCACGACCACGTTTGCAGGGACCGGCCTGACCACTACAGCGTTTGCACCAATCCTTGCGCCGTCTCCCACCGTTATAGGTCCGAGCACCTTCGCTCCGGCTCCGATAGTAACACCGTTACCTACGGTAGGGTGACGCTTACCCATCTCCAGCCCTCGACCACCAAGAGTGACCCCATGGTAGATCGTTACGTTTTCGCCTACCTCAGCGGTCTCTCCTATCACCACACCAAGTGCATGATCAATAAATAAGCCGGGACCAAGCTGAGCACCTGGGTGTATATCAACACTGGTCAGCGCTCTAATAAGAAACGACAAGCCTCTTGCAAGAAACTTGTAGTTAGATATCCACAACTGGTGAGCGACTCTGTAACCCCATACGGCATGGACACCTGGGTAAAACAGGGCAACCTCAAGCAAAGATCTAGCCGCAGGGTCTCTGTCTTTAGCTGCATAGAGATCCCTACGCATGTGGCTAATTAGGTTAGTCACCGAGTCCCTCGAATAGTTGCGTACTTAGATATCGCTCACCAAAGGAGGGGACTATCACGACAATAAGTTTTCCTTCGTTCTCCGGTCGGTTGCCCACCTCAATAGCGCCATATATTGCAGCACCGGAGGAGATTCCCACTAGGACTCCTTCCTCCTTTGCGGTTCGACGAGCATACTCAAAGGCTTTCTCGGCCGGAACCTTCAAGATCTCGTCGATAAACTCGCCATGGAAGTTACCAGGAACAAATCCTGCACCGATTCCCTGTATCGGATGAGGGCCTTTGGCTCCCCCAGATAGCACAGGAGACTCTGCCGGTTCGATAGCTACTGCCCTAAACGACGGCTTCTTGGCCTTTATAACCTCAGAGATACCCGATATAGTCCCGCCCGTTCCCACACCAGCCACCACAAAGTCCACCTTGCCATCGGTGTCTCTCCAGATCTCCTCGGCGGTCGTTTTCCTATGTATCTCAGGGTTGGCAGGGTTTTCGAACTGTTGGGGCATGAAGTAGTTCGAGTTTGACTTAACAAGTTCTTCAGCCTTTTGGATTGCACCCCCCATTCCTTGAGACCCTGGAGTCAATATCAGCTCAGCGCCGTAAGCTCTAAGCAACATTCGCCTCTCGCGACTCATCGTCTCCGGCATAGTCAGTATGCATCTATACCCCTTAGCGGCACAGACCATTGCCAGCGCGATTCCGGTATTGCCACTGGTAGGCTCTACAATCGTAGTGTCCTTGCCGATAAGACCTGCTTGTTCCGCCGCTTCTATCATTGCGACACCTATGCGGTCTTTAACGCTGTGCGCTGGATTGAAGAACTCGAGCTTGGCAACGATCTCCGCTTTTGAGTCCCCCACAACCTTGTTGAGCTTTACAAGTGGGGTGTTTCCTACAAGTTCCGTTACGTCGTTAGCAATCTTCATGCTCCCACCTTTCTCCGATAACTCTTTAACATACGCCAAGCTACCAGTAATTCCTACTATTTAACTCATATTTATAAACAATTGGAATGACAAGGTAGTTCTTAGTGAAATTCTCATGACTAATGCACCACGAAGCTGCCTGAAGCTGTCTTTGTCTAGATGACAATGTACCAAACCGCAACGATACTGACCTTACTTGACAGAACGATCAAAGACAGCTCACCAGCTTTTATTCCTCGGCAACATCTCCTTGTCCTAGGTCAATTTTCGCACGTGCTTACACGGAGCCTTCATTGAGAATCTATCGACTCACCGTCACAAACATTTGTAACAAACTCCTTCCATGGCGCAGAGGAGGTTGAGAGAAAGTGGTCCTTTGCCACTTGCGCGGCCTCTTCACCATCACGCCTTACGATTGCGTCTACGAGTTTTTCGTGATCCAAGAGGGCATGTTGTCGAAGAGTTTGTGAAAACGGATCCTGCCTAAACCCTAGGTTTGTCGCCGAGATCAGGGCTCGAGACAGCATCCGAAGATAGGAGTTCTTAGTGGCAGTCGCTACTGCATCGTGTAGCCAGTGATCAGCGATTCGCGACTCATGCACCGAAGTAGCTCTGCGGTAACTATCGAGTGCATCGGTCATCGCCACGATATCACTTCTTTGTCTACGTTCCGCAGCTGTTCTGGCAATTAGCTGTTCTACCAGGTTCCGATAGTCCAAAATTTCGCTGAGGGATCACCAAGTGGCTCAAGAGAACGAAACGCCGAGGTGAACACTGCGGAGTCCTTCTCGAGCGACCTCACAACCGTGCCGCCGTTCCTTGCGCGATTTATAGAGGCTACATCCTTTGCTCGTAGCTGTTCGATTGCGAGACCTAGAGTTTGTCGACCAATACCAAAAACTCTCGCTAACTCGCGCTCAGGAGGGAAGGGAGACGAACCTCCTGAGCGTAAATTCCCACAGCGATTGCTGCCAGTAGCCTATCAGCCATCTGTTCTGGCGCTCTTGGAAATTTCATTGTTGCTATGATCGCATCGCCTAGTCCACTTAGAGCGCACGTCAAAGGGGTAGGTGACCGCTAGTTCGTTGAGCAGTTGTTTCGCCGAAAGTGACGCCCGTTATTGGGGAGTATCACATACCAAGATAGGCTGTCGTCCAGCCAGCCTCAAAAGCATGAGTTACGGCCTCTCTAAACGTGTTGACTGTATCGTAAAACGTGCCAGGGTCATCCGACCAATCTAGAACTCCCCATAGGTCTGATGCGGCGGTCGCCCGCAAGTAGAGACTTGAGTGTTCTAGGTAGGTCAAGACTGTAAGCAGTAGCGAAGCGACTGCGCCAAACTCCCCTACGTTAGTCGTCAGTCGCCTCGCCGCCTGGTACATTGCAACCCCCTCTTCAGCAAGAGCAGCGAAAATTCCTGAGTCAACACCGTCGATATCTACTGCAATCCCGTCCCATTTAACAACATCTTGTTCACTAGCGCACCCATTGAGATAATTTCTCAACTCCTCTGTGAAAGCGCTGAACCGTTCCATTAGCGCACTAAAGTTGTGAACACGATGACAAAAGCTCTCTAGGTCTTGCAGGAGTTCAATCTCAACGGTGTCATCTATGAGTGGCCAGCGACGCGTCCTTCTAGTTAAACACTTGCATTCAGCGAGTTGGTTCGGTTTTGACTGCGAGATCTCGGAATATAGAGCGACAGGCCAGTTATTGTGCATCTGAAGCGATTCTCTCCATAAGTTTGCCTCGAACTCAGAGAGCGCGCCGAGTATCAGGTGTTCCCGTTTATCTCGTAGAACAATCGAATCACCATCTTGAACCATGAATGCTTCAAGTATTGCCATCTCCTTGTTCTTGAAAGGAGATGGTCCTCCGAAGGCATGTCCGAAACCAAAACCCATGATCGGGCCGATTTCAATGATGCGCCTTTGTGGTACCGAAGTCGCAAGCGCAAGCAGTGTTTGGTTCTCGTATGAGACCCTATGAAGGCGATACCAGTAGTACTGGTGCACGTCATTTGGGATGGTCATTTTCTCAACTTACACGATCCTTGGGGAATTCATTCACTGATAACGATCCTTTAATTGCAGGTAACATCAACTAACGGTGATTGCATAGCGATGGTTGCAGAGTTGCCATCACCGGTAAATGTTGCTACTGCCTGTGCGTAGTATGTCTGGGTGCCTTGACCACTGCACGAGTACAGCACTATCTGCTGCCTAATGCTTGAGATGTTTGTATACGTTTTTGAAACGGCTGCCACTTCGAGATAATAAACGGTAAAGGGCGTTTGAGAACTTTTCCCAAATAGATATCGTAAGTGCAATAGAACTCTGCTGGGTGGAACATGCGACTCCCCAGGCCGCCTTGACATTATCTGGGTTATGCGAAGAAGCATGCGGCCATTCCGCGTTTTGGAAGACGCAGCTTCCTCCAGAGTTACTTATAATTTGTGGTTGGCTAATTTCAAAGAGCACAGCGGATCTCCCAGCCATCGAGTATGCCGTCGAGCTCATACCGCTCCCTACGCTTGCTAACATGGCGCCAGCCGCTAAGACTGACACCCCCCGATGATGCTTCCCACTTTCACATGGCTCCCCCTAGGTTCACGGACGACTCTGTCTATAACTATTCCCAACGCTAACACATTTCACTAATCGACGTGAGGATCTTTGTCCCCCAACGGATGACCTGAACCTAAACTAGCTCAAGGAACGGTTCAGTTTCTAAATCACTAGTAGTCCACTCCCAGGACAACTCCAAAAGTCCTTATTCCGGTTGGCTGACATAGTGTTACGAGATGGGATTGGCGTGTATCGCAAAGGGTTGATAGAAGTTAGTGCACGAAAGCATGCTCCTCGTAGCACTTTCAGAGTCTCCTTGTGCGGCCGTCTGTCCCGACGAGGTTATCTGCTACATAACCGTCAAAGACGAACACGTCGTTGTCGCTGTGGCTGGCTATCGGTCTGAGAGACCGCTATATCGGCTGGAAGCCCAATATTCAGCTCCGCCGGCTCCGGCCCCGTGACGAAGACGATTTTGTGTGCTTCCTGACAAAAGCAGGCCAAATCTAGCTACTTCTGTGTTATCTTGGGTGCTGCACAGGCCTTCCCCGGACTTCGTCCACATATGTAGGCACCTAGTGTTGTGGCCTGCTACTTCGATTCCGGAAACCTATCGAAACAAGATGGTTTGGTCCTAGGCAACCTCCTCTCGTCGACTATCGCAATACACGGCTTGAAACTGCAAGAGAGTACTATGTCCAACCCGAGAATAAATTGTTTTGCGACCATAGAAAGATTTGATATAGACCACAACCCTGATGCTGGTCATTTCGGTTGAAGTTACTGAATAGGGGTAGATGCCTTCCGTTTTGAAGTGCGACAACTATCCTGACAGCTAAGGTCATCGCCCTTAGTCAACAGTCCAAGGGAGACTTGATCACTACCGCTATAGTCATCTTGGCAGGCATTATATGGTTTGGTCTGCGGCGCAGCTCTCTGCCTGCAGGGCTTGAGGGCAACTATCAAGGAGAGGCCGAGGGGTAAACGATGGGTGATACAAGGTCAGTAGCGGTAGTTGGTGCAGGGGTCGTGGGTCTATCCATCGCTTGGCACCTTCTGAGGCTGGGAGTTGACGTGACGGTAGTTGAGCAGAGTTCGGTTGCGTCAGGAGCATCTTATGGTAACGCGGGCTGGATCTCTCCCGGCCTGGCCACTCCCCTACCCGAGCCTTCGGTCCTAAGATTTGGTCTTAGATCTTTGCTCGACCGCAACTCACCGCTATATGTACCTCCAACATCAAATGGTGCCATGATCGCATTTGCACTGAAGTTCGCCAAAAACTGTACCACTACGCGATGGATCGAGGCTATGAAAGCGTTACTACCTCTGAACGAAGCCGCCATCACAAGCTATGACTTTATTGTACAACACTGCAAAAAGGGATCTCTACACACAACCTCAGCTCCGATCCTTGCTGCATTTTACACAAAGGCTGACGCTGTATCACTGAAGGAAGAGATAAAGGACATCAAAGCAGCTGGTGGCACCATCGAGACCGAGGAACTAGAAGGTAAAGAGCTGAGAGAACTCTATCCGTTCCTTAGCGCTAACGTAAAGTATGCACAGCTTCTGCTAGGGCAAAGATACATCGACCCTTACGCATTTACCAGGGCCCTAGCCGAAGAGGTCAAGGCAGAGGGAGGAAAGGTTGTCTTAGGTCAACGAGTCCTTGGAGTGGAACCTAGCTCAAATCAAGTTACAACACGTCTATCCAATGGAGATAGGGTCGTGTCAGACAGTGCAGTTATCGCTACCGGTGCATGGGCTGGTCCTCTTGCGAAGAAGCTCGGCGTCAAGGTGTCACAAGCCGCTGGTCGCGGATATTCGTTTTGGTCCGAGTCGAAAGCGACCATCGCACATCCTGTCTATTTTCCAAGACAACGCATCGCCTGTACCCCCATCGATGGGGGACTACGTGTAGCTGGAACTATGGAGATCGCAGATTTACAGCGAGCCTACGACCCAAAAAGAGTAGATGCCATAGTCGCTAACGCCTCTGGACTTCTAAGCGGTGTTGACCTTCGGAACCGTCGCTCGGAATGGGTAGGTCCACGACCAATCACACACGACGGGCTCCCAGTTATAGGACCCACGAACTCAAGGCGCATATGGGTAGCTGCCGGTCACGGCATGTGGGGTGTAACCTATGCTCCGATCACCGGCGAGCTAGTTGCAAAGGGAATCACGGAGAATAGAACCCCTACCCCACTCCTGCCTTTTTCGCCGCTTAGGTAGAGTCAATATGACAAAGAATTTTGAGGTAAGAGAAGATATAGACCCAAAGAGGGAGTCTCTTGTTCTTCTCTCAGATCCGAAGATTAGCTCTATCCCCATCAGTGAATGCGGAGAGCACCTTGTTCGACTTGAGCCTTCCTCAAAGCTAACTATCGACCCTAAATTCGGCGAGGTCGACACAAGGTACAGCTTTGTAAGGATTTCGGTAGCAAAAGGACTTTATCGAGCTTCAGAGGCTCTCCCCAGTGAGCTCGAACTTCGGATTTACGAAGGATGGCGGCCACGATCGATACAAGAACGCTACTTCTACGACTTCGTAGATGAACTTAGAGGGATGTACAAAGATGCACAAGAGGACGAGCTAAATCGGCTCGCATCACGTTACGTGGCTCCACCGTGGATCGCACCTCCCCACGTAACAGGAGCTGCGGTAGACCTAACGCTCGCCTACGTAGATGGACCAGAACTTGATATGGGTACCAAGGTAAATGAAAGTCCAGAAGAAAGCGGCATGCGATGCTACATGGACTCTAACGAGATCTCGGACGAGGCACGCAGAAACCGCAAAGTGCTCTCACGTGTACTAAAGGCACAGGGGTTTGCAAACTACCCAACAGAGTGGTGGCATTGGTCGATGGGAGATCAGTACTGGTGTTTTATATACGGCCATTCTTCCGCTCGATATGGAGAGACAAAACCCCAACAGCCTTCGGTTGCATAGATGGTTCGCTTGAGCGGCGCGTGGATAAGATTGACCAACGTCGCCAAAGTCCCAGACATTTGTCCGTCAAAGCGCAGGGGTCATTACCAAGGCGCTAAGCAGCCCCTCAACAAAGGGCTTAGACGCGCTTTGTCCATAGGCCGGCGCCCAGAGCCTCTAGGTCCAGCCCAAAGGGGCTTTCGCTTGCCAAGAGATACAGCGACCATAGGAATTGACCCAAAGGAACAAGCAATGAAGTCTAAATAACTGCTAGATCTTGGATGTAATCCGCCTTAGCACTAAGCTACAGATAAACCGGCTAGAAAGATGTGATAAGCTTACTGCGTATGCCCATTCTTCTGCCCCAACCAAATATACAAAAAAGCAGGATATACCCACTTGTGAGTTCGCTTCTTCTTCCTGTCCTTATTGCTGGATGCGGCACGCAAACAAAAGCTAACTCCACAACCGCAAACTCCGCTAGCCGCCCGACACTCACCACTTCTTTGCCTCTGGCATGCTCGTTAGTCTCCAAAGCACAGGTAGCGGCAGCCCTGAATGTACCGGTCAACAGCCAAAGTGCGCAGGGTAGTGGGAACCATAGCCAATGCAGCTGGACCTACAGTGCCTCATCTCTTGTAACTGGACTAGGTAGCTCTGCGACAATTAGGATTCAGCCGCCAATTTCATCGACTCCGACACAGTACTACAACTCCCTCAAGGCAGAAGCGTCTCCCTTGGGTTTTCACAGCATTAAGATCGACAAAATAGCCGCTTTAGAAGGCTTTGGATCTGCCAACCCAGAGGTGTTAGTCGATACAGGAAGTGCGCTGATCACGGTCGCCTCCATCAGTACAATCTCTTCCAAAATCGACGCCTCTGCCTCTATATCGATAGCAACTGACGCCGTTGAAAAGCTCTGTGCTAAAGTCTCCTGTGTCAAGTAGATAGGCGGATCGTTAGTTTAGATCCGCAAGTAGACCTCGCTCTTACCCACTCCACTTAGGTACAGCACTTCTTGGCTTACATGATCTGCATCTGAGTCCGAGCCTCTCAATTATTCTCCGGGGTAAGAAAGGACTAACTCGGTCGTCAAATCTCTAGTGATGCGAAGCTATCAATCCATTACCGATGCTGCCACTTAGGCGATCTCTTTTCCAAGAAAGCACTCATACCCTCTTGAGCATCCTGTGTCTGTGACGCTGAAGCCATCGCCTCTACCGCAAGGTCGTAGGCTTTGTCTATTGGAAGATCCATCTGGCGATAGAGGATCTCCTTGCCAAAGCTCTTTGAGTATCTGGATCCTCTGGTCGCTCTTGAAAGAAGATCTTCGGTCGCTGACTCCAGCTCGTCAGGTTCTACGGCATAGTTTATCAGACCCCACTGGGCTGCGGTAATAGCGTCGATCACGTCACCGGTAAAGGCCATCTCCGCAGCCCTTTTACGACCTATAGAGTGAGAGATCGCCACCATAGGCGTGTGGCAAAACCATCCACCCTTTCCACCTGGAGCCGCAAATCCTGCTGCTTTAGAAGCCACCGCCAAGTCGCAGCTCGCAACGAGCTGAGCTCCTGCAGCGGTAGCTAGAGCGTGGACCTGCGCAACCACCACTTGGGGAATCTCGCCGATCAGCGTCATAAGCTCGGTGCAGGTCGCAAGGAGCTTTCTCATATAGAAAAGATCTTGACCCGCCATATCCCGAAAGTCGTGTCCAGCAGAGAACACCGGTCCTTTGGCTCTCAACACGACGCCTGCTACCTCAGAACCCGCCACCAATGAAAACGCCTCTATCAGCTCTCGCATATGAACAAGTGAAAGTGCGTTTCGTTTTTCCGGTCGGTTCATCGTTACATAAGCTCTGTCCTCGCCGATTTCCAGCTCTACATAGTTGAACTCCACCGCTTAATCCCCCTTTTCGTGCTCCATCGTCGCCCTAAGGGCATCTTAGCAACTCTTTGTCTTACTCTATGAAAGAACCCGCCGGCACCTCAGGTCGTCATCACCTTGGGGCCCTGATCGGCTAATCAAGAGCCATCGAAGTCTTTGTGTAGATACTTCTTTCAAGAGCGATCTGTTCGATGAATAGATCGTCAAGATCAATCCCAAGACCGCTTGACTCACTTAGAACTAGTACACCCGGTTCGACAAAGTCGATATCGTCCTTTAGGATATCTCGGACAAAGTACCGCTTTGACGGCGAGGTATCTCCCGGTAGGTCTACCCCCGGCAACGAAGCTACCGCCAGGTTCAAAGCCCGACCAACTCCCGCCTCGTACAATCCCCCGCACCACAGCGACAGGCCGTTCTCTCTACAAAACTTCTCTATTGAAATCGCCTCTGAAACTCCACCGACCCGTGCAACCTTTAGGTTTACAACCGATGCGGCTTTCAATGTCATGACCACCTCTAAGTCCTCTAAGGAACAGATAGACTCATCGAGACACAGCGGGGTCTTCATCTTTCTGGCCAGGGCTGCGTGCCCAAGCAGATCGTACACTCCGAAGGGCTGCTCGATCATCATGAGATCAAGCTCGTCAAATCTACACAGTTCATCTATGTCTGAGGGCGAATAGGCTCCATTCGCATCGACCATCAAAGGCATCTCTGGAAAGCTCTGACGTATTCTGCGAATCCACTCATAGTCCTTCCCCGGTTCTATCTTCATCTTTACTCTGCGGTAGCCTTCAATCTGGGCTTGGGCAACCTTATCAAAGAGGTCCTCCCAAGTCGCCTGGACACCGATACTGATGCCTGCATCAATTCGCTTTCTCACACCGCCAATTTTGCGCCATAGCGGGACTCTCTCAGCCTTGGAGAACAGATCCCAAAGTGCCGACTCCACTACCGCCTTTGCCATATAGTTCCGTCTCACCTTAGAGGCAATAGAGACAAAGTCGGAGGGGGTTTCCAGCTCCCGCTCGAACAACATAGGCAGCAAAAAGTTGTCAAGCTGATACCTAAGTGAGCAGTTTGTCTCCTCAACATAAAATGCGTCGTTGGTCGTACCGCTCTCACCATACCCGACGTACTCGCCACTGTAGATCTTTAGAAGATAGAACTCCTTGGTGCTTTGCGTACTAACCGATGACGAAAACGTCTCACGAAAAGGAAGTGACAGCCGCAGCAGCTCGACGCAGTCAACTTTCATATGCACGTCCTCAAATTGGTTCCGTTGTCAATCCATAGCTAGACGTTTGTGTCCGATGAGTACGTACTTGGGAAGACTCCTGCTCTAGACAGGAGTCCGGGAACCACCTTATCGAGTCTTTCTTGTAGGAACTCTATCGCCGGGAACAGCTCTTCGACATCGACGCCGGTCTCTATCCCAGACCTCTCTGCTAGGTAAATAAGGTCTTCTGTGGCTATGTTTCCGGTTGCGTTCGGAGCAAACGGACATCCTCCGACGCCCCCCAAAGAAGCGTCTAAGTTTAAGACCCCAGCCTCGATAGCAGCCCATGCGTTTGCAAAACCGGTGTTCCTTGTGTTATGGAAGTGACAGCGAAGCTGCATTGATGGGTCGATTACCTCAGATACGGCTTCGATTCGTCTCTTTACATCCGTTGGAACCGCCACCCCAATGGTATCGGCCAAAGCAATCTCAAAGGGCCCGAAATCGGAGACGGCTTTAGCCACTGACACAAGCTGGGAAACCGGAACCTCTCCCTCGAATGGGCATCCAAATGCTGCAGATAGAGTTACTGATACTCTCAATCCCTCCCTAGACCCCCGCTCCACTACTCGTCCCGCCGCCTCTATAGTCTCAGCAACCTTCATTCCTTGGTTTTTTTGGGAAAACGTCTCAGTTACCACAACCACGTAGTTGACCTCTTTTAGTGGGGTATCGAGCGCTCGGTCGAGCCCTCGTTCATTCAGAACGAGACCAATGGCGCCTTCAAATATCCCATCACTAAGACTGGACAGTACACTTTCGGCATCAGCCATCTGGGGCACTCGCTTAGGATTCACAAAGCTACAAACCTCTATGCGTCTAAGCCCACTAGCCCACGCACTCTCGATCAGAGTTACCTTGTCCTCGGTAGAAAAAACTGTACTCTCATTCTGAAGACCATCCCGTGGAGAGACCTCCACAACGTTCAGTTTCCCAGCATCTGTCAGCACCGTAGTTAGTTCCCTTCATCTAGGTCAGGAGCGACACAAGAGATCATTTCACTCCCCGAGGATCTCCTTCATATCGGTCAGAATAGACCACATCCCCCACGTCTACAACTACTACCCAAAATAAGTGAAAACAAGCCAGTCTCCACAAGGCAGCGATGGGCTCTTGGGTGCTACACTCTGACCGGTACGAAAATCGTAAGGAGGCTCGGAGGTGTCGATAAAGGCAGTTGAGAAGTTAGAGGTACAACTAGCAACGATTTCTAAACAGCTCCCTTCCCTTCCGCAGGGATTCTCTGAAGGCTTGGCAAGGTATGCATGGATCTTATCTGGGATAGCCGGGCTAGCGTCATTGGCGAGCGCGTGGGATCTATTTTCAATCTCAAGCACAGTAAGTGCTGTGTGTGCATTTGGACTGTGTCCAGCGTCTTTTGGAGTGTTCTTCTACCTGTCCATTGCAACCTTGGTCATCTATGGCGTTATTTACCTAAGCGCCGTAAAGCCGCTCAAGGATATGAAGAAGAATGGCTGGGATCTTGTATTTCTGGGCACCTTGGTCAACCTCGTATCTGTCGTGATCTTCATACTTGCTGGGCTTGGGGGAAACCTCGTAACCGCTCTCATTACCGTCGCCATCGTCTGGTATCTCCTCTTTGCGATTCGTCCTATCTTTGCCGGTAAAGATGCAGATGATGGCCTTGAGATCTGAGATGGATCACCCTTTAAAACAGGCACATCTCGAGCCGAAGGGCACAAAAAGACATATCTGAGGGGCTATCATATCCTTGTGTCTTTTGGTAACCCCTTTCTCGTATCCAGAATGCAAGGATTTGACACAACGATCTTTGCTACTATGTCTGAGCTGGCCGCTAAGAGAGGGGCTATCAATCTAGGGCAAGGCTTTCCCGACTTCGATGGTCCTGAGCCTATAAGAGATGTAGCCGTGGCTGCAATCCGTGAAGGTCGCAATCAGTACCCTCCTGCCAGGGGTATTTTGCGGCTTCGGAAGGCGATCTCTTACCACCAAGAGCTCTTTTATGGTCTAAAGTATGATCCTGAGTCGGAGGTGTTAGTAACGGCTGGGGCCACTGAGGCTATCGCTGCATCGCTTTTGGCGCTAATCGAACCCGGAGACGAGGTCTTAGTCTTTGAACCCTTCTACGACTCCTACCAGGCTGCCATAACCATGGCACAAGGGGTCGTCGTGCCAGTACCCCTCGATCAGCCGAGCTGGAGCTTTGACGCTGATCATCTAAAGAGCCTGGTAACAGATAGAACCAAGGCTGTGCTCATCAACACCCCACACAACCCCACCGGAAAGGTCTTCACGGAGCACGAGCTGGGCATTCTGGCTGATCTGTGCGTACGCAACAACCTCATAGCAATCACCGATGAGGTGTATGAACATCTGGTCTTCGAAGGCGCACACATCCCCTTGGCCACATTTCCAGGGATGAGAGATAGAACCATAACCATCTCATCAGCAGCCAAGACGTTCTCCTTGACGGGATGGAAGATCGGGTGGATATGTGCGACCCAACAGCTGTTGGATGCAGTACTTACGACCAAGCAGTTCCTCACTTACGTCAATGGCGGACCGTTTCAAGAAGGCATTGCCTTTGGCTTAGAAAACGGAACCACATTTACCTCTCAGATATCTCAGACTCTAAAGCCTCAAAGAGACGTGCTGATCGAGACACTTCGAAAAACCGGTCTTGCTGTGTGTGATACCGCTGGAACCTACTTCGTCGTCACAGACATATCAGCATTAGAGTCGTACGACGCTACATTGTTCTGCATGGAACTCCCTAATAAGGCTGGCGTCGTAGCTATACCCATGGAGGTATTCTATAAAGATCGCGGTCGCGGTAGGACCTTAGTCAGGTGGGCATTTTGCAAATCACCTGCGACGATGGCAACCGCAGTTGAGCGCCTACTTGCTCTTGAGATCTAGATGCCTCACGAAAACTCCTCGCCGAGACACAGTCAGAGAGTGAGCCGACTAACTACGAGGTCTGCGCACCTGACTACACTACGACCTAGGTGGGACTCTGCTTCAGTCGTTGGAGTATCTAGAATAACTCTAAGAACCTCCCAGCACAGGTTGCCCCAATTGGCAAGAAATTCATCATCTTTGACTTACTTAGCGCTGTCAGATATTCACTTGAAGCTGAACCAGCAGCTTTCCTTCCGCTGATAATGAGTTCGCCACGAAGCGGAAGTTACTTGCTTGTACTTGTCAGACCTTTTAGAGTAATTCGAAGTTCTTATATCAACCATAAGTTATGAGATGACCCAATTCGATGTAAGGGTATGGCTTTAGCCTACCTACTCACTAGCAACACTCTCGCAACAGAGAGGGTAAGACGTACGAGAGGTGAAACCTGTTAGCTTGGACTGTGACGCCAAGTTCCAATTCACGTGTACAAGATCGCTTAAGCTTTACGAGCGCATCTAGCTCCGCTTTCCATCAAATACACCTTAAGCCACGGACCGATCTCCTTCCAAAATGCATAGCGCCACAACCCGTAACCTTTTGCGTTTGGGTGAAACAGGTCAGCCGAGTAAGCCAACATCGAGTTACAATCTTTGGTCACAGAATAAAGATCGACCAGGTGCATCCCTGTATCTGCAACGCAGCGATATACGACGTCGTTCATGGCCATCACCTTCTTTGGTCTTCTCACTCTGCCTCCGAAATAAGGGATATTGGAGACAAAACTGCCTTTAGGCAACCGAGATAAAAGATCAAAGAAGTCAACCGCAAAGCTGTCCACGGAGTTCTTAAGCACATCGTTTCCACCGACGCCCAGTGTTACAAGGTCGAAGGCTTTCAAATCCAACGCATTTAATTGATCTTCTAGAACCGATCTCGCCGTGGCTCCTGAGATACTCAAATTTGTACACGAGACACCCCCCTCTACCTCGGCCTCCAGAGACTGCTTTAGCTGGTAGACGTAACCTTTCCTCGGATCGAAAGATCCAACAGCCTGTGCTGCCGAGTCTCCAAGCGCTAGATATCTAAATGCACCCACCCGTTGCGACTCTTGGTCCCAAAAGACTCTGTGAGACTCAACGCTTCTCCTCAGGCCGAGAAGAGAAATAACCTCTAAGGTAGAGACCGAAACGACGGTGGCTTTGAACAAACTCTTGGTGAGACTCATGGTTTCAAAGGCTCAGTATAGAGACCACCCAGTGTTTCGCCCCGTTCATTCAAAGCTAATGGTACAAAAAGAGCGTTCCAACAACTTGATCACACATAGCAAACTCTTGCACCATAACAGGACGACGAGGGGAACACTAAGGGCGAATTCAGTTTGCGGGTGTGCTATTGACGGAGGGTCTATTACAAGTTACCATGTCGTAACTAGAACTTTAGAACTCTAGTCTGCACGAGCCGGGGGGCTTTAGCATTGAGCTTGGGGGGTTTTTATGACTACCACCGATATAGGTATGCAATCAGGCGCTAGTCAGAACCGAAACGGTTTTGTCTACAGACTTACACACAGAGAACTAGAACACTACCCACGAATAAAACCACGATCCATACAGCTCGCAATTGTGGTAATTTCCACCATTGCGCTGTACTACGAGTCATACGTCGGAGGTTCGGTCTCCACACTGCTTCTTCAAAAGCTCGGGATGAGCTTTACGTTCTACGTGGTAGCAATCGCCATCGGGAACTTAATTGGCGCCTTTGGATCGCTAGTAGCTGGAGTCGCCGACCGCGTCGGACGGGCAAACCTTGTAGTAACGGGACTGCTGGTGACAGGGCTAGCGACATTGTTCCTGATACCAGCAATGACATCAAAGTGGCCATTTATACTATCGACCTTCTTAGTCGGAGTCATAGAGGGAATCGCCTTGGTAGCAACACCGGCACTCATAAGAGACTTCTCGCCACAGACCGGAAGAGCTACCGCTATGGGTCTTTGGACAACAGGTCCAGTGCTGGGAAGCCTCGTTGTGGCTGTCGTCGGCTCTGCTACTATCACAGCGACTACTCAGTGGCAGACAGAGTATCGAATCTGCGGAGCAATAGGACTTTTAGTCTTTCTAGTCGCTCTATTTGGCATGCGAGAGCTCTCTCCAAGACTGCGGGACCAGTTAATGGTGTCCACTAAAGATCGGGTTCTTATCGAGGCCAAAGCCAAAGGCATAGACATCGAAGCCTCTCTGGCACATCCATGGCGTCAAATGCTCAAAGCAGACATAATTATCTCTGCACTTGCGGTCTCTGTAATGTTGCTGATCTACTATACAGCTGTCGGATTCGGCACAATTGTAATGACAACGGTCTTCGGCTTCTCTTTGAGAAACGCGAACGGAATCGCCAACTGGCAATGGGGGGCAAACGCCGTAGGACTCATAGTGATCGGCATTATCTCTGACAAGCTCAGAGTAAGAAAGCCACTTATGATCTTTGGTGCCGTAGGCGGTACGGTATTAACCGTCATCTTTATTGGGCTTTTAGGCAAGACTGTGTCTTACTACGAGATGGCACTCATTCTTGCTACGATATCGGTCTTCCTGGCCTTTGCATATGCACCCTGGATGGCCAGCTTCACTGAAACCGTCGAAGCCCGAAACCCTGCGCTCACGGCTACAGGACTTGCAATTTGGGGATGGACACTAAGGATGGTCGTATTTGTATCATTCCTTATCTTGCCCCTTATAGTCACATCGGTAACTCCACTTGTATCTTACGGAGCTAAGGTCAAGGCTTATGCAAACCAGTACAAAGAGCAGATCGCCTTTGCGGAAACGCACGCCTCACTAATCAGTTTTGCCAAGACCCATGCGTCCCTGATCGCCTTCGCAGAGACGCACCCACAGATAATTGCGACGGCTACGAAATATCAGACACAGTTAGCCAACGCCCAAAGGTTCGCACCTGAGCTTTCGGTAATTGAACATAACCCGACTATTTTCTCCCAGCTGGCCAAGTACACTAACCCGTCTCAGATTCCGTCTTCGCTAATTAGCCAGGCGATCGCTGCTGCGGGAGGTGGCGCTAAGGGCCAGCAGATAGTGGGAACAATCGCTCAAAACGCTGCAGCGATCGACGGGGTCATAGCGGTCGCACCTCAACTTCAGACGTTGGCTCCCTATACTACACAGCTAAAGGAACTGGCGGCTAACGCTTCAGAGTTCCAGCAGTTGCAGGCAAACGCCGCCCAGCTTAATCAGCTCAAGGCCGTTGCTCCAGCACTTACCTTCTTGCAAGAGCACGCCACCGCAGTGGTCAACGCTGCCAAGAATGGTCCTAGTCAGTGGAAGACCTGGTACTGGATCTGCGTAGCAGCCTTCATATTCTTTATGCTCTCGGTGCCGCTTATGAAGGGACGTTGGAGTCCCGCCAAGGCCAAGAAAGATGAGGAAGAGCATGAGAACATGGTCCAAGAGGAGCTCAAGCAGCTGCATCTCGTGTAAATGAACCGAAAGAGCAGAACCAAAGGAGCTTACCTTGGTTCTGCTCTTTCTCATTTAACTCTTCATGCGGCTCGCACGCAAAGATTACTTTCTCAGATACTCCCCGTAGACGTAATAAATCCGACTTATCTCGAGTCAAATTTCAAAACTTTAACACAAAAACGCGTCCGAGGCACTCTCGATAACGTACAATTTGCTAAATATCCATCGAAGCAAGATATTGGGGGTAGATAAGTTGACCGACGGAGTAGCTAAGCCAGAGTTAAAGCGAGGAGCAATAGGGCTTAGAGAGGTTACCTTCCAGAGCATCACTGCTATGGCGCCAGGAGCAGCCGTCGCTGCATCCATACCCGCTGGAGCCGCTTTTGCAGGAGGGGATCTTCCGCTTTCGGTACTTATTGCCCTTATTGCGAGCCTCCTAACCGCTGTTTCTATTGGAGAACTAGCCAGTCGGATTCCTTCAGCTGGATCGCTTGCAGCCTACGGCGCAAAGGCTATACATCCTATCGTTGGATTCTTTATTGGATGGGGATATATCTTCGTCTACGCACTAGTTCCGGCCCTTGTCTTCTTACAGCTCGGCTTCACCGTAGCCGGCACCTTATCCACAGAGATTCACGGTTATCCCGCAAGCCTTTGGTGGCCCTGGTCACTTGCCGGCATGGGAGTGGTATTTATAATCAACTACCGAGGAATCACCACTTCCGCTAAGACCGGAACAATCTTGGGAGCGATTGAGATAGCTGTCTTCGGAGTGCTCGCAGTCCTATTTATCGCAAAAGCTGGCGGACACAACACTTTGTCAGTCTTTGGAACCAGCTACACACCTAAAGCCTTTCACGGAGTCACTGGAGTAATCGCAGGATCTGTATATTCACTACTGGCCTTTGCAGGCTTTGAGGCGGCAGCCCCCTTGGCTGAGGAGGCTAAATCTCCCAAAGTAACGATCCGAAAGGGAATATTGGCGGCGACGGTGGGGATCGGGATCTTCTACGTCTTTACCACATACGCTGTCACGGTCATATACGGGCCAGGTAAGTTTGCCAACTTCAACTCCGCGTCTTCTTGGCAGGGCTTGGCTCAGAGCATGTTTGGTTTGTTTTGGATTCTTGTCTTCTTCGCGATCATCAACTCCACCCTTGCCAACGGCAACGCTGGCACCAACGTATCGACCAGGATGTCATACGCCTTGGCACGTGTTGGTGTCTTTCCCGGGGCGCTCGCAAAGATAACCCCAAGGTTCCAGACGCCAAAGAACGCAAACATCATTCAGCTTATCGTCTCCGTTGCAGCCGTTTTGGTTCTCGGTCTCTCTTATAACCCGGTAAATGGATTTGCGCTCGACGGCACCATTATCACTATCGTAGTCGTAGCAGCGTACATCCTCATGAACGTGTCTGCGATCGTGTACTTCCTTCGACACGAAAAACGCAACTTCAAGTTCTTTACCCACCTGTTTGTACCGGCGTTAGGAGTCTTGGTACTAATTCCGGCGTTGTTTGCGGGTGCTGGGGTACCAGTGTTCTCCTTTATCTCTCCACTGCCCGCCCCCATATCATACGCTGGTCCAGTCGTAGGTGTGTGGCTAGTTCTGGGAGCGGTGTTCTATACCTTCAAGCGTAAGACCGCCCCTGAGTCTCTCATTGCTATCTCAGAGGTCTTTGGAGAGGAAGGGGGCGAGGTTCATCTATCACAAAAGACAGCTCCATAAAGTTAGAGACAACCCAGGATCAAGCGTTTCCCCCAATCACGAGGTTAGGTCTCTATATTTAGAACTAGAATCACGCAACGTCCTATAGATTTAGGTTTTGTGATTGGGCACGCATAATGATTCTTTGTTGTACTTTGAAGCTACGAAAAGTGCTGGACCCCAGCGAAAATATCTTGAGCGATCTGGAACCATCTCCAAACGAATGGTACGCAAACTTGATATGGATCCAAGGACGCAAGTGCCTGCTAGCGTCTCACGCTGGGACTATGTTTAGTGTCTTTGCGCCCGACATTCGTCTCTCTGATATACGCCCCATTGGCAAATTTCTAGTTCCGCTCATAGAGGCCCAGTTGGATTCGGAGAACCTAGATCGGCAAACCTTCGGCCAACTTGACCCAAGTTGCGTCGTGGTTACATCAACAGCGGATCGTAGCGTTCTTGGACGAATGACCGACTTAGCTCTTTCCTGTGAATACATAGTGGAACGAGATGGCGGGCTAAAAAACATCGATCTAAAGGATCTCCACTATTTCATTCAGCGAAATATCACGAACTTAGCCGACTATCAACAACCAGTAAAACTAGCTGCGGAGTGGGGGAAGGAGGACTGAACGGAGCTAACACCTTTTGATCGATCTAGGCGTTACACATTTTCTTGACTTTTGCTCAGATCTAAACAGGTTCGCTTCCAGATCAAGTACTTTCCCTTGACACCCGCCAAATGTGCGCTTATTCGACCTTTACATTACTTGTTCCTGAATCCAAATCTTCCGAAGGATTCCCCTATCGACTCTCATCCATCCCAACAAAGACGCTACGAAGTCGGGCCTACCCTACATCTTTGTGGGAAGGCCCGACTTCGTAGATGGATTAATATGTCTAACAGGTAGCGATCGGGCTGTTCCTAAGCCTACTCTTCGTGACCCTTTAGAACCATCTTAAGCATCCTCAGTGCAAAGATACCGAATCGCACAACCTGAAAGACAACGTTCGTACGAGCTTTAAGCGTCATCTTTGTAGGCAACGGGGCCTCGCTGATCGCCTTGTCAACGTCTGGAAGTTCCATTTTCTCTCCTATGTCCAACTTTCCTTTGCTTCCGTCCTATTCAGGAATAAAGTGCCAGCCTGGAAGGGCCTTCGCCTTGTAGATAAAGAGATAGTGTAAAAGTAGCTTCGTCCAGTGGGCTCCAAGTCCTATCTCACCGGTCGTCTCCTTGATGTTTCGGCCGCCTGTCTCTGGATACTTCACGAAGTCCGGCACCACGGGAGACATGGTCATCGCAGCTGCCGTTCCCTTTGCTAAACCTGTCCCTGCTGAGGCAACGCACGCTGCACCCATGGAAGCCATCGAGGCTCTATGGGCAAGTGTATGATCACCTGTTTCTATGCGGCTTACGATCGTCTCGGCTACAGTCCTTCCCATGACCCCCGACGGCATGCCAGTGCGTGGAGGCGCAGGCGATATCGGAGTCCCGTTGGGTGAGAACCGGGGCATTGATATTGGATGGGGTGGAGCAAAGGCAATTCCTACACCAAAGAGGTTATCGTAAAACGGGCTCTGATAGGTGCTCGGCCAGTCCTCTGCTCGCCACTGGTCAAAACTCTTCTGAGAGTAGTCGGCATCGACCTTCAAAAACCCATTAGGAGCAAACAGTTTGTCGGTGATGTCATCTCCATTTCTATCCAAAGCAGTAAGACCGACGCCTTTGAAAGGCGGAAGCAGCATTGCAAAGTCGAACTCGATGCTTCCCTTCGTACCGTCCAACTGCTCGTAGTGCAGAACTCCTTGTTCCACACGCTCCACGTGAGCACCGACGATGGCCTTTACGTTCCTCTCTCTAAAGAGAGACTCAGTCCAAATCTTGGAGTTAGTCACAAACCCTTTAGATGCAAACTGCATCCCTCCAACACCGAAGTCACCCAACTCGTACTCGTTGGTTATGTAGATAACCTCAGCAAGGTCCCGTACCTTGTTGGCGCGCAACTCATGCTCGACGTTGAACGCGTACTCAAAGGCAGCACCCTCACAGGTACAGGTTCCATGACCGACTCCAATGACGAGGGTTTGGGGTATGCCCTGCTTTAGCTTGTCGATTACTCTTTCGAGCTCCAACGCCGTCTTAGCAGCGTGATCTACAGTGCACACAGACAGGGAGTAGCCGTCTGGGCCGAGTCCAGGGGTTGCCTCGAAGTTGAGCTTCGGTCCAGTAGCGTTAATAAGGTAGTCGTACCTGATCTCTTCGACCTCTCCGTAACGATCAGGATCTGTATATATTATCTCCACATAACCCATACCGTCTTTTAGGTCTCCTTCGGGATGAATTACGGTTGCACGAGCCTGCCTGAAGTCGATGCCCTTCCTCTTGTACACCGGACGCAATGGGAAGGTCACCTCTTTAGAATCCATCTTCCCAACGCCTACCCAGATGTTCGATGGAATCCAGTTCCACTCCGAGTTAGGCGATACCACGACAACCTCATCGTGACGCTTTAAGTCCTTCCGCAGATAAAGCGCTGCTGTGTGTCCAGATATACCAGCCCCTAATACGACGACCCTTGCCATCTCTATTGTCTCCTTCTAAGTGCCACTACCCTACGCCCAAAGGGCAAGCACGGAAACTCAGTCGGCTAGTCAACCCATCTTGCGGAAACGTTCGCAAAGTACAAATCCCCCACCGTGAGGTTGGCTGTCTTTCCTAATTCCGTAACATAAAAACAAAGTTAACGATTCAAGAGATATACCCCCATGGGTATATGTGTCTCAGTTCACATGAAGCAAGGTATTTCCTTAGAACTTCTACTTGACCTACACCTCTTGATCAATCACGCGATGCGTCCTATGGACTCTCAGCACTAAGAAGCCAAGTGCAGTTAGGATTGAGGTATGACTAAGCGCTCCGGCATCAACTTGGAAGAGACAGATCCTAGCATTCCTCCACAGGACGACCTCTTTGGACACGTAAATAAGAAGTGGATAGAGTCCACGGAGATACCCCCTGACAAGTCCTCATACGGTACCTTCCACATACTGGCAGAGAACGCCGAGATCGCCCTACGCAAGGTTCTAGAAAGTCTTAGGGACACCGAAGATCCCGAAGAGATAAAGATCAGAGACCTCTACAAAAGCTTCATGGACGAGTCCACAGTAGAGTCTCTAGGATCTAAGCCGATCGCAGGGTTCCTTGAGTCTATAGAACAGGTAGATACCATAGAACAGTTCCTAGAGCTACTAGGAAGCCTTCAAGGTCAAGGGGTATCGGGCATCTTTCAGCTCTTTGTCGACCCCGATCCGGGAGACCCGAATCGATATCTAGTTCTAATTGAACAGTCGGGGATAACACTTCCGGACGAACGGTACTACAGAGAGGATCACTTCACCCAGGTTCGTCATTCTCATAAAGAACACATCTCTAAGATGTTCGCGCTTGTGGGCCTAAGCGAGCCAGCCGAACGCGCCGAGCGAGTGGCCGGGCTTGAGCGAAAGATCGCTGCATCACACTGGGATAACGTATCGTGTCGTGACTCTATAAAGACCTACAACCTCGGATCCTGGTCCGAGTTTGAGGCCAACTACACCAAGCTAAAGGATGAAAGAGCACTTGATCCGTGGTTAAAGGGCTTTGATGCCCATCCCGACTCACTAAGAGAGCTTGTTGTTCGCCAACCATCGTTTCATATTGGAGTAGCTCGGCTACTTAGCGAGGAAGCTCTTCAAGATTGGAAGGATTGGTTGCAGTGGCAGATAGTACATGGTGCAGCTCCTTATCTTTCCAGTAGTTTCGTCGAAGAGAACTTCAACTTTTACGGGAAAACGCTTAGCGGCGCCAAAGAGCTTCGTCCAAGATGGAAGCGAGCCGTTGCGATAACTGAGGGGCTAATGGGCGAAGCTCTCGGGAAAATCTACGTGAAAGAGCACTTCTCGCCCGAAGCGAAGAGGCAGATGGAGAAGATGGTTGACTATCTCCTGAAGGCCTATGAACTGAGTATAAAGGAACTTGCCTGGATGAGCGAGGAGACTAAAAACAGGGCGCTTGAGAAGCTGAGTAAGTTCACCCCAAAGATAGGGTATCCACACAAGTGGAGGGACTACTCAAAGCTAAATATAAAGGCAGATGACCTGTGGGGTAATGTTATGGCGGGAGCTAAATTCACGATGGATCGTGAGTTCTCAAAACTAGGCAAACCTGTCGACAGATCCGAGTGGTTTATGACTCCACAGACAGTAAACGCATACTACAACCCCAGTTTCAACGAGATAGTCTTCCCTGCTGCCATCTTACAGTTCCCTTTTTACGACCCAGAAAGAGACGACGCCGCCAACTACGGTGCGATCGGAGCTGTGATAGGACACGAGATCGGTCATGGCTTTGATGACCAAGGCTCACACTTCGACGGGGACGGAAGGCTGTCAAACTGGTGGACCGATAAAGACCGAGAGTCCTTTGAGATGCGAGCTAAGTCCCTAATCGATCAGTACAGCTCCCTAGTACCGCGCCAGCTCAAGGATCACTACGTAAACGGTGCCCTGACCATCGGTGAGAACATCGGAGATATCGGGGGACTGGGAATAGCCTGGAAAGCCTACCAACTTTCTCGGAGCGAAGCAGAGGATCAAGAGATAGATGGGCTTAGTGGAGCGCAGCGATTCTTTCTCTCTTGGGCTCGGGCTTGGCGAGAAAAGCAGAGGGACGAGGAGTTGGTAAGAAGGCTGGCAACCGACCCCCACTCTCCCGCCGAGTTTCGGTGCAACCAGGTCGTGAGAAACCTAGACGCATTTTACGAAGCTTTTTCGGTTACAAAGGAGGACGCCATGTGGATGGATCCAACAAAGCGTGTAACTATATGGTAGCTGGGAGAGCATCTCGCTCTCGCATCTGAGCCGTTCCACTCCCACTGCGCTCTCTCGTTAGCTCTTTGGCAATGGTACGACGCTCGTGGGAAGTTGGGATATCCTCCTAGAGAATTGCATTGAGCCCGAAAACACATCTTCGCCTAAAGCGTTTTATCAGCAAAGCATAGATCGAACCTCTAATCACTTAAAGCTAAAGTTTTTGACTTAGATGAAACGGTACTGTTTAGGTAAAGCGTGGTGATGCTTACTGGTAAAGGAGTCCCAAAGCCTAACTATCCCGTCGCACCCAAGTAAAATTACGCGGAGATCGCTATGTGGAAGGGGGATAGTAAAGAGTACGCAAGCCGCAAATGGAATAGACGACGATACCGACGGCCGTGAGGGATAGATCCGATTTGGATTTTTATCACCACATAGTTTCCTGGTTCCCCTTGTAACGCCATCGCTCTACAACAGCCAAGATCTCTCTGGAATACTGTGCGACTCTTAGCGTGCCCATACCCTTAACCTTTGCAAGTTGGTCATCGGTGGCTGGCAGGGTCGCAGCTATCTCCTCCAAAGTTACATCTGGTGCCACGACATAGGGTGGGACCTCATCGCTGATTGCTCTGTTTCTTCTCCACCGCTTTAGGTCTTCTAGAAGTGTCCGATCGACAGGCTCAGTACTCCCAAGAGAGTCAAATGGTCTCGTCTGCTCTAACTGGTAGTCTGTCAGCTCGACCTCTAGGCTCTTTGCGCGTCTTGCTATCGTCTGGTCGAACTCAAATACCCTCGGATCTAACCGAAGTGCCATATCGTTGAACCCTCTTAGAACCAGACCCGAGAGTCGACGAACCCTTGAGAGCGCAACGTACCCCATCCCGAAGGTGAAGGCACGGGAGAGGTCTATCTCCGCCGCATCAAGGCTCATACCTTGGCTCTTATGGATAGTTATCGCCCAGGCTAGGGCGAGCGGAATTTGCCTGATCTCTGCTCGTACCACCCCCTCTTCTTCTACCTGCCAGGAGACAGGTTCAACGGTGATATACCGTTTATCGTTCGCCATCTCAACCACAGGGAACCGGTCTTTGAGATCAACAACCCTTCCCAAGGAGCCGTTTACATAAAGACGCAAGGGGTGGTTAGCTACAAACATTACTTCAGCACCTAATTTTAGCTCAAGGCTCTGAGGTGCAAGTACGCCACGTAACAGCTGTTGCAGGTATTGGTCGGATCCACTGTACTTCATGGTAAAGAACCTGGACTCGCCAGCGAGCTCGAGAAGGCGTCTTTGATTGATCTTATCGACGTCGACGTGGTGGCTGTATAGCCTCGGAGGGTCCAAAGAAGCGTCTTCAAGGCGGGCACCCACCCTGCTGCTTAGCATGTCTTTGTGCCGACCTCGAAGTTCCCCTCTTCGCATGGCTTCAAGAATTTCTCTGAGCTCGTCGTCTCCCTGCCTGTGCTGCTCTGTCAAATAACAAGGATCTGGATCTAAGTTACGCCACGACGAAGATGAGAAGGCAAACTGAGCCTCTCCCCCTTTTTGTACCGGAGGGAGCTGAAACATGTCCCCGACGAGCACCATCTGGACATCCCCAAAAGGAGCGCTAGAACCGCGTACCTCAGATAAAAGGACGTCCAACATGTCGAGGAACTCACCAGACAACATCGACACCTCATCGATCACGAGCACGTCGGTCCCAAGAAGACGCCGAGCATATAGATCCTTTGAGGCGATCTGCTCTATGTCTTTTGATGTGAGAGAGGACCTGACCCCTATGCCGGACCAGGAGTGAATCGTCATACCAAAGATGTGAGTGGCAGCTATGCCGGTCGAAGCGGTAACCGAGACAACCTTCCCAGACTTTCTGGCTAGCTCAACAAACTGCCTTACAACATAGGACTTGCCAGCACCGGGCGGTCCGGTTAGGAAGCAGGAACGACCCTCCATTAACGCTGTAAGCGCCTGTGCCTGTCTCATGGTATCAGACTACCCAGCCAACACCATCATCATGGGTCCCTCGATCAAAGACCGCCACCACTACCAAAGCCATCAACAGGCCCACCACTGCCACCGTCAGAACCGCCGATCGTACAGCTTCCATAACCGACACTCGTTAAACGGCTAGCCGAGGCTAGAGATGGAGCTACAACGAGAGACATAACCGTTATTCCAGAGGTGATTAATGCAACAACATCTATTCGCTTTAGCAATCATCATCTCGTATGTCGTAGTACCCAGTTATGGGCAGTACGTGATCGTACTGATTGGCTTGAGGCTGAACATGGAGAGTGTCTTTGGCCTCGGTTGAAGAAGTTGCTGAATAGGACTCGAATCGGTGTCGCGAAACTTAAACCACTGAACGCTACACAACAAGTTATTGGCACAGATCACGTAGGAGCAAGAGAGCTATTGGTATTGGGCGAGCTAATGATGAAGTTCTTGGCATGAAGAAGCTCTAAGGTAGACGGCCAAAGGTTGTAACCGATCTCCTGTGCGTTCTCACCTCCAAAGACTGAGATCGCATTTCGATTTGTCCCAAGCCAACTTTGGCTCTTCTGAGGGGTCCCCAATAGCTGATCCACTGTCTCTGTGAGTTCTGCCTTTGGTTATCGTTGTTGAGAGTATTCCCCTACCCATCCTGCTCGTCTTT
>NZ_FQUL01000072.1 GCF_900128965.1 Ferrithrix thermotolerans DSM 19514
CACTGACGATGAGATACGTAAACTCTTGGAGCACTGCTGCTCCCGAGCGTCACGGTCTCAGATACAGAGCTTTGTCCGGTTGTCAAAGACGATCCATAGCCCTCGTAAGGCCAGGTCCTGATATAGAGGCAACAGCAACGTTTCGTGCTGTTGCCTGCTTGTTTGGCCGCCTCGGGTGAGAACTGGTTCATTTTCACCGGGTCTTGTTGGCAAAAGGAGCCATTGCTCGCTGTGAGTATGTCTATATCGCTCTGTTGAGCCCTGTTTTCCCTTCTCAAAGCGGCTTTAGTTCTTCCCGTTCCTTAAGTTGTCAAACCGTCACGTTCATCTGCATCTATTTCTGCCTTTAGGCAACGATCTTCTGACGGCTGATGGTGCCTGAGTCGAAATCCCTGGCTATCTCAAGTATCGATCCATCACCGGCACGGCACCTCTTAAAAGATCTCTCGTTTGAATTCCGGTGTATAAGACCGCAATTCGCGTTTCTTCTTCGGTCACATGTTCTCCATTATGGACATCGGCTCCGGCTCTATGTGCCTTCTCAAAAGTTGTCCGTCAAACTGTAGCAAGTCCACAAAAGGCGCTCCACCTGGGAGCCAAGCGGGCTGTGCCTACGGCGGCACTAGGCTCAGATACCAGGCAACCAGTCTGATATCTGAGCCTCATGACGTGATGGTCGCCAGAAGGACAGTAGATGACACTGTTCTTCGCTCGCTACCTGCCCCGACTGCGGCACGAGGGTACCGTGGGCCACAGGTAAGGCAGTCCGAAGCGGTGGTGCCGTTGCCGCCGGGACCGGTCTTGCGCACGCAACGAGACCGGCATGATAGAGGTGACCAACGTTGGTCGGTAATAACCCATGTTGGTTTATCTGCGGAGTAACGGTGATTCAATGGGCAAAGTGATGCATTGAAGCCGAGGGCATGGTTACCGAATTTGTTTTACAGTGACCATGATTTAACTTGGAACGAGCGGTGGTACACCAGCTGTGCTACTCATGAAACGAAACAAACCGCGTGTCCAAATGTAGCTGTACTTGGCAAACACGTAGCCTTTAGTGGTATCTCCTGAATATGGTGGACGACCGTTCGCGGGTACGACTAGCCCCCCAATGGTAAGCATGCGTCCTGACACCGCGAAACTCAGCTCTTTGCGGTTCAGACCAGGACCGCCCCCCGGACCGTTCCAAATGAAGAGCCCCGACCAAGGGTAGGGCTTTTGTGCTGCAACGGAAGCGGTTGGAACTCCATTGGTAAGAAGCTGCTTGAATAACTCGCCTTCATAGAGGACCTCGAGTAGCTTCGGTTGGTGACCAAGCACACCTTGATACACAAGAAATGAGATCGGGCTCTGGGCGTATGCAGCACACCTAACCGGTAGCACTGCTAACGGCTTGTTGCCGAAGCCCTTGAGATAGAAGACAACTGTTTTCTTGGACGGCCACACTTCGACCGGGGACATATCGCAGAAGGCAGTCGGCAACATTCCAGGCGACACGAGATCCTTGCCGGGAAGGGGCAGCTTTTCCCAATCGACTTTCGCAAATGCAGGGGGTGTGGTGCGCAGTACAATCGTATCAGAACCACTGAATGAGCGTTCAGGCTTCCTTGAAGTAGCTGTGCTTGTTTCAGCGATGGTCGCGCACGCCGCAAGCATCAGCGGTGCGGCGACAGCCAGTAGCATCAATGACCTCCGAATGCGCTTTATAAACCTAAACCGACCCGGAACTATGAGCTGAGCCCTATACATTTTGCTCTCCATACCAGCCGTGTTCCACTTCGTGGGACCATGCGTTGGCAGGATCCTCATATACCGCCGCTATGTGCTGCTCCCCCCACGTGAACTGGGTGAATGGATCAGTTGCCCAGTCAGGCCAGACTGAACCCATCTGGGAACCTGGATCTGCTTGGGGTATCCCATAGGCAAAGCTGTAGTAGTTGCATGTTGGATAAGTTCCTCCTCCGTTGCAGACGTTCCATTGCCAGTTACTTTCTTTTTGCCAGAGTTCATCTAGGTACTGCCACTGAGAGGAGCTCCACCCAAAGTGAAACATTATCTCGTAGGCGTATGTCTGGGGCGAGAACCACCGTACCGCCCAAATTGCACCCGAGGAGTCGTATATCACCACATTGGAGTCTCCCTGTATTGTCAGATAGGCAGTCCCGCCTCCTATACCATAGGTACCGCTAGCCCAACGTGGTTGCCCTGAAGACGAATAGACAACCAGGTTGCCGTCGCTTTGCATGACAACATAATTGCCCGGTTCACCGTATGTATCGCTTGCCCAAAACGGAATTCCAGAGGAATTGTACTCAACTAGGTTCCCGTCGGTCTGCATAATGAGCGTGTATCCTCCAGTCGAAGAACACAAGTAGCCGCCGGAACCAAGAGCTTGTCCTGGATATAACGTAGTTCCGGCGCATCCTCCTGAACCCACCAGCAGATCCGGTGACGGTTTCGTCCCAGGGGATTCCGTGCCTTGGCGAAAACTCATTGGCACAGCCAACGTGGTCTTAAGCACTTGATTCTTAGAAGACGCAAGTTCCATTTCAGTACTCGGGATCACTGCTACAAGGCTTAGAGCAAATACAGCTCCCTCCCCTAGAATAAGTGTCCGATACTTCACGGGTTCCCCCTTCCCGATCGTTATAGCTCATCCGACGATTAAAATTACAACAGCATTACTGTAGCATCGGGAATCGACAAATAGTTGCGCTTCTGTCCCCCTTTGTAGGACAGGCGCTGGCTGCGGTTGTATTGAAAGCTGGGCTTTCCGATGAGCCAATCCGGACAGCGCATCCTTGCCACGTAAGTACTGGCTCACTCGTGAGATGCTGCCTTAGTGGGTGGCCTGACCTGACCGGAATTCAACCGCTCTATCGGGTTGTCCAAACCATTGGAGATCACACCCGCGACTTCTTTGCGAAGCAAGGTATTTGATTTTCTTCACCACGGGGGTTGTGTCAAAGCTGCGTTTTCGAGTCTGACGGGTGCCAGGGACTCTAGACGTGGATTTGCTGGATGGGATTGTGTCATCACATCGAAGCAACCATTACTGTACGTGCTTGCTTTCGTGTGTGAAAGCCCTTCCGAAGGAACTTATGGTCTATCCGCAGACTGAACGGGCAAGGGGTGATTCGTGATATGCGTCGGTAGGGAAATGGATCGAGGAAAGCGTGTGAAAGTCTTGCCTTATGTGCACCCTATTAGTTCCTACCGATACACGGCCACTTGGCTAGCGGTAAGAAATTTCGATGTTAGGGTGGTGGGCTGACAGTTGAGGGGCCGTCGGGAGAGGGTTCCAGCAGTTGACTTCACGCGCAGCTATAACGATTTATAGTAAATCTTC
>NZ_FQUL01000054.1 GCF_900128965.1 Ferrithrix thermotolerans DSM 19514
GTTCGCGCATCCCTCTTTGCCTGCATGCTAAGTGCCCACCTTCTCCATCTCGCAAAGGAGCGCTTGAGCGAGTTGACCTTCCGTGATGAGGAGCCACCAAAACCAAGCTCACCCGTTGCCAAGAAGGTGGTCTCCGCCTCTGCTAAGGCCAAGGCCGCAACCAAGGTCAACAGAGACGGTCAAGAGGTGGCGAGCTTTCGTACCCTTTTGAGCGAACTCGACACCCTCGAAGAGCTGACGTGCCGGGTCAAGGGTTGTGATGTGACCTTCACCAAAACCACAACCCCTACCCCCTTGCAGCGACGAGCCTTTGAACTAATTGGGGCCAAGTTGAGCGTGTGACAGTAAAACTGAGCCCTAGATAGACCAAAACCCCAGGTAGGCGCAGGGATGAGTTGGAATGGTGGGGGTAAGTTCAGTGTAACGAAGGCGCGAACCTGAGACGTTGACCTGGCGCTGCCTTTGTACCAACAGACGTCTAGAGTCGAGACGGACACCTCCTCGCCTAATGAAGCGAGTTTCCGTCGTGCTATCTGAAGACCTACGAATGAACGACACTTTGTCGCTCAGGTAATGTCGTTATTGCCCTTCGTTGGAACTGTAGGACGGCTTGTACTGGATAGGAGCGCTAGCAGTGATATCTAGGGTATTCAACAACGCTAATACAGAGACGTTGAGCGGTGATATAACTTTTTAACCTTTGATCTCAGGTGGTACGGAAAGTAGTGGTCTTTGAAGTTCTGCTGTAGAGTTGTGGCGTAAGGTCTTATTCCCACTTGGGGGAAGGGGGAGACTATGGCAACGATCGTACGAGACGGAGACGTAGTACGGATAGAGCTAAGTTCGTTGGAAAAGGTAGAAGCCATCCATGGAGACCTGGCCATTCCGGTCGAATCCATAGAGCAAGTGGAGATCGTGCACGACATCTTGACAGCGGTTCATGGACTTAGAGTTCCTGGCACCTCCATTCCCGGTGTGATGGCAGTTGGGACCTTTATCTCTCGAGATGGCAAGAGCTTTGTAGTTATCCACCACGGTGAGAGAGAAGGTATCAGATTGACTCTGAAAGGAATGGCCTACGGTGAGGTTCTTATCGGCAATAACGATCCAGATGATCTCGTAGCTCAGCTGAGTTTAGGTTAGGAGCTGCGTTTGCGCCTTCGGGGGTAAGATGCTACACCTGCACTACCAACGCGCCTGCTTTGCAGAGACGTAAATGGAGCTTTGAGGGGTGAAGGATCGCTCCTGTAGCTAATAATTGTGCTCCTCAGGTGGCCAAATGAGGTATTTAGAGCTCTAGGTACCAAAGAGACGACTGAGCCTATCTGGTCGGCGTTCGGTAATAGACCCATGCGCTCAACTTACATCTCAAACTCGAAAGATCGTTTCAGACTACTTAGACCTCGGAACGATTTAGCTAGTTACCAACTTGTTCTTAAACTGTCTCTAGCTGTCGTAGCTCTTTCCTGCGTACGCTAAAGAGGCCTATAGGGTTGAGCGAGGTAGGTAAGTACTGCTCTTTTGAGAGGTGCTAGTGCGTTAGGATAACATCCAACCGTCTCGGACCGTGCACCCCTTCGATCCTCGTAAGCTCTATATCAGATGTGGCTGAGGGTCCTGAGATCCACGTCTGTGCCTTTGTGGGGTCGAGGCGGTCTACAGCCTCCGCAACACCCTTTACCACTTGACTTTTTCTGAGTATCACGATGTGATGATCGGGGATCAGAGATACGATGCGGCGCCCTTGGCCGAGGGACCCGTCAAGTACGATTGTTCCAGTCTCAGCAACAGCAAGCGCGCACTGTGTTATAGCTGTGTCGATCTTGTCTAACTCGATGGCGTCAAGATCTTCGGAGTCGACGGTCACCTTTGCAGAGAGATGGGTATAGTACTCCTCTGGGAGACCCTGGGGCACGACTATAGTTCCAGTGTTTGTTTCCCGAAGAACCTCGGTGATCACTTCTAATACGGAGTCAGAGTCTGAATCGTGTACATGCGCCTTGTAGTCAGACAGTCTGTCACATAACAGCTCAATCAGTTCATCTTCAGGGGCCGTGTTCACTTGGGTTCGTCTTACCTTGGGAACTGGAGCACCCCGGAGGCCGTCGTTAGTGGCACACGAAGAAGCGATCGTGGATAACACAGTTGTTTTTTTGGAAGTTGGAACGTTTATAGACCTAGCTCTTTTGGAGCCAACCAGGGCAAGAGAGCGGAGTCTTAACCTCGACCAAGAGAGGGAAGATCTTGGTCGAGGTCGGGCAGATCCAGATAACGTTATTACAGATGGTCTCTTGTCGCCTAACCACTGTCGAAAGGACGGAGAGCCGGGTAAGGGGAGGTCTCGGGCATTGGTCCATCTAGAGAGGTAGCCTGGCAGATGTTTTATCTTATTGACGTGGAAAAGCTTGGACGGAACTTGAGATAGCGCAGCGCTTCGCTCAAAGAGCGTACTCGAGGAAAAAATAGTCTTTACAGCCCTCATAGCTAATGCTTCCATAGAAGGCGGTGATGTTGTGCGCCTATCATCCACGACCTGCGACCTTAGGTCAACTAAGATTTTTGGTATATCGATCATGACCGGACATACCTCGTAGCAAGCACCGCAAAGAGAAGAGGCGTAGGGTAAAGAGCGTTCGAGTTCACCCCATGTACCTAGACGTAGCTGTGGCTGTAAAATGGCGCCGATTGGTCCCGGGTAGGGAGAACCATAAGCATGTCCGCCAGCCCTCTCGTACACTGGACATACGTTGAGACACGCTGAACACCTGATGCATCTTAGGGTCTGACGACGGAATGGGTCGTTGAGCATGCCGCTTCTACCGTTGTCGAGGAGAACCAGGTGAAAGTCTTTCGGTCCGTCTCCGGGAGTCACTCCCGAGAAGATCGAGGTGTAGGGGTTCATACGCTCCCCAGTTGAAGAGCGCGGTAGTAGCTGCATAAATACGCTCAGCGACTCCCAGGTTGGAAGAAGCTTCTCTACACCCACGATCGAGATTAGCGTTTCGGGCAGGGTCACGCACATTCGCCCGTTGCCTTCCGATTCAACTATTACTAAAGAACCTGACTCAGCTACCAGGAAGTTTGCTCCAGATATCCCTACTTTAGACCCTAAGAAGCGGTTCCTAAGGTGTATGCGAGCCGCAGAAGCAAGAGCCACGGGGTCGTCTGTAAGGTCTTTCGGCGCCGGAGTTCCTCTCTTTTCCATCTCTCTTAGAAAGATCTCTCTGATCTGTGATCGGTTCTTGTGGATGGCAGGAACGAGAATGTGAGAGGGAAGGTCGTCGTCTAGTTGAACTATTAGCTCAGCCAGGTCCGTCTCGTAGCTGTTTATGCCTGCTTCTTTCAACGCGTCGTTCAGCCCTATCTCCGCAGTTGTCATGGACTTTACCTTGACAACATCGCTAACAGCGGTAGTCCTTACCAGGTTCTTGACGATCTCATTGGCCTCCTTGGCGTCGTGGGCGAAGTGCACATGCCCACCTTTGTCCTCTACCTGCTGCTGTAGAAGCTCTAAGTAGGTGTCAAGGTTGCTAAGAGTGTGATCCTTTATCAAGGCTGCTTCTTTTCGCAGTTCCTGCCAGCTTTCCACCTCATCGACCACGGTTCTACGTCTGTTCCTTATCGTATGGGTGGCGTGCTGCAAGTTTTTTCGAAGCTGTGTATCACCTAGTTCGACCTTGGCAAGTTTAGGAAATGAGGTGTCAGAGGAGAAGAGTCTTTCAGCCACGGCTCGCCCCTTCACTTGCCAATATCTCAGCTAGGTGCATGGTTCGAATCCCCATGGAGATACGAGACGCTTCGCCCCCTAGGTGCGTCAGACATGAATTGTCTACGGCGCATAAGACCTCGGCTCCCGAATCTTTTATATTTACAAGCTTGTCTGTTCCCATAGCTACGGAGACGTCGGAGTTCTTAAGTGCAAACATCCCACCAAATCCGCAGCAACTCGTGTAATCTTCAAACTCCACTAGCTCTAAAGAGCTGACCGAACGAAGAAGCTGTAGTGGCTGATCGTAAAGGTGCAAGGATCGGAGAGAGTGACACGTGGGGTGGTAGGCGACTCTGTGTGGAAACTCTGCACCGACGTCAGTTACGCCTAAGCGATTTACTAAAAACTCTGATAGTTCGAAAACGTGTTCCGAGATCTCCTCGAGCTCTTCGGCTAGGGAGTCTTCCCCAAGTCGCCTTGCGGAGAATCCATAGAGATCTCTTACTGTACCTACGCAAGATGCAGAAGGGGAGACTATTACTTCGTAGTCTGAGAAGATATCGTGAAACCGGCGAGCCAGTTTCAGCCCTTCGTCTCTGTAGCCAGCGTTTAGGTGGAGCTGACCGCAACACGTCTGTTCTTTAGGGAATACGACTTCGTGACCGAGTCTGCTAAGGACTCTATAAGTGGCCTGTGCAGTCCTCGGGTAGATCAGATCGTTCACGCATGTGATAAATAGAGCTACCTTCATCTGACTTCTACCTTAGCGACTTCGTGAGAGCTGTCTTTGGCGGACTTGGGATCACGATCATCCACGAGACCAAGACCTCTCGTGGGTGAGTTGAAACGCTTTTATCCTAGCTTTTTAGAACCCTCACCACAAGCCAAGGTGGACCCAAAGTGTACATCTCTTGGCTCATATAGTCTCCCTTTGGCATCCTGAGAAATTATGTGCAAGAGGCTGGATAGCGTTTATGGAACCTATCATCTACGTATTGAAGAAACCTCTCACAAGGGGAACACGATTTCCCCTTAGGTCAAGGAGAACAGAGGCACGGGAGAGTAATGTCCCGCTTTGTTGGTAGTTTAGGAATGGCAAGGTCGGCTCACATACGAGGTAGACCGAAAACAGAGAGGCGTCTAGTGACATCGACGCATGTGTTGTATAGCCAAAACGAGATGGTAAACGGAGGCTATTTCTTAGGGTGGATCCCTGGATCTACAGTTGCGTAAGTTTCGGTGTCGCCTTTACTTATCGCGCAGCTTCAATAAGGAAGTGTTGGGTTGTTTTATAAATTCTGATGGACTCTCGACATTGAGGCTCTTACATATAGATCAAAGATGACGAAGAACGATGATCAAAGGTATAAGGTGGCGGGGAAATCCGTCTCGAGAAAGCTTCAATCATGCACCAGGGTGCGTCGACCGATATCTAGAGAGTGCATGGGGCAAGTTGCTGAAGGGTTGTCAAAACCTGATTTGACTAATGAAGTGGACAGTTGTTTTGACTCTTGTTCGACAAGAAGGGAAATTTTATGCATCTTTCAGCAGAGGAGATGTACCTACTTATTGCGCGATTGGTGAGAGAGGTTGCATTCGGTTTCATAGCGATCGCCTTACCGCTTTACTGGCACGACTCCAAGGTGCCCTCACTCGATGTGGGCTTTACATATACCTTGGTGCTCCTTGCTTCGGCGGCAGCATCGATGTTGTTAGGTAGAAAAATAGACACCATTGGGAGGCGACGACTTCTCCTAGTCAGCTCTCTCCTGTGGGTGCTCTCGATGCCTGTCCTGCTGACAACACACAACATAGCGGTGGTGGCAGTTGTGGCCGTACTTGCAACTATTAGTCCTACAGGTAAAGAGATCGGTCTGTACCTTGCGGTCGAACAGGCAGCGTTGTCGAAGCTTGTCAGCGGTCATGATCGTACAAAGACCTACGCTCTTTTTAACTTTATTGGATATAGTGCCACGGCTCTTGGGGCAGCCCTAGCCGCTGGGATTGGACTGTCACAGGGGTCTTCAGGGCACTTCGGAGCTTCGCTTTTTACCTGGATAGTCCTTGGCTATACCGCAGCAGGAGTGATTCAGTTCGCTCTCTACTACGTGCTTGGCGAAGATATCGAGGTATCTCATCTAAAAAGTGCGACGGATGAAAGTCCCAAGACATCTACGGCTGACGCAAAGGCCTCTTATCGACCCTCGCCGAAGGTAAAGAGGATCGTTATGACCCTCACAGCGCTGTTCACATTGGACGCGTTCTCCGCTGGTCTTATTGTTCAGGGCCTTTTGGTATTTTGGTTCAGGATTAGGTTTCACTTCGACCTCACGCAGCTAGGGGCGCTGTTTTTTGGAACAAATATCCTGTCAGCGTTGTCGTCGTTTGCGGCAGCAAGACTCGCAAAGGTGTTCGGACTTTTGAACACGATGGTGTTTACCCACCTCCCGTCGAACATCTTGCTAATCCTGGTACCGCTAATGCCCAACGCCTATCTCGCAGTAGCAGTGCTGTTGCTAAGGCACGTACTTTCCCAGATGGATGTTCCTACCAGACAGGCCTACACTATGGCGATGGTCGATACCGGGGATCGTTCCTATCTGGCCAGCTGGACTAACGGTGCAAGGAGCCTTGGAACTGGAGGAAGTCCCGTGCTTGCAGGAGCGCTTATAAGCTCTGCATCCTTGCTTTCGTTGCCTTTTCTACTATCGGGAGGACTGAAGATAGTCTACGACTTGGCGCTTTATGCGATATTTAGAAAGGTGCCGCTCGAGTACTACGATACAAAGTAGATCTCTAGCGAAGCTTCAAAAGGCTGCCTATCCTTAGAGACTGCGTGGGGGTAGTCTCCACCCAACAAAGGGCTGGAATGAGCGTTCGAGTACGTTCGATCTGAGCGATGATCTGGCTAAGGGTGTCTTGAGTGATGACAGCATCAATGAGAACCACTTAGGTGAAGGATCTACTTGGTGTGGGTGTTTATGATCTTGGTCTCATTGCTAATCCCACGGGTCAGATCAAAGATGAGCGTAGTAGTGTGGGACTCCTTGATGGGAGTCTTCCATTAGGTCAGAACCGATGGATCAAAGCCCCTGTCTTCAAGGTCAAGACCGAGAGCAAGATTGAAGCGTAATTTATAGCGTACCTGGTGAACTGCCTCTCGGTCGGAGAGCCCCTCCAAGGTCTAAAACACCACAACCGAGGCAATGAGCGAGGCTGTGACCTATAACCTCCCGGTGCCAAAAAGATGGAACTAAGGCGAACCTAGCATCGGCGAATGTCTCTGCGGTGCTCAGCCAGGAAGTGATAGAGAGATCCGGCCTCAAGCAAGGTTGAACGGAAAGCGACGGTGGCAGTCAAATGGGGCTAGGAGCTTTCGGTTCATGAGAGAGAAAAATATCTAGCTGAGCTAAGCAAATGGTGTAGGACAGCACACAGATGTCTCCTTAACTGCCCCTAATTTTCGCCTAGACTCGTGTAGCAGACTCCGAGAACCGAAAGTGGTCAAATGGGCCTAAGTGGTTCAACGGCAAGCACTATCACTTGCGTATCAGATATCTACCGCCGACTGCCTCTAGAAGAAGTAGCTCACATTGCAGGCTGGATAGGCGAAACGGAGTTCGTGTGCCACTTAGCATACGTATCCAGTTTTAGGAATTTGAACCTAGCAGAACAAACATAGAGATCAAGGTAATATGAGCGCACTTTTTAGATTTTGCACTGTTTCGGAGTCGATTCCTTTAGCCAGTGCCCATGCATCTGCACTCCTATAACGTCTCCTTAGCTCAGCTATGAAGATCTGCACGGTAGATGGCTCATACCTATAGATCTCATCTGGTAACCGGACCATGTTCCTTGCGTATCTTGGCAATCGACTGAAGCGCTCGCGAATTCGAACCATGTTCGTTGAGGTCGCTGCGTAGTCCTTTATGACCTCGTCTTCGGTGACACCAACGATGAGGAGAATGAGGGCACAGAGCACCCCTGTACGGTCCTTGCCAGCTGCACAATGAACTATAGTTGGTGCTTCTAGCGGGAGTTTCCTGGCTAGCTACATTTTGGAAATCTGGAGTGTTACAAAAGTATTTCTAAATAAGGCTGTGACCAGCGCGTTTGTGCTGGTCACAGATTCGCGAAGTTTGTCCATCTGTGGTAGTAGCTATATATGGCATATTTGGTTGGCAAGAAGCAAGGCAACAAGACCTATTACTACCTCACCGAGTCAGCCCGTGTCGATGGAAAACCCCGTATTGTTTCACAACGCTATCTCGGTAGTGCCGAAGAGGTTACAGCTTTACTTGAAGGTGGATCAGCTGGAGATCCCAAGCACTCTCGTCACCTTGGCTTTGGAGATGTTGCCGCTACCTGCAGTGTGATTGAGAAACTCGGTATTGCTGACATTGTCGATGAGGTCGTCGGTGCTCGACGAAGCGATGCTGGTGCATCGGTGGGTACCTATATTTCCCCTGGCAGTGCTCAATCGTGTTGTAGCTCCAACGTCGAAGTTGGGCTTTGCACAGTGGGCAGAGCGAACGGTTGTTGATCGACTCTGTACTGTCAAGGCGAAGGCCCTTGATCACCGTCGGTTCTGGGATGCAATGGATCAGCTCACACCGAAGCAGATGAAAGAGATTGAAGAGCGGGTCACCGGAGTCATCATTGAGAGTTTTGGGGTCGATCTCTTGGGTCTCGTGTTAGATATGACGAACTTCGCTACGTACATTGATTCCGCCAACACCAAAGCACCCATTGCTCAACGTGGACACGCCAAGCAAAAGCGTGTCGACCTGAGGTTGATTGGACTTGGGCTCATTGTGAGTACCGACGGAGGGATCCCGCTGCTCTGTCATGCCTATCCCGGCAACCCTTCTGACGTGAGTCAGTTCCCCATCATGGTGAAAGACCTCCTTGTGGGCTTTGGGAAGGTGGCTGGCAACTCTCATGATCTCACTATGGTCTATGACGCTGGTCAGGACTCATTGTCAAATCAGTCCCTCATCCACGAGAGTCAAATGCACTTTGTGGGCTCTCTTCCCCCAACACAGCACAAAGACCTTCTCGCCATACCAAGAAGCGACTACATAAGCGTTGACGAAGAGCGCTTCTTGGGAATCACTGCGTATGAAAGCAGGACTACTGCCCTTGGAGGTGAGTACCGAGTGATCCTCACCCACTCTGAGACCTTCTTTGACAAACAACG
>NZ_FQUL01000017.1 GCF_900128965.1 Ferrithrix thermotolerans DSM 19514
AGCCTCACCAACAGGAGCCTCACCAACAGGAGCCTCACCAACAGGAGCCTCACCAACAGGAGCCTCACCAACAGGAGCCTCACCAACAGGAGCCTGCTTCCTTTGTGGAGTCTTTCGAGAATGCGTTCTTTCGCGCTGTTGCTTTACCTTTACAGTTCCCATGACCTTTGGCGGAGGAGGTACGCTTATACCGAGCATCTTCGCAAGAGCTGGGATTCGTCCAGAGTGCTCTTTTGCAAGTTCGATCAAGGCGGGGGAAGCAGACTCCGGAAGTCCGACTGGTATGATCTGACGACGAATCGGCGACTCTGACGAAGCGTCTATTAGGGCGATCCACCGATCTTCTGATGTCTCAGGAGTCATAGCCTGATTTGTCGCTTCGATCAACCGATTCATGAGTTCCTGTGGAAACTTCGCTGTAGGTTCTGGTGGTCTTGCGGACAGACGCAGAGCGCGCACTATCCGCCCTTGATCAAGAGCCTCAGCGATATCGTTGGTCCACGCCTTGGCGGTAGCTTCGCTTCGCTCTTGAAGTTTTTGCTTGAGTTGCTCGGCAAGTTCTCGAGCGCGCTCATCCTTGGATCGGACTGAATCAGCCGATGCAACAACGGACCTTAGGTCACGAAGTGATATCTCGTCCGCATCTTTTAGAGCGGCCTCGGCACGATCTAGCCAGATTGCAAGTTTGGAGCCGGGAAGGAGGTTCTCGGCAAGCTTCATCATGACGTCTTCTGGCGTCTCTGGCAGCCCCTTCAAACGTGCCTCAGCGTTACCTTCTCTAAGGGCCGCTCTTACTGCTGGGATTCCGCCTCGCAAAAGTTGTTCAGCGATGGGCTTGTGTTCAGATGGAACTGACGATATGAACTCATCTTTGTGTCGAGAGCCAACCACCAAGCGTTTAAAGCGTGGCTTGGGTGCGTTCGCAGTGATGCTGGGCTGAGACAAAGTTGGATCAGGCTTAGGAGTCCGTCGTTGGTGCCTGTTTTCACTGCTGATCTCTGGTCGAGATAGTCTTTTTCGTTCGCCAGCATCAACTGAAGGTCCTTGTCTGCGAGTTCTTTCTCTAGCTTGTCTTCGCTCTCGGTCTGGACGTGTGCCCTTCGTTAGACGTGTCGTTACCAGCGGACCCGTAGCAGTAGCTGGCTTTAGCTCGATCGCGTTCTTTGGAGCCTCTTTTACCTTTGGTGGAAGGATCTGTTGAATCGTGATACCGTCAATCTCAAATAACGCTTCTGCTCGTACGATATCTCCGACCTTTGCTCCGGGGTATAGCAACTTTGAAGACAAAACACCTTTGGGCTGCTTAGCTCCGGCGGCCCTCCAAGTCCAGGTATCATCATCTCTTTTGCTCGTTAACTCTACGTCGATCCTTGAAGACATTACCTTCTCTTTGGTTGTGCTACTAGTTCCTTAGATTTCGAGGTATAACCTGGGCATCGCAAGGTAAAACACTCGGTGAGAAAGCCTAGCCGCTCTAAAGGCAATTTACTCTTGTATTGGATCATCTTTGTGTAGTGGGGAGTTCTATGTTGTGGCAGAAGTGTACTAACCATGCGGCGGAGTGTCCGTGATGCTTATCGGTGCTCATGTGTCTGCCTCTGGAGGGCTTTATAACGCCGTTTCTAACGGAGAAGAGATTGGAGCTCAGTGTATCCAGATCTTTGTTGGCAGCCCGAGAACGTGGAAAACTCCAACTCTTGGTGAAAAGGTTTTATCGAGATATCGAGAAGCTTTGGCGAACTCTGAGGTCGTGCAAGATGCGGTGGTGCATGCTTCGTATCTGATTAATCTTGGAAGTTCGGACCCGGACCTCTTTGAGAGATCAAAGGATCTGCTCATAAGTACTGTAGACGTGGCCTGTGCGATAGAGGCTTACGGTGTGGTGCTACACCTCGGATCCCACAAAGGACACGGCCTCGATGCAGTGGAGGCTCAACTCGCCGATGTGTTTGAAGAGGTAGGGGAGCGATTGCCCAGGAGCTCTAGAACAAAACTTTTGCTTGAAAACACCGCTGGCGCTGGAGGTACTATTGGGGGTTCCTTAGAGGAGGTGGAGAGGATTTTGCAACTTGGAGCAAAGAGAGCAAGAGTTGGACTTTGCATCGACACCCAACATATTTTCGCATACGGTTATGACCTTAGGAACCCTGAAGATCGTGGACGCACGATAGATAAACTCTCCAGGTTCCTTGACGCCGTTGACTGCGTACATCTGAACGACTCGAAGAGCAAATGTGGAGGGCTACACGACAGACACGAGAATCTAGGAGAGGGTGAGATAGGGGAAGATGCTCTAGCCGCCTTCCTCGGAGCTTCGATCTTTGCGAACTCACTTGTGTTTCTAGAGGTTCCTGGTGACGGTAGTGGTCCTAGGTCATCGGACGTCGAGGCAGCCAAGAGACTGCTGACGGCGAGTGGTTAGCGATAGGATGTTACGCAAATCTAACACGAGCTCTGGATTTAACTGAACCTTGCGAGAGCTCGACGTGAAATACTTTCTCCTCAACTCCAAAGAGCGTAGACGTAACTTGATTAGGCTCGATCTCAAGGGCGTCTCTAAACTCCACTAGAAGTGATCGCGGGGTGGCTTCAGAATGAAGCCCTGCTCTTTTGAGTGTCTCTTCAACAAAGACTAAATGAATGGCGTTGTTTACATGATCCATCACGTCTAGGTCACTATGTCTTAGCTCAAAGACGTCTTCGCGTATGGGGGAGTTCTTGGGAGTCTTGAGTCTATGTTGAGCGCTGACTTCGATGTTTCCGATGTCTGGACCATATACGTCGAAAAACTGACTTGGTAGAGCCTTTGCTCCCTGTCTCACTCCACCTACGTTGACCCATATCGATCTGGTATCGATGATCTTCTCGGAGTACCGATACACATCTGTGCTTCGTTGCGCCCAAGCCTTCCCAGTCCCCGAACAGTAAGTGACAAGTCTAAGGGAGTCGAGGTAGTGTGCGTTCTCCTTTACCTCGATCGACATGGACCTTAGAACCCATATGCTTATGCGATCCAACTTTGTCTCTTCAATGTCTAAGGTAGCTGCGTCATGGAGATACCTCGCCAGTGCGTCTGCACGTAGATCGCCCTTGGGGTCGGTATCGGACAGAAGTACGCGCACCTTGTGCTCGAAGGTCCGCGTAGTCCATGAAGGCTCCGAAGAAAGATCTTCGTTGGTTGATTTGTCCTTATCGTTAGTCACACGTAAAGGCTAATTTGTAATTCGCGAGCGCAAGACTTTCTTGTCGAATTTTCCTACTGAGGTCCTTGGAACTGCGTCGATAATCTCCACCCTATCTGGGAGCTGCCATTTTGGGAAACCCTCTTTTATGAGGTGTTCTCTAACCTCTTCCAAGGTTATGTTGCATCCAGGTTTCGGCACAATGCAGGCGACCGGTCTCTCCTGCCACTTTTCGTCGGGAACGGCTACAACGGCAGCCTCGGCCACTTGCTCCATTCCCATGATCGCTCCCTCCATGGCAACAGATGAGATCCATTCACCTCCGGACTTTACTAGGTCTTTGGTCCGATCTGCGATTACAAAGTATCCTTCGCTATTTTTTATCGCCACGTCTCCAGTCGCAAAGTATCCGTCGCTACTAAAGGAGTCTTTGCCTTTGCCCTTAAAGTAGGAGTCGATCACCCAAGCGCCCTTGACAAAGAGATTTCCCATGTGCTGTCCGTCGGCTGGAACCTCAGCTCCATCATCGCCTCTGAGGCTGATGGTTATGCCGGGCAAGGGAATCCCGCCTTGAGAGTACACCTTATCCAAAAGCTCATCTTTTGGAAGACTTCGTAAGTGATGTTTTGGTCTGGCTGTAGAAGCTAGTGGAGAGGTCTCGGTCATGCCCCAGGCCTGAATGATTGGGATGTTGAACTCGTCGCGATAGCGGGCTATTAGAGGCTTTGGGGGTTGAGATCCTCCACTTACGATCTCCCTGAGGTTAGGAAGCTTTATTTGAGATCTGGAGAGTTCTTCTGCAACTTGAATCCATACCGTTGGGACGCCTGCTGATATCGTGACCTCCTCGTCCCTTAGTAACCTCACAAAGCTCTCGGGATGAAGGTGAGGGTATGCAAAGACGAGCTTCGCTCCTACTGACACCGCTGCGTAGACCATACCCCACGCGTTGGCGTGAAACATGGGGACCACAGGAAGGACAGCGTCGGAAGGTCCAATTGACATTCCCGCAGCTGAACCGCAGCCCATGGCGTGAAGATATGTAGAGCGGTGTGTGTATAGCGCTCCCTTGGGCTGCCCAGTCGTGCCAGAGGTATAGCAAAGTCCGGCTGGCGTGTTCTCGTCTATCTCTCGATATGGGTAGTCTTCCTTGTGCGGGGCGATCAAGGACTCGTAACTTACCATCTGAAACGATCCGCTCTTTGGAAGGTTGCTATCATCTCCCATAACCACTACGAGCTGTACGGAAGGTATTTGGTTGGAGATCTTCTCGAGGGCTTCAACGAGCTCTGGCTCTGCAAATATGACCCGATCTTCGGCATCGTTGATGATGTATGCCAAGTCCTCAGGTGACAATCTGGCGTTCAATGTGTGAAGTATGCGCTCGGTACAGGGAACTGCGAAGTAACATTCGAGGTGACGATAGTTGTTCCAGGCCAAGGTCCCAACCCTTTCACCGCGTTCAAGTCCTAGCGAGTCGAGAGCGTTCATAAGCTGATAAGTTCTCTTTGCCATATCGGCGTAGCTGTATCGATGTCTCGTATCGATCGTCTGCTGGGTCACGACCTCGACATCGAAGTTATGTGTCAGGGCATGCTCCAACATCAGCCATGTACCAAGCTGAGTATTCATGATCGCCACTTTGGTCTCCTCCTGCAAAGACTAACTATCAAGAGGGTATCACTTTGGATGTGGTTACGTCACTTCATCTCGAATCGATCTGATATGGCTTTAGGACAGATGGACTGTACAGATAAATTACTTTGGACAACGATGTAGTATCTCGTTATGGTTGTAGAGTTAGAGCCGCCTCCCTCGCCAAAGGGGTTGGCGGCTGCTGAAGCCCATGAGGCAGCGACGCGTTGGGTGAGGGGATCTCTCTCTGGGCTTTACTTGGAGTCGGAGGGATCTGAGATCGCATCCGATCAATTTGTCGGTGGGCACAGCGCAGCGTATCAAAGACTGTCGGAGTTCGACTGCAGCGGATATGGGTCTAAGAGAGGCAACGTTTACCCAACTACCAAACGAGGGGCGTCACGTCTCTCTCCCTATATTCGACATGGGATTATCACGTTGAAAGAGGTTTATCTTTGGACGGAGAAACACTGTTCAGACTTTGATCGAGACCGTTTTCGCTCCGAGCTGCTCTGGCAGGAGTATGCACGGCATCTGTACTTTTTTTATGGAAGGGGGCTGAGGCGCCCTTACAGGTACAGACCAAAGGATCCGGTATGTAGCACAAGTACTGCTGAGTACTTCGAAGACGAGGAGATGCTGTGCATCAAGGAGGTGTACGGCGAACTGGTTCGTTCGGGATATATCGTGAATCAGAGCCGAATGTGGCTAGCCTCACACGCAACGGTCAGGCATAGAAAGGACTGGCTAGAGGGCGAGGAGATCTTCTTTCGACATCTTGTAGATGGATCCAGGGCAGCGAATCGTCTTGGATGGCAGTGGGTAGCGGGATATGCGACCGGTCGGCCGTATGGATTCTCACAGAGTCAGGTAGCGCGCTATGCGCCTCGCCTTTGCGCAAAGTGTTCCTTGAAGAGTACGTGTCCGATTCAGTTCTGGCCAGAGACGTATGAAGTTGTAATGGCTGAGCCTATCGCTAGATACGATCACTTGGTGAAGGAGATGGAGGAGATGGTCTCAGCTCGTGTTGAACCCTCAGATGTCGCATGGATAACAGCTGAGAATCTGGGACTATATCAGGAGGTACTGCGGCTGCCGCGCAAAGAAGTCCTCTTTATCTTCGATGAACCGCTGTTGAGGAAGTTGCAGATCTCGAGTAAACGGCTGATATTCATTGCCCAGACGTTAGGGGAGATACAGGAGTACTATAGCAACCTTAGAGTATTTAGGGGTGATCCAACGGATCTTCTAAAAGATAGGGAGGTTGACACATGTTACTCCCCAGTTCCTCTTTGGCGAAGATATGCAAAGAGCGCACAGCTTCGTAACGTCTATCCTTACCCTTGGCTAAGAGAACCGAAAGAAAATGAACCTTTATCTTCGTTCTCAAGGTGGCGCTCTTATCTAGAGCGAGGGGATAGGGCGAGTCGGAGAAATTAGGTGGACCTTTAGGAAAGAACTATCTCTGGGTCGTCTTTTTGTTTGGTGAGCTCGATGGTCATTAGCTCTACCATCTGCGATGCCTGCATTCTTGCCATATCCGCTAGCTTCTCAAGGCGCAGAAAGCTACCGGCCTCGGCAGACTCAACTACCGCATGAGCCAAGGTGTGAAACGCAGTGTGGGACTCTCGAATAAGTGTGAGGTTTCCGAATCGCTCTGGTTGGATGTTCATCCAGTTGTCCAGACTGCATCGGGCCGTAAGCTCCTGTACCAAATTAAGCCTTCGATGTGGAATTTTGACGTCCTGAGTTAGACGACCTAGTAGGCGAAGATGATCCAACAGAGCCCCAAACCACATCTGTGAGGAGTCTGCCATGTCGAGCCTGTAGTTTTGTGCAAAATCTCTTATCTTGTTCTCTGGCATTGGACGCGATATGCCATATCCCTGTAAAAAGCCAACGCCCGTCTGGCTCAAAGCCTCCACGTGCAACGGAGTCTCTGCACCCTCAGCTACTATGTCTACCCCTACCCCGTTTCCCAGTTGAACGATCGTGTCAAAGAAGGCGAGGTTTTTAGGTGAATGTAGTATGTCTCGAGCGAAGCCCTTGTCTATCTTGATCTCGTCTATCGGGAGTTCTCGAAAACGTAGTAACGAGGAGTATCCTGAGCCGACGTCGTCCAGGGCTATCCTGATTCCGAAGGCTCTCATTTGAGCGATGTTTGCATATGCTATCTGAGATGCAAGGATCTCACCTGTCTCAAGTATCTCTAGAACTATGTCTTTGGGATCTGAAGAGGAGGGGAGTAGTGAGAGAAGCTCTGTGGCAAAGTTAGGATCTGCAAGGTCGTCTGGTGTTGTATTAATGCTCATAAAGAGAGGTTTTTTGTCTACACGATTTCGTTGTTGAGCCGCCAGGGCTTCTTTGAAGACTGCTCGCCTAAAGTCTCTTGCCTCTCTTTTGTCTAGCTGTTGCAAAAATTCCGGCGGGGTCAAAGTACGGTGGTCTATCTTCCATCTGGTAAGGGCTTCAAAGCCAACCACCTCCCTTGTCTGTAGCGATATGATCGGTTGATAGAGTAGGAATGCGTCACCGGCACGAAATGCACTATTTACCTTTGGGAATCCTCCAAGCTCTGAGTAGAAGTTGACGCTTGCACACTTGGTTTCGGATCTCTTGGCACTATAAAGCGCCTGCTCGGCGCTTCTTAGGATCTCTTTAAATTCGCCTCCATCCGCGGGGAAGAATGCGACACCGGTTGTCCAAGTGTAAGATATGGTTCCAAGAGGTTTGGACTTGCTCACCAAATGGGACACTGAACCCCGCTTACCTATGCGGCCTGTATCGTAGCGGCTTGTTCAAAACAAAAATTTGATCTTCAGCTGGGCTGCGGTTGTAAGGGTATCGAAGAGATCCAGGACTACTTTAGGGTCTGTTGTGTCGTCGACGATTACCGCGAATTGGTCTCCGCCGACACGAAATACACTGTCGAGGTCCTCAAAGGTCTCAATTAGAGCCTTTGAAAAGTGCACGATTAGTTGATCACCAACCTCCGTGCCGTGCATTGAGTTTATCGACCGAAGATCGTCTATGTCCAAAAGGCAAAGGGCGAATGGCCTAGGTGCGGTATTGGTTTTCTTTGTCTTTGCAAAAAGCACGTTCTCAAACTGTGCCCGATTCGCCAGTGACGTGGCTTGGTCGTGTGTTGAGAGCCAGAGAGTGTTTTGTCTGAACTGAGTAGCTTGTTGTTGCTGTCTTAGAAGCCGAAGAGACTGGACGATCAACTTGTTTATCGTCTCCATCGCCTCAAGAGTGTGGGGCTGGAAGAGGTTGCTAATCGGAGAGGCCGCCACTAAAACCGACTCGGCCACGGCGTCGCCAACAGGCATTGCGACTACTGAACGCCATCTATGTGCGATAAAAAAGTCCCGCCATGGGCCCAGTCCTGGTGCGTTTATCTGGTCGTTGTTGTAGCACAACGAGTTCGAGGCGTAAGCCTTTGAAGAGAGTGGGGTTAGGTGATCGTTGACCTGTACGGGAATCTTGAAGTTTTTCATCTCACCGGCACCGGCTCCGGCTGCATCCACAATGTCAAAGCATCCGGTACTGAAGGACTCTGTCCCTAGCCACGCAGCATGGAAAATTCCCGATCCAAGGAGGCTGTCAATACAAGCGCTCATTAGTTGCGGCTCTTCTGTGATCTGTTCTCCAATAGAGGCGATGATCTCGGTAAAGCGAGCGGTGAGAGCAACTAGCTTTCTAGAGCTGACGGACCCTACTCTCAGTGTGTCCCTCTCGGTCGTCTGTGCAAAGAGTGCTACTGAGTACTCATTAGGAGCGCAGTCCTCTCCGCGCTTTACGATAGCTGCCACCCTGTACCCTTGGTTGCGAGTGCTAGAAGCCGACTTTATCTTTATGTATGAAGATCCCACATACCCCGGACCGAGCGTATTTTCTGAAAAAGCTGTCGTTACATCAAAGCCGGGCAGTAATTGGGATATGTTCATCCCATCTACAGCTCCAGGAGGTATGGAGATGAAGTCGAACCATGGGTCGAGGGCTGTAAACGCTGTAATTAGGCCAAAGCGGTTGCACGACAGCGTGCCAATCTCAATGGCGGTGCCTCCGGATAAGAGCTTTGACTCATAGGCCTGATCGTTAGTTATGGACCAAGGCTCCTTTGATCCATCGCCACTAACGTACTCCGAGTTCACATACCCTCCCAATACCCAACCGAACCTCACACTGAAAGTGTTTCTTAACTCACTTAGAACGGTAATTGACTACTGTTGAGCATATACCTATTTCTCAGTCGGTGTTTATCTGTTTTTACAGATATTTATAAATTCTGAAGAAGTTTTTTAGAAATGGGACTTTGGTCCCGGGATGTTCTCTGAAGCCGCTACTCAGATGGACGAACTGTTGCCACGCATAGTGGGCGAGCGATACATGCATAGATCGCAAGAACTTAAAGTAATCTCTCCCAAGGCTTGATCTACTCTATAGGAGATAGCATCTAGAAGTAGCTTACCGGGACCTATCTCTTGGCCTAGAGTTAGCTTTGGGGAAGGCTCATGGGTTTTGGACCAGGCGTAAGCCTGATCGAACATTCGATCGATTAGTAGTCCGTGAAATAGAAAGTAAGGCTGAACTACGACCTCTCGATACCCCATCTTGTAAAGACTTTCGAGTGCATCAGGCACGGAGGGCGCTGCCAAAGAGACAAAGGCGCTTTGCACTGAAAGTGGGTCGAGCTGCAACTGTTCTGTAACTAGCCGTGAGGCTTTGTAGAGCTCAGCGTTGCCATCAGGATCTGTGGATCCACGCCCCACCAACAACACGGCTCGATCTTCACTGGCCTCTGTGTGCCCATATGCTTCAACGATCCGTTCACTGATCGCAGTGACTACTTCAGGTAGCGTTCCAAGGAAGCTGGAGTAGGTGACCTTGAGGGACTTGTTCCTCGACGATCCTTTGGCGCGAGCTACAAGGACAGGACCGTCGTCTTTCATGTGTCCAGCGGGAAAGAGGACTACGGGTACAACTACCAACTCATCTAGGTCCTCTGCCTCTAAAAAGGTGTCCATAGCTAGATTCATCTCAGGCTCTGCAAGCTCGATAAACCCTCCACTTACAGCTATGGGGAATCTTTGATTGGCTAAAGAGATCAACTCCATGAACTGATCTTTGCCTCGCTGGGACTTTGTCCCATGCCCCATAAGAAATATCCCTCGTCGTCTTGAATTCATGGTCAGTGATCCTCTCCGTATTCACCTTCAGAGACGATTTGATAAGTTCCCTTTGCCATCTTGATAACAGCGTTCACTGCTCCGGCTGTAACGGCAGTGCCCCCACGTCTACTCAGATTTGTAATGTATCTCCTACCTTCTTTTACAAGGCGGGTCTTGGACTCATAAGCTCCCACGAAACCAACCGGCATTGCGATGATTAGGGGTGAGAACTTACTTTCAGCTGCCAAGTCCAATAGAGCCTCCAGAGCCGTGGGTGCGCATCCTACTACGTAAATGGTGTCTTTATCTCCAAATACTTGAGCGGCGTGGCGCATGGCTGCATATGACCGAGTTTGATTTGCTAGCAAGGCATAAGGTAGCTCAAACGCAGAGACGGTTGCATCGCTGTAGATCAGGTGAGAGAGAGAGGTAACGTCGGTGACGATGCGTACTTGATCCATCTCTTTGAAGGTGGCAACCATGTCTCTTACCACATCTTGACTGAAGCTCATCTCCTCGACATAGGAAGGTTCCGCACTCGCATGAACTACGCGTGCAACAACCTCACGCTCGTAGAGGTCAAAGCCGTAGAGGTTGACCTCTTTCTGTATTAGCTTGAAGCTCAGTGTCTCTATCTCGTTGCCAAGCAAGAAGCTCCTCCCAACTTTGTTATTGTAGACAACCTTTACCTCGAGGCTCCTTTTCTTTCGGGGCTTCGTAGTAGAAAGAGATCGATCCAGCGGGACATACGTCCACACAGTCAAGGCAGCCAGTGCAGTTTTGTGTCAAAATCTTAGGAGGTCTCGACGGGGCTGCGACTAGAGCCTTAGCTGAACATGTCAACAGGCAAAGACCACACCCCTTGCAGCTGTCTAAGATCTCTACTGTCACTTTATGGATCGTGGGGGTTGTTTCCGTTCTAGTGGGCGCCATCGACGCTGTATCCCCTTGGTGTATAGATATACTCTCCTTCTAGAGCCGAGGATGTAGAACCCACAATTACGACCGTCTCCATGTCGACGAGGTTCTCATCCAGATCGCCTAAGGTAGTCACCGTAAGGTTCTCTGAGTCTCTGGTGACAGACTTTGCCAGTAGCACGTAAGTGGAGTTGCCTCGTATCTCCTTTAGTATCGAAATGGCGCGCTGAAACTGCCACCTTCTTCCTTTGGATCTAGGGTTATAAATCGCCACGACAAGGTGCGTGCCAGCGAGAGACCTAATAGCCTGTTCTATCTTTGACCATGGAGTGAGCAGATCCGACAGGGATATGTAGGCGTGGTCGTGACCCAAGATCGCTCCCTTAGCGGCTGAGGCGGCGAGCGCCGCAGTGACACCCGGCACTACTTCAATGTCGTAGCTAAGGGAGGATAGATCTCTAGAGGCTCTGGTCTCAAAGACCAAAGACGCCATGGCGTAAACCCCTGGATCCCCCGAGCAGATAAGGGCCACATCGTGACCCATCTCCGCCTCCTCGATGGCGCGCTCAACCCGCTTTGACTCCTCACCTATCTCGTAAGGGATCCGTTGCTGACCGTTTGTAAGGAGGTCGCTGCACAGCTCTAAGTAGCCTCTAAAGCCAATCACTATCTCGGCGTTCGCTATAGCGATCTCGCTGCGCCTGGTTCTATGAAGCGGTGACCCAGGTCCAACACCGACGATCCTAAGCTTCCCCCTCGGCGCGATCTCTGCCACCGCAACTGTGGCTTGCTCGAACTTTATCTTCTCAAGGACCAGTCTAGACCTGGGTCCAAGAGCCAAGAGGGCTGCAGCCTCGGCCACCGAGGAAGTTCCTACCTCTTCCATGACCTTTGAGGACGGATTTGGAACCCTTACTCCTCTAAGCTGCTCTGACGTAAACGCCAAGACGGGAAGACCAAGGCCGGTTACTGCGTGATGGTCCTTCCTGCGATCGATCGTTGCCACAGCAACGAAGTCGCTGATTTTAAGCCCAACCTGTGAGGCGGCTTTTATTACAGCGGATCGCATCTCTTCTTTAGTGCACGACAAAGAACAACCGACCCCTAATACAACCGAGCGTTCTTTGGTTAGATGGACGATCTTCTTGTCCGAGTCATAGGTGGGATCGGTGGATGAAGCCTCTGTTCTAAGGACAAATCCTAAAGAACGGTCGGCCTCAAAGTTGACTTCTCTCAGTGCCGGCGGCAGATCTTCTCTTTGACCCTCAAGCCAAAGAGGCATACGATTGTTTATACGACCTTGTATTGCTGGAAGGTCTCCTGAGACGCGTACCCCTGGGATCTCATCTAGCGAAGGTGCGTTTCTCAGGTCGGATGCGGTCGTGACGATCGCCTTGGCTCCTATGGTCTTTTCAAGGTACCTTGCAGCCTGATTTCCACCTTTGTGCGCACCGAGGAGGACCACACTGTGTTGCAAGGTGTCATCCACGCACACTACTGCGGGATCTGCGGCCTTTGTTAGACGTGCCCGAGCGATCGCTCGGACAGCGATCGGGGCTGCACATACATAGATGATTAGATCGAAGACTCTGAAAAGATCATCTACATCTTTAGCCTCTTTGAAGGTGTAGATCTTGGATCCGACTGCCTGCCTTACCGGTTCAGCTGCTAATGAGTTAGAGACTATCACTGAGTTGGTGGCACTCGGTATAAAGTCGCTTGCGCTAGGGGTCATAGGTTATATCTCGTTCCAGGCTAGAAATACAGGGTTCGAAGGAACAAGCCTAGTGTGTGAGCTACTTTTGCTAAACGGAGAGAGGGTAAAAGAGACGATCTCTTTGACGTTGCCAAAAGCCTCGTAGGCAAGTGATAGATCTAGGGGCGAGACGAATACAGCACATATCCGGGCAGGCCTCCTTAGAGCTTTGGAGGTCTCGTAGGCAAGTTCCACGCCGCCCCCTCCAAAGAAGATCGCTGCGGGATCGATATCGTTTACTTCGTTAGGATTAAAGGTCTCATTTTTTAGGACTGATGTAACCCCGAATGACTTTAGGTTCGTCCTTATCGTTGGGATCTTCCTTGCATCTTTTTCGTACTGGTAAAGCACGAGGTCTGGACGAAGTCTCGCTGCAAGTATACCGACACCGCCGTAACCAGCGCCAACCTCTAAAAACACAGAGCCCAAGCTTAAGCTGTCGACTTGAAGCAGAGCCATGACAAGGGCTTTCACCTCTATCTTGGAGAAGTTTCTATCAGGATGTGAAAACTCTTTCTCAGAAAAGGCCGATGGCATCTTAGAAGGAGGCTCTGATCTAAAGATTAAAGACGCTGTGTCTGGGTGGCGTCTTTTTAGGAGGAGAACTACGGCGTTGGATGAGTAATCCTTATGTGGGGGCTCTGGTCCAGTAACTCTCTCCCTGTCTGTCATAAGGTCTTCGAATATCCATATCTCATGCCCTTTTACGCCTCTGGCGCCAATCAGGCTAAGGATCTCAAGTGGAGGGAGCTTTGGGCCACAAAGTACAAACACTCCACCATTATCTTCGGAGAGGGCTGTATCTAAGGTCGACACAAACTCTTCCTCTTTACGACCGTGGGCTGAGAGTACGACCTTGTCTTCCCAGGGTATCTTTAGTCTTGCTGCCGCTATCGACACCGATGATGGGGCAGGTAGAACCTCAAAGTCAAGGTTGTTGGCGGAGAGATAGCTTGTGATGCCGAAGAACCCTGGATCTCCACTTGCGACCACCACTACTGGATGCTCTACGGATGCAACTATCTCTGCCAAGGAGCTAAGGGGTTTGGGATACTCCTCGATCTTTGTGTTTGCGGTATCTACAAACTTCGCTATGGCCTTGGCTCTCGATCTATTCGCTAAGACCGTCTTTGCGCTAATTAGTCGTTGGATTGCATCCTGGTTTAGCTCCGAGATCGTATCTCCAACCATGCCGATAACCGTTATCAACCTCTTCGGATCTCCTTGTAAAGAGTCGGCAGTTCTTTGTTTGTCGATACGACGGCTCTTTTTCCCTCTAGATCCACCATTGTTATATCGATGTTCGCTTTGGTTGCTATGTCTTCCTCGCACCTCTTTTTGGCCAAATAGACGAGGCTATAAAGAGGTTCTAGCTCGTTGTTCTCAAGACAAACCTCAAAAAAGTGTCTTGCGGTATTCGTAGCGGTTGCGGCCTCTACGATCACCTCATTTGCTGATGACTGCTTTGCAACGGTCCTAAGTAGAGACGTGTCCACGTTTGATCTGTGAAAGTGCGTCATCATCATCCCTTGTGCCAACTTGGTGACTTTGCCAACCATTCCGATCCACTCAACTGAGCGGAACCCTACCTTTGCGCAGTGTCTGAAGGCGACGCCGCTAAAGTCTCCTACCTCCGCAAATACCAAAGGCGATAGCAAGGGAAAGAGGGATCTAGCACAGGCCTCGCTTCTCGAACCTGTGGCGAGCACCATCTTGTTTGAACCTTGGGCGATCGCCACGTCTATCTGCTGGACCATCGCCGCTCTAAAGGAAGCGGTGGAGAAGGGTTTTACTATTCCAGTGGTTCCAAGGATAGAGATACCCCCCAAGATGCCTAGGCGATCGTTGGTGGTTTTCTTGGCCATCTCTTCGCCTCCGGGCACTGAAATCGTTACCTCAACGCCTCCTTGGTATATCTCTCTGATCGCTTCCCGTATCATTTTTTGAGGTACTGGATTTATGGCAGGACCACCTATGGGAAGCCCTAGCCCAGAGAGTGTCACTCGCCCAACTCCCTCTCCTCCCAGTATTTGGATCTCGGGGCTGGAGCTTATTAGCTTGCACGATGCGGTTATGTGAGCTCCGTCGGTACAGTCCGGGTCGTCTCCTGCGTCTTTCACCACGAAACAGCGCCCAAGTTCATCTACTTCAACTTTGAAGGTGGCCCTTCCACCTTTGGGAAGGGGTATGTCCACCAAAGCGGGAGAACTTCCCCTTAGATTCTTTATCACCTCGGCTTTGGCTGCGGCCGCTGCGCAGGATCCGGTCGTCCAGCCGTTACGTAGATGTTTTTTGTTAGAAGGCGCTGGCGCCATCACGTCTTGAAGGTCGATGGGGTCTAGATCTTGAGGCATAGTTACCTAGCTACAAGGAGCTGCGTAACGCCTTTGTAGGTCTTCCCACTGTGTTGCCTACCGACTTTTTCCTGAACTTGTGTGCGAAGCTTGGATTGTATAGGTGAGAGCGTAGTGGCTCGCTATCAAGGGCGTCTCCTACCAACACCAAGACGGTTCGTCTTGCACCAATGGAGTTCATCGTTGCAGCTAGATCCCCTAACCTAGTCATCTGAAGCTTTTCGTCATCCCATCCAACTCTTACGACAACAGCTACAGGCGTCTCTACATCGTAAGCGCTACCCTCACAAAGAAGTTCGTCCTGAAGTTCCTTTGGGTAGCTTCCCGATAGAAAGACGCACAGGGTCCCTCCGACCTTTGCATACGCAGATACTGTCTCCCGATGAGGCATCGATCCCTTGGTCTTTTTGGCCATCCGAGTAAAGACGACGCTTTGTGACACCCCAGGTACCGTAAGTTCTCGCTGCAGAGCTGCTGAGGCAGCGGCGACTGAGGTTACCCCCGGCACGACCTCGAAGTCAATATTGTGTTCTTCGAGGTAGTCGATCTGCTCTTGGATTGCGCCGTATATCGAAGGGTCGCCTGAGTGAAGTCGCACCACCTTTTTGTCCTTGTTGGCGTCGTAAAGAGCTACTACATCTTCTAGGGTCATCCCGGCTGAGTCATATATCTCGCAGCGTGACCTATCTACATAGGACAGGATTGAGGGGGGTATCAAGGACGAAGCCCAGATAACAACCTCAGCGTCTCGCAGTCGTTCTACGCCTCGAAGAGTTATCAGATCTTCGGCTCCGGGTCCTGCACCAACTAGAGATATCACAGACTCACACTCTCCTACCGTCTCTTTGCCTTGTGGCGTCAGGCGACGGACACCTGTCACCTACCTATCTAATCAAGCTTATTGTTCCAAGATGACTTTTTATCTGCCCCTTTATGATGTAGGGGTGGAACTACTACGGTGCTTAGATAAGGAAGAGGACCGTCAATCTCTGAAAGTGGCAAGACTCTAGATGTAGCTGTGCCAACCTCAACGCCGACTATGGCGCCCTCGAGTCTTCCCGATCGATACAGGGAAGCCTTGATCTCGGGTATCTTAGATCCACCTTTATAGATCACGACCGCTCTATCTGGGCGTTGCGCCGCAAGGTCGATATCTTTTATGTCCGCCAGTCCACTTAGGAGAATCAGCGAGTCGTCTTCATCTGTTAGTTCCATAGGGTGACCCGATAGGACCGCTTGAAACGCCATAACTCCAGGGATTGAACGTATAGATAAAGCGGGATCCATGGCCTTTAGATACTTTGCCATAAGCCCAAAGGTCGAGTAGATGTTGGGATCGCCAAGTGTTATGAAGGCGACTTTTTTGAAAGAGTTGGAGTTGGCAATTGCCAGAATTTGCCGAGACGCCTCCTTAGCACTTTGCTCTCTTAGAGATATCCCCTGTGGTCCTTGGGTCATGTCAAAGAGTATTCTTGTGACTTCGATGTCGGGGAGTATCGCCTTTACTACCGACTCCGCCCTACCGGCAGAGTCCTCCTTAGAGGTTGGAGCCGCTATAAGGTCTGCTTCCTCAATCGCCCTAATGGCCGCAAGGGTCAACAGGGAGGGGTCACCCGGTCCCACGCCTATGCCTGTGATGGTAATGGACTGTGTCATCGTCTAAGAATGTAGCAACCCTTTGAGCAGCATATCGGAGATGTTAGAACAATTAGGAAAACTTTTGTTTACTTTCTGTGGTGGATATGTCACATTTAAGCTATTTTGTTGTCTAAGGGCTCGGCATGAAAGACGATCTCCGCATTAGTGCTAAGGAAAAACCGTCTAGATGCCGATGTACGTAGCTGGAGTTCTATTTGCAAATGAGGTGAGGTCTTCTTGATTAGGGGAGTCCGGTCAAAGGTGGAGGAGATGGGCAAAGGCGTTAGCTCCTATTTGAACTCTAGCAAACGCCAGAACCACTTCTCGAACCTCTTTTTGAACGAGGCTCACCTCTGGCTTGCGATCTTCTTCATCGTCGAAGCTTTTGTGACCCTGTATCAGAGTTTTGTCTTTCATCTTGGAGATAGAGCCTTAGACATTCTCGTCGCTACAGTGGCGCTTTGTGGATACCTAACGGTCTCCAAGATCAGACGCAAGGCCACCACAACGGGGTTTATCTACGCCGCAATCGGAGCAGCGACACTCTCTAGCTACCTGGCTTACCTCGATACTAACGGAGAACTCTCCGCTATTTTGGTTCTTACTTATGCGTGGCTCGCACTGGTTCTCTACAGTGTTCTCTCGTTCCGGCAGGCTATGTTAGTAAGCTTCGCCATGGTACTTCTGTACAGTCTCGGCCTTGGTCTAGGGAACGGTTTTGGCCCCGGACTCTCGACGTGGATTCCCGTTCTGGCGGTTCTCGTTGTGGGCGGAGTGTTTGTATCTAGGGTTATCTCCCGGCTTGGTGAGTTTGCTTACATAGATGAGCTCACGGGTCTACCTAACCGCCGCTTTTTGATCATGAATCTGACGAGGGAGATCAAGGCTGCGAGAAGGCTTAAGACACCCTTATCCGTTGCGATCGTCGATCTTGATGACTTCAAGGTTCTAAACGACTCCTTGGGTCATGTTGCTGGAGATAAAGCCCTGGTAGATCTCGCCTATGCATGGAGCTCTTCACTGCGAGGCAGAGACTTTATCGCAAGGTACGGCGGAGACGAGTTCGTTGTAGTCATGCCAGAGTGCAACTCTACACAAGCCGAATCCGTGCTGAAGCGTATCTTATCTGCTACCCAGTCGATCTCTGGAGCCTCCTTCGGTGTTGCTGAGTGGGATAGAAAATCTACCATTGAAGAGTTGCTTATGTCCGCAGACTCCTCGCTCTATGAGTGCAAGAGAAAAAGACGAGCAAATGGCGTAGCCTCTCAACGCAACTCAGTTACTCCTATGGGAAGCAGTCACATGATCGACCTTCGATCTGACTCGATAAAGATCTTTTAGTAACTGTCTTTTAGCGAAGCTGCCTGAATGGCTCCAAGATGAAAGTGCATGTAGGAGCTGATAATATTGTCTCTCGCCACTCCGTTAGCGCCGCTTTTACCATAACCTACATACCTAAGATCCGATGAGTCGTCTTGGGTCAGGGAGTAGTGGTACTCATGCGCAGGCAAGACCATACCTTTGTGAGTAAGGGGGTTATCTCTGGTTGCGGTTACCACTCGATAACCGAGCGAGAGCTTTTTGGTCATGTAACTCCGATGGGGTAGTAGAGATACAGCCTCGACCCCATCTATCGCCCTTCCAAGGAGCATATGGCCGCCGCACTCCGCCCAGAGGGAACCTCCACCTAAAGCAAAGCTCCGAATATCTCTCGTGAGTACGGTGTTCTTGGCTATCTCTTCGATCTCAAGCTCGGGGTATCCTCCACCAATGTAAAGATGTGTGGTATCTGTGTCAAAGGTGTCTGTAAGTGGGTCGAAGTACCTTATCTTCGCTCCGTTTTCTTTGAGGATGTCTAAGTTCTCTTCGTAGATAAATGAAAAGGCGCTCCCCTTGGCCACAGATACGATTGGAGTTTCTGTATTATCAAGGAAACGTAGCCTGGATACTCTGTGTTTCACTCGATGAACGATAGGTGGCTCTGCTAAGGCTAGGAGTAGGTCCAGATCTACAGAGTTGGATATAGCCAAAGCAGCCTCGTTGAGCCATATGGCCATTCTCTCTTTCTCTTCGTGAGGCTGGATGAGCCCTAGGTGCCTCGATGGTGTGTGAAGCTCTGGTAGCTTGGGTATCTTGCCTACAATGGGTACCGAGCATCTTGACAACGATCTGTCCAAGATGGCTTCGTGATTTACTGAACCTACCTTGTTCAAGATCACCCCAGCTATGTTGAGTGACTTTGAGTACTCCAAAAACCCCGCAACCACCGCTGCCACGGAAGACGCTACGGAGCTGACGTCTACTAGGAGAACAATGGGAAGCCCAAGAACCTCTGCTACCTGTGCGGTAGAGGAGAATGGGATCTTTGAGTCTCTTTCTCGGCGTTCAAGATACCAACTCGGCGGTTCTAAGTAGGTGCCGTCAAAGAGCCCCATCACTCCTTCGACCAGGAGGAGATCGTGCGGTCCCATGTGTCTAAGGGTGCGACTTAGCCCTTCCTCGCCTCCTGTTAAGAAGGGATCGAGGTTGTAGCTGGCTCTTTTCGTTGCTAGTCGATGGAACTGTGGGTCTATGTAGTCTGGACCCACCTTTGCTCCTTGAACAGACATGCCCCTGTCTAAGTACGCCTTCATGAGTGCGGCTGAGACGGTAGTCTTCCCGCTGCGAGAAGACGTGGCCGCAACGACTAGCCCACGAGAGGATGTTAGATCGTCAAAGGGTAAGTCGTCAGGCATTACGTGTTTAGTACTCTATTCCCTTTTTAGCTCGGATACCCTGATCATAGGCGTGTTTTACCTTGGTCATCTCCGTTACGGTGTCAGCAACCTCGATCAGCTCAGCAGGAGCGTTGCGCCCTGTAAGGATCAGATTGGTTCGCTTAGGACGTTCGGCGATGGTCTTTACGACGTCTTCTAGAGGTATCCAGCCGTAGTTGATGGCATAGGTGATCTCGTCCATAATGATCATGTCATACTCCCCCGAGCCGATCTTTGCCTTTGCGATCTCCCATGCGTGTGCCCCTAGCTTGGCCGTCTCCACCAAGTCCTCGGACTCCCATGTAAAGCCATCACCTAGGGCACTCCACTCTATGCCGAGATGGTCAGCGAGCTTTTTCTCTCCGACCTTCCACCTGCCGCTCTTGACGAACTGGATCACGCAGACTCGCCATCCCCTCGCCCACGCCCTGCTCATCACCCCGAAGGCGGCAGACGACTTGCCCTTTCCATGTCCAGTGTTTATAAGTACTCTTGATTCGACGCGTTCCACCTTTTATAAGCTAGTATCTCCTAGTACATATTCAGGGAATCTGGTGCAACTCCAGAGCTGGCCCGCAACTGTAACCGGGGAGTCTACCTCATAGGTCACGGCGTCTTTGACGCTGGAAGGCGAGGATAGATGCTGATTCGGAAGTCAGGATACCTGATATGGATAGAAACTGTAGTTAAGGAGATGCGTGGACGCCGTCGATTTGACACTCGTACTTGGAGGTACGAGATCTGGTAAGTCAGCTTACGCGGAGACCATTTTGGCGCGAGCTGGCGGAGTTACCTACGTAGCCCCCACCCAGTTAGGTAAAGACGATAGAGAACTTCTAAGACGTGTGCAGCGTCATAGGGAACGCCGACCCGATACCTGGCATACTCATGAAGTAATAGATCTCGAAGAACTTGTTGGGTTTCTTTATCAAAAACAGAGATATCCGGTTTTGCTTGACTCCTTTGGCTCTTTGGTTGCAAGAGCCATGGAGGACTGGGACGAAGAAGGGGCGAGGGCTTACCTGCTCTCGGTCATAGAGGCTATCGTCCGATCCGGCAACTCCCATGTGGTGGTCTCCGAAGAGGTGGGACTCTCGCTTCACCCCCTTACCAAGGTAGGTAGAGACTTTGTAGATCTGCTTGGTATGTGCAACCAACGAATCGCTAAATCAGCAAAAGACGTGGTTCTGATAGTAGCTGGGCTTCCTCTTGTACTCAAGGGCTCTGGTTCCTTCCTTGCTTAGAGATATCGGAGCCTCTGTGTCGTTTTTGACGATACTTCCCGGGGGAAGATCTCCGATGACCCTAAGAGGAGCGATATGGTTTTGGGTGGCGGGGCTGCTCGTGGCTACTTTGGACGTCTCTTTGTTCGTGGTCTTCTTTCATGTACTTACCAAGATGGAGACAGCAGTGATAGTCGTATTAGCAGACGGCGTAGTCACTCGAGGGATGCACTACGACGCTGTGGCGGACTTTTCTGATGGGTTTTTTGCTCCTTTGGATCGTAACAAGAGGCTAAAGGCCATGGGTGACTCTCGGCTCGGTGCTTTTGGTGCCATGGGGCTCATAGCAGTGGTACTACTTAGGGTGGCCGCATTCGCCTCATTTAGCACCTCTGAGATGTATCTATTTATACCCTTGGCGGTGGCGTCTAGAGATCTCATGGCGATAGCTCTGTACTTCTACCCTTCCGCTAAGAAAGAAGGTTTCTTTTACTACTTTTTGAGCGGTGACGACCTAAGCCGTAGATCTAAAGCTGTGCGAAGGTTTGTTGTCATAGGTATCTTCTTGCTCAGCGGAGTCGCAGCGTTTGAGATGGAGGGGATATGGTCGATAGTCGCCGTGGTACTTGAAGCATCCGTGTTCTTTGCGGTGATGCAGTGGTCCATAGGGTCGATAGATGGCGTTACAGGCGACGTCGTCGGCGGCGGAGGTATCCTGGCAGAGTCCGTGGCACTTGTTGCCATCTCGCTGGTGGGGTTGCGATGAGGGTGAGAAGAGCACTGCGTAATGGCGCTTTGGTACTAGTTGCTCTTTGGGGTGACCGAGTCTTTGGGGATCCCCCAGATAACTTGCACCTCGTAGCCTACTTCGGACGTCTTGCAGGATATCTCGAGCGTCACCTGTATAAAAACTCAAAGGTAGCAGGTGGAGCTGTGTCGTCTTTATCGCTTGCAGCTGTGTTTTCACTGCTGCTTGTTTTAGAGAGAGCAAGCTGGCCGTTTGAGCTTTTAACGCTTTACTTTTCAATCGCTGACTCACAGCTTAGAGACGTGGTTCATGAGGTGGCTAGCTCTATTCAAAGTGGCGACATCGTCTCGGCAAGGAGGCATGTGCAAAAGATCGTGGGAAGAGACTCCGGATCTTTAGATGAGGCGGAGGTGTTACGTGCCGCATTTGAGTCTTTGGCGGAGAACTCTTCGGATGGTGCTGTCGGTCCAATCTTCTTTGGTACGGTCTTTGGTGTAAAGGCAGCCGCTCTTTATCGGGCGATCAACACAATGGACTCAATGTTCGGCCATAAAAGCAAGCGGTACAAGGAGTTTGGGTTTATACCAGCCAAAGTAGACGACATCGTAAATCTCATACCCGCTCGGCTGACGTGGTTGTGCGCGTATCTGCTTTCGGGTCCGAGAGAAAGAGATTCGATGCGCAAAGGTCTAAAGGCGGCAAGGCAGCACCCCTCACCAAACGCTGGCGTCGTTGAAGCAGCCTTTGCGTGCAGGTTTGGCGTAAGGGTTGGAGGTGTAAACAGCTATGAAGGACGGATCGAAGAGAGGGTTCGCTTTGGGGGTGAAAAAGAGGTGGATCTACAGTCGCTCCTTGACGCTTTGGTGTTTGAGAGGCGGGTCGTTGACGTCGCTTATCTGTTCTCTTTGATCGTCTCTGTGGTGGTTTGGACTTTGGTAGAAGGTCGAGGGACGTGGGAAGGGCGCTAATAGTAACTGGTACAAGCTCGAGTGCCGGCAAGTCTACTCTAGTTAGTGCCCTGGGCCGAGTGTTAGCTGACCAAGGGGTAAAGGTGGCGCCCTTCAAAGGTCAGAACATGGCGCTTAACTCTATGGTGACTCGGTCAGGGCACGAGATTGCACGGGCCCAGTACACTCAGTCTCTTGCGTGTAGGACCGAGGCGGTGGTGGAGATGAACCCCGTGCTGTTGAAGCCTACCTCTGAGCACTCTTCGCAGGTCGTAGTGATGGGTAGGCCGATGTATGAAAGCTCGGGGGTCTCTTATCAGCTACTAAAAAAGCAGCTAAGAGCTACGGTGGAAGAAGCTCTAGAGGAGCTGTTGGGTCGGTACGACTTTGTGCTACTTGAAGGGGCCGGCTCACCAGCAGAGATCAATCTAATGAGCAACGACCTTGTAAATTTGGGTCTCGCCAAGCGGTTCAACATACCTTCCATATTGGTAGGAGACATAGAGCGCGGAGGGGTGTTTGCATCGATTTTTGGGACGCTTCAAATCTTACCTCCGGAGCTTTCGGAGCTGATCTTTGGGTTTGTCATCAACAAGTTTCGCGGGCAGAAAGAACTTCTAAAAAGCGGCATTGTCGAGCTTGAAGAGCGCCTGGGGGTAACCTCTTATGGAGTACTCCCATACCTAGCGCTAGACCTTCCCGAGGAGGACTCTCTCTTTAGCTATCGTCAAAAAGAGGTAAAGAGGGCCTCCTCATCTAGGAAGAGACTTCGAGTGAGTGTCCTTAGGTTCCCCTATCTGTCAAACGCATCTGACTTCGATCCCCTGATCTTAGAGGACGACCTCGAGGTGATCTTTACCGACTCTCCCTCAGATATAAAAAGCAGTGATCTCGTAGTGCTTCCAGGTTCTAAATGCACGGTTGCGGATCTCAACTGGATCAGGGAGTGTGCTTTAGATGACGCTCTTAGTAGTGCCCAAAGAGCTGGTTCGGTGATCTTTGGTGTCTGCGGAGGCTTTCAGATGTTGGGAGGGGAGATCAAAGACGGTGTGGAGTCGGAGTTTGACTCTGCCTTAGGACTTTGCCATCTACCCATAACGACGACGTTTCAAAGAGATAAGGTGCTTAGGCAGATAAAGGGCGTGTGTGTGGCCAACTCCTTATCCGATCGTCTTGTCTCGGGGTACCAGATACACATGGGTATCATAGATGCATCCGGGGCATCGCCGTTGTTCCGGGTGAGATCACTCTCTTTGGGTGAAGGAGGAGAGGAGTTCTTAGAAGGTGCTGTCTCTGCCTCCTTTAGTGTCTTTGGGACCACTATCCATGGGATCTTTGAGTGCGATGGTTTTCGGGCTGGTTTTCTCTCCCTGGTTGCACAGAGGGTGTCTAAAAGCTTTACCCCAAGCCTTCGCAGCTACAAAGATCATCTCGAAGAGAGCTTCGACAGGCTTGCAGATGTGACGTCCCGTGAGATAGACGTCGCAGGGATCTTCGAACAAGCCAAAAGATGGAAACCCAAAGAAAGTATTTAAAAGTTCAGTTTCATTTGGAGAGATAGCGGGGTTGACTTGGCGAAGATAGCGTATTTTACGAACGCAGACACAGAGCTCTTAGCCTTTAGAACCGTTTGGGAACAGTTACCTGAGGGCTTTCCTGAGTTGATGGTAAGGTCTCTTGAGGCTCAAGATCAGCTAGGTGTGGAGTTATTGACTGACGTTGATGTTCTGATCGTACGTTCTTTAGGTGGGCTAAACAGTAAAGGGGTGAAAGAACTCCTAGATCTTGCTAGCTCTATTGGGGTTGTAACTCTTTGTTTCCCCGGAGAGAGCTCTTTGGATCTTGATCTAATGGAAAGATCCACGGTGGTCTCTGGTATCTGGAAGTCAGCCTTCCGTTACCTCGTAGAGGGAGGCGCCCATAACTTTGAGAACTTCCTTCGTTTTGTTGCAGATACTGTACTAGGTCTGGGATTTGGCTTTGAGGAAGCGAAATCGGTGCCTAACGTCGGCCTTTACCGTTCTTTGTTGGCGAACGACCCAGTCGGCAACGTAGTAGTGCTTTTTTATAGGGCTCACCTAATCTCAGGAAACACGACCTTCATAGAGGACATGTTGGAGAAGATGGCCTCTTTGGGGCTCAATGCCCATGGAATCTATGCCTATTCACTGCGAAATAGCGAAGATGATGGGTCCGATCCAATCGTCGAACTCTGTCGAAGCTATAAGGCAGACGTTGTAGTATCAACGATGTTAGCGGCGGGCTCTTTCGACGAAGAGAGCCACTCATGGGATCCGGGGACGCTTAGCAGCCTCGACGTCCCGATAGTCCAGGCGCTTGTATCTACGAGGCCTCGTTCGGAGTGGGAGAACTCCGACTACGGCCTTATGCCTATGGATGTTGCGATGTCTGTGGCGGTACCGGAGTTTGATGGAAGGATAGTCTCCCATATAGTTGCCTTTAAAGAACTCATCGATGAGGACGAAGAGTTTGGTTCCAAGATCTACGCCTACAGAGTCGATCATGAGCGCTTGGGACGTTTTGCAAACTACTTAGTAAAGCTGGTTCGCCTGGGTAGGGTTGCGAACAGAGACAAAAAGATAGCTATTGTGCTGTCTGCGTACCCTACGAAGCGCTCACGTCTGGGTAACGCTGTTGGTCTCGATACCCCTGCTTCAACGATCAAGGTCTTGGACAAACTGGCAGAGGCTGGATACAGTGTCGAGGGATACCCCAAAGACGGCGATCTATTGATGCAGATGCTGGGGGATACCTTGGACTACCATACTCCCTTAGGCTTTGGAGCTAAAGCAGACTCCGCACTTTACATGCATGCCTCAGACTACCTAACTTTTTTTTCGCAACTACCCGCTTCGGTGCGCGATCAGCTCGAAACCGACCATAAAAAGGCGCCTGGGGAGGTGTACTATAAGGACGAAAAGCTCTATATGCAGGGGTTGCGCTTTGGAAACGTTCTCGTCTGTATCCAGCCGCCTAGGGGCTTTGGCGACAATCCCATTGCGATCTATCACTCGCCAGAGCTGGCTCCGACCCATCACTACCTTGCCTTTTACCGTTACCTGGAGGAGGTAGAGAAGGTAGATGCAGTTGTGCACGTCGGCAAGCACGGCACGTTGGAGTGGCTTCCGGGAAAAAGTGTCGGCCTGTCAAAGCAGTGTTTCCCAGATCTAGCCATTGGGTCCACTCCGGTGTTTTACCCATTTGTCATAAACGACCCAGGGGAGGGTACTCAGGCAAAGAGAAGAGTGCATGCCACCTTGATAGGTCATATGATTCCGCCTATGACGCGAGCTGAGACCTATGGGGCCCTCTCTAAGCTCGAGGCGCTCTTGGACGAACATCAGCGCCTTACCTCTTTGGATCCATCAAAACTTGCAAGGATAAGGGAACAGATCTATGAGATCTTGGTTAGCGCCGAGATCGACAAGGAGCTTGGTCTCGAGGAAGAGCCCGACTTTTTAGACGACGGTTTCGACGACTTCTTGGTTCATGTAGATGGGTATCTATGTGAGATCAAAGACGCCCTCATCCGTGGAGGGCTCCACATCTTTGGACAGGTCCCATCCCACGAGGAGCTCCTTGATCTAGTTGTTGCTATTACCCGTGAGGATCAGCCCGGAGCTGCCTCCCTTCGAGAGGCAGCTGCTAGACACCTCGGCTATGGACCGAACTATCTGGGCGAGATGAGAAAGGTGGAAGAGGTTGAGTCCTTGGTCCGCAGCGAGGTGGAGAGACTCTTCTTCTGTGACTTTGACGACGCCGCCATATCAGAGGCTCCTTTGGAGATGCAAGACACCTTGAGGTGGGTGGCGCAAACACTTGTTCCCAACATCGAAAGGTGTGGTGATGAACTAGAGAGTCTACTGAGGGGACTTAGTGGCCGCTTTGTGCCTCCAGGCCCCTCTGGGTCTCCTACGAGGGGGATGTCTAACGCTCTTCCAACGGGGCGCAACTTCTACTCCATCGATCCGCGTGGAGTTCCCTCACGTTTGGCTTATGAGGTCGGGGTCGATCTCTCTGATCGTCTCATCGAACGATATTTGAATGAGACAGGTCAGTATCCTCGCTCTGTTGGTGTTGTGATCTGGGGAACTGCTGCCATTAGAACCGGCGGGGACGACGTAGCCCAGGTTCTAGCTCTTTTGGGAGTTAGACCGAAGTGGAACGAATCGTCTCAGAGGGTCAGTGCCTTAGAGGTCGTTCCACTTTCGGAGCTTAATAGACCCAGGGTGGATGTAACTTGTCGGGTCTCTGGGTTTTTCAGAGACGCTTTCCCCCAAAGCCTGAAACTTCTAGATGAGGCCTTTGAACTGGTCGGATCTCTAGACGAGCCCTTCGATATGAATCCACTAGTCAAAGACCGTGATACCCCTCGAATATTTGGACCAAAGCCAAGGGCGTACGGCTCTGGTATCTTGCCACTCCTTGAGTCTCAGCACTGGCGCAGCGACGAGGATCTTGCGGAGGTGTATGTCTCCTGGGGAGGGTACTCTTACACCAAGGACGCCTTTGGCGTCGAGAACAAAGAAGCCTTTAGGTCTCGTCTTTCACAGACGCAGATCGCCTCGAAGAATCAGGACAACAGAGAACATGACATCTTCGACTCCGACGACTACCTACAGGACCACGGAGGTATGATCGCAGCTATTCGACATCTAAGTGGCAAAGACCCAAAGGCCTACTTCGGTGACAGCTCAAGGACCAAGGCGATAAAGGTCAGCTCTTTGGAACAAGAGGCGGCAAAGGTTGTGAGGTCTAGGGTTGTAAACCCTAAATGGATCGAGGCGATGATGAAACATGGGTACAAAGGAGCTTTTGAGATGGCTGCTACGGTGGACTACGTCTACGGGTACGACGCCACTGCCCATGTGGTAAAGGACTGGATGTATGAGTCGATAGCCGCCTCTTATGTAGGTGATGAGACGGTGAGGAAGTTCTTTCGTTCCTCCAATCCTCACGCCTTGACCTCCATATGTGAGCGCCTCCTAGAGGCCGCACAACGAGGACTTTGGAGTGCAAAGGGAGAGACTCTAGATATGGTCCGAGACACTATGTTTGAGTCAGAGGCGTGGGAGGAAGAGCGATGAAAGACCGCTACTTTCCCTTCTCTGCGGTTGTAGGTCAGGAACAGCTCAAGTTAGCTCTCTTGATCTCTTTGGTTGCACCAGAGGTGGGGGGGCTCTTGATCTCTGGAACCAAGGGTTCGGCAAAGACCACCTTGGTCCGCTCTCTTAGGTATCTGCTAGGCGACCCTTCGAAGTTCGTCGAGTTGCCGATGGGCGTAACAGAGGATCGGGTAAAGGGTTCCCTTGACATATCCGTTGCACTTAGAGACGGAGAGATAAAGGTGAAAGATGGGCTTTTGGCCAAGGCGGACGGAGGTGTGTTATACGTCGATGAGGTAAACCTTCTGCCCGACCACATCGTAGATCTAATCCTGGACGCCTCGGCGACTGGTATAAACGTGGTGGAGCGAGACGGCGTATCTATTACCCAACCGGCGCGTTTCGTGCTTATTGGAACCATGAACCCAGAGGAGGGGGAGCTGAGACCCCAGCTTTTAGATCGCTTTGGTCTCTCAGTCAGCGTACTAGACGATCTGTCGTTCAAAGAGAGGTTTGAGGCGGTCACCCGACGTCTTGCCTTTGACGCTAACGACAGCTCCGTGATCGCTCCTTACCTAGAGGAAGACCAGCGACTCAAGGAAGAGATCGAACGAGCGCGAATAACGCTTACTGAGCAAGGCCTAACTATGTTCATCACCGATGAGGTTGTCTCGGAAGCGATAGAGATCTCGATGCAAGAGATGTCGGAGGGTTTGAGGGGAGATCTGACGCTTCTGCGTGCAGCTGTTGCTTTATGCGTCTTACGCCTTGAGAACTCCGTGAAACGCTCTCATCTTTTGGAGGTAGCTCCTTTAGTCTTTGCCCATAGAAGTAGAGCTCAACGCTCACACCAACAAAACGACCAGGAGGGCAAAGGATCAAAGACCTACCGGGCACAAAACAGCGAGCCGAACACCAACAACAACGACAAAACAGGGCAACAGGACAACAAGGACTCTAACCGTGCTCGTGTTAGGGGAGACTCAGGTACAGATAAGGGTCCAAACGATTCAGTCTCTCAAAACCAAGAGATCGGCAGAGATCCTCAAAGTGATGAAGCCAAAGGTAATCTAGAGGAACCAGGCGGCGGACAGAGCCTAGAGATGGCCGTAACCCTGTTCGATCCTAAGCTTTCTATCTCAGATAGTTCTTCTCCATTATCTGAGGTCTATAGACGTCTTGGAGGCGAGGGAAGAGCTAGCCATAGATATGAGGAAGGGTCCTCGATCAACCTTGCGGCTTCCATCTTGAACCTCGTTAAAGAGGCTGACGATGCATCTTCTCGGTCACAATTGGAAGAGAACGACCTGGTCTATCGAACCCGAGAGAAGGTACTGTCATCGACCGTTATCTTTGTGGTAGATATCTCCAAGTCGATGGGTGCCGATCTCAGGGTTGCTCTCGCAAAAGAGGTGTCTTTCAAGTTGCTGTCCTCCGCTTATGTAAAGAGGCTCAAGGTAGCTTTAATTACGTTTGCCGGCGAGAGGGCTCACGTGGCACTTCGACCGACAAAGAGCCTTGAGGTCGTTCGTAGCAGGCTTGAGGCTTTGAGCTATGTCGGTAGGACCCCCCTTGACTCTGCGATAAGGGAGTCGGTAAAGATGGCGGAGATGGAGAAGAAAAAGGGTGTACGCCCGTTGTTGGTGTTCATCTCTGATGGAAGAGCAAATGCAACCGACTCCAACCTCTCGCCCTTTGAGGCTGCGAAGATAGAGGCTAAAGAGGTGCAAAGGCGGTCGATAGAGACGATCTTTTGTGCTATCTCAAGTGAGAGGTCTTCGACGACCTATGCAAAAGAGATAGCGCTCGAGATGGGGGCAACCTACTTTGAGCTAAGTGAACGGACCTAGTCTCCACAGCATCTCTGCATGCGTCTTGGCGGTATGATCGATCGCACATGTTGGGAGTCGGTAGCCTTTGTTGGGTAGCTAAGACTTTAGATGGATAGGTGCCAGAGGTTTGTGGATAGCATTTCAGATATCTTTAGGGGAACCGCCCCCGGTGCGGTTGTACTGGGAGATAACCTGGGTGTGCTCAGAGAACTTCCGAAGGGAAGCTTCCAGGTTATATACGTGGATCCGCCTTTTAATACTGGAAGGGTCCAGACACGGCAGTCTCTAAAGACTACCCGTTCACCAAGTGGCAAGCGGAAGGGATTCAAAGGCGAGTCGTATGAGACGATAAAGACCACCTTGAAATCTTACGACGACATCTTCGATGACTACTGGAGCTTCCTTGAACCTCGCATAGTTGAGGCGTGGAGGGTGCTAGCTCCAACAGGCACGTTCTATCTACACCTGGACTATCGTGAGGTTCACTACGCCAAAGTCCTTCTTGACGCAGTGTTTGGTAGGGAGTGTTTTTTGAACGAGATTATCTGGGCTTACGACTACGGAGCCCGGAGTAGACGAAGATGGCCTACGAAACACGATAATATCTTGGTATATGTAAAAGATCCAGATAACTACTTCTTTGACTCCGAAGCCGTCGACAGGGAACCTTATATGGCTCCCTCCCTCGTGACCGAGGAAAAAGCGGCTAAGGGGAAGCTTCCAACCGATGTATGGTGGCACACGATCGTCTCGCCGACAGGGAAGGAAAAGACAGGATATCCCACTCAGAAGCCAGAGGGAGTCCTAAGGCGCATCGTCCAGGCGAGCAGCAAGGAGGGGGACTGGGTTATGGACTTCTTCAGCGGTAGCGGAACCTTGGGCAAAGTGGCCTTAGATCTTGGCAGAAGGTTTCTACTCGTTGACAACAACGAAGAGGCGTTCTCTGTGACCAAGAGGCGGCTTGGTGAAGAAGGATCTGGGAGTCAAATATCCTACATCCGTCTCTAATGTCTCAGCCGGTGCGACCAAAGATAAGCCGGTGACGCTTTGGTTTCCTCTTACAGTCACCTATATCGTGTAAGCGATGTTGTCTAACACCTCTTGAGCTAAGACAACGTCTCCAGTGCTTGAGACTCTATCTCCCCCAGAGAGTTCCTTGGCGGTGACTCTGCCGGCTATAAGACGCATAAAGGTAGCTAGGTCTGTGATGATCGAGCAGTTAGCAGAGCTTTCGTTGGCGTCTTCTACGATGCCTTTTCCCTGTGACACTACGACCGAGAAGGGCTCTGCGTCTTGGATGAGAAATGCTACAGAGTCTCCTTCCTTCGCAGAGGTCCTTTTTGCGACTACATATCCCATCGTGTAGAGAGCTTCAAGGTACGAGCGTCTAGCTGGTGATGTATCTAAGTTGCCGTATCTGTGGGTAGCCTCCCTTATGTCTTGTTCGTGGGTCCATATATCAAAGACCCTTATGGACATGAATCGCTTGTAGGGAACCTCACCCACTGGGGACCAGCCCGGCTTGTCAAAGTCAGACTCTGTCATCTTCGAAAGCGCAAGCTCCCTCTCCAGTACTGTCTCGCTCAACAGGGTGATGAGTGCGGTTACATCCAAGTTGGCAAGTGCTAGAACCCACCTCTCATTTAACTCGCCCACCTCGTTTTTTATGTGTGGGGACACATCAAGCGTGACGTCTGGGACCGGTTCTCCGAGCAACATCTTTTCGATACCGATTATGTGAGCCACGACGTCTCTGGCTCTCCAGTTTGGACACTGGGTTTCGTAGTTCAGCTCTGACTCCTCCAAAGACTCGACCAAGGCTTTGAAGCTACGCCAGGAGTCTATAAGATCACGGGAGACTTCGTTGTGGTCGAAAGACAACTGTGAGATAGCCATTGATCTAGATCCTCCCGTTATCTGCGACTGCGCTCATGGTCCAAAGTATATCAATCAAGTGCATTGGGTGTCGTCTGAGACCTTTACCTACCGGCTTATTTTGTTCAAAGATCCCCTGGGGTGACGTTCAGATCCTAGGATTTAGCTATGGAAGACGACCCTATTATGTCACAGCTATCCCCCTATATGGCGGAGCAGCTATCTGGCTCCTCCTATCAAGGTCTGGCAACCTTCGCACAGCGACCCTTTGCTGCGTCCCCTTCGGACCTTGATCTTCTTGCACCTGACGTTGCCGTGGTCGGTGCGCCCTGGGACGACTCTACCACGAATCGTCCAGGTGCGCGATTTGGCCCGAGGGCTCTTAGGGCGTTAGCGTACGGTCCTGGAACCTACCATCTGGATCTGGGTGTTGAGATCTTTGAGCACCTGCGTGTCGTGGACTTTGGTGATGCTCTTTGTGCTCATGGCATGACGGAGGTCTCCCACCGGGCGATCGAGCAGCGGGTGCATGAGGTAAGTCGTCGCTCTATAGTGCCGATTGTCCTAGGTGGTGATCATTCGGTTACACTTCCATCTGTCACCGCAGTCGCCAGAGCTGTGGGATGGGGGAAGGTAGGCGTAGTGCACTTTGATGCTCATGCAGACACCGCCGATACGATCGAAGGCAATCTCTTTAGTCACGGGACTCCCATGAGGCGGCTCATCGAGTCAGGAGCTGTAAGGGGAGAGAACTTCGTACAGGTGGGTCTTCGTGGTTATTGGCCTGGGCCTGAGGTCTGGGAGTGGATGAGAGAGCAAGGTATGCGATGGCACATGATGCAGGAGGTTTGGGAGGTTGGTGCCCCTAGGGTCATAGAGACAGCTATCTCTGAGGCGATGGAGGGGTGTGACCAAATTTATCTCTCAGTAGATATAGATGTGCTAGACCCTGGATTCGCCCCAGGGACAGGTACGCCAGAGCCAGGCGGCATGACCCCGGCTGATCTCTTGCGTGCCGTGAGAAAGATCGTTGGATCTGTCGAATTGGCGGGAATGGATGTTGTAGAGGTCTCTCCTCCTTACGACTCAAGCGAGGTAACGATCAACAACGCTCATCGGGTTGTGCTCGAGGCTCTAGCAGCGCTTTCGGCGAAGAAGCGCCTAAGAGATAGCGAGTAAGGACATCACCTCTGCGCAGGTCTTTGACGAAGTCGTACAATGTAATTAAAGATGAGATATATCTTTGGGATTAAATATTTCTTAAATGACAGAGAGGAAGTAGCTAACTACTTCCTCTCTTTGAGTCATTGTAAGTTGATCGGCACTAGGCGGTAGTTACGTCGCCGCTCTTCGATGCAGCCTCCAAAGCCTCGTTCTCCCTCTTGACGCCTTTTCTGGCTAGCAGCCAGTAGAGCAGACCGCCGACTATGAGACCGGTGAATATGGAAAAGTCAGCACCTCCCCCAGATGTCTTTGTGGTTGTAAGATTCGAGATGGGGCTCACGTAGTGTGGGTAGGCGTCCAACGCCATAAGTGCAGCGATCATCCCGCCGATCTGTGCTACGATCGCAGGCCAGTGGACTCCGTTTCCTCTAAAGTACAGCCCACCTTTGGTCTTTTGAAGATCCTCGGGAGAGTACCTCATCTTTCGCATCAGCCAGTCGACTAGGTATATTGCGGTCCAAGGGGCCACCCAGACGATTATGAATAAGATGAACTCGTTTAGGAGGTTGTTGAAGGAACTCGCAAAGATGGCGTAGGCAGCGAGCGAGGTGCAGATAACGGTGTCTAATACCACCGCCTGCCAGCGTTTTAGACGTAGGCCCAACGCCTGGAGAGTAACGCCCGAAGAGTACAGGTCAAGGGAGTTGATTGCAAAGAGCTGCACCATTGCGACTAGAAGGTAAGGCCACAGGAACCATCCAGAAAAGGCGTGCGCCATACCGGTGATCGATGCATTTTGGCTCCCCACAAAGGTGGCTACCGCTGCACCTAGGACCATTAGCGCCACTGATGGAATGTAGCTTCCTAAGAATACAGACAGTACCGTCGCCTTCTTAGAGGCGTTTCTTGGGAGATACCTTGAAAAGTCGTTTCCGTTCTCTGTCCATCCAAGCCCTGAGGCTGAGATAGTAAAGGCAAGTCCCTCAAAGTACACCTGCCAGGAGGCTCCGTGGCTTACCTCATACAACTTGACCTTAGTCACCGTTAGTACGGCAAAGACGATGAATAGAGCTAAGAACGGCCAGAACAAGACCCTAAGTGTCTTGAAGATCTTCTCATGTCCATAAAGAGGCAGGACTAATTGGATGAGACCAGCCGCAACTATGAAGGCGATCTTAAGTCCCGTGGAGGGGTGTGTTATACCGGCCTTGTCCGATAGAGCAAGGGCGGCAAGTACGATTAGGGCAACTCCTTCTGTCTCAAACCCTACCTGGGTCAGCCAGTTGAAAAACGCAAGCAGCTTTGATCCCTGAATACCAAATGGTGCTCTGTTGATCGTGAATGTGGTGGTGCCGGCCTCAGGCCCCTGCAAAGAGGTGAGTCCGAGGAGTACGTAGGAGAGGTTCCCGATCAGGATTATCGATAAAGCCTGCAAAAACGTAAAGCCAAAGCCGTAAAGAACGGCTCCGTACACTAGGTACTCCACGTTGAAGAGTGCTCCGGACCACATCCAAAAAAGGTTGTGTGGCTTCGCCCAGCGTTCGCTGGAAGGTATGTAGTCGATGCCGCGTTGTTCGATCCCTATCGGTCCAGCCTCGGCTATAGGAATCTCGTGGGCTTCTTTCAAAGATATTCCTCCTCACTTTCGTGTTCTAACTTACTTGTGCCTCTCAGAGATCAGTTCGTCTTGAGATCCGTCTAGGAGGTCGACCAGGTCGTCTTAGTTCCACTAAGCCTCCAAGAACTCTTTCAGGACCCGCCTAAAGGTGGTGGTTACCCTATCCGCTGTTGTGTGCAGCTCCGCAGATGGGTTGAGTGGTAGGGCTAGCTCCCGATAGCTCCGTTGAACCAGTAGATCTTCTTCTATGATCTTTTCTTCGAAGGCGACCGCCTCTTTCATAAAAGACTCCTCGGTTAGGTCGTTTCGCCATAGCTTTGAGAGGACACGAGCTTTGTCTCTGCTGCTTGGACAGAGGAAAAAGCCGATGACGTTACGTCCACCGCTATCTAAGAAATCGATGGTAAGAGTTAGGGACAGGGGGGCAAAATAACGATAGGTTAACCGTCGTCTTTGCCGAAGAGGGCGTAGTCCCGAGGCGGCCAAGGGATCTTCCCGATTTATAAACCAGTGCTCATAGATAGCCTCAAAGCCATGGTCTTTACGTGTAACTTGAAACTCAGCCTTAGAGTCGTCGGTGCTATCTCCAAAGGTGGATCTATGTACGAAGGGAAAGTGAGCTACGTCAAGGAAGTTATCTGCCATTAGCCCTACGGAGACCCTCTCTTCAAAGGGAGCTATTGTTCCCTCCAAGAAATCAGAGAGGTCCGCCTCTTTGACTTCAGGGGGTGGTGCTACGGGTCTTTCAAGCGCGATAAATACGACTCCAAATTTCTCTACAACGCGGTAGGGGACGGTAAGTTTTGCTTTTTCCGATATGGGACCCTGGGGGAGGGCTGGTATCTCTATGCATGAGCCTTTTGCATTGAACCGCCATCCGTGATAGGCGCAGGTTATGACTCCGTCTTCACAGTGGCCTAAAGAGAGCCGTGCTCGTCTGTGAGGACAGCGATCTAGGTAGGCGTGGACCGTGCCATTTATTCTGGTAAGCACAAACTCATTTGACAGGACCTCAAAGACCTTTAAAGACTCGTCGATCTCTTGAGAGTACGCGACTGGAAGAAATCCCTTCGAGAGACGTGGGTCGTCGTTAAAGAAAAGCTCATCTTCAGCCTTCACGAAGTTGATGAGTTTCTCCTTTCACTGTAAAAAACAATCGAGGTCCTCGCTAGCTTCAATTACGGCCGAAAGGCTTTCTGTGTACAACCATGGACCGTTAGTAAACGTAGCTAAAACTATAGCAATCTAACAAAGAGTTTGTGTTAATTGTTCGTTACAGCTGACCACTGCGTACCCGCACAGCCTGAAGTGCCTCTACTTGAAAGTTAGAGATGTTGTACTGCCTAAGCACCGGTGCAAAATATCCAGATTCACCGTCAAGTTGCCACCTTGCGCTCCAGGTAAGGCTCGCAGTGATAGAGTCGAAGCCTGGCTGGCCCCAGTTTATAACCGCTGTGCCAAGAGGCCACGGCTGTAAGGGGGTGAAAAACGGACCAAGACTCTGAATCCGTCCTCCATCTGAGCTTTCGGTTGGTCTTGTGGTTAAATCCAGCGACCCTAGCGCTGAGATGGTCAGCTGCCCATAGGGTGTGAAGGCCCGATACAAAAGCGTGAATGGAAAGTGGGTGACTACATAAGAGGGAATGCCTACCACGCCGAATCCTGGTGGGATGGTGACGTTGGGAACAGGGAGGTTTTGCATGTAGGTCTTTGTCCAGATGTTGTTGATGTAGGCTCCTAGATTTGTCGTAGCACTCGTTGTGGATCTGCACATCGGATACCTCGGAAGGAGCGCGCTCCACAGGTCTTGGGCATAAGTCAGTTCTACCTGGTAGTCATACCTACTTGGAGCAAAGTAGACCGAGTAGGTGATGCAGTCAACCGAGAAAGAGTTGGCTGTATGTGTGATTAGCTTTGGTAGATATATAGGAGGAATTCCAACTGTAGACGATCCAGTCGAGCTACTCGTAGATCCGCCACGCAGGACCACTCCAACACCTGTGCCTCCTTGGACTGGGCTTATAGGATTTGGCTGTATCAAGACAACTTTACTTTCACTTATCTGCGATGACCAAGTAGCTATGGTCATAAGTACGAAGATAGAAAGTTGCACCAAGATCTTCGCAAAGGTGCGCATAGGTTTTGTACGGTTCATCTCTGCCCTCCGTGGCTCTATAGTTCTATGACCGAACATCCAATCAGTCTTTCCTGACTCGAATTTAACAGAGATTTAGAGCCTCTGCTGCGTGATCTCCTTAGTTTTTGTTTGTGGTGGCTTTAGTTATAGACCCTGTAATTTCTTGGTTGCCTACCCTTGTCAGCTTATGTGTTGTGGCACGTAGGTTAGAGATCTGAGCTGAGGGAAGAACTAGGAGGCTCTTACGCTCCAAGAGCATGGAACCCGCCGTCGACGTGTATTATCTCGCCGGTTGTCTGCGGCATATAGTCTGAGAGCAGCGCCACAATACTTCTTCCAACGCCGGTCGCATCTGTGGGGTTCCATCCAAGGGGTGCCTTTTGCCCCCAGTCGTCTTGAAAGGAGGAGAAGCTCTCGACGCTTTTGGCTGCAATCGTTCGAATCGGTCCTGCTGATATGAGGTTGACTCTTATGTTCATCGGACCACAGTCTCGAGCGAGGTACCTAGTAAGGGACTCAAGCCCTGCCTTTGCCACGCCCATCCAGTTGTAACCAGGCCAGGCTACCTGAGCGTCGAAGTCAAGACCTACAACCGATGCACCCGTAGGAGCCTCTTTTAGAAGAGGAAGTAGTGCCTGCGTTAGTGACTTGAGTGAGAAGGTCGACACCTCAATTGCGGTAGCCACATCAAGAAAATTTGCTTGAAAGATGTCTCCGCCTATACAGCTTGGAGGTGCATATCCAATGGAGTGAAGGACGCCGTCGAGGTGTTTCCAGGGCTGGAGCTGATCGACCAGGGAGTTGAGGTGGCTTTCATCTGTCACATCGAGTTCAATCACCTTTACCGACTCTCCGAGTTTTCTAGCAGCTCTTTGTGTTATGGAGAGTCCTCGGCCAAAGCCGCTTAAGACAATCTCGGCGCCTTCCGCTATGGCGACCTCAGAAGCAGCGTACGCGATAGACGAGGTGTTCAATACGCCGGTTATAAGTATCTTCTTTCCTTCTAAAATCCCCACAAGACCCTCCTACGATTTAGACTTCAATAACATTAGCGTTACCTTATACATAGATACGCGCACATTTAGGAGATGGTTTGGCTAGGGAATCTATTGGGGTTATCGGAGGAACGGGACCTTTGGGTCGAGGGCTTTCGATCCGGCTAGCGATGTCTGGGAGGGACGTAACGGTTGGATCGAGGGACGAGACAAAGGCGAGGTCTTTGGTTGAAGAGTTAGATCTTTCAGACTCAGCCAAGGCTCACATCCAAGCAGGATCGAATGAGGATGCAGCCAAGGCAGATCTGGTCGTCGTTTCAACCCCGTGGGAGGCTATAGCGCAGACCCTAAAGCCCATACGTAGATATTTAGAGGGAAAGACGGTAGTGACCGTCGCTAATGCACTCCAGCGCGTAAATACTGTCTTTGAGCCCATAGTGCCAGCCCGAGGCTCTGTTGCTTCTATGGTGTCTTCCATCCTTCCTCACTCAGACGTAATCGCTGCGTTTCAACACGTCCCTGCCAAAGAGTTGCTAGATATAAAGACTTCTTTGCACACAGATGTGTTGGTCTGTGGTGACTCTGCTGAGGCTAAAAGATCTGTCATGGATGTATTTTCCTGCATCGATGGTCTGCGATTTTTAGATGCAGGGACGTTGGCGGTAGCTGGGGCTGTGGAGGCTATGACGGCCGTCCTATTAAATCTGAATGTAAAGTATAAGGCACAGACGTCTATCTCGATAAGTGGAATTGAGGCTTGATCTAAAGTGATGCGAATTTTCGATACCAAGGCACGGGAAAAGGTTCCATTGGAGGTCGGGGAGACGGTTCGGATATATACATGTGGCATCACCCCGTACGACGCAGCCCACGTCGGTCACGCCGCTGTGTACCTCACCTTCGACATATTACAGAGACGTCTTATCGACATGGGGGTGCGTGCTCTATGTGTGCGAAACGTTACCGATGTCGACGACGACATCTTGCGAAAAGCTAGAGAACTTGACTGCAACTACCTAGACCTTGCGGCCTCTGAGATGGCTAAGTTTGACGCTAACATGGCGGCGCTAGGGGTGCTTGCGTGTTACTCCGAGCCAAGGGCAACCTCTGCAATCCCTGAGATTCTCTCCCTCATCTCCGATCTCTTCGAGAAGGGTCACGCGTACGAGGTAGGTGGCTGGGTGTACTTCGACGTCACCACATTTGCCGACTTTGGAGGGTTAAGCCACTATCACTATGAAGAGATGATCACCCTATCAGCAGAGCGGGGGGCTGATCCCGATGACCCGCGAAAGCGTAACCCCTTGGACTTTGTCTTATGGCAGCCCTCTGCCCCAGGTGAGCCCTCGTGGGAGTCGAGGTATGGGGCAGGAAGGCCGGGATGGCACATTGAGTGTTCCGCACTTGCGATGAGGGAACTTGGCGAGACCATCGACATCCATGGTGGGGGTTCCGATCTGATCTTTCCTCATCATGAGTGCGAGATCGCACAGAGCGAGTCAGCGACCGGAAAGACGTTTTCTAGATACTGGATGCACGTAGGCATGGTCAATCTAGATGGTATCAAGATGTCAAAGTCCCTTGGGAATCTTGTATTCGTAGGAGATCTGCTAAAGCGTCACTCCCCGGGAGCTGTTAGGCTCGCTATCGCATCGAATCACTACAAGTCTTCCTGGGACTTTAGCGAAGGGCTCGTGGAGATCGAGGAAGAGAGGCTCGCTCGGTGGAAGAGGGCTGGAGCGGGCAGCGGCGCGCTTGATGAGGTACGTGCGCATCTAGACGATGACTTAGACGTCAAAGGCGCAGTGTCGGCGATAGATGAAGCGGTTAGTAAGGGTCAGGGTGTCTCTACCTCTGCTGCCCTTTTGGGAGTAACTCTTTAGCTGGGACTCAAATCGTCTCATATACTCCAAGACTAAGTATCAATAGGTGGTGTGGATTTGAACGTGTTTATAAAAGACGTCGGAGAACTCTCTGTGGACTCCGGTCACTCGGCCGCTGAGCTGGCCAAGCGATATGGCAAGGGTCCTAAGGTCGTTGTGGCGATGAAAAAAAACGGGGAGCTTGTCGACCTCAGCACACCGCTTGATGCAGGAGACGAGATCGAATGGGTACACGCCGACACAGACACCGGTCGCTCAATACTTAGGCACTCAACCGCGCATGTTCTAGCACAAGCGGTTACCAGGCTTTGGCCCGGAGCTCACTATGCGATTGGACCAGCGATAGACGAGGGTTTCTACTACGACTTCGAACTACCTGGATCAGCACACTTCGAAGAGAAAGACCTTGAGGAGATCGAGACAGAGATGCGCAAGGTCATAGCTGAGGGTCAAAGCTTCGAGCGCAAGGCTTACAGCTTTGAAGATGGACTTGAGATCTTTTCAGATCAGCCCTTCAAGGTCGAGATCATAAAAGGGGTGGCTAGCCAGTCTGAGGATTCCTCGACCGCTTCGGAAGAAGGTGTCTCCCAAGCAGGAATTACCGTGTATGCGAACTCCTCGGGTTTTGTGGACCTTTGCAGAGGACCCCATGTTCCATCCACCTCCTATCTAGGTCACTTTAAGCTCACTCGCATATCAGGTGCCTACTGGAGAGGCGATGAGAAAAGGCCGCAGCTGCAGAGGATATATGGAACTGCGTGGGAGTCAAAGGCCGCTCTTGAGGGTTATCTCAAGATGCTCGAAGAGGCAGCTAAGAGGGATCATCGAAAACTGGGACTAGAGCTCGACCTTTTTCACTTCCCGCCAGAGATAGGCTCTGGACTTCCGGTGTTTCATCCAAAAGGTGCTCTCCTTAGATACCTTATGGAGGAGTTTTCCAGGAAGGCTCATCTGCGGGCGGGGTATGAGTTTGCCTGGACTCCGCATCTGGCGAAAGAAAATCTGTTTAACATCTCGGGCCATCTGCAGTGGTACAAAGACGGAATGTTCCCTCCGATGGAGCTTGAGGGGTCGACGTACTACATGAAACCGATGAACTGTCCGATGCACATACTCATCTACCAGTCTCGGGCCCGTTCTTATCGAGAGTTGCCACTAAGGCTCTTTGAGTTTGGCACCGTGTATCGCTATGAGCGCTCTGGAACCCTGCATGGTCTCGCCCGGGTTAGGGGGCTTACCCAAGATGACTCCCATATATTTTGTGCAAAGGATCAGTTAGCTACTGAGGTTGAGCGGCTGATCCGATTCGTCTTGGCCCTACTTGGAGCTTTTGGTCTAACTAACTTTGAGGCTGAGGTCGCTACAAGGCCTGAGAAGTACATAGGGTCCGATGAGGATTGGGAGGTGGCGACTGCGTCACTAATCGAAGCGCTCGACAATATAGGCGTGGCTTACAAAATCGCTCCGGGGGAGGGAGCCTTTTATGCTCCAAAGATCGACGTTCATCTTACCGACGCTATTGGAAGACGATGGCAAGTCTCTACCTTGCAGGTCGATCTACAAGAGCCACAGCGTTTCGACTTAGGCTATACAAGCCAAGACAACACCTCCGAGACACCTTATATGTTGCACAGGGCGCTTTTTGGTTCGGTCGAGAGATTCATGGCTATCCTCATCGAACACTACGCCGGTGCGCTTCCAGCCTGGCTCTCGCCCACACAGGTTGTTGTCTTGCCGGTAAGTGAGGGGTCCATGTCCTATGCCAAGGCGGTCTCCAAGGCAGCAAAGGGGATCGGAGCAAGAAGCCATGTGGACGAGGCTAGAGAGCCCTTAGGTGCAAGGATTCGTCGTGCAAAGATGGACAAGGTGCCTTTCGTCATCGTGGTTGGAGAGGAAGATGAGAAGGCAGGTACCGTAGGGGTCAACCGGCGGGGATCGTCCGCACCTGAAAGAGGCGTGGCTTTGGCAGCTTTTCTTGAAGAGCTGAGCTCAGAGGTTAAAGAGCCTGAACTGGTGGGGTTCAGCTATGACGATTGAGTCGATCTGGGCTGGTTGGAGGATGTCTTTCATAGAAGGATCGGCCTCTGATCGCTACGACAGAGGTGTCTGCGTGCTCTGCGAGATCGCACAGACAACGGGATCGGATAAAGATCTAAAGGTGATCGAACGCGGGCGACACTGCTATGTGGTGATGAACATCTACCCCTATACCTCAGGTCATCTCATGGTGGTTCCCTATCTTCACTCCGCAGAGGTCGCAGATCTAGGTGTCGAGAGTCGCATTGAGATCTTCGACCTCTTGGATCGTGGAATCTCCACGCTCAAAGGGGTATATTCGCCTCATGGTTTCAACGTCGGCGTAAACCTTGGGCGGGCTGCAGGTGCTGGGATAGCAGAACACATACACTTCCACATAGTGCCTCGGTGGAACGGAGATACCAACTTCATGACCACAGTGGCCGGCGCCCGAGTTCAACCTGAGTCGCTTGAGGTCTCATACGAGAGAATTACCACCTCATGGAACAAAGGTTCTACGTAGCGTCTCCTTGTGTCTCTTATGTATTCCTACCTACCGATTACTCAGGGCCTTTTGTTGGTGGTTAGTATTTGATAGCCATGGCGCTTTTCTTGAAAGGTGCCCCTTCCCCCTGTGATTGAACGGAGCTGGATCGTGTACCCTGACATCTCGCTCTCTGGTACAAGTGCCGAGATAGCAACGAGGTCGCCATCGAGGTTTTCTGTCCCAAGTACTTGGGCTCTCTTAGAGCTTAGGTCGCCAAGGACATCCCCTTGAAACCTAGAAGGAACGTGCACTACAACCTCGGCGACAGGTTCGAGAACTACGGGCTCAGCGAGTGAAACAGCGTTCTTTAGTGCCAGTGCTCCAGCTAGCTTAAAGCTCATCTCTGATGAGTCGACGGGATGGTACTTTCCATCTATCACTCGAACCAAAATATCTACGATCGGGTATCCGTTGGGCCCTCCTGACTCCATGGCTTCCAACACCCCTTTTTCGACGGCGGGGATGAAGTTCTTGGGAATTGCCCCCCCTACCACCTCGTCAACAAAGCGAAACCCCTCTCCTCGAGGCAAAGGTTCGATCGTTAGGTTTACGACTCCGTACTGCCCATGGCCGCCGCTTTGTTTCTTGTGCTTACCCTCGGCGGATGCGCTTTTAGTTATGGTCTCAAGGTACTCGATCTCTGGTTGGTCAAACGTTGCGGAGATCTTTGTTCTTCTTTGTACCTTCTCCAAGACGTTAGCGATATGGGAGTCACCTATACCTTGGCACGTTATGCGATGCGAACGCTCCTCTCGGCCAACTAAGAGAACAGGCTCTTCCTCGGCGATCTTTAGAAGTGCGCCGAAGAGCTTCTCATCGTCGTTCTTGTTAGGTGTGGTCACTACTACCTTGTACGTGGGCAGTGGAAGATTAAGAGGGGGTAGTGGAGACTGGTCTGGGCGTAGCCCAAGTGTGTCTGAGGTGTGAAGCGAGGCCTGTTTGTTTACAAAGACGACGTCCCCTTTCATCGCTGACTTTAGTGGTATCGATTCGTGCCCTACCCTTTGATAGATGCCGTGAAGTTTCTCGATGCTATGGTTGGTTAGATTGACGTAGGTGTCATCGGATTTGAGTTCTCCTTGAAACACCTTTATCAGGGAAACCTTACCGAGGTAGGGGTCTGAGTAGGTCTTTACAACCTGCGCCAAGAGCTCTTCCTCTTTGATGGGTGGTTTTGGAGATGGACCCAGTTCTATCAGATATTTAATGAGTAGGTCGACCCCAACCTGTCTCGTCGAGCTGCAGCACAGAGCCGGGAAGACCTTTCGCTCTCTCACGCGCTTGGCAAGAAGAGCCTCGACAGTATCTGGACACGGCTCTTCGCCTTCTAGGTATCTCTCCATCAAAGCGTCGTCTTCTTCTATTGCATCTTCGACGAGGTGTTCGTGTTCGTGGTGTTCTATGGGGAGCTGTTCGTCAGGGATAGCTTCCGTTTTCCGGGCATCTGGGGTGTATCTTGTTGTGTTTTCGAAGAGAACGTCGGTTACGGCGCTAAACGCAGCTTCTTGACCCACGGGGATGTCTATAACGTCGATAGTTGGGCTAAGCACATCACGGAGTTTGGATATCGTAGCCAAGAAGTCAGCGTTCTCCCTATCTAGTTTGGTGACGCATAGAAGCACCGGGAGTTTGTTCTCACTTGCGAGGGACCAGAGTCGATGCGTATCGGGGCCTATTTCATCGGCTGCCGAAACCGTAAGCACTACCATCTCGCTAGCGGCTAGTGCTGGAGCTACCTCTGCGGCAAAGTCCGGTGAACCTGGTGTGTCAAATAAGTTGATCTTGACCCCGCCTACCTCAAGGGTGGTAACCGCCAACGTAGTGGAGTGGTGATGAGCTATCTCCTCTGCTTCGGTGTCGGATAAGGTGTTGCCTTCTGTCACGGACCCTTTTTTGGATATTGCCTTTGCCTCAAAGGCAAGTGCTTCAACTAGTGAAGTTTTTCCGCTCCCGACCTGTCCGACTACTGCCACGTTGCGAACGTCTGAACTTTCATAGCTCTTCATCACACACCTCGCTGACTAGGCGTTAGGCGTTTGGCCCAACGAGGTCACCCTCAAGGCTAAAGATATCAAAGTTTTGTGCTATCCTGTTAGCCGTACAAGGAATTATTTTGACAGATCGATGTACCACCGATCTGAACATGGGTTGAGAAGGACAAAGTCTCGACACACTAGGGAGTCGGTAGCTGGTGTTTGACGGAAATTTGAGAACAGAGGTCGATAGGGTAACGAGGCCTCTGGGTAAGTCTCTGGCGCGCATGGGGGTGACCGCAGATACCCTAACCGCCTTGGGAGTTGCGTTCTCACTGGTAGCGGGTGGGCTGATTGTAACTGGGCATCTCTTTCTAAGCGTGATTGCCGTGGCTGCAGCGGGTGTCCCCGATCTCTTAGACGGACCGGTGGCCAAGGTTACCGCTGCCACCTCCAAGCGTGGAGCGTTCATAGACTCCTTCGCCGATCGAATCAGTGATTTTATAATATTTGGTTCTCTCGGATGGTTCTATCTCGACCGCCACAACACCGCAATGACACTCGTTTCCTTTGCGTCGTATGGTATGGCGTCGTTCATCTCGTACCAGAGGGCAAAGGCGGAACTCTTAGGGTTTAACGCTAAAGGTGGACTCATGGAGCGAGCCGAGAGGGTGTTCTTGGTCATAGTTGGACTGGCATTCTCAGCCGTACTGTCCTATGTGCTGATCTTCATACTGGTCGCAAGTGCTCTTACCGTTGTCCAACGTTTCTTGAAGATCTGGGGCCAAGCCTCTAAACAGATGGATAGACCTAAGAGAGTACGTAGCAGGGTGTATGGGTCTAGACGTTCAAGGTCTAGGCGTGACACCTTGTTGGGTCGATCGGAGAAACAGATGCCTCGTCCTTATCGCAGTGGAGTTCTAGCTCGACGATCCTCTGAGGGTGTGTTGAAGAGGTTTAGAGAGACTTACAAGGGATAGTTTCCAAACTCTTCCTCGATCGGCGATGAGACGGAGATCCCCTGTATCTAGTTGTCGCTGCTATAAGGTTGGAGGTCCCCGCGCATTGTCCGGTGTTTCGGTTAGTTTAGAAAGACCATGTTTATCCGCGCTTTAGATACTCTTTGGTACCTTCGCCTTGCTGAAAGGGTACTTAGGAGGTTGTCAGCAAAGACGCATGAGACTCTTGCATTCACTGCCGGTGCCGTTGCATACATGACTTCCCCAAAGTCTAGAAGAAGGGTAGTGCGACATCATCAGCGTGTGGCATCTCTACGTCCTTTGGGCATTCTAGCTCTTGAACATCGTGTTATTCAAGCCTACAAGAACTACGCTCGTTACTGGGTGTCCCTGCTTGTGACGCCGAGTCTATCCAAGCTCGAGATCGCTTCAGAAGCTAGAGTTACCAATCTCCACTACCTAGAAGAGGTGCTAGAACGGGGTATGGGAGCTCTGGTAGTTTCTCCGCACATCGGAAACTGGGACTTCGGAGCCGGATGGTTTGCCTCAAGAGGTGGACGAGTGGCTGCAGTAACGGAGGAGCTTGAGGATCCAGATCTAAAGGAGTGGTTCTGGCGAGACCGAAGGGGAATGGGGATTGAGCCGATCTACCCAGGGAAAGCTACGACTGCCTCTATCCTGGGGGCGCTTAAAGATAACTACGTAGTAGCTTTGGTCTCAGATCGCGACATAACAGATACAGGAGTAGAGGTGACTCTCTTGGGGGAGAAGGTTCAGATACCGGGTGGGCCTGCGGTCCTGTCCCTTAGATCAAAGACGCCCATCCTGCCTTGTGCGATCTTTATGACCTCCCACCTTGAGCACAACATAGTCTTTTACCGCCCGATCTATCCAGAGACAATACAAGGGAGTAACCTAAAGCAAAAGGTCGAGTTCTTGACCCAACTAATAGCTGACGCTATGGGCGATATGATACATACAGCTCCAGAGCAATGGCTCGCCTTTGTTCCACTAAAGGGTGAAGAGATACCTTGACCTTGAGGTTGACACGGTCTAACCCTTACTCAGACAACTTTGCTGGCCTTTAGTTGCTCTAACAGCCATTTTATAACGTTGTCGCTCTGATTTAGTGTCATGGAGATATGCCCCTCTTCTACAAAGTAGGCAAACTGTGCGCCGGGAATGTGGTCCTTGAGCCATACACCGTGAGATGGTGGAACCATGAGGTCCTTTTCACCTTGAAATATCCGAATAGGAACCTTTATCTCCTCTACATCAAAGCCCCAGGATTTTACAAACGCCAGGTCGTCGTCGATCCATCCTTCTATACCCGAAGACAAAGCACCCCTAAAGTTCTCAACTATCTCCTCACCTAGTACCGTTACCGCCTCGACGTCGACCTTGGACAGTAAAGATTCAAGTCCATCTAAAAGGCTCTGAAGCGTCAGATCCTTGAGCTGGTGTTGGGCGGCCTCTAGGTATGTGGTAAGCTCTGGCTCTCCGAGCACAGCCGCTTGAAACTCTTCTATGTTGTCGGCACCCATGCCATCTAAAAATTCAAGATCAGGTGCTAGGTAAGGTGCTACCCCGCTTACCGATGCTGCACCTTTGACTCGACTTGGTAGTAATGCTGCGCACGCTAGAGCGTGTGGACCACCGCCTGAGACTCCATATGTGGCGAAGCTTTCGATACCAAGCCTGTCTAGAACCATTTCTACATCAGTGGCTATAGATGACACCGAACGTCCACGTTGTCTAGAAGAGCCGTGATACCCAGGCCTTGAAAGGGCCAAGAGACGCACTCCAGCTCGCTCCGCTGCCTCTCGTTCTTTGTGTGAGGGATCCCCAAACCCTGGCGTACCGTGATGAGCCACGACGACATATTCGCTTTTTAGTTCCGAGTCGAAGTAATCTATGGTTCGTCCGTCGTCGAGTTTCAAGGTTTTGTTCATAGAATTTGACGCTCCCAAGAAGATCTTTATTATCGAGCCTCATTCTATACCAACACCTGACCATAAGTTTTGCATGGACATGTAGGTAAAGAGTCGCCTCAAGTTGAGGCTTGAGGTGCTGGGGTTCTGGATGATACTCCTTATTATTTGAAGCTCCAGAGTTCTCTAGTCCGAGCGCCAAGGCTTTGTCTCTGCGCAACAACGATAAGGCTTTGATTTGGGGACGATGCGCTCCGGGGGCACGGGACTTTGTCAATAAAACGGAGGCTAGGCGATTGCAAATCCGTACATACAGCCTGCTTAGGATGGGAGAAAGACACTAATGCGCCATGGTGCAAAACCAGAGTTTCCTCTAATATCTCAAGGACATAGTTTTCAGGAGATGCCTGGGTATTAGCAACGTGGGGGTGACACGAGGTTCTTGATCGCGTCAGAGATAAACAGGGGCTTGGGAAGCAACCTTGGGCGTTGCAGATGACGTTTACAAGGGTGTGTCGTGCCAACCGCACCTCTTTTTAGGGTCGCTGGCAGCCAATTAGTGGTGATGTCGTAGGTTTCTCCTCAGCAATAGCAAAAGTGGCTGGTGAGAAGGATATCAGGCAGTCAAGGCTATGAGGGGAACGCTAGGTTATAGCGGTATGTTGAACACTGATGAGCCATTGGATGATGAAAGAACCTCTCTAGGACGTCGTGTCTTTCGTCTAATGACGGGAAGACCGCTACGGGCTAGCGAGATTCAGTCTGAAGAGATAAGCGGGTCTTCGGAAATAAGCGGTAATCCGGTGCCAAGATCGACCAGGAATCGGTAAGTTGTTGAGCGTTCTTGGGTGTATGGCCAGATTGAAGCCGTCATTTTGAGAGGTCTAGGCTACACAACCTATGAACGGGCAAGGAAAGCCAAGGGGTTCTCCATGGTGTCTCACTTATTGGGTTGGTTGGATCCTGTTACGAACCAAGTGCGCTAGAGAGCTGCGTTGTCACCGGGTAAGCGTTCCTAGTAGTGACCAGTCAGGCTTACAAGCAATTAGGAGCGCTCGGATTCTAAAGTTTGCAAAGTTTGTCATTCCAAAGGCGATGCGCTTGGGCGAGGTTGTTCATCGATTCTGTCGGGCCATTGGTCACAAAGGCACTGTGCCAGGCCAGGATCTCATCGTGCCAGCTTTTCAAGGTTCTCCCTAGTGTCCCTCCTCAGAAGTTTGCGGAGAAACAATAGGCTCCAGGTATTTCTGCATTGAAGCGAAGATCTCGTCGGCGCTCTTGGTCCAGATGAAGGGCTTGGGGTTCTCGTTCCAGTTGTCAGTCCACTCCTTGATGCCACGGGTGAGCTCGGCGACGCTGCGATGCACGCT
>NZ_FQUL01000026.1 GCF_900128965.1 Ferrithrix thermotolerans DSM 19514
CCTATGGCTATACCAAGAAGTTGGGCTATCACCCACTCTTGGCCGTTCGCTCCGACACTGGTGAGGTACTTCATCAACGGATGCGCAAAGGTTCAGCCAATACCTAAGAGGGGAACCAAGCGCTTTGTTCAAGAGCTCATCGCTCGGTGTCGACGCATCGGTGCAACGGGCAAGATCACCATCCGCTTTGACTCTGGGTACCAATCAGAGGCGACACTCAAGGAGCTAGAACGACTAGGAGTGTCCTACACCATGGCAGTTCATGCCAATGCCAAGGGGATAAAGTCGCTGGTAGAGGACATTAGTAAGGACTGCTGGACACCGATTGACTACACCGAGAACGGTGAAGCCCAAGTAGCAGAGACCACCTATAAGGGGAGACGTCTCATTATCCGTCGTACCCGCCTCATTGGGGACCAGGCAGAGCTCTTTCCTAACTGGCGCTACTTCGGCTTTGTTACTGACCTGTTAGGTTCAGCTGTTGAGCTGGATCAGTTCCACCGTAACCGAGCACCAATTGAACTCTCCATCAAAGATCTCAAAGAGGGAGCCACTATGGAACACGTCCCCTCTGGTAAGTTTCATGCCAATGGAGCATGGCTAGCCCATGCGGTGATCGCCCATAACCTCACCCGTCAGGTGAGCTACCTTGGTACCATTACCCCTCGAGAGTCCATGGTCATAGCTCGTAGCTTTCGCAACCACTTCATCTCGCTTGTGGGACGACTCGTCAACCGATCGGGAAAGATTACACTGCGTACTCCGGCTCGTTGGCCATGGGCTAAGGCCTTCATGAGAGCACTCTCGACTCTTCGGGCACTCGAACCAGTTCCCATCTAGGGAACTCCTCCGACTCCAAGCGCGGTCGGGAAACACTCTCCATGCGCCCCACAAATGAAACACCAAATCAGATCCTTAACCCACCACGTCCCAACTCGGGCCAGAACCGATCCAGAACCACGGGTTAACTCAACGGCACAAAATCACAGCCTGAGGGCCACCGACGCACCCCGAAACCGGGGTGCGTCGGTGGATCCAGGCTAAGATGTTGCAGATGGAACATGTTGAAGCACCTAGAACCAACGGATCCTATCTAGAGGAACTGGATGATAGGTGGAATAAGGAGATACTTACCTGGGCAATTCCGCAAAATGTGGTCAGCAAGTTTCAAAGACCCCCCTTCCACCTAGACCCCGGGACGTTTTCGCCAAGGGATCAAAAAGTGACGGACCGACGTCTTGAGATCATCAAGGACAGAGTCTTAGCTAAAAAGGCAGCAGATAAGAAAGATACAACGCCTCTTACGCTCATAGACGTCGGCGCCGGCGCCGGTTCATCGCTCGCTCCCATAAGAGAGCCGTTCTCCAAGATCACTTGCATCGAGGGTGCTCCTCACATGGCAAAGGCACTCAGGGACAATCTTGCATTGATGTACTCTGACAGCTCAAGCTATGAAGTAGTGGAAGGAATCTTTCCGGATATAGCAAGTACGGTTAGACCTGCATCGGTGGTGAACTGTTCCAACGTCGTCTACAACGTCGTACGCCTCATACCGTTTTTAAAGGCTCTCAACGACCTTGCACGTGACCTGGTTCTCTTAGAGGCAACGCTAAGGCACCCTTTCTATCGATCGAATCCTGCCTTCAAATACTTTTGGGATCTTGATCGACCCAACCAACCGACCGCCGCTGATATCTTCGAGGCCACCTGCGCACTTGGATTTGACCCTAAATTCGAATCACTACCACTTGACTATCGCCGTTCCACCATGTCAACAGAGGCGATGGCAACTCGGCTCGGTCTTGGAGAGAACCGATTCGAGGAACTAGAGCAGTTCATGGCAACCAGCCCTACTCCTGAGAACCCATCGGTGATTATTTGGTGGGAACCTCCAGGTAATACAACGGGAGACTAGATAAGTCAACAAGCGAACTTAGGTCAAGTCGTTATCTGGTACGACCTCGCCAAGAAGGATAGTCAAAGGCTCGATCTCCCATTCTTCGCTCAAGCAGGAACACGACGTTCAAAGTGGCAATCTGATATCCGCCAACCCTGAGGGGTCGAGACATCGTCTTGATGATAGCTCTGGACTCTCCTACCATACCCGAGGTGGTCTCTAAGGTACCTTCATCGTCTTTAGGGTTGTACTCTTTGTAGCTCTGAAGAAAATCCTGCCCCTCGACTAATTTACGATCACCACTTATTTGATCGATCCGGTAGGCGAAAAAGGGCTTTGAGGTCATAAACAAAGCTCCGTGCTCTCGGAAGATCAGACTCGCTCCAAGAGAAAGTGGTGTAAGTTCAGAAAGTTCCGTCAGGACATCTTCCATCTCCTGACGGAACACCGGTTCATCAACAAAAACCTCTACAGTTGTCAAGACTGAGGCAGAGTTGCCCAAATCTTTGGACACCGAAAGCACACGTTCTTTGAGTCGCATCTCAACTAAGTCACCCACCTCCTTGGTAGCAACCCAATAGGGGGTGTCGGCAGTGAAGACACCAAGTTTTGCAGTCAACCTTGAGACCCTATCTAAATTATCTCTGAGTTCAGAGAGGTCCCCATAGGTAATCTCCAAATTGCCCCAACGATTCTTTGCATCTTTTTGATCCAGTAGGTCGTAAAACCGACGGACGAGAGTAGTCATGTCATCCACGAAGCTCAAAGCAACAGACTCCTTGATCAGCACCTCGCGCTCTGACGCCTTATGCACCACGCCTGCACTGTTCGAACTCTGGCGCAAAAATCCACCCCTTCCTACGGCGAGTACGCCAACTCCACCTCTATAAGTGACAACACTACTACAACTCGAATCCAACGAGAGACACTCGAGAGGATAACCAAGAAAAGATCAGCTAAAACTTTTACAGTATTTGGTGATGAAGCACTTTAGGGCGTCAGAGATCAGCAAGGCAAGTTCGTACCAATTGGATACGAACGCTGAGGTTCAAGCGGACACAAAGAGGATGGAGAAAGTGTTGCTTTTCGATGGCGAGTGTTCCTTGTGCTTCCTCGCTCAAGGATTTGTAAAGGCTTCTATTTCCGATAACGCAACAGATTTCAGGGCCTATCAAGGCGTCCAAATCTCAGAGGGGATCGTATTTGACCCGGAGATGGCCAAGCGTTACGTCGCTCTCTTTGACGCCAGCACCCTAGCTACCTTCTATGGAGTCGACGCAGTAGTCCAGCTTCTTTTCAGTTCAGATAGACACATTGCGAGACTTTGCGCAGCACTGCTATCGCATCCCAAGCCTTACAAGCTCGCATCCTATGCCTATGACTACATATCCAAGCACCGAAGATCGATATCACTATTGATGTCGCCGTTTCGTTCAGCAAGCTTCATAGGTCGGAGAAGTTGAAGGTTGCACCTAGCTCCACCGCAACTAGGACTTAAGCCCCTGTCCATCTGATACTGCGTTTGCTTGTTCATTTACGGCTAAACCTAGAGTCCTTACCTCTCTTATCGTCTTTTTGAAAGACCAGAGCGCCACAGCAAAGAGAAGTACGACTGCGAGGAAGAATCCCACACCTATGTTATGAAGGTTGTGAATGTGTATCGGTGTAACAAAACTAATTGAGCTAAGAACCTCTGGGAAAAAGACACCCAACATACCGACTACAACGAAGCCGAAGCCGGCTCCGAGCAAAGTTCGAGCGCTCATCATTCTCGCTAGATACTCTTTCGCCTTTGAACCCAGCTTTCTTCTCTGCATCCATGCTCCAAAGAGCGATCCTAAAATGATCTGCATAATCATCGTTCCGACTCCAAATAGCGCTCCGGGAACCCATCCAACAAAGCCATTAGGCATCTCCGGCGCCAGGACTGTATAGATAATTACCGCAAAGGCACCTACACCCCATCCGGCGATAAATCCATGAACCAAAGGCATGTACCAAGGAAGTTCTTTTGGAATCACGAACTCGGGGTGATTGTGCTTCCCAGAGATCTCGGCTCTTATGTCCCTAAGTGTGAGATGAAGTGGATGACCCCGTCGCAACACGTGCCAACCTGAAAGAGCCATTACAACACCGACAACGATGTAGATCTCAAAGTTCCACCTTAGAGCAGAATCAAAGCTGGTGAGGGCGAAGTACGCGAGCTCAGAAGCTAAAGCTCTTTGGAGCGTAAAGGCTAGTGAGAACAGAAAGCCAACACGCCTTCCTCCTTTTGAGGAGTAACTGCCCACGGAGTAAGAAAAGGTAATCGGCCACGTATGTTCATCTGGTGTAACGCCATGTACCAAACCTAACAACAGAGCAGTAACAAGTGCAAGGGTCACAGATCCCCTTGTCGGATTGAAGAGATTGATAGCTCCCGGCACCTCGACCTCCATGGTTTCTTAGTTTTGATATTGATAACCATTATCATATTTAATTATTCCAAACCATCGGTCAGGTTTGACACTTTGGGCATATACCTACGATGTCAAAGGTATGACTCACCTCTACGTATCCGTACTCCCTAGCCACAGACGCAGTCCATCGCTCCGCCTCTTCACTATCGATCTTCACTGAAGCACCGCAACGCTTGCACCTTAAATGATGGTGGTGCGTACCGTCCTCACACGCGCTATAAATCGTCTCAGAGTCGTCCCCCCTTGCAATTACGACTGAACCCGACTCACTAAGACTCTGGAGGCTTCGGTAAACGGTTGCAAGACCAATATTTTCACCTCGGTCCTTGAGCTTTCTGTAGAGATCTTGCGCGCTAACAAAACCCCCCTCCGATACCAACGCCTCGTACACGAGATCCATCTTGGTGCTACGCCTACCAGTGCTCATAAGGGCTTTCTTTCGTTATCTACTGAGTCAAGAACAGACTAACTCGCCCAAAGCGCAGACAAAGCCTTGACGAAAGCACTAGGACAGGCGAAAGTGACTAAGTCCACCCTTTCAGCAAAGATCAAAGTAGACAATACCCAAACAAGCACCAGGAACTCGAAGTCCATAGAGGCATCGCCTTCTTCTATCCAACCACCCGCCGGTTGAGTCCCTTTATCGATACGTAGCCCAGAACTAGTGCAAATACAATTAAAGCCAGGTACACATATCCGATCTCCATGTGCGGAACTCCGGTAGTCAAGGCAGCCCGCAAGCCTTCGTTTATGTAGACGAGCGGATTCACAAGAACAACGTCCTTTAACCATGATATCGGTGTAAGGGAAGCCCATGGGTAATACACCGCCCCTAAAAAGGTAATGGGGAGCACGATGATCGCAAAGATCAAAGCTACCTGATTAGGAGGGATCAGAGTGCCAATCGTTAACCCCAAAGTACCAGAGACGATTGCAGCTAACGGGACAAGAGTGATCAGAACTGGCCAGTCTATATGGAGATGAACAGGTGTAGCCGGGACAAATAGGACGATGGGAAATACCACCGCACCAGCAAACACCGCTTGAACAGCTCCAGAAAGAATCTTCTCAATCGCCAAACCCCAAGTCGGCATCGGGGCCAATGCTCGGTCTTCGATCTCCTTTGTGTATCCGAACTCCTGTACAAGCGGTAGCGCAACGGCCTGTATCGCTTGGAAGATGATTGAAATACCAACAACTCCAGCGACTAGGAGCGTCGAGAACTCAGCCTCTTTGCTACCACCACCACCAACGCCCTGACCTATCTTGGGAAATACATAAGTAAAGACGAATACGAACAAAAGGGGTTGCATTACCACTCTTATCACAAAAAATGCGGCGGTCTTACGAAGAACCGCAAGATCTCTAGCTAAAAGAGCAAAAATTACTCTAACGTAACTCATACGTCCTACGGAGCCTCCCTGAGCTTTGATGCTTTCATCTATCGTCTTGGCCATCAGTCTCTTAGCTCTCTTCCCGTCAGATTAATGAACACCGTCTCAAGCGATGGCTGCACCAAAGAGAGATCGTAGACTTTCAGACCCAGCCCTTCAGCAGATGAAACCACCTTTGAGATCAACTGCGCCACATCTTTCCCAATGATCTTTACCCCCGACTCAGACATAACGATCTTCACCCTTTCGTCTACCCCTATTGCGTTCTCCAACTTCTGAATAAGTTCGCCTGGATCACCCGATACCTTGACCAAAAGTGTCGAAGCTCCGCCCGCCTTGGCTTTTAGCTCCGACGCCGACCCTAGTGCTAGTATCTTCCCATGATCCATGATGGCGATGCGGTCGCATAACTCGTCTGCCTCCTCCATATAATGGGTGGTAAGGAGAACGGTCTGTCCAGCACCATTTAGGTCCCTCAAGATATCCCAGAGCGCCAGCCTGCTTTGTGGATCCAGTCCCGACGTGGGTTCATCTAAGACCAAAACGGTTGGCTCGTGCATAATCGCCCTCGCTACCATAAGCCTCTGGGCCATCCCCCCAGACAACGCGGACACCGACAACTTAGCTCGATCCTCGAGTCGAAAACGCGTCAGCAGCTCGTCGGTCTTCTCTTTTGCCACCCTCTTTGACATCCCGAAGTAGCGGCCGTGAAAGTAAAGATTTTGCGCAACACTTAACGCCCTGTCCAAGGTGTTGGACTGCGGTACCACTCCTATTTTTGCCTTAGCCTCCGCAGGATGCGCCACAACATCAACATCGCCAACAAAGGCTTGTCCCGAGGTTGGCAACACCCTCGTCGTTATCATTCCGCCTGTCGTCGTCTTACCAGCGCCATTTGGTCCCAAAAGACCAAATATCTCGCCGCCATTTACAGTAAGGTCGAGATCATCGACTGCTACGTTGTTTCCATAAACCTTGCGTAGCTTTACGGTCCTTACCGCAGCAGTAGGGACATCAGATCTATCGTTCACAACCTATACACTATACGGATAAAGGGGAAGTTAGGTGAGCTTTCGTGCGGCAAACACTAGACCGCTGACATAGAAGCGCGTCTTGGTCCGCAACTTTGACTTCCAAGGGGAGAGTCTTTGACCTAAAGAGTCTTTTTCAGACTATCTTTTAGTAAGTTACAAATTTGACATTCACCCTGGAGTGCAGTTGCCTTCAACACTAAGAGACATCGACGACTCACGTAAAGATCGAGTACCGAGGTTCGTTGCCTATACATGCGGCAGAGACGCTGAGCTTGCACATATTCCGAGGGCTTTGGAGGCAAAGGTATTTCTTGAGACCTTCGGCAATACGAAGAATGATCTTGATCGCGAGTACTCACCTTACGAAGCCAGAAGTTTCTTCTTGTTCGTCTACGATCACGCCGATAGTCGTGCCGCCGCAATGGCGCGTATCATCATTCCAAACGCCGTCACAAACCTACAGACAAAGACCACCGACGATATCGAGAGTCTATGGGGTCTTAGGGGTACGGATATAGCCCTAGGAGGACGCTTCCTGAAAGACGAGAACTACTGGGATGTCGCCACACTTGCCGTAGATCGAACCTACAAAGGACCGGGGCGAGCTGGGATCGTATCTTTAGCCATCTACAACACCATAATGACCTCGGCGATGCACTGCGGAGTCGATGTTGTGATAGCCATATTGGATGAGGTTGCATACAGGACCTCAAAGTGGCAGTATCACGAGCCTTTCAAGCCGCTAGATACCCTATCAGCCCTTCCTTACATGGGGTCGTCTTCTTCTCTTCCGGTCTACTGTGAGTTCTCTGCGGTAAAAGCCCGGCTGGAGATGCAAAAGCCTGACATCGCCAAGATGCTCTTTACGACCAAAGATATCGGAGATGCAATTCAACACGTCGACCTGGAAGAAGTACGGTTGCTTCATAAGGACCTTGCAGCTCGCAACAGACACGTAATCGATATCGGCCTCGAAGACCAAACTACACAGACCCACGAGTCTTACCACGGCGCTACTCGCACCGTAGAACCGTAGATTGCTCTCGTGGCACGACCCAAAACGAATAGCAAACAGATCTTGTGGACTTCGCTAGGGACCAGACCTATCAATTCTTGCAGGCCTGCGTTGCAAAAACCTTAATCGCTCCTCGATCGCTGAGACCGTTGCTTCAAAGTCGGCTGCTCTAAGCGGCTCTGAGAAGTAAAACCCTTGAACCAAGTCGCATCCAAGTTCATAGAGGCTTTCAAGCTGAGAGCGACGTTCGACCCCTTCCGCAATTACCTTCACCCCTAGGGCCTTAGCCATGGCAATAATAGCTGCAACTATCGAGTTTCCGGTTCCGCTTCGATCATCTCCTAGAGCATCTACAAAGCTCTTATCGATCTTCAAGATGTCAAACGACATATCTTTCAGATAGGCCAGCGAAGAGTAGGCTGTGCCGAAGTCATCGACAGCCACAGCTATGCCCAGGTTTCGAATGCTACGAAGCGTGCACTTACTTTGTTCGTAGTTTTTCATAACCGAAGACTCCGTAACCTCAACCGTAACGCCTAGGCCGCGTAGGTTATTCGTATCCATCGCTTCCTGCAGGTAAACCACGACCTCCTGACCAACTAGTTGCAGAGCGGAAAGGTTAACGGATATGTAAAAGTCTTCAGACACCAGCCCCCTTTGATTCCAGAGTCCTCTTTGTCTTAGTGATTCTTTGATAGCCCATCTTCCCAGGTCCCCTATCAGTCCCATCTCTTCTGCAACCGGGATGAACTCGCCGGGAGATACCTGTCCAAAACTAAGACTTTGCCACCTGGAAAGAGCCTCCACGCCTACGACTTCTTTCTGTTCAAGCGAGACGATCGGCTGATAAACCAGGGAGAGATCGCTCGCAGATACCGCCTTTGCTAACTCATTTCTAAGCGCGAGTTTTCGACTCATGGTGGTATGCATAGAAGGCTCAAACAAAACAGCCGAGTTACGTCCTCTACTTTTGGCTTCATACATGGCGGTGTCTGCACCTTGAAGAATCTGTTCAGGCGACATATCGGTCTTGGAATCAACGATCGAAAGGCCGATGCTTGCGCTTACGTACACCAAAGTTCCATCTAAGTCGACAGGATCCCCTAAGGCCATCTGAAGTGACCTTGCTCTCGCCTCAATTACCTGCAGGCTACGCTCTGGTCTAAAGACCACTACAAACTCGTCACCGCTTAGTCTCCCAACCTCACCAACAGATTTGAGGTGCTCTGAAAGACGTCGACCTAGCAGACACAGCAACTTATCACCAACGCTATGGCCGTAGCTGTCGTTCACCATCTTGAACTGGTCTATGTCAACAAAGGCAACCGTTAGATACTCTCCCTGCCTCAACTGAACCAACGAAGCGTCGAGCGTCTCTAACAGCCTTCTTCTATTTGGCAGCTTTGTCAGCTCATCTTCATTGGCGATCCTTCGCAACCTCTCTTCGGTAGCCTTGGCAAAGGTCATAGCCCTTCGAAATCGCACTACCGCCACAAACACAAGCGAAAGGTCGATCAAGAACCATGCGACGTGATCCGCAAATCCGCTACTACCATCTCCCCAGGCAAGTACCGCAGGCAACACCAGAGCTATCGATATGAGAGCAATCTGAGAACTTCTGTAGGACTTGGGTTTGTTCTCCAGATACTTCGGATCGACCAATAACACCATCGATGGATCGGTAACGCCGATGGAAGCAAGTATCGTAGCAACTACGTACGGCAAAAAAGACTCTATGAGGGAAATAGGTAAGTCATAGACGGCCACCACGAGGGTAAGGATATCACCAGCAAAAATCGATATCATCGCAAATAGTAAGAACCAATATGCGCGCCCTCGGACTCTGCGTTCAGAGAGAACGACCCGTACAAATATAACCACCAGCAAAATAGAGAGCATGGGGTAAAGAGCAAAGAACAACTCGTTCTCGATACCAATATCTCTACCGGTAAGGGTTGGGTTCACTAGAAATAGCCACACAACCGCTAGGACACTTAGTGCCGCCATCGTTCCATCGAGGACAAGATCTAAACTACCTCCATCCTTAGAGGAGTCGCTCTTCCCAAACCGGCCAACAGCAACCAGCAACAGAACATACCCTATGGTGGCAAAAAGATTTACTAGAACTGAATGTTTGTCTATCCGAAGATAGATACCTACTCTCCACATCGCTCGCAAGTACATCTCTGCCGCAAATACTAAACCGGACGCTACGAGCACCTGAAACGGCCACTTCACCTTAGGACTGTAGCGTCTAACTCCCCAAGCGATTGCCACAACGTAAAAGAGGATAAGTAGCCCAAAAGCTAAGTCTTCGATTACCTGTCCCGGATAGATTAGGGCAACTAATAAGAGGACAACCTCAGAGATCAAAAGAGCCAACCTGAAGGCGCAAATAGAGCCACTGAACCTCAACCTGAACAGTAGTTTACCCACTACCTTACCAACCTAGACACCATAGATCGAAGATGGAAAGTGGACTGGGAGGCGCCATTTTTATCCTTTTTCTGAGGAACTCCTGAATTGAGTCGCACTACCGGTGCCAACCATTGCAAGGCCATCGCGTCAACTGCACGCACCCACACCCCTGACCGAGATCACACAGGTAAAGCTGAGGACTGTCGTTTAGCTCAAACATACAAAGAGTCTCAAATTCAAATAGCGGCCAAAGTTTACTATTCTTCGACCATTTCTTTGGACAACTTGAGACTTAACAATAACACACAAAGTACCAATTGCTAGCGAACCGCTGTGGCAAAAAGAGTAAAGCTCTCTCTACGACTTGATGCGGAGACTAACACAGTTTTGCCTTCCCTTTGCGAGACTGAAGTTTCCGCTCCAACCTTCAGAACCGGGTTACGAGTTAGTCAGCAAGGATTGAGTTGAATCCCTATGCGAAAATTATTGTCACCTTACAGTACTTCTAGACGAATCGGCACGCGACCACCCCTATAGAACTATGAGGATATCGTTGAGGAGGTTCTGAGGGTGCACCACACAGACTAGTTAGTAACCACCGTAGCTGCTAGAGGCAGTGGTGGCTGTGCTTGCGGCAACGGAAGTCACTGGAGACCCTGAGGACGACACGACATACCAGGAACCACCAAAGGACTTGATGCCCTCTCCGCTCGCCACACCGGCGGTTGTGTCGTCTGCGAAGTAGTAGAGCGGATGACCGTTATAGGCCACTTGCTCTCTCCCTGAACCCCTCTTGATATAGGTTACAAGAGAGGAATTCAACCCCGAGCCAACAGTTACCTTAGACGCTATAAACGGACCCCAGACTGCAGCACAGGACCCAGTGCAGTTTGACTTTGTAGGCGAATCTGCAGTAAACGCGTACAGAACCATACCGTTTGGAGCCACCACAATGGACCCGTATTTCGATGAGTTTGTGACCGAGAGTTTCGGAGTAGCGGCCACAGTAGTGGACGGCGCCGCAGAGCTTCCACAGGCAGCTGCCAACAGGGAGACCGATGACAACGCAACCATAGCTTTGAACCTTTTCATACGTACCTCCTTGGGCTTACAGCTTCGTGATAGTCGAATTACGACGAATCCGCCTAACTCCATAATTAAAGACGCTGGATACTTTGTATCAGTTCAACAGTCCACAAAATATCGACTGATTATCGCTAAACCCATCCCAGTGGCGAAAATAGACGATCTCGCCAGCGCAAGACCTTACAAAGTTGTAATTCCCGGAGTGTAAAGTTATGACATGTCAACATCACAGTCGACCTCCAGCCTGTGGAGCCGGGATAAGGTGATCTTAGTATTCGATCTTGAGACGACCGGCGTGAACGTGGAAGACGATCTGCCAGTCTCGTACTCCCTAGTTCAATACGCCTTCGGACAAGTTGTCTACGAGGCTCACCAGATCGTCGATCCTGGTAGACCCATCCCAAAAGAGACAACGGCAATTCATCGAATTAGCGACGAGATCGCCCAGTCTTTCGGAATTCCTCTAAAGAGCGCTCTGACCCAGCTTCGGGAGGCGCTGATAAATGCATCAAAGATGCAGTGGATAGTCTTAGGAATGAATGTGAGTTTCGATCTAACGCTGGTGGATAGAGCATGCAAGCGACACCTCGGGTCTGGACTCTTAGACCTTGGGTATAACGCTCCGACCCTCGACGTCTTGGTAATAGACAGACATCTGGATCGGTACAGCAAGGGAAAACGCCGCTTAAGCGAATTAGCCCACACATACGACGTGCACACGAACGATAATCTCCATAACTCTCTAGTAGATGCAAAGGTTACTCTTTCGGTTCTCCTTGCAATCTTGGACAGATTTCCGGAGATGACAACAGTCGACATCAGGGACTATCAAGATACCATGACAAAGTATCACGATGAGTGGCTTGAGAGCTATAACCACTGGCGACAGAGCCAAGGACAGGCTCCCCTGCCTCGTAGGGTCTGGCCAATAGATCAACCATATTCAGGCCTCTCTTAGCCCCAAAACCGGTCAAAGACAAACACGCATTGGAGTGAGTTTTGAAGTGTAAAGACCCACGACCTCGTCCCGAGGAGGTCGATTGTCAAAATTGCACACTAAATAGATAAAGATGCCGAAGGATAGCCACAACAAATATCCCAAGTTCGAAATAAGACGTATGAATTGCCCGAGGGAGAGCAGACATATTGCCTGGGCTGCCTGAACGGCTACTGATAACGACAGCTCATAGTTGACCGAAGAGATGTTCCCTATCTCCAAGTATCGGTGTTGTAGAAGTCAACGTAGCTCGAGAGTTAGCGCCAAAGATCATCGAGGATCTCCAAGGGTGTCGGTAGAGGTACTCGTGTTTGTAGATGGACCAGAGGGACCCTGCGGTCCCATGACCATAACAAGAGCCAGTTCGCCCCTTAAACCGCTGCATGCCAGCTGCCTCACACGGAGCTGTGACCTTGCGATCGGCGAATCGAGCACCCTGTCAGTACTAAGACCTACCTGAGATTGCTCCGTTGTGTAGCCCAATTGCTTGTCCAAGCGCCTCTGTGACGATCTCAGTTTTTATGTGCTAGCAACAGAGACGCCAAGGACTCTGCCCAAATCTTCCTTGCGGATAGTACTGCGATGGGCGAAGCGTGATCCAATCTCTAAGTAGGTGATGTCCGACGTCAACACCGCATTCAGTCTTTTCTGGTCAAAGTTACGCTGAACTTCACCCGGCGGGTAGCTAGCACCCAGATCATGGAGCGTCGTGGTCCCGTGAGGCGCCGGAGAGGCCCGCCATTTACGCCAAGCTCTCTCATCTATGAAGCTATGGTATTGTGACTCACAGATTCATCCATGCCGGAGAGGTCCGCAATGATTTGCCATGCTCCATGGGTGCGGTTCTAGCGCTAGGGAGTGTCAAAATCATGACGGCGAGATCCCTCCTGTGCTGTTTGGCTACAGATGGGTGCTTGCAATGCAAGAGCCAGCGACATTACCCAGCGCAGCAGGCGTGCAATAGTTGTGTCATGGGTGTGATCTCACAGTGGGCACACTTACGCTTTTATTAGTGCGAATCTCTCGTGCTTAGTGGCTTAGCTTCTAAGTATGCCCCCGCTTTTCCAAGGAACTCGTTATCTGAGGACAGCTTGACAGCTCCTGACGCTCGGCTGGGGTGAGCGGTTCTGCACCTTCGACAGGCGCCTCTTCGAGGCGTCTTCTTTCATCCCGAACCCAACGATAGAGCAGCTTTTGACCAATAGAAAAGTTCCCATTCGACCTCTACAACCTTTTTTTCCAGTCGATCACCCGATGCACAGTTCCGATCCTAAACTCGAGAGTAAACCGCCCTTTTGCTCCCTAGCTTACATCATCTCGACCAACATCGTAGGCTGGCTCAGTTAGTGTCTATTTCCCGTGCGGCACCTCAGTAGCTAAATTTGGTCACCTCGGAATTTAGTCAGGTGCACTACAGTTTGGAACTACGTTAGCAATACTACATGTAAAGGAGAAGTGCGTGGCCTTAGAGGTTGGTAGCAGTTTACCGGAAATGAAGCTTACCGTCGTCACAAACGGTGAGACCGAAGAGCGTTCCTCAATAGATCTGCTTGGAAAAGGAAAGGTCGTTCTATTTGGAGTCCCGGGCGCCTTTACGCCCACATGCTCAGACTATCATCTCCCAGGGTTTGTACTTCGCTCCGAAGAACTCAAGGCAAAGGGCGTAGGACTGATCGCTTGCCTATCAGTAAACGACTCCTTCGTAATGTCTGCATGGGCAAAGGCTCAAAACGTGGAAGATCACGTGGTGCTAATAGCCGACGGCAACGGAGACTTTACCAAGTCCCTCGGACTCGAGATGGACGCCTCTCCATTTGGAATGGGTCTAAGATCCAAGCGATTCGCTATGGTGATTGAGGACGGTAAGGTTACTCACTTGGCAGTCGAGCCAGGCGGTGGTCTGGATGTTTCATCGGCCGAGGCCATCTTACAGGTGCTGTAGTCGGCGCCAGAGCCCAATTGGCTTTCGCTTTAATCTTAGATGATCCAGCTCCCTCGCGCTAATACTTGCACGTAGGTGCTGGATCACTCCAATGCGTGTAGGCCTGATTACTTAGTGCTCCTGATCGAATCTTTGAACGACTCTCCATGTCGTAGGAAGAACAATATCTGCGACCAATGCCTTGAGCCCGTCTCCGATGAGGAACGGTAGAACGCCCAACACAATCGCTTCCTTCACGCCTAGGCCTGAGACAAAGGCAAGCCATCCCGCACCTAAGACATAGATACCCAAGTTACCAACAACCATCACGCCAAGGGTTCCGAGAAAGTATCGGTCTAATCTCATCTCTGCTAACGCCCCGACCAGGAAGGATGCAAGAATAAAGCCCAAGATATACCCAAAGCTCGGAGCTGCGAGCGCCCTAACTCCCCCTGTTGCTCCTGCAAACCAGGGTACCCCAGCCAGACCCAAAGACAGATAAGCTAAAGACCCTGCCATAGCTCTCTTGGAACCTAGAACCATAGCTCCGACTAAAACGGCAAAAGTTTGCCCGGTTAAAGGTACTGGAGTAAAGGGTAGCCGGATGACAATCTGAGCACTGAGTCCGATAAACGCAGCGTACCCCAAGACCAAGATGGCTTGAGAGATAAAGGTATGACTTAAAAAATCAGCAAGAACGACTCTCTTGCTAAGAGGCTGTGAACTCAACTGTCATTCTCACTTTCTGTATAAAACGGCAATTTCCTTAGATAAAGTTATCTGAGACTAACCACTAGAGCAACACTATTGAGGAGATTTCTCTCAAATTTGAAGACCGTAGAGTTTGTCTGCATTTCTGTACGCAATCAGCTCAGCTGTTTCAACGGCCATAGACTCGCTACAGACACCGCAGCTCACCCATGTCTCTAAGGTAGAGCCCAAGGCCTCGCGAAAAAGTAACTGACCGAGAAAGTGGAGTTCTGGCAGACCGTACGCGTCGGAAGAGTACATAAGTCTTACAAAGGGTGCAAGTTCCAGCGTCTCTTTTAGGATTTCACTGGACCGTGAGCCCACGTAGTTCATCGTCAGGCCAAGATCCAGATAAACGTTTTCAAACGCATGTGCGAGATATGCCGCAGAGCGATGGTAGGGGTAACAGTGCAAGAGCACGATCTTTCGGCCCATTGACGCTGCCCTTTTGATTACCGGAGTTAGCAGTGATGGATTTGTCTGATCCAACTGGATGTCTGGATCACCGAATCCAATATGAAACTGAATCGGTAGGTTACAAACCTCAAGCGATGTGTGAACGAGGTACGACTCGACTAAGGTACCCTCCATACGTGGTAGTGCTCCCCGAAGTTTGGCCTCACCCAAAATACGATCAAGAGCTAGCTTGACATCTCCTTTATCGGGAGGTACAGCACTTAGACTCAAACCTCCCCGATATGCTGCTACGGACTTTAGTGCGATCGCGTTCTGAGCTCTTGACCCAAGACGAGACGGGAACAGATTCATAAACTCGGCGGATCCAACCTCAGCAAGCAGACTCTCAGCGACCGCTTCAACCCTTACAATCTCAAGGCAGTTGGTGCCACTATAGATCGAAAGATCCTCGATCGAGATGAGGTCTGAAGAGTTAAACCCCGTATCGACCAGATGCGTTCTGACGCCCAAGGCGCTCATGAACCGTGTAATTACATCCGACGGCGATAACTCACCTCTTCGAGATACATAGGTCTGTGGTGACTCAAAACTTTCACCACCTAAAACCTGAGGGCAGTGTTTCAGCAAAGTCATGCCCACCATAGACCGAAACGCATCCAGCTCCCCCGATCTCCTTGGAGGAGACTCTCTTAGAAAGTTACTGAACCCCAAAAGGCTAAGTTCAGATCCGCTTACTGAGTGACAGTGATTATCGACTAGGGATAAGCTTCTTACATAGTCTTTGATCTCAGATCCACCGTTATCTTTCGTCATCTATCTCCATATCTGATTGAACTTGATATCTAAGACTCAACCGGGGAGACACCGCCTCTCCCCAGCAACATCCCGTGAGAAAGATCAACGTATCTATTTAGCCGGGAATCGTCCTTCCCAAATATGTTACGAGCCACAAGAGCAGTCAGCAGCTCAACAAGAGCCAAGGTCGGAACCATAGTATTAAATGGCGACAGTCCTTCGATCTCGGAGGTAAGAACGACGTCGGCGTAAGCTGACGCTGGTGAAAGGAACGGATCTGTCATCACGATCAAAGACGCTCCCGCCTCCTTTACCGATCGTGCAAACTCTACGGCTTCTCTCTGGTATCTCCGGTAGTCCAAAAGCAGCACCGTTGTCCCCTTTGATATGTCCAAGAGGGCATTGATTCGTGCACCTTCTGAGTCTTCAAGAAACCTTACCTTCGGTCTTATGACCTCCATTGTCCAGCTAGCCTGCATCGCAACAGTGCGGGACGCCCGACCACCTGTGATGTATAGATCCCTTCTAATATCCCCAAGAAGATCGACAGCGCGTTTGATCTCCTCGTCCAAAAGTCCGTTCATCGACCTCTGGATCTGATTAGCAAGCTCCATAGCGGCGCTCACTCCAAACTCTTTGAAGGTTCTATCACCTCGCAGAGGGTCGCTGTATCTGGGTGGGGCGAGACGTAGCTCGAGCTCTTTTAGCAAGGAGTCACGCATCTCAGAGAAGCTAGCGAAGCCGAGACGAGCTACAAGGCGAGTAACGGTTGGATCAGAGACACCCGCTTGTGCCGCTAGCGCAGAGGCTGTAGTAATTCCAGATACCGGATAGTTCGATAGGAGTGCTTCAGCAACTCTAAGTTCCGCCTTTGATAGCGAGGGCTTTATCGAGCGTAACGCCGACGATACAGTTGCATCTGTAGTCGACGACTGCTTATCTTCTTCTGCTTCTAGATCATCGGACATGTCCCCTGAAAACGTCATCAGTGGTCTCTCCCATCTCTGCTCTTACGCTTAGTAACGCCATCTTGTCGCGCTTACGATCTCCTCTGGCGTCATCTCCTTGGTTAGTAAGATCTCACCATATTTCACAGCCACAAAGGCTTCTAAGAGTTCTTCACCCATAGAGTCCCTCAGAACGTCGGATTTTGAGAGCATATCTACCGCCTCGCTTAGAGAATGAGGTAGCTCATTCACTCCGAGGCTTTCCCTCTCCGATTCGCTAAGAGACCCCGGGTCTACAGATATCGGTTCTCCAACCTCTAACTTGCTATCGACATAAGACCCAGCAACGGCGCATATCGACCCGGTCGCAAGATATGGGCTGCTGGAAAGGTCAAAGGGCTTTATCTCTACGTTAGCTCCTTCTTTACTGACAAGGTTAGTCTCCGCAACAAGGCGGAGTGCGGCCTCCCTGTTGTCCAAGCCCCAGCATTGAAATGCTCCAGCCCATCGGTGAGGAACGAGCCTTAGGTAAGAAGCCGGCGACGACGCCCCAACCGCACACAGTGCTGGCAACTCCATTAGCAATCCAGCAAGCAAGGATCGAGCCTTTGGATTTAGAGCAAACCGCTCCTCTTCTGCGCGAGCGAAAATAGGTCCTGCTTCATCTTTGAAGGACACATGAAGATGGCCGCCGTTGCCGACCCCGCCAGCGGTTACCAAAGGCGCAAAACTAACCCGGTAACCATGCTTTTTAGACACCAGCTTTATCGTGTGTCGCACAACGACTCTTAGATCCGCTGCTCTAATAGGGTCGCTGGCCTCGATGGATATCTCAAACTGCCCCGGTGCATACTCAGGATGAATCTGCTCCACCGATATCTGCTGAGCGGTAAGGGCGTTGTAGATATCCATTACGTAGCTATCCAGTTCGCCCAAGCGGTCAAGACTATAGGCTGGAGCCTGTGTCGTTGGGATGAACTCATCTTCTCGATCTAAGGAGATAGCCCACTCAATCTCGAACGCCATCTTAGATGAGATGCCTCTTTCACATAAGCGCTGATAGGAACGCCTGACGTACTGGCGATGACAAAGTGGATGTGGCTTTAGATCTTGTCTAAATCTTTCCACTGGCACCATAGCCCAACCTGGGGATGCCTCTAAGGGGATGAGGCAGGACAGGTCCGGCACGAGTCTTAGCTCTCCTATGGGTCCACCTGAATACCGAGAAGAGGTAATCGAATCATCAAACAAGAACGCATCAAAGACCGGTGACATACCGATACCGGATCTAGCGGCTCCCCTTAGTCGTTCCACTGGAATACTCTTGACACGAGTAATTCCAGAGTTTTCGGTGTAAAAGAGCCCTACCGCTCTTACACCATTACCTATGACTTGGGAGTGGACATGCTCCCACAGCTGATCGTTTTGTTCTTGCAACTCCTCAAAGCGCATCACGACTTCCTCCCCTGCAACCTCTAGAAAATAACACGATGTAAGGCATCTCTCGGCTACTTGATAGAACTTCTTCGATCTGTAACATTATTAACGGGAGCATCAGGCACGAGATAATGATAAAACATTGCATAGGACTATAAGAGCAAGGGGGATCCATAAGGTGGAAACTGTGCAGTCTGAACAGAGGCATCTAAAGAAAGAACTCTCTATCTGGCAGGTGGTGGGGCTATCGGTGGCGCTCATGGCTCCCTCAATGGCAGCCAACATCAACCCACAAGGTTCTGCCAGCGCAGCCGGTAGAGCGGTACCCCTGACGTTCTTGTTTGCAGCTATTGGCATCATGTTCATCGCATACGTATTCGTAAGGCTTACACAGCACTTCAACCATGCTGGATCTGTATTTGGATTCGTAGGAGCCACTATCGGTCCAAGATTTGGGGTAATAGCGGGATGGTCCTTGATGGGTACCTATATCTCCTATGCCTTGGTGACCTCAATCGCTTCGTCTATATTCGCCACATCGCTTCTTCAAAGTCTTGGAGTTATGAAGAATCCGCCTTCTTGGACACCGTTTTTAATTCAGGCGATAGAGCTCTCCCTGGTACTCATGCTTGCAGTAAGGCCGGCAAAGAAAGGGACACACTTTCTGCTAAGTGTCGAGGGGCTAACAGTTCTCATGATCGTTGCGATATCGGTAGTCATCTTGATAAAGCTCATAGTAGGACATGGGCCTCAAGGTCAGCACTTTACACTTTCGGTCTTTACACCGGCAAAAGGCGTGACGTCTTCAGATCTTTTCTTGGGTGTGGTATTTGGTTTCTTATCGTTTGCAGGCTTTGAGGCCTCCGCAACCCTGGGAGAGGAGGCAAAGCACCCAAAGAAAGACATACCAAGAGCAATATTATGGACCGCTGTATTTGGAGGGATCTACTTTGTCTTTGTTACCTCGGTGGAGGTGATGGGATTTGGTACCTCTTCTAAGCAGATCAATAGCTTCATAAACACTGGCTCGCTTCTTGGTTCTTTAGGTAGTACCTACGTTGCCTCATGGATCGGAAACCTAATCACAGTCGGCACGGTTATCTCTGCCTTTGGATGTGCGCTTGCCTCTACCGTTGGAGCCTCCCGTCTTCTCTTTGCCCTAAATAGGGACTCAGTGGAGACGAAGCCATTACTTGTAATCTCACGACGTTACGATACGCCTACCGTCGCCACGGCAGCGGTCGTTGCCTTCACCGCTTTAGTCACGTGGTTTGTCGCAGTGATACTAGGTTCATCTGCGTTCGACGAGTTTAACTGGTTTGGAACAATCGGAACTCTCATACTTTTAGTGGTCTACCTCTTGGCTACAGCTGGAGCGTTTCACCTACTCTTTATCTCTAAAAAGCTTGAAGTTCCAAAGTACGAGATGGTTATGCCAATAATGGCTATCGCAATACTTGGTTACACAATATTTAGGAACGTCTACCCCTATCCAACAGGTGCTCTAGCGTGGTTGCCCGCTGCCAGCGGGGGTTGGGTCCTCGTATCTTTGGTTGTAGTGGCTCTCAGACCCAAACTGGCAAAGAAGGCTGGGTTACGCCTAACCCAAAACGAGGGTCTCATACCCCAGGACTCCGCCTATGAGTTAGATCACGGTCACGAAGCTCTAGATTTGGAGACGAGGTAGACTCCAGGAAGATCATCCAAACAGGCCCTAGTTATATGAAGTCAGGATGGGATTTGCATAAAACAGCTGTTGTATTCGGGACAATGAGTACCGACCGATACGGTGTGCATCGGGGGTACATCGAGTCACTGGGCGCTGTTGGCGCAGTGGCCATTCCAGTGTCATCTCTAACTGTGGTCGGTTTGGAGGCGGGAGGAGTTCCCGACTCTGTTAGGGACTATGCCATGGCAGTAGCTAGTTCATGTGACTCTCTGCTTCTAACCGGCGGTGGGGACGTCGATCCACTTCGCTACGGACAAGAACGCTCTGAGAAGACCGCTGGCGTCGAGCCACATAGAGACGACCTTGAAATTTCTCTCCTTCGTGCCTTTATGGCGGCTAACAAGAAGATACTTGCTGTCTGTAGAGGGGTACAGATACTAAATGTTGCTTTGGGCGGTACCTTAATCCAGGATTTGGTAGGCGGAGGCTATCGAGACCACATGGTAACAGAGAAGGAGTATAGTTTCGCCCATCCAGTCCACTTCGAGCAAGGAACAAAGATATCTCGGCTTAGCCACGGCATTACCGAGGTGAACTCTCTTCATCATCAGGCTATCGACGTTTTGTCCTCTGCTCTAAAGGTGTCCGCTTACTCCGATGACGGAGTTGTCGAAGCCGTTGAAACCGACAACGTCATAGGGCTTCAGTGGCACCCCGAGCGAATGATTGAAGCTGACAGAAACGAGCTGACTTACTTTGAATGGCTAATCGACAAAGACTAACCTACGCACTTTACCTCTCTAAAGGCCACCCTCCCATGCCTGACACTAGTCGGTCACCGGCAAAACTAGCTGTGGTTTGCTGATTTTGTGCTCCTTAGAGATAGGAGTCACGGCTGAGCCAACCGCAAAGAACTCAATGGTATGGGAACCCCAACCGTGCGAACCCTCGAAGAGATTGACTCCGACTATGCCTTCTGCCTGAACTTGCTTTGCCTCTTCACCCATCCTAGCCATGGCAAGTTCTCGAGCATCATAGAGGGCTTGGGTGTAGTTGGTCATCTCGACGTTCTTCATGGCGTTTCCCAACCCTTGTCTGAGGGTCTGATGAGCTACGTGGTAGACGCAATTTCCCATGACAAGGCTCAGCGGCCGATAGCCGGCTTGAATAAGAGTCCAAAAGTCCTGCCCTGAAAGGTCCGAGGTGAACGGACGGCCGTCGGGTGCCCTATGCAGCACTCCGTCCCTGTGTTTGATCGCCGTACCGATAGCTATAAACTCTGCCAGATCAGCGCCCCACTCGTAGCGTCCCACCTCGAGTCTGACCCCTATTACGCCGTCCGCACCTAACTGATCAGCCTCTTCTTCCATGCGCGTCATAGCCAGCTCACGAGCGTGGTACATGGCCTGAGTCAAAACAGTGAGCTCCTGGCTCTGCTGCCATCTAGCAAACTGAAACCCTATGTGATAGATCGAACTCCCCACAACCAGCCCAAGAGGTTCAAAACCCGCCTCTTTGACGAGGAGGAACTCATTTACAGAAAGGTCAGAGGTGAATAGTCCAGCTCGATTTTGGGCTAAGCGTACCCCCGCGTCTTTTGGAAGACCCTCTGTTGACGTTGGATCGTAGGACATCTATAAAACCCCTTCTAGGTATTCACAGGCGTTCTGAAACTGCCAGCTGTATTTGGACCTTCTATCTCTTCATGCTCATAACCAACTGCGCTTTCTCGAAGGGCTCATGGAGGCTAAGCTCTGCGATCGCTGTCGCAACCATCTCCGCCGTGTAGATCGCTGAGTCCGGATTCTCACCGTTCATCTGTGAGATTGAATAACCGCGTGACGTTACCTTGAGATCTGCTCCGACGACTCCGTGAGCTCCAAGGGAACGAGCGAGCTCGTGGACCCTGGACATAACTGCGTTCCTCGATTCGTAGTAACACTGTGTAAACTCCGCAATCTCAAAGTTCCCACCACCGCTATATATATAGCTCATCGCCTGGAGCGTTGAGTACGATAAGGCAGTGAAGAGAACAGATGTATGAGCCGCTAGACCAAGAGGGATGAAACCACTTGAAACTATCTTGGCTAGCTCTTGACCAGAAAACGTAGTAAGTACTGGTCGTGAGCGCCCTTGACGATCAACTAACACGCTCCGCAGCTTCGGGAACGACATCGCTGTACCCAATATCGAGTAAGAGATTACGTTACCCCCAACGTCGAGGCGGTTGTCTAACACCTTTACGCCAGTCACCACATCTGCATCTACAGCCTCTGCCTCCATGAGCATCCTGGCAAAGGCCGTTGAGCGTGCGTTGTTATATGCGTCTTGCAACGGCCCGATCACACCTCTCCCAAAGCCGGGAAACTGGTAGTATCCGACCTGATATACGCACGCTCCCAAAACCTGAGTCAACGGAGATAAGCCCGCTTGTCTTAGCAGCAAGAACTCATTTACGGACAGGTCAGAGGTGTAGGCAGCACCATCCCTATCTCCGACGCTTTTCAGCCTCAAAACTGCGCTGGGAGGAAGTGTTCCAGCCTCAAGTGCAGCTCTAGTCTCCTCTGCAGACACCCCAAAGGAATCAAGATCAGCTCTACCGCCAGTTGCATCCTGTATCGATCTGGATCTCCGGAAAATTGGCATCTTTTAGGACGCCCCGAGGATCTTGAGAATAGCCTCCCGATCTCTGCCGGCCTGCGAAGCCCTTGTGGCCGTCTCTTTGATCAGCTCCTTGAGCCAGACCTCCAAAGTAACCTGCTGATTTTTCACCGATACCCCACCAATAACCTTTGAGATAACACACTGAGGCGAAGAACCCGACGCCTGTGGAGTGATGCGAAACACAAGGTCTCCCATCCCCAGCTCAGCCTTCTCTAAAGATCCTGATCCCAAGAACTTTTTTTTCCTCTTTAGGCTGACAGATCCGATCTGCAACGATGCTATCTTGTCGATTAGTGTGGGCAGAAAGACATCGAGGTCTCTTAGGTCGTAGCGCAGGGACGATGCGAGCATCTCGATATCGAAAGGCGGAAGGTCGTTCCCGCCTTCCTCAGGAGACTCACCTACTACCATTACCCTACTATAGCCCCAAATAAGAGTAGAGCAAACCTTGCCGGATCTACCTAGCGAGTATTACTCATCAGTAGTCGCATATGATCTCCTTAAGTAGCTGGTTTGGTAGCCGATAAACAGAATGGAGAGACTGCCGAGATTGTCCGCAAGCGTTGCACCTGATAAACGTCTGGTCCGTGTTCGTCCTCAGGTAACTTTGGTTATCGTGGTCGTCGCCTCTTTGGTGCTGGGGTCTGTATCGGCATTGCTCTTGAATCACTATCGACAAGATAGGCTTGCGGCGTCGGTTACGCACCACAACGTAGACGCATACCTGATCCTTTCGTCCGCTAACGAGACTGGCCTAATCCACTTCGACGCATCAGTCTCTACGCCTGGTTCTGCTAACTTCGGAAGGTTCTTGACAACCGCACAGTTCGCAGATCGCTTTGGGGCATCAGAATCAGACATAGGTATGCTACGTAACTACTTCAGCTCGTACCGCATGAGCACGGAAAGACCTTGGGCAAACCGCCTGGTAATGGAGGTCAAGGGTAGTGTGCCTGAAGCCTCAAAAGCTCTAGGAGTAAGCTTCCACGAGGTCAGGGTGGGATCCCTGGGCCAGTACCCAGAAGCTGACCAACTTCCTGCTCTACCCCCAAAGATTCAAGGCGCAGTCGTTGCCGTGGTTGGTCTGTTTCCCAACGGCAACATACCTTCCGTAAAAAATCAAATAACCGAGAACAAGACCTATCAGTTAGTCAGGTATCGACGATCGACCGCTAAGGGTTTTCCAGCTAAAGCCTCAATGATTAGATCCAATCACACCACAGGGTCAGTAAAGGGTTGTGCCGCAGCACAGTTGCAGGCTTATCAACAGGGAGCCTATCTCCCAAATCAGATCTCGGCACTTTATCAGATGACTCCGTTTTACAGACTTCAGGACTACGGGCAAAATGTAGTTGCTGCATTTCCCGAGTTTACTAACCCTCAGGCACCAGATAGCGCCTTTGTTTCATCCGTCAAAGACTATCTGAAGTGTTTTTCGATCTCGCCTCGGTCGATAAGCTACTATCAAGTAGCTGGAGGTTCCGCAAATCACTCGACTAACAACCTCGAAGAGGCGTCGTTAGACGTAGAGAACTTTCTCTCTTTGGCACCAAAGGCAAGAGCCATAATTTACTCCTCAACCCAGGCAAACTCAGATCTTATGTTCATGCAGATGGTAGCACAGGATCGGGCAGATCTTATAGTTTCATCGTGGGGTTCATGCGAGGCGGACACATTTTCCCCTGATGTACAGGCTGAAAATCTAGCCTTCCTAGAAGCTGCTGCACAGGGTCAAAGCGTCATGTCAGCAGCGGGTGACGACGGGTCAGCTGACTGCTGGTCGTCAGGGCACAACACCTCCCTTTCGGTTGACGATCCAGCTTCACAACCTTACGTAACGGGAGTCGGTGGAGTGCAATACAACGGTCCCCTAGCCTCGACACCGCCGTCAGTGTGGAACGATCCGAACTACTCCGGCGGCACTGGTGGCGGCGTTAGCACGTTATGGCCAACTCCCACCTATCAATCCCAGATATATCACAACGATCAAGAGGCGGTATCTAACTGCGCCATCCAGCTAGGTTGCAGACTCGTTCCAGACGTCTCTACGTTAGGAGAAGGATTTTTGGTGCACACACCTACTTATGGCTGGGACGTGATCGGGGGAACATCAGGTTCCACTCCCATCTTTGCCTCAGGTGTTGCTCTAATGCAAAGCTACATCGGTCATCGACTCGGGTTTTTAAATCCTTTCTTGTACAAGGCTTATCAGGACAGCACAGCCACGTTCACCGACGTACAGAGAGGAAACAACGACTACCACCACGTAAATGACGGACTCTACAAGGCAATCAAAGGCTACGACGTAGCATCTGGGTTGGGAACGCCTCGATTTTTCGCTCTGGCCTCCTCCTACCTGCGTTTTGATCCTAGCCGCTGACGCAATATGAAGCGCTTCGGATGATACCATCACAGATAGAGGAGGTAGGCGATGAGTAAGTACAAGGACGCTCTTGAGACGGCAGAGGACCTTGCGGCGCAGCGTATATCGGCCAAAGAGCTTGTAGAAAGTGCTATCAAGGATGCCGAGAGGATTAACCCGATCATCAACGCTATAGTTCATGAGCGATTTGAAAAAGCTCTGACCGAAGCGGCAGATCCAAATCTATCCGCAACGCAATTTAGGGGCGTTCCCATTCTCATAAAAGACCTTGGTGCAGAGATGGAGGGCGAGCCGCATACCCAAGGAGCACAGGTGCTTAAAGAGATCAGCTATGTGGCTACCAGAGACTCATATATTTACAAGCGACTTAGGAAGGCTGGCTTCATTGCCATTGGTCGCACTAACTGCCCAGAGTTTGGCACAACGATGACAACGGAGCCACTGGCCTTCGGTCCTACCCTGAACCCTTGGAACACCCAGTTCAGCTCCGGCGGCTCTTCAGGAGGCTCTGCCGCTGCAGTCGCCGCTGGAGTAGTAACCGTAGCGCACGGTAACGATGGTGGCGGTTCCATTAGAATCCCTGCAAGTCTATGTGGTCTGGTGGGACTAAAACCCACTCGAGGCAGAGTATCACTTGGCCCACAGGAAGCTGAACACTGGGGAGGTGCATCGGTTGATCATGTCCTTACAGTAACTGTTAGGGACTCCGCAGCCCTCTTAGATGTCTTAGCAGGCTACGAAACAGGTGATCCATACGTCGCCCCTCGACACGAAAGCGGTTTTTTATCCTCAACCGACCAGAGACTACCCAAGCTCAAGATCGGCTTGCTCGACCGCCCACTTATGCCTAACGTATCGCCGGATCCGCAGTGCGCTCGCGTAGTTGCGCAAGCAGCCAGACTCCTTGAGGAGATGGGGCACACCGTTGAGATCAACCACCCAAGAGCTTTAGAAGACGAGCGTTTTCCGACGAACTTTGTAGACTTCGTAAGTGCGATGGTGGCTGCAGACGTCGCTCTGTGGAGTGCAAAAACTCAGATCGAGATCGATGTAACCAAGCTAGAACCGACAAACCAGTTCTATTACGCTGTCGGAACGGAGATCAGAGCGCCGAGGTATCTAGAGATCCTTTCTTACTTTGGAGATTTTCGTCGTGATGTCCTAGCGTTTTGGGATGAAGACGGTTACGACCTGCTTCTTACTCCAACGTTGGCACGACCTCCAGCCAGAGTTGGATACCTAAGCGATCCCATCGAGGGTACGGCTAGGGTCCTTGAAACCCTGCAATTCACAGCTCAATTCAACATCACTGGACAACCAGCCATCTCCCTACCGATGGGCTTCTCCGAAGACGGAGTACCTATGGGTATCCAGCTGGTTGCAAACTACGGCCGAGAAGATCTCCTCTTCGCCATAGCGTCTCGTATAGAGGAAGCTAACTCCTGGATCAACACACTCCAGTTGATGCAAGAACAGCTCAGATCCCACTAGCACACTTTTAGAAAGAACCACTCTTTCCAGGTCCGTGATAAGGATACCGGAGCTTCCCATCACAGGCGAAGGATACGGTTAGACAAGACAACATCACCGTAAGGTCTACAACCCAACCAAAATGCCGTGAGACTCCCGTTGCAAAGGAAAAACTCACGGTACATAACTTCTTTGTATCTCAAAGCATCTGCTGCCCAAAGTAGACCGACTGATAACTCCTAGTAAGAACGACGCCGGCTGGGCACCGATCCCTCTCTTGAGCCAGAGCGACCCCTCGAAGAGTAACCGTTGCTCCTAGAGCCCGAGTACCCCCCACTATTACGCCTTTGAGAACTCCACCTCGACGACGAAGTCGACCTCGTTCGGTCTTGAGGATGGACTTTATACTCCTCGGCTACCGGCTGTTCACCTTGTGCGATTCCTTTGAGAGCCGGGTCGTCAACATTAACCTTGAGGATTGGTTGCGACAGTCCAAGCGACTCCTGCATTTTAATAAGCGTTCTAACTTGGTTACCCTGTACGAATGTAACTACAACTCCAGCTTTGCCGGCTCGAGCGGTTCTTCCCGAGCGGTGGACGAAGGCCTTCTCGTCGTCTGGCATGTCATAGTGCACTACTAGGTCAAGTCCCGAGATATCAAGTCCACGGGCAGCGACATCAGTAGCAACTAGAACCTGGGTCTTACCCTGAGCAAAACGCCTTAGTACTCGCTCTCTACCTGACTGCCTAATCGCTCCTGTAAGCAGTTCGGCATCAGCACCCTCCTCGTAGAGGAGTTGCGCAACTTCTTCTGCGGAGTCTCTCGTCCTGACAAACACCAAGGAACGTTCCGCACCGTGGGTTACTTTGGACAACAAAGCGTTCTTATCACGTGCGTCCACATAAAAGAAGTGGTGCGACATGAGCTCGCTGCGATCTTCCCTCGGAGCTACCTCGTGAGTGACTGGGTTTTTCATATGTCGTTTACGTAAAACATCTACGTACCCATCCAGCGTCGCCGAAAAGAGCATCGTTTGGTGATCTCCGCCCACATGGGACAGGATCTCTTCTACATCAGGGAGAAATCCCATGTCGGCCATGAGATCTGCCTCGTCGAGAACGATCCTTTCCAGCGAGTTCATGTACATCGCTCCCCTACCGATCAGATCGAGTAGCCTTCCAGGCGTGGCCACTACGACACTCACACCCTTACGTAGGGCCCGAATCTGGCGATCTATCGGAACACCACCGTAGAATGCCTCTATCCAAACCTTCTTGGATGGATCGGTCTGGGCCAAAGAGAAAAGTACGTTTCTAACCTGAAGCGCAAGCTCCCTGGTTGGAACCAGAACGAGTGATCCTGGAGCTAGAGGTTTGGACCTCTTCGCTAGCTGAACGAGGGGAATTCCAAAAGCAAAGGTCTTGCCTGAACCTGTGGACGCCTTACCACATACATCCTTGCCTTGCAGAGCCTCAGGAATAGCGGCTGCTTGGATCTCAGAAGGAGTCTCTATGCCAAGCTGAGACAGGGCATGGATAATCGGTTCGCTGACACCAAGATCCGCGAAAGTTACAGTTTTTTCCAAAGTTATATCCTATTCCTTACTATTTCAGTCAACAAGTGCGGCTTCTAAGCTCCCTTGCTGACCTGATCGAATAAGGAACAACGAAGGCACTCTCACGTCTCAATACAACGTTCACTACAAGATACACGCTTCAGTCCGGTTTCCGTCATCTTGGTAGGAGTAATGTTATCAAGGCGTTGCTAACATCCCCTACCATAACGAGATCTTGCTCCCGAGATGCAATGCTACCGGTGCCGTTTCATCTCCGAGAAGCTAGGAGTTCTAACTAAGGTAGACACGGCGTCGAAGACGTCGAGCGCTTCTTGACCACTTAGTGTTTCCGTTAGAATCGGTCCATAGATGGCACGCTGATCAGCTATTTCAAGCACGGGTGATCCCGTTCCATCTCCGGCAAGTTTGTGAGCGTAGGAGTGCATCGCTCGAAGCAGGTCATCGATACTCTCATCTTTGAGATGCACTCTGCATCCGTCTAAGCCGACTTCACTTAGACATCTCTCAACGACGTCAAGTGATACTTGTTCTTCACCTTCAAACCATGCCTCACCTAAGGCCCTATAAAACCTCCCGATATCTTCATATCGCGCATCTTCACAGAGCTTGGCAATGACCCTCAAGGCAAACAGAGAAACATTTAGCGCATCTGCGTACTCTTCGGGGATGGCTCCCTCGTTCAAGAAATAGAGAGAGAAGGGCCTCCACATAATCTCTATCTCCTTTGAGTTGGAAATTTCGACCAGCCAACGGGAAGTCTTCCAGGTCCAGGGGCATACAGGATCAAAATAAAAGGCAACCTGGCCTTCTGCAGGTTTTTCAAACATTGGATAGCCTTCCTCTCTTTAAGCTGAGTGTTTCATCAGTCACCGCTGAACTACTCACTTCATACTACGTCGCCTACTATATTGCAACTGTGGAAGAGCACTACGTAGAGCACTATGGACCTACCCAAAGACTCGAACTCAACGATCCCTATCTCTCAACTAATCGCGCCACCGTCATAAGGACCGGTCCAGATGGCATCGTCCTAGACAGATCATGCATCTACCTAGGCGGAGGGGGACAGCCCCACGACACTGGAAAGATCCTCCGTGAGAATAAAGAGTTTCTTATAACCAATGTCAAAAAGGTCGAGGGGAACGCCTATCTAACACTCTCTGAAGACGGCAGCGACCATCTCCAGCCAGGGGACGATGTCGAGGTAGCTGTCGACTTTGAAAGACGTTATCAGCTGATGAGAACTCACACGGCAATGCACCTCGTGGCAGCAGTTCTCAACAAGATCGTCGATGCACCGGTAAGCGGATCGGCCATGGAGCCACTTAGCGGTCGACTTGACTTTGACCTCGGGTCGTTATCTATGCCCCCAACCGAAGAGTTGTCCGAAATGTGCAACTTGGAGGTGCAAGCCGCAAGAGAGCTTCGTTGGTACCACATATCCGCTGACGATCAAAGTGATGATCTGATAAAGACCGCTGCAAACCTCCTACCAAAGGGGCTCACACATATTCGGATAGTCGAGATAGAAGGACTAGATCGACAGGCTGACGGTGGAACTCATGTGAAGAATACATCCGAGATAGGTAAAATCAGTATCGATAAAGTAGAAAGTAAAGGGAAAGGTTTCAAACGAGTACGAATCTCCCTGTCGTAACTTCAATATCAACCCTCGCCACCTAACAAGCGAACCTCTCAATAGACACTGTGAGTTCGCTCAAACTATAGGCGAAGTTCAATGAATGCGTGGGTTGTCTGAGGTTTTCGCCTCGAAACTCCTCCCACCAAAGAGAGCTCCTTCTCAAACCAATGTTAAACCATTTGCAGGGTATAACAGTATCCAGAGGACTCTGTGGTGCTCTTTAGACAGCAGTTGTATCATTAAATGGCTGTTACATACGCCGAAGCCACCTTATGTATCGAAATTTACATCCTGTTTACACCCTACGTGATAAAGACTGTGTACAATTATGTTCGTGCATACCCAACCAGAAAGGTCTCATCAAAGTTGCACTGTCTAACGAATGCGATCTAGGATCAAGACTGATCGTTGCAACCTAAGTCGGTGTTACTCGTCCTATTGAATCGAAAGGAAGCTCAGTATGAAGGTATTGGTTTTAGGAGGAGATGGATTTTGCGGATGGCCAACCTCTCTGCACCTGTCTGCTCAAGGACATGAGGTCAAGATCGTAGACAATCTAAGCCGCCGCTTCATCGACACGATACTGGAAGTTGAGTCGCTCACCCCAATTAGTTCAATTGGAAGAAGAGTGGCAGCGTGGAAGGAGATCTCAGGAGCTGAAATAACCTTTGATAACCTGGACATTGCACAAGAGTACGATGCGTTTGTAGCATTACTTAAATCCTTCAAGCCCGACGCAGTCGTACACTTTGCGGAACAGCGCGCAGCTCCTTACTCCATGAAGAATCCCAAAGCCAAGCGATACACGGTGGACAATAACGTAAATGGAACTCACAACCTACTCTGCGCTCTCGTAGAGGCCAAGATAGACGCGCACGTTGCTCACTTAGGAACCATGGGAGTATACGGTTATGGATGGTCAGGCTCTGCTCCAATACCAGAGGGCTACCTACCTGTAAAGGTGAACACACCGGAAGGTGAGATTACAAGAGAGATACTTCATCCCGCAAACCCTGGCTCAGTCTATCATCTGACAAAGACGCTAGATCAGCTCATGTTTGCATTCTATGCGAAAAACGACGGTATAAGAGTAACCGATCTTCATCAGGGAATCGTATGGGGCACACAGACCCCAGAGACAGGGAAGGACGAGCGGTTGATCAATCGCTTTGACTATGATGGCGACTATGGTACGGTTCTCAACAGATTTCTTATGCAGGCAGCCTACGGTCACCCGCTAACCGTTCACGGTACCGGCGGACAGACCAGAGCGTTCATTCACATAAGGGACACCGTCAAGTGCATTGAGATCGCACTCAATAACCCCCCCGAAAAAGGTGAGAAACCCGCAATCTTCAACCAAGTCACGGAGACCTTCCGCGTCCGAGACCTAGCCAAGCTCATAGGGGACATGACCAACACAGAGGTTATGTACATGGAGAACCCCAGGAACGAGGCGGAAGAGAACGAACTCATCGTTGAGAACTCGCAGTTTCTCAGTCTCGGTCTTGAACCAACTACACTGTCCACAGGACTATTAGAGGAGATCCAAGAGATCGCATCGAAGTACAAAGACAGAGCTGATCGCACGAAAATTCTTGCAACATCTAAGTGGAAAAGCTAAGCCGCCGGATTTAGTACGGAACCTTTTGCTACTTGGTATCGCCCAGTACCCTAGGAGCTGCGTAGTTAGCAGGCAAACGTGTTTGGTTGGGATTGCTTTGTTATCTCAACACAAGCGGGACGTATTGCTTACAACGCGCCTAGCTCCTTGGTGTCGTTGAGGGGTCCCCAATAGCTGATCCACTGTCTCTGTGAGTTCTGCCTTTGGTTATCGTTGTTGAGAGTATCACCCTACCCATCCTGCTCGTCTTTCCACTAAAGGAAACATCCAAGAGAGCAGGAGGGGTTGGGGGGAGTATAGCTTTCTTCGGTTGTGCTGCTTTCGCCTTCTCCTCCCGTACTTCCCATTACATATGTGGTCGTTCTTTGGCGCTTCGTAGTCGCCGTCGCTGCTTCACAACAGGGAGCGCCAAGAACTCCTTGGGAGAGAGATAGCCCAAGGAGCTGTGGAAATATGAAACTATGAGGACGATACTAGTTGTACTTTACTTGTCAATTCTCCAAGAGGAGCTGAGCTTCAGAGATGCTGTCGAAGAGCTCTCCGTTTATCATCTCATCTCGTAATCTCTTATTGAAGGACTCGACCTTGCCGTTTTGCCATGGCGATCCTTAGATGGTAAAGCACAAGGTCACCCCTAACTCATCACAGAACTCCGAGAGGGCGTGTGCAATGAACTTCGGACCATTATCAACCCGGAGGTACTTCGGTGCTCCTCTGGTGGCAACCAGATCATCTAAGTGCACAAGCACTCCTTCTTTGTCGATGGACCTTGAAGCAGAGATACAGAGGCTTTCTCTTTTAGTACTCATCAATAATGTTCAAGAGCTTGATGGGATAGGTATCGGTGCTTTGGCAAAGGAGGAAGTCCATAGCCCAACACACATCAACTGACGT
>NZ_FQUL01000033.1 GCF_900128965.1 Ferrithrix thermotolerans DSM 19514
GCCCGCCTCCCTCTTGTTGGTTGACGTATGAGATAAGTAGATCGGTCTTTAGCTTGCGGTCTTGATGAGTTCTCTTTCGGAGTCTGTCTCATTACCTCTAAGACTTTGTACGAGGGGTTCCGGAACCTCTCTGGTTAGAAAGTCGGGACGGTTTCCCGATGGGTCTTCCTTGCGGTACTGCAGATACACCCCTACTGAGAGGATCGTAAAGATCATCCCCGTAACCATTACCATCAGTACCAAGTTCTTTAGTATCCAGGACATCTGTCTCTCCTTTGCCTGTTGTTTCTCTATGTCTAATAAGCTAAGGCACCAAGGTAATGACAACGTAAAGAAAACACACAGCCTTGGTAATGCTTTGATGTGTGATTCGTAAGCGTTAGCTCAGTTGCTCCTTTGAGGGGTGCTACAGCTACCGAGACTTGATCCTTCGTAGGTCATTCACCTATTCGGTGTCTAATAAAAGATACCTACATACACTGCGACGATTCCTGCAGTCAGTAGAGACCGGCCTATAAGTCACCCGAAAGTCCGCATCAGCATTAGCGCCGTTGGGCGAGTTTCAATGTGCTCCACCAAAGTTCGCACAATATCCGGATTAGCTCGGGATATCTACTCGGAAATAAACTCAAAATAGCAAAGAGGGACATAGTGGTCGCCTGTGTGAATAGAGTCTGCTCAACGTAAGAGCAGAAAGACAAGGTCAACCGAACACAATATCGAGTGATCCGTCTAAATCTCGCCTGTATCCATGCCAGATGACAGGAAATCTAGATAGTTCAGAACTGTACTATCGGGGATAGGCAAGTAACCTTTGCACCACAATTCTTCTTGGAGATCTCTAGAACTTGAAAATACTCCCTCGCACCAGCCTCATCAGATAGGCCGTGCCCTGAATGACTTCAAGATAGGACTGTCCGATTCTCTTACCTCCACGCGCTGCGATAAGAGAAGCGGACAAAGCACGGGAAGAAGATCCACAAAACAGCGAGGGACCCAAAGTTCGCTCTTTAGATGTGCGAGTAGGAGTACTTCAGAAGACCCCTAGCCGGGAGTTGCTCTGATAAAGGACTTACCGCCACGGACACTAAAACTTCATATTCCATCTGTTGCTGGTGCTTACGTAGCCCAGAGCGATATAGAGTGGAACACCACCAAGTACTCATCTGACAGCAAGACACAGATTAGGTTGGATCCGCCAGTGAAATGGCGTCACTCCGAATGTAGTCAAAAATACTGAGTGGGTCGTAGAGGACTCGAACCTCTGACCCCTTGCGCGTCATGCAAGTGCGCTACCAGCTGCGCCAACGACCCAATGGCATACAGATTAGCAGAGAGTCTGGACACTTCATGCAAGAAGCACTAAGAGAGCCTTGGCAGGTACGTCTACGACGTCGCCGACTTTGTAACAGGTCTCACCTAGCTTGAGGCTTGAGTCCAAGACTACCTCCAGGGAATCTAGGTGGTCTACACAGGGAACCTTCACTGGCACTGTCTCAAAGGAAGGGTTCGCTATCAGTACCAACACAGATGAGTCGGTGGGTTCCTCCCTAATTTTTCTCGATCTAACTATGGTGAGGGTCCGAGATGGACTCGAAGACCATTCGTCTTCCATAAAGACATTGCCGTCCTCTTTGTAGAACTCGATCTCATCACGACATGGATCGAAGGGGTCTTCGGGACTTGAACGTCTGGGGGCCAAGAAAGATGGCAGGAATAAATCCGACAACTCATCTCGTAGCCTTGCGGAACGAGTGGCAAACTCCGTTGTATCTGAAGGTTTCCATGAACACCAAGTCTTGTACGAGTCGACACAGTATGCGTTGTTGTTTCCCTCTTGACTACGGTCAAACTCGTCGCCATAACTAAGCATTGGTCTACCCAGCGAAAACAAAAGAGTGGCAATCAACGACCTGGACAGCCGCATCCTAAGCGTTTCTACTTCAGCTGCGGAGATCCCGAGGTCATTTGGGACGTAGCAGTTCAGCTCGAACACCGAGCCGTCTCGATTGTCTTCGCCATTTTCGTAGTTGTTTTTCTCGCGGTAATGAGTCAGATCGTAGAGGGTAAAGCCGTCATGACAGCTCACGAAGTTTATAGAGTGTCCCGGATCTCTTCCGCTCACCCGAAATATATCTTCAGAACCGCATACCCTTGTGGCGAAGCCTCCGAAGGCGTGCCTGTCAAACGCCCAAAACCGCCTTATGTCGTCTCTGTAGACCCCATTCCATTCTGCAACCGAGGGTGGGAACTGGCCCAGGAGCTGACCCTCCATGGTGGCATCCCACGGCTCCGCAATAAGCACGCGATTCCTCAAGACCGGATCTTGCTGAATCGCAAGATAAAAAGGAGCGTACTTCGGTGCAACATGTACTGGGCTGCCATCAATGACACCAACCGAGAGGGCGGCACCTAGATCGAGCCTGAATCCATCTACACCAAGTGCATCTACGAAGTACCTCATCGAGTCTAAGGCGAGTCTTATAAATAAAGATGAGGAGGCGTCAAAGGTATTACCCGTTCCAGACCAGTTGACATAGTCACCTGACATGCCATCTAAGAGGTAGTAACCACGGTTATCGATGCCCCGGAAAGCTAGCGTTGGTCCGTCTCGCCCACCTTCCGCACTGTGGTTATACACCACGTCCAGCACAACCGAGATGCCAGCCTCGTGCAACTTTGAGATGGCAAACTCCAGCTGTTCAGTTGTGTTCAATTCGGAGTTCTTAGCCCGATACCGCTCCGTAGGGGCAAAAAAACCAAAGGTGTTGTACCCCCAAAAGTTACGGCGTCCTCTTCTGCGGAGAGCGGGCTCATCCAAAAACTCCTGAATCGGCATTAACTCCAAAATATCTACCTTTAGGGCTTGAAGGTGCTCGACAAAAGGTTGAGAGCCTAGCGCTAAATACGTACCCCTAACGTCCTCGTCTACAGCTTCAAGCAGCTTTGTTGCGCCCTTGACATGAGCCTCGTAGATGAGTCCGGTTTTATCCATCCAGCTCTTTGGGTCTTGTGGCCGGTTTCGCACCTGGTTGGCTTTAGACAACACAACTTGCGATAAAGGTACAGATCCCTGCGAGTCCCGTGTATCTTTTACAAACTTCCCGTCTTGGACAACCCCGGTCTGCCACCTCGTATCTTTGCAATCAAGATCACCAGAGAAGCTTCGAGAGTAAGGGTCTAGTAGGACCTTACTCGGGTTATAAAGGTAACCATTTGCGGGGTCCCACGGACCACTTACCCGAAAACCATAGAGCTGACCGTGTGCCACGCCTTCTATACAACTAGCAAAAGCTCCAGGGCCGACCCTATCTAGCTCTACCCTGTCGGTCTCCACCTTGTCACAGGTATCAAAGAAACACAGCTGAACCGACTCGGCGCTCGGCGCCTCCAGCTTAAACTCCAAGCTCCCGACCACCAAACCTAATTTACATAAGAGGCGACGAGCGGATTCGAACCGCTGTACAAGGCTTTGCAGGCCTCTGCCTAACCACTCGGCCACGTCGCCAGGCCTATAAGACTAATAACTGAACCATCAAATCCTGCCGCTACAAGGTAGTTACCGAGTCCTCCCCGTGCACCTTGCACCATGAGAGTGCCATGAAACAGAGCATCGCCACCTTGCAAACTACACTTATGAAGTGGGAGATTAGTATTCGTGAGACTGAGCAAGAAGACCAAGTACACACTCTATGGAGCAGCTCTAGCTGTCGTGAGCCTCGGCACTGTTGCATCCGTTCCCGCAATTTCACCGGCTAACTCCTCGATAACCATCCCGGACCCCTATACAAGTGCCGTTCCTGACTTCAGCGCGCTTTTGACTACTAGCCCATCGGTGCCCACGAACGTCATCAAAGCACTATACGTACCCTCTGATGCAAAGTTGCGTGCCCAGATTAACTACGACCGAGGATCTGGAACTTTTGATCGTTCGATCGTAATAAACTGCCCTTACTCTGCATCACAATTAAACAGCTTTTTTACCTCATCGCTAAAGCACTTTGGATGGAACATCATCCAAGATACAAAGACCGATTCTTCGATCGATATCTTCGCCAGCATCGCGGGCGATGACGGCCACTACTGGGAAGTGGGAATCAAGACCCCATTTAAGGTAACCAACTCAGGTGGGCAGACGCACCTTTACACAGCACCACAGGAGCGCGACTCAACGAATGTTCAACTACGCATATTGCAGATGAGCTTCGACTAACTACCATAGGCACGGAAACCCCCTCCTTTGTGCTTAGAGGCACGGGCTCTCCAGTAGGCAGGCAAAGATCTAGGCCGCTGACTCCTTCTTTAGCTCCTGGTTGAGTAAAACGTGTTGACTCACTAGCCTTTGAAGTGCGCGTAACATCTGCGACAATAGATCTACCGCAACTTCATCGTTTAAAGTGCCTTCGCTAAGTTTCGATCCGATTTGATTGATGTAAACCTCGGGTTTTTGGACTGCAACTGCGCCGACTGAGTGAAGAATCTGGCGAAGATGAATCTGGCTACGAATGGTTCCATAGAGCCCTGGCGCTGCGCCAAGTATGGCTACCGGCTTTCCCTCAATCGCCCCTTGGCCCACGGGCCTTGAAAGCCACTCTAGAGCGTTCTTCAGAGCTGCCGATATTGAGGCGTTGTGTTCGGGAGTAGCAATAATTAGACCGTCAGCCCCCTCTACCGCCTCCCTAAGCTCCTTGGCTCGATACGGAAGTTTTTCTTCGAGCGACTGATCGTAAAAAGGAATATCAGATATATCATCAAATATCTCATAGTCAATACCTTGCGGCATTAAAGAACCTAGGAACTCAAGAACTGCCCTGTTGTAGGAACCATTGCGAATCGATCCAGAGATACCGAGAAACTTCAACTCTTTACCCATACCACTCTTCCCAAGTAGACAAACTTACCTCAACGTAAAGCGCTTGAGATGCTGACTATATTCCAAGGCATGCCTCCTGCTTAGTTGCTATCATGCATGACAGGCGCCCACAGACGTAAATATATGAGGAGTATAAGTGCCAAAAGTACCTCTAAGCCCAGATCTTATCAAGTTCATCGAAGGTCAGCCGATCTACTTTGTCGCAACTGCACCGCTATCTACAGACGGCCACGTTAACTGCTCGCCCAAAGGTGGTACCGGAACCTTCAAAGTCATCTCACCTTTAAAGGTTGCGTACATCGACTACGTGGGCTCTGGAGTCGAAACCGTCGCACATCTGAAAGAAAACGGTCGGATCGTCGTCATGTTTGCATCCTTTGGATCTAAGCCTAAGATTGTGCGCATCCATGGTAAGGGGTATGTACGAGAGGCTGGGTCGTTAGAGTTTCGAGACATCTCACAACACTTCCAAGGATCTCTTCGTGGTGCTAGATGTGTGGTAGAGATATCAGTGGAGGAGGTGTCCACCTCATGCGGATATGGGGTTCCATTGATGCAGTACATGAAAGACAGAGAGACGATGAGCAGTTGGCTTGCCTCAAAGGGACAGGACGGTCTTAGAAACTACGTCAGGAAGAAAAACTCTCTGTCAATAGATCATCTCAGGGGCCTAGAGGGAACCGAAGTGGCCTTTTAGCTCAATCGTCTTGTCCATCGCCGACAAAAACCCTTGAGCAACTCTCGCCAGGGCCGAACCCTCAATCGAACCGGCCGAGACACCAAGACCGTTTAGGTAGATACCAAACGCCGAAGCGACTCTTTTGTTCTGAGCAGCTCGTCCAAGCACCTTTAGCGCAGGAAGAAGAGGTCCTGGATATCTAAGAGCACTTCGATGAAGCAGAGACGCTCCCTTTGCAAAAGAAAGCTCCATGTCAGATAACCTCTGCTCATAGAGGCTTGCAGGATCGCTGGGCGAGGCCATTATCGACTCTGCGGCCAGAAACCCTGATTCGATCGCTGAAGCTATACCCTCGCCCTGTAGCGGGTTTACTAGTCCAGCTGCATCACCAACAAGTAGCACTCGATATCTACCGGGCTTAGTACCAGCCAAACCCATCTTCAGCCATCCACCCATCTGGCTCTTCTCTGAGACTTCGAAGGAGTCTTCGATCTCTACATCTTCTCTTGCTGCCAGCATCTTTATGTAAGGGTCCAAAGATTTTGTAGCACGAGATCCCTTCGACCTCTCCCCAAGGACGCCAACACCTACTCCTACGTTGAGCTGCCCGTCGATGGAGGGGAACGCCCAACCATAACCGGGAAACAGCTTGCCCCCTTCTTCAAGTATCGAGATAATCGGCGTCCTTACATGTCCTCGAACGTATCTCCTCACCGCAAATCCAAATAGGACAGAAGATCTGTCAAGTAAGGAAAATCTCTCAGCGACAGATGAGTTTGCGCCGTCTGCTCCTATGAGAAAGGTGCACGTCATCGAAACAGTCGATTCGCCATCTTTAACCTTTACAACGTGTGGGTTGTAACCGTGACCAGGGCTTGGGAAGGACGCCCGACCCTTTACATAGATCGCCCCTTCTTTGAGAGCCGTCTGAAAGAGGAGGTTATCAAATACGTAACGCGGGACGGCCATACCCTCCCCGTCAAAGTCCACTCCTGGCGCCGCAGGCAGATGAACCACCAGGCGTCCAGGAAGTTCAAGATCCATGTCACCGATCGAGATCGAAGACTCAGCAACGACTCCGATTCTTTGTAGAAGTATCCTGGCTTTAGGTCCAATCACATCACCACATGCTTTATCCCTCGGAAAGCTGTAACGATCCACCAGTGCTACTTTGAATCCGTTTCGAAGCAGCGCGATCGCCGCCGTTGATCCCGCCGGTCCCGCACCAACCACAACAGCGTCAAAGCCTCTACCGTCGATCTCACTAGCGCTCAAGGTGGTTGTGCTCATCTACCAAAGTGTATCGGTGATCGTCAACCTATAGATAGTTCACAGACAGACAGAAAACGACGATCAGACACCTTTGTAATCCATCAAGGAATCCTTCTTCGTCAAAGCGACTAATCAGCCATATTCTTACTGCGATGCCCCTACCACTTGTGGCGGAAACTTGCGAGTTCAAGTTGCACAAAACGAGGGAGGCTTATCTCAGAGACCTTAGAAAGAGGGTGCCGTGGATACTCAACGCTATGTGGACCTAGACACCTAGCGTTAGCGTTATCGAGCCCGAACCGATACTCCTTTTGATCTTCGCTCACGGTCGATAGAGATCAGCCAGATGTCCACCATAGAGCTTGACACTATAAAGATCGCCTCGGCCGGTAGGAGAAGAGTCTCATAGAGTTACCTACAACAAATACAGATGAAAATGCCATTGCTGTCCCGGCAATGACAGGATTTACAAGTCCAAGTACCGCAAGTGGTATAGCCACGACGTTATACCCAAAGGCCCAAAATAGGTTAGATTTAATCGTTGAAAGTGTGCGCTTCGCCACCAACACCCCATCTACCGCTTCACTCAATCCTCCCCTTAAAACCACCACATCGCCGGCAAGCTTGGCTATGTCCGATCCTTGCGACAGGGCGACGCCCAAAGTCGCCAACGCCAGTGCACCGGCGTCATTAGACCCGTCACCGATCATTAAAACCTTCTTGCCAGACTGTACGCAACGCTTCACATAGTCTGCCTTGTCGAAGGGAGAGCAGCCTCCTCGATACTCTTCGATGCCCAGCCCTAACGCAACGGCTTCGACCGCCTCTTCCCTATCGCCACTTAGCACCACTATCTTGGGCACGATTCTCCTTAGTCTCCTGATCGACTCTTTAGCGTCAGCTCTGATGGATCCAGACAGGCGAATGGTTGCCACGAGAACACGGTCGATCGCCACGTGGATCGCACTAGCGGTCGTAGGACCCTCCGACTCCAGAGAAACGACCTCTTGCACGCTCTCCGCAGCCACACCTATCTCCACTAAGAGCTTTGTGTTTCCAATGGCGACCTCTTGCAATCCCACCTTACCTTTTACACCAAGACCGTCTAAAGACTGAAACTCCTCAGCCTCAAGATCGCTGTTGGCATCATTTTCGACTGCGAAACGCCTTAGTGCCTGAGCGTAAGGACTCGTACTTGCCCTTTCAATCGCCTCGATAAGGGCTAGAATCTCTAGATAGTCATATTCTTTACTTATAACCCGAAACTCCTCTACCTCAAGGCGAGAGTGGGTCAGCGTGCCGGTCTTGTCAAGAACAGCAACGTCGAAGTGGTCCGCCGACTCTAACGCTTCTGGACCTCTTATAAGCACTCCAAGTTTTGCGGCTTTGCCACCGCCAACCAAAAGAGCCATAGGAGTTGCAAGCCCCAAAGCGCAGGGACACGCTATCACTAAAGTTGCAACCCCCACCGCCAGCGCCTGGCTCAGGCCCTCTCCAAGAAAGAGTCGCACCAGAAACACCACTAAAGAAAGGACTATTACCACAGGGACGAAGATTGAAGACACTTTGTCGACGAGACGCTGTACGTTAGCCTTCTTCGACTGAGCTTCGGTGACGGTCTCTAGGATCTGTCCTAGCAGGGATTCTTTACCTGTCTTTACAACCTCTGCCAGGATCCGTCCCTCAAGGTTCACGGCCCCACCGTATATAAGATCTCCTTCCTGAACCAACACAGCCTCAGACTCGCCACTGACTAAGGAGAGATCAAGACGGGCACTTCCTTTTACGATCACGGCGTCTGTAGCTATCTTCTCTCCAGTGTTTACGATGAAGACATCTCCTACCACTAGCTCCGAGGCATGACGGTCAACCTCGCTACCATCTACAAGCACCTTTACAAAGAACTCGTTATCAAAGGACAGCTCAGATATAAATCGAGCCGACCTCTCCTTGCCGGAGAACTCGAGGTATCGGCCGAGAAGAATGACAAAGATGACGAACGAGGCTGTGTCGAGGTAAAGCTCGGGCATCTTGGGCTGGATCCGTGCGGTCAGCGAGAACGTCATCGAGTAACCTAAGTTGCCCGCCGCTGTAAACAAGATCGCATAGAGCGACCAAAAAAACGACACAAGCGAGCCTAAAGATATTAAAGTGTCCATCGATGAACTGAGATGCTTTAGGTTATTCCAAGCCGCTTTGTGAAACGGCCATCCACTATAAAACACTACAGGGATAGACATCAATAGAGCCAGCCATTGCCATCTTGGAAACTCCAACGCTGGCGTCATAGACAACACCAGTACTGGAATCGCCAGCGTGCCTGCCACAATTAGCCGAAATCGAATCGTCGAAAGAGCCCTAAGAACATTTGGAAAGGTGTTGCTTTCCTCTGAGCGATCCACGATAGCCTCGTTTACACCCACACTTTGTTCTGGGATCCCCGCTCGATATCCTGCCGCCTCGACCTCCCTTATCAGGCAAGCCACGTCGACCTCTCGTGCCTCAAAGACCACCTTGGCTCGCTCAGTCGCAAAGTTAACTGTGGCCGAGACACCTGCAACTTTGTTGAGGCGCCTCTCTATCCTGTTCGCACATGAGGTGCAGGTCATTCCCTCTATGTCAAGTTCGATCTGAACCAAATCCTTTGGATCGACTCGATCTGTGTTCAGCATGATATCACTAGGTGTACTAGATTGCGACGGCGTCGTAACCGGCTTCGTCCACCGCCGCTACGATATCAGCGTCTGAAAGATCGTCTCCTGTAACCGTGACCTTTTTGGACGAAAGATCTACATCCACCGATACCACATTTGGCACCTTAGAGACCTCTTTCGTCACAGCGTTGACGCAGTGATCACAGGTCATTCCCTCAACAAGAAAAATCTTTGTCTCCACAGCTCTCTCCTTATCGATCCCACATAGCTATCTTTTTCACCTTAAGTCTATACATAGCTCCAGTTCACGATCGATCCACTAAGTGACGCTGTGCGTATCTCTTTATCTAACGCGCCAAGGTCGCCAACAATCTAGACGCAGTACACGACTGCGAGTAGGCTTGCGATTATCGCACTAAGAAGCGGTCTCTCGGTTAGCCACATCTAGTAGCGAGGCTTTGGTTCCCTGACTCATACACATGCGCGCTAGCTCTGTCATAAGAGACTTGGAGAACGATGTGATAGCAGATCTGTCCTGTTCCTCTATCGAAACGTGAAACATCCTATGAAACTCACCTAAAGGTGAGGTCTTTAAGGAGTTACGCTCGATGAAGAGCTGCAGAGGACAAAGACTCTCATCTGCGATCAGAGTAGCATTTGAGTGCATGAACCTCCAGTGCGATGCGAGAGCTCCAAGAGGATAGCGTGGCGAGCGGCTACGCCTGATAGGGGTAAAGTCTCTGTACCATCGAAGCAGCTCAGCTTTGGGCATAGGACGAGCGATCACGTATCCCTGGCCCCTGTGCGCACCAAGTTGCGCAACCATCTCAAGGGATCCCATGTCTTCAATTCCCTCGACGGTAACCTCTAGGCCCAGGTCTCGACCCAACATGACCGCCATACCCAAGAGGTCCAAAACCCTAAGTGGATCTTGATACACACCACGTAGAACCAGCTGATCAATCTTGACTCCGTTAAACTCAATCTCTTTAAGTCTGGAGATGTTGGAGTGTCCTGATCCAAAGTCATCCATTGATAGTTTGACACCAAGAGATTTTATCTCCGATAGGGTCTCTTGAATTTGAGGGGAGTTGAGCAGCTCATCAGACTCGAGCAGCTCTAGTTTCAGCCTATAAGGCCCAATCGGAGAGTTGCTGACCGCCTCCCGCAGCCACTCCGTAAGATCGCTGCGCATTAACGACTTGGGATGGATGTTGATCGAGAGGGACACATCTCCAACAACACGACTTATCTCGTCCACCTCCAAAATGGCTTTTTCAGTACCCTTTTTTAGCAGATACTCGAGTTCCCTTTCAGAGAGCGCGGGAATGAAGTGGTTTGGTCCGACAACAGAGCCGTCCATTAGCACGAGGCGCGCTAACCCCTCAACCTCCCTCATCTCACCCGTCTTCAGGTCTACTATCGGCTGGAAGTACATCTCAAGACCACCGGAGTACAAAGACTCCCTCCACAGCCGAATCTCCCTGCCCACGCCTCCTCGGTCCTGGAGCAACTGAGAGGTCTGATACAAAGTCGAGAGACGACTTTGTATCGCTAGAAGTAGTTGGCGACCGAGGGGAGCATCGAACATATCTAGGTACTCCCCCGCAAAGACGACGACAAATATAGGTCTCATCGAAGAGTCGTAGACGGGAACTACACCTATTGTACGAATCCACCCTGAACTATCACTTGAGTCCACCAGGTATCCGGTCTCTATGTTCTGTGTAGTTATAACTACGTTCTTCCAGCTCTCCCCCACAAGGTCTACACCCAGACGATCTCCGTCTATATCTTCCAGGAACTGCTTCAGAGTCTCATACCCTCCGCCCATCGTTGGGAAAAGGCGGCAGGGAACCATGGTGCCCTCTGCCGTCACGGTAAGGGCGCAGAGAGATAGAAGTCCAGGAACTAAAGAGAGCTTCTCAACCAGTTGCTTAAGTGCGTCGTTCCACTGCGCATTTACAAGTAGCGTCGTATCTGCTGACACTTGCCTCGCCGTTAGATTCGTTGACCTAACCGTCTCAAACTGCCTTTCGAGTCCCTCTAGCACCTTGATCTCAAATAGCTCTGTGACCTCCGCAGAAGAGCCGTATTCGAGTTCCGCTGAACTAAGTCTTACCTCTAAGTTCTTCGTGAGTCTTTGCAACAGATGTTCTAGCTCTTGTCGCGAGACGCCCATGTAAGCAAAGACATTGGCTATAGATCGCTCAAGTGCTTCACATTCTGAGCTGTGCTCCAACTCCCGAACCAAGAGATCCAGGTAGCTTATGAATAGATCTGTAAGAGCCAAAAGGCCAAACTCGGAGAAGTAACCGACACGCCTGCCTTCATCGAAGCCTCTCTGTATAGCGGCGACGAGTTCAACTACCAGTTGTTCAAGAACAGGCAGAACTGTGGCTGTATTTAGGGAAAGAATCTCGACCTCATGCGTCTCGCTTGCACCTTCTGTCTCGGCATCTAGGTCAGCTTGATCATCATCATCCCTACTCCAACGCTCCCACCATCTGCTTCGCTTCATCTTCTTCGCCTTACTGCGATACAGAGCAACATCAGCCCTTCGAAGCAGTACATCTGGACTCAAACCGTCGTCAGGATATAAAGCAAACCCTAAGCTAATGTGAATAAAAGCAAAGTTGCGTTCAGATCCCACCTCAAAGGTTCGGGCGCAAGTGGCCTCCAGTCTTTCAACAGTTTCTTTTGCCTCGCCATTGACCTCAAGCACAACAACGAACTCGTCTCCACCGAGGCGAGCAGCGAAGTCATTCGATCCCAACGACTCTCTTAGTCGCCGACCAAACTCGATCAAAACCCTATCACCCACATGATGTCCAAAGCTGTCGTTTATAGGCTTGAAGTTATCGATATCTATTACACCGATTAGGTATCTGGCTGTGGTTCTTCGTTGACTACCCATGGTGCGTTCAAGGTAATTCTCGAGGCCAAGGCGGTTAGGAAGCAGGGTTAGAGGGTCTTCTCTGGCTAAGCGGAACTCTCTCTCTCTGGCGAGATTTAGATTTCGCTTTAGCTCGATCTCCGCTATACCCCTCCCGACTAGCTGCACGAGCCGACGACATAGGTCAAGCATTTCGCCTTCAAAAAAGTCGATCTGGTCCGAGAGCAAGAACATAACGGCGCGTCGCTCCCCGTCTACATCTAGGGCCATAGTTACAAGAGAGTGAAGACCGTAGCGTTCGTATAGGTCAAAAAACCTCTTCTTCTCTGGATTATGTTGCAAAGATCCGTCGACTATCACACCTCCATCTCTCCAAACCTTGGCGAAACTGGTGCTCTCTATTAGATCGGGAGAGCTTTGCACTCGTTCTATCGCTGCGATTGCGCTCGCTCCTTCTGCAGCAATAACATCTATCAAACCCTCTTCGTTGAACGCAAGAAATCCAACTCCTTGGAAAAATAGATTCTCGACAAGGGATCTAGAACACTCCCTCACCAGATCGGCCTCAGTTTTGGCTCCAGGCACGACTTCACCGACTACAGACAGTGCCTTGTACATCGTCTCAACGTACTGGCCTCTCGCATTTGACTGGATCAGCCTTAAGGTGTTCTCGAGCGTTGCTACGAGCTCGGAGATCTCTCGCTCACAGCTATTTGAGAGGTAAGAACTTTTCCTGAGTGCCACGCAGATAGACAACACACCCCCGGACGGTCCAATTGAAACTCCGAGCGTGCGGTGGAAAACCTTTAATCGCCCAAGTGCACCAAGATCATCTCCACCAACAGTATGCAGGTCTAAGAGGTTGAGACATCTCGCACCTCCGTGGCCATTGAAAGTCGAGGGCGAAGTATCGTCGCTCTTATGACCAACAAGATGAATCAGGATTGGACTAAATGTTTGAAGGTCGCCCTCCCTGTGAAAGGATCCCAACTCTTGAGCGTTCTCTAAACCCTCGCCATGGACCACCATCGCACATAGCACCACCTCCAAGTATGCAAAGCTCGCAACAGCTGCCTTGATCGCATCTGATATGGATATCCCTCCAGATAGCCCGACTCTTTCTATCTCTGCTCGCGCCTTCTCAAATCCCAATAAGAGTCTCCCTCTCTCGATCTTCCTCAAAATGTCGATCGCCAGCGCCAGGAGTAACAAGCCCCCAAATGCGTATAGTAGCCAAAACACCCCAGAACCAGCGAGCCACATTTTGATCAGTAAAGATCTGCTCCAACCCACATAGACGCGCCACGGAGCACCCGTGATAGACAAGGACTCGTAGGTACGAAGTCCAAGAAAACTACTCTTGGGAGCAGACCCAACGGGTAAGACTAAACCATCCCTATTGACTTGAAAGACCGTTGACCTTTGACTAAAAAACACTAACTCTACGTTGAAGGGCAGCCCTTTTCGTCCTAGCTCCAACAGGCCCGAGAGCGAGTAGGGAGCCCCAACGAAAAACAGAGTCTTTCCCCCCAGCTCAACCCTATAACAGGTGCTAAGGACAATCCTGCGGAACCTCTGAGAGTAAAGGGCGGTCCCCAACAGCATTTTTGGGTTCCCACCCCAGTCTCGATAGTATTTCGGCGCAGTAATCGGCGTGGACGACTGTTGTGCGGTAGACCACAAAATTTTGTTTCCGTCACCATCGATGATGTTTACGGCAGGGATGTCCTTGTTGTACCTTAGAAGATTTAAGATAGCTTGATCAGTAGATGCATCGAGTTTGCCAGCGGCTATCTCAGCCCACGACAGATTTCCACCGATGAAGGCAAGTTCATCGAAGTGAGCGAACATGCGAGCCGAGATCTGAGATGCATAACCTTCCGCAAAGTATTGCGCCTCTTTACCAACGTAGGTGTTTACAGCCCCGAGTCGAACATACTCAGCCGATCCCACTATCACCAGGTAGATAACTAAAACAAGGGCGACTACCCTGCGGGCAGTCTTGCGAGACAGGGATCGGCTAACTCCTCCAGCTCTGCCCTTCGTCTCTCGGTGCAAACCGCCCTCGCTCACTGACTAAGTTACCTCAGTCAACCATGTCCTGTCATCGTTTATCTTTGCCTTTATATCGGATATCTAGCCCTCATCTTTAGGTAGCGCAGTCACGACCTGGCAAAAATCAACGACTCTCGAATTTGGATCAAGGCCTCTAGCGAGAAACACTCCAGCCTGTTGCCATAGCCTTGAAACAAAGGTAAAAAACCGGGCGTCAAAAACTTACTCGGCTTCCTCCATATGCTCAATGGATCGATCAAGACAAACTTGCTTAGCCTTAAAGCGCTTCAAAAACTCGAAGCTATAAAGGGCTAGAGCACCCAAGAGATACAGAACCGCAACACCTGAGAAGATACCCACCACGTAAAGAACGGGATCTGTTGGATGGACAACCTGGGGAAGTATCGAGAACGCCAACAGCGGGGGATGGGGGTCTTTAAGTAGGCGCAGAACGATCAACACGGTGACAAAGGCTAGAGTCGATCCCGTCACATGGCCCAAGTAGCGGTAGGCAATCTCACCAACTGCAGCGGAAAAAACCACAAGACCGGCTCTTCTTAGAAGGAAACGAGAGTTTATCTTCCGACCCATCAGCCAGTCAAGCCCCGAGACGATAACCGGTGGCGCCATGAAGAACAGCGGCAGATATGCGTTGGAGATAGATATCCATAGCATCGCTACAACAAAGAAGGCTCCAAATATCAAAAGCTTTGATACTTCTTTACCATCCCCAGCTGAATCGTTCAGACTCTTACTGCCTTCGGCGGGTCCGACGCTTTTCCTCTCTCTCACGTATGAAATGAGAGTCAGCGCCCCCGAGACAACAAATACTGAGAGGATATAAAGGGGACTTCCGATTCTAAAGACAATGGGGAGCATCGTGATAGAGATAAGTGGTACAAGTGGCGATTCAAAGAGATACAACTCAGCAAGTACGATTGCCAACGCTAAAGGTTCCGCCAGATACGGAGATAGCACAGCTCTATCAAGTAAGGTACCCAACCCAGCGTCAAAGGTTCCCAGTAAGACCACAAGATAGGCCCTATTCACGATGGCTTTTGGCCTCAACGACAGTGTTATGAAGGCGAGAGCTCCCGCCTCTGGAAATACTACTGCGCTGTCACCAGTTATCTTTGCAACTACCAGCATTACCGCTACAACTCCTACCGGGACGAGATACTCAAGCGAGTAGTCGCTGCGGAGCTTTGTGATAGCCTTGAGTCGCATGTTACAACACTTAGAGCGGTCTCTTTAGTGCCACCTGGCCACCACCTGGTGTTGCTACCAAAATCTCTCCAACGTACTCCCAGCCGGCGCTGTCTGTAACTTGACCTAAAGTCAAAGAAACAGCCAAAGTCTGCTCCTTGATGTAGTCTTCAAAGCGAGTTACAGCCTCCCTAACAGCCAGATCGGCTACGTTGAGAAGAACCTCTATATTATCGGTAATTGAAAAATCAGCGAGTTTTCTCGCAGCCTGGATCTCTCTTACGACATCTCGCGCAAGCCCTTCCATTATTAACTCTTCATCGAGCTCTAGATCCAGGGTCACAACGGCGTCTTTTGAGGCAAGGACCCTCGAGGCCGATTCGTCGATCGGTCTTAGCTGAAGTTCATACTCACCCTCTAGAAGAGATACGTCACCAACTCTTACCGTATCTCCTACTCGCTCCCAGTTGCCTGACCTCGCAGCCGCCATCACCTTAGGGGTGCTTGGCCCCAGCCGTGGACCCACCATCGCCGGTACTACATTCAACTTAAGCTCTGCGTACCGGTCGAAGTCTCGCTCTAGGGCGACCTCTTTTACGTTGAGCTCATCGGCGATGATCTCTTTGTATCGCTCAAGCACATTAGAGTCCCGTCCGGAGACGACTATTTTCCTTAGAGGTTGCCGAGCCCTTAGATTCTTTGCCTTTCTGATGGAGTGCCCCAAAGAGCAGACCTCTCTAACGAGATCCATCTCTGCGACGAGCACCTCGTCTTTGGGAAGCCAAGAGGCATCAGGCCAGTCGCTCAGATGCACGCTTCTTTCCCCAGTAAGCCTTTTATAAACATACTCATCCAGCATCGGGAGCAGTGGCGCAGAGATCTGCGAAAGGACAACTAGCACGCTGTGGAGTGTGTTGTAAGCTTCCTGCTTGTCCGTGTCGACCTCGGAACTAACTCCTGACTTTGACCAGAACCTATCTCTAGAGCGCCGTATGTACCAGTTAGTAAGGGCGTCAAGGAAGGCATCGATCGCTCCTGTTGTTAAGGAGATGTCGTAGTTATCCATAGCTTCTGTCACTGTCTCAGTCAGGAGGCGTAGCTTGGCAAGTATGTAACGGTCTAACAAAGACATCGACGAGGCGTCAAGAGTACCTACCATCCCATCGGCGTTCCCATAAAGCGTTAGGAAGTAGTAAGCATTCCAGATCGGATTAATCACCCTCTTCAAGGTGTCGTAAATGGCAGACTTATCCAGTATCGCCTCTTGCCCCCTTAGGATCGACGAAGAAAGAAGGAACCAGCGCATGGCGTCCGCTCCGATCGTCTCGAAGACCTCCCAGGGATCTGGGTAGTTCTTGAGCCTCTTTGACAGCTTTCGACCGTCATCGCCCAGAAGAATCCCGTGAGCCATACAGTGTTTAAAGGGTGGTTTTCCAAAAAGTCCCACTGAGAGCACGTGTAAGGTGTAGAACCACCCCCTAGTCTGTCCGATGTACTCCACGATAAAGTCTGCTGGAAAGTTTGCCTCAAAGTTGCTTCGGTTCTCAAAGGGGTAGTGCAGCTGTGCGTAGGGCATGGAGCCCGACTCAAACCAGCAGTCCAATATGTCTTGCACCCTTACCATCTTGGATCTACCCGTAGGATCATCTGGGTTAGGCCTTGTTAGCTCGTCGATATCAGGACGATGAAGATTGGCTGGACGGACGCCAAAGTCCGCCTCGAGCTCATCCAAAGATCCATATACATCGATCCTGGGATATTGCGGGTCGTCGGACTTCCACACAGGTATTGGGGTACCCCAGTACCTGTTTCGGGTGATCGACCAGTCCCTCGCCCCCTCAAGCCACTTTCCAAAGGCTCCGTGTTTTACGTGAGCTGGAACCCAGTTGATATTCTCGTTCTCTAAAAGAAGCTGCTCTTTGATCGCTGTTACCTTGACAAACCACGAAGATACAGCCTTGTAGATAAGTGGAGTATCGGTTCTCCAGCAGTGTGGATAAGAGTGCTCGTAGTCCCTCTGCTCAACAAGGACACCTTTTTCTCGTAGCATCTGAACGATAGCGGGGTTAGCTTCAAAGACCTGAACGCCAACAAAGTCCCTAACAGGCATCTGAAACCGGCCTCTGTCATCGACGGGGCAGACAACTGAGATTCCAGCAGCATCACAGACCGCTTGGTCCTCTTCACCAAAGCCCGGGGCGATCTGCACCACTCCAGTTCCTTCTTCCGTTGTTACAAAGTCGCCACGGATCACCTGAAACGCATTCTGCTGACCCTGGAAATAGTCGAATATCGGGGCAAATCGTCGCCCCAGGAAGACCTCTCCCTTAGCCTCGCCTACGATCTCGAGATCACCTAGCGTCTCACTGTAAGACTCAAGGCGGTCTTTTGCTAGCACGTAGAGCTTCCCGTCACTTATTCTGCGAACGCCCACATAGTCGATCTCAGGCCCCACTGCCACAGCTAGGTTGGACGGAAGAGTCCACGGTGTTGTCGTCCAAGCCAAGAGGGATAGGCGTTCGTCGTACCACTTCTTCTCTTCCTTAGCATCTATGTCAAAGGGTTCTAGCTCGAAGGCAACCGTAACAGATGGATCCACTCTTAGTCTGTAAGAGTCGTCTTGACGTGTCTCAAAGTTAGAAAGCGGAGTCTCACACTCCCAGCAGTAAGGAAGAACCCTATAACCTTCGTAGATTAGCCCCTTGTCATATAGAGTCTTGAAGGCCCAGATAACCGACTCCATGAAGGTAATATCCATCGTCTTGTAGTCGTCTTCAAAGTCGACCCAGCGCGCCTGACGATTTACGTACTTGTACCACTCATCCGCTGTCCGATTGACGAGATTTGCACAGAAGTCATTGAAGACGGAGATTCCGAGTTTTTCTATGCCTAATCTGCCGTCTGTTACTCCGAGTTCCCTCTCCGCAGTCATCTCAGCAGGCAGACCATGACAGTCCCAACCAAATCGCCTCTCGACCTTGTACCCACGCATAGTTTTGTAACGTGGAATAGCGTCTTTTACAAAACCAGTGAGCAGGTGTCCATAGTGAGGAAGGCCGTTGGCAAATGGTGGGCCGTCGTAAAATACAAACTCCTTGCCCTCCTTGGCCCTGAGCTCAATGGAGGCATGGAAGGTATCGTCTTTCTCCCAAAACTCAAGAATCTGCTTTTCGATCTCAGGCAACCTTACCTGTGACGTCTCCTCTGGATAGTGTCTGCTAGCGGCGTTTGTGGGGTTATGAGACATACTATTTAAACATAGCGCCCAGCCGAGGCTCTGCAGGTGACCATGCATCGCCTAGATTGCCCTAAGAGATCCCTAGAGAAATATTTTCTCTCTGCACGTAGTTCTAGTGTTAGTTGCTACTCTGTAGCGATTATGAGTTTGGTAACGCCACGCCCGTTAGGGCGTGCCGCCCAGATAATCCTTTAGGGGTTCATAGGCGCAGGGCAGATGATGGCGCACCAGGATTAGGTGGATGGCCTAGTTGGAACATAGAGTCGAGGTCGGCGGATGACACAATACGTTCAAGATAAAAATGCTCAAGAGAGGGTTGAAGAGTACCTAAATCTCGACGACGAGAAGCTCGACAGCCTATCTGGAGAAGAGTTCCTCCAAGGTCAGACCGAGTTGCTCAAGATCGAGAGGGCGACCTATCTCGATCAGGCATCGACCCTGAAGGCTGAGGCTGACACCATAGCACAGGAGTCCGAGCCGGGTGACACCCAGTTTGACGAGGAGTCTGGTGAAGGAGGCACGGCGACTATAGATCGAGAGCGTGACCTAGCGCTTGCAGCACAGGCCCGGGCTGCTGTGGAAGAGATCGACGATGCCATAAGAAAGATTGGGCACGGAACTTATGGGATATGTGAGGTCTGTCACTCTCCAATACCTAGAGCTAGACTGCGAGCACTTCCTTATGCAAGGCTCTGTGTCAAGTGCAAAGAAGGTGGACTCTCAAAGAGGTAAGGGTGTCTGGAACTAGCCAAAGCAGAGAGACGATCGCAGGGAAGGTCGTTGCGCTTTATGTCGCAGCTCTGGTAGTTGCGATAGATCAGATAACAAAGTCTCTTGCAGTGGCAAACCTTCAAGCGGGACCGATACACATCTTCGGGCCCTTTTACTTTCGTTTGGAGTTCAATAGCGGTTTCGCCTTTTCATTGGCAACCGGATATGGGTCCATAATCGGGGTAGTTGCAGTTGTAGTAGCCGCAGCTCTCCTTTTCTACTCAGCCAAGACAGAGTCTCTCTGGTTCAAGGTAGCCCTTGGACTCGTAGCTGGAGGTGCCTTGGGGAACGTGAGCGATAGGGTCTTTAGGGGGCATGGAGGTGCTGTGGTAGACTTCATCTACAGTGGGTTTTGGCCCACCTTCAACCTCGCAGACACTTCCATAGTCACCGGAGCTGTGCTTATTGCCATTATATCCATACGGTCCGAGAGATCCTCAAGAAGAAGTCAGTTAGGGTCCTAAGGAGATGGAAGAGATATCGGTCCCAGAGTCACTCTCGGGAGAGCGTATAGACCGAGCACTCTCTTTGATCTTCGACATCACCCGCACCGAGGCCATCGATCTCTTGTCGAACGGTATGGTTCAAGTAAGCGGGAAGAGCAAGACCCCTACTAAGTCTTATAGGCTAACAGCAGGAGAGGTCATCCTGATCGCAGAGCTACCTTCGACGAATGACTTTGTCGTGCTCCCCAGACCCGATATCCCACTTGACATAGTCTTTCACGACGAAGACATAGTGGTGGTAAACAAGGCGGCCCATCAGGTGGTTCACCCCGGTTCTGGACGGGAGGACGATACCTTAGTGCAAGCACTACTGGCTCGTTTCCCACAGATTAGCGAGGTTGGGGAAGACCCACTTCGTCCTGGTGTGGTGCATCGACTCGATAAAGGAACCTCAGGAGTCATGGTTTTTGCACTTTCGAATCCAGCCTATGAGAAGATGAAGACCGATATCGCAAGCCATCATTACCGTAGAATCTATCTCACTATGGTGGAAGGTTTGTTAGACACCAACTCCGCAGTCGTGGACGCTCCAATTGGAAGGTCTGATTCCCAGCCGCGAAAGATGACTCTAAAAAGCGGTGGACGTAGAGCTATTACTAGGTTTGAGGTTCTAGAGCGGTTTGAACGACCTAGAGATGCAACCTTTGTTAGCGTAGAACTCGAGACAGGACGCACTCACCAGATAAGGGTTCACATGGCAAGCTTAGGCCACCCGGTCCTGGGGGACCATCTCTATGGGAGACCCGACGATCTACTAGATAGACCTTTTCTGCACTCATCGAACCTTGAGCTAGCGCACCCAATCACCGGCGAGGAGATGACCTTTAGCGCAGCGTTGCCAAAGGACTTAGAGATAAGACTCCATCATTTTAGGACCGCCTGATCCCCGATATCACCACCCAAGCCCAATACAAATCGCTCTCATAGAGCTCGGCTACACAAAGAAACTCGGGACTTTCTTCAATTAGTCGACCATCTCACAGAGTTTACATCTATGGGCACTGCACCTCAGGGTGCTGCTTAGGCTCACCGTCTACGCGCTTTAACTAGATCATTGCGTGGGTAGTCCCGTCAAAGACGCACCAGGGATAGCTCTTGGTGCTAATCCACTCAACTCTTGGCGCAAAAAAAGATAGACTCCTTTCTTGAGGTTAGCGCTTATTTACGTCTTATTCACCAGAGCCAAGGTCTGACACACCATAGCTCCAATGGCTTGCCTTTGGAGGGCACGGGTAGCAACAACGACCACGGGAATCAATGCTCGTGAATCGTAGGCGACTCAGTAAGATCTCTGCTAACGAAGCACACAGTAGCACCCCATGTGTTTCCCAATGTCAAACCCACCTATTGACAACACCTCGAACTACCACGGATGGCAGTTAGTCAAAGTCAGCAACTCCTTCTGCGCAACGCGCGAAAGTCTCGCCAGTTCACGCAGTCTATAACTCTCTCGGCAGTAAACAAGCCACCACCCAAGTGTGCACCTCTTTCCGCTTCCCTGGACCAACAAGACGAAAGGATCAATAAATCGTTTACCTGATCCCTCTATGGAGGCGCTTCTCAAAGCAGGAAGGGGTCCCCACCGAATTAGTTACTATATACTAACAGTTAGTGTCAGAAACATATCATGAGCCAGATTCAAATCCAGCTGCGCTGGACGCACTTGTCCGTGCCTCAAGGCTCATGTTGGCCATAGCCATACAGTCTCTCGCAGTGTTAGAGATTGACCTAACCCTCCTTCAGTATCGATCATTAGTTATTATTGCACAACACCCAGAATGCACCGTATCAGCGTTAGCGTCCGCACTAGGAGTGAGTCATCCAACGGCGTCTAGATTATGTGACCGCCTCTGTGAAAAAGGCCTTATCGATCGCCGTCAGAGCACTTTAGATCGACGAAGAGTCGAGCTTAGCTTGTTTCCAAAGGCCGTCGAAGCACTAGATGCGGTGACGACAACTAGAAGGAGTCAGTTTGAAAGGTTGCTCGAGATGATTCCAAAGCATAAGTGGAAGAACATCGAGGACGCTTTAAATCTGATCTCCGATGCAGCTAACGAGCCGAGGGAAGAGAGTTGGAGATAGATTGGCCAAGGTAGCTAGATGAAAGACAAGAGCAAAGCTGGGTTGGGTCTTTCACTCTTCATAAATAGCCTCAATCCCTTGTTGAGGTGGATATTCTTGGCCAGCGTCATAGGCGTAGTGGCAGGGCTCGGGGCTGTACTTTTCTATGACACTCTTACCCTTGCCACTCAAATCTTCCTAAAGGACTTTGCAGGTTACCAAGTACCACTTCCCAAAGGTGAAGGCAACCTCCAGGGCTCACAACACTTCGCTCATCCGTTCCTCATACCGATCTCTACGACCTTAGGCGGTCTATTGGCAGGCTTATTGGTCTTCTCCTTCGCCCCAGAGGCCGAAGGCCACGGAACCGACGCTGCGATATCAGCGTTTCATCGCTCCCCCTGGGGTATCAGGCTTCGCGTAGTCCTTATCAAGATCGTCGCCTCAGCTCTAACGATAGGGTCTGGAGGAAGCGGTGGAAGAGAAGGTCCAACCGGACAGATAAGCGCGGGATTTGGTTCTTTAGTAGCAAGATCCTTTAGGCTATCACCAAAAGACTCCCAGATCGCAGTTGCTGTAGGAGTGGGTTCGGGTATCGGTGCGATATTTGGAGCGCCGTTGGGTGGCGCAATCTTGGCCGGGGAGATTTTGTACTCAAGAGACATCGAGGCCCGAGCAATTGTTCCAGGTCTTCTCGCAAGCACGGTCGCGTACGCTATCTTTGGATCCTTTCTCGGCTACACACCTCTGTTTGGGTTTGTCTCAACACCTACCTCAGTGTCAGCAAAATACCTGTGGATCTTCGCCGCCGCAGGAGTGCTATACGGCATAGTCGGAGTTATCTACTCCAAGGTGTTCTACGGATTTGTGAACATCTTTCACCGGGTCAAGCTACCGAGGTTTATAAGACCAGCACTCGGTGGTGCCCTCGTCGGGCTAATCGCCCTTTTCGTACCCGAGGTGCTCGGCACCGGATACGGCTGGATACAGTTAACCTTCACAAACGCCCTCTCGGCGACACCGCTGGTCGTGATCCTTGCGATACCGTTTCTACGTATCGTCGCCACCTCGCTGTCGATTGGAAGTGGTGGGTCCGGTGGGATCTTTGGACCAGGGATGGTGATCGGCGCCTTCTCTGGATACTCCCTCTGGCGTGTCCTCGAACATGTTCTTCCTGCTCCCCTCTCACACGATCCATCGCTATTTGTCATAGGCGCCATGGCCGCAACCTTTGGATCTGTCTCGAGGGCCCCTATCGCTGTCACGGTTATGGTCTTTGAGATGACCGGCAACTTCTCAACCGTAGAGGCCACCTCCCTTTCGGTCGTCTTGGCATCAATAGCTGTTGCTCTTTTCCGGACCAACATATATGAGAAGCAGCTACCTGACCGTTCACACTCAATCGCTTCAAGGCTTTATACGTTGATACAAACTCCAATAAGGCTTGTCGATCTTGAAGCTAGAGGACTGAAAAAACCATCAAGTGACTTTAGGGAAGAGAGCCGAGGCCACAGCAAGGATACTAGAGAGGTGGCACTTCCTCTAGATAGTGACCTAAGAGAAGCAGTCTTGGCCAAATCCCTGCTAGGTTCTCACTTCGTCCGCCTTGGCAAAGGTCTCGATTCAAGGGACGTAGGGGATGAAGAGGTACTCACGTACTGGTTCTATCGACATAGAGACAGCCTTGCGGAGCTGGCTCAAAACCGTGAGATCTCCAAGACCTCGGCTTACAACCATACACCTTCACCCTTTGAGATACCCTTAGCGATAGGAAAACCAACCTCTAACACCCTCGAACCACCAACGGTATCTGTCGACCCAGGCGATACGTTGTACTACTTCAAGATGGATGCACCAGACTCCATTGATCGGTAGGTACATCTACCACCGACCTTAGATCTGGCAAGTAAAAAACCTAACGCTCTATTGTCTTATATGGTTGTTACTTGACCATCGCTGTAGCGTGCCGGAAGATGGATGGTTCCGAGAGGGGCAGAGCGTTGAATATCAACCACATTCGAGAAGCACATCTCTAAAGCGGGCCACGCCCACCCAAGTGGTGTATTGAGCCAAGGCGTCTTGGGCCTCTGACGGGTAATGGCGGAGCGGCGGCCACCCCGAGAACCTGGAAGAGAACAGCAACTCAGAATGGAGTCACAACGATGGCCACCACCTAAAGTATCGACCTTGTCACCTGGCTACGTAAGCAACTGGCAGAGGCACACCGGGATCTGCTCCGAGCACTGCTTGAGAAGTTCGTCGAGGAACTCATGAGCGCCGACATCGACGCGGTCTTGGGTGCCGACTACCGACACCCGGGTCCAGAACGAAAGAACCGCCGCAATGGCTACCGACAACGACTCTGGGACACAAGAGTGAGCACCATCGAGCTACGCATCCCTAAACTCCGTCAAGGCACCTACTTCCCCGACTGGTTCCTTGAGCGGCATCGCAGGTCAGAGGTCGCCCTTACAAGCGTCATCGCCACCTGCTACGTCCTTGGAGTCTCCACGAGACGCCTCGAGAAGCTGGCAGAAACACTCGGCATCACGCAGCTCTCCAAATATCCCAGATCTCTGAGATGGCCCACAGCCTAGATGCCGAGGTGAAGGCCTTCCGCAACCATCCCCTCGATACTTGTCCCTACAAGATCGTCTGGGCAGATGCGCTGGTAGTGAAGACGTAAGAGGCAAGGCGAACCGTCAACGTCCACGTGCTCATCGTAACGGGCGTGAACGCCGAAGGCCAACGCGAGATCCTCAGTATCGAGGTGGCCACCTCCGAGACAAGGCTGGCTGGCGCTGTGGCGTTCGCTATTCGATCGAGGACTTTGGGGGTAGTGCTTGTCGTCTCCGATGCCCACCCGGGGCTCGTCGAGGCCATTGGCGTGACCGTGCCCGGGGTCACCTGGCAGCGCTGTCTGTAAACAGCGACGTTAAATTGACCCACCTCCAGCGATAAAAATTGACTCACCCAAGAGACAATACTCATAAGTGAAGTAGCCAATTTCACGAAGGAGTTCTAAATGCTGAAGGGTTGGCCACTTATGACCATATTTGATTTGAATCAACAACATCTCAGTTACAGAGAGATTGCTCGAAAACTGGAGATCTCTGAAATACAGTATGGAAATATCTAAGAGACGGAGGCAGCAGTAGAACACGGAAGACGAAGCAACAACGCATATCGAAGCTCGACCCTTGTGAAAGATGAAGTCAACTGCTGCACCCCATCTACATTGAGATGGATAGACGGACCTGAGTTCCTCTCCCATGCTCTTTGTGTCTTTGGGCTAAGGAGATGGGAGTTACGTTGTACTATATCGACCCAGGTAGCCCTTGGCAAAACGGTAAGCGTGAGTTATTCAACTCATTTCTTCGAGACAAACTTCTAAATCGTGAGCTTTTCTGGTTGTGTGCCTAAAGTTGTGCAAATAGGCCATAGAGTCTTTGGAACTGTGTCTATCTTAGTAAATGGTTATAGAACTGTCATTGACTTCTGATCTTTATTTAGTCCTTGACAGTGGAAGTGGAGTGTCTATCAGTTATCGAGATCCAAGTAGGCAACCGGTTCATCACAGTGTGGACATAGGCCTTGAGGTCCAATACGAGAGCAGAACAGGTTACACTCAGGACATCTCTGAAGCTCAGGTACCGCTGTTCACAACTAGGGCACTCACATACAGTGGTGTCAGGTCTTTTAGCAGTTACAGTAG
>NZ_FQUL01000079.1 GCF_900128965.1 Ferrithrix thermotolerans DSM 19514
CTATGGCCTATTTGCACAACTTTAGGCACACGACCCTGGCAAACTGATAGCTCCTCCCTCTCCTCCCTCTTACCAAAGCGGTGAGAGGGAGGAGGAACCAGAAACGAAGAACCGGCGGACAACCCGGGGAACCCATGCCCTGCCTGGCACCTCACGGGGATGGGGCTTATTCAGTACGCTCCTAGACTTTGGCGCTCAGACGAGCACTTCCAGCACCGCAACGGTTATTGCAGACAATGCAGAAAGCTTCTCCACCATAGAGAGTCTTGCGATAAGTTACGCAGATGGTTATGCTTACGAGACCGGCGCCCCTCTAGTTTTGGCAATTGGGACCAATAATTCTGGCGGGTACTTGAACGCTACAAACGGCGCCTCATTTGCAGAAGCCTGGACGCAGATGGTAAATTACCTTGCCGATAACACTCCCTCCAATGTTTACGTTGCTGGAGCTGATGATATCGAAGCAGACTATAGTAGTCCGGCTGCTGCGATCAATTGGGTGAATGCATACAATATTGGGGAGAACCAGTACAACTTCGGATATTTTGACTTTGGGTCTGGCAATCAGACCTCATCTTGGTCCGGTGCTGATTTGTATCAGGTGTTTAGTGGCGCACCGAATTCATATGCTAACCCGGAGTTGTATTGCCCCACAGATATCAATGATTTTCCAAGTGATACAAGCGGTTCCAACCATATCAAGATCTGGGGTGTCGTGAGTTATCCTAGCACCGGCTTCCCTGGGGCGGTGTGTTCGAACCGAGATAATTCTCTAGCGCAGTTTCAGGCTAATTCATACAACTCTCAATACGGCTTCCCTAGTATTTCATACATTACCGACATGTATTATTTCTGCAATGGCGATAAGACAGATACCTTCTGCTAGAGATCTGTTCGGGAAAGGTGAGCAAAATGCAATTAGAGTCCATCAGGCAGCGTGTCACAAATCATCGGGCGGTTTCCCTAGTGGCCATCGGTGCTCTAATCGTCGGGGCAGTGGCTATCACACTTGGTACTGCTGCCGTACAGGCGCGCGATCCATCCATCCACGTCGTTGATAGCATAGGTCTTCCGCCAAGGTTCGCTGGGAGCACTCTTGCTGAGTGGGCTGTACAAGATCTATCCAGCACCGAAGTTCAAGAATTTGAGCATTGGCCCCGACATTTCCAGGATAACTACCTAACGGTAGCCAGCGCTTTTGCATGGAACCCAGCATCCACGCCGCCGAATCCCTCCTCCTCCCGTGCCCTGCAGTCGATCTTTCTTAGAACGCTAGAGGGCGTAGAGAATCCCAATGCAGGTCATATGTCATCCAAGCAACTCTCACAACTCCAGCAACAGGCTCAAGCCGCACAGGAGTCTGCGACCCAACAGTATAATCAAGAGATTGGCGCGTTGGCAGAGGCTGGATCCGGCTATGGCAATAATACTGCCTCTGGCTGGACATTCACTTCTGCGGCCGTCTTGAACGTGCCAGTCGTAAATGGCTTCGAGCTTCCGGGTATCCAGTTATCTACTGTCGCCGCCTTCGTTTGTGTAGCCCCAGGTGCGAGCGCCACACGCGTTAATCTCATAGGTGGTGTGGTTCAAGAGAACTATAGTCCATCTGGACAGATCACCGATTCGCAGATCTCGCTCCAGCCATGGACAGACGCAGCAGTCCCAATCACTCCGGCGACTCCATCTCTTTTTGGGTACGTCCCATCGGAGCGAAAAACGTTCCCAGCTCCGAGTGGTCTTCAATTGACTACCATTGACAATGTTCTTCCAGGCGGAGTCGTCGTTTCGACGACAACTGGTGCCAAGCTGTACTTCAGCCTTAGCACAGATACCTACACCTCTCAGATACCAACTGCTAGCCAACAAGCCCAAGGCCCTCAACTATGCGAGCCCGTCCGAGGGTAGACGGGCTCTCTCGGGCTTCTAGTCTTATCGAACCCTAGGTCTCAGTATCAGTGTGCGCTATAAACTCCGCATCCTCTTTACTCAATAGTTCATGGTGAAAACTACTCTGTCAGCCACAGGAATACTGTCATGGACAGTACCAGCGGGTAGGCGTTCCTTTCCTCCATAATTGGTTGTGTGCCTAAAGTTGTGCAAATAGGCCATAGAGTCTTTGGAACTGTGTCTATCTTAGTAAGTGGTT
>NZ_FQUL01000016.1 GCF_900128965.1 Ferrithrix thermotolerans DSM 19514
ATGTTTGAGTCCTGGTCACTAAAGGACCCTCCGCCACAGTGGGGATCGGCACAAACCCAGCGGCGTTTGTGCCAGATGAGCCTCACCCTACGGCCAAAGCTTTGTAGGTCATAGAGCTCTACCAGGGAACTTCCCTTAGCGTACGTTTTGCCATCACAGAGAGGGCACCTCGGTCGTTCACCTCGACACTCGATGTGAACTCAAAAGGGTGCCTTTTCGCCCTCATCAGCTGGATCTTCAACCCCAAGTAAATTAACATCACTGAGACCGAGCAAGATCTCGGCAATTCGGATAGGATTTTGTTCCATAGGGGTCCTCCAGGCTTTGAGTTGTACCTAACACCATTCTGGCAGGAACCCTGTGCCTCTCTCAAGTTCACCTCTGGTGCGTGGCTACACCTGACTAAATTCCCCACTCAAATCCGAAGTCCCCGTAAAGTAACTTGATGGCCCTTCGCTGGTTAGATTTAGGATTCGACGTCGTGGGTGGGTAGTTGCGACCAAGGAAACTGTAAGTTAGCTCAGATGCGACCTCTAAATTTAGTGATGAGTTCCCACCCATCTTCTAATAGATCATGACAGTGCCACGAGGCATAGGCGCCTTGGAGGATAGATAAGTATGGTTGTAAGACGACCATAGTTGCAGAGAGCTCGATGCGCTTCATCGACAAAGTAGGTGTGCCGACGCTCTGTTCGGCGTGTCTATGTGGAGAAATCCTGTCCCTTTCGTAATAGATGTCTCTTAGAGCGTTATGCTTTTGATTAGAGCCGGTATGCCTTCAGCCGATTCGAACGAGAGTACGTTGCCCTGTAGGGCTAGAAGTTTTGTCAGGTCTCCAGTCACCTTGATCTTTCCTGACATAAAAGCCTCCACAGCCGCCTGAGGGTTTTGGTCGACGAAGAGTGCCTTTGCGGTCTCGTAATCTATAGTTACCGTGACATCAGGATTTTCGAGCTCGCCCATCTCAAGATCTAAAAAACCCTGTGATGTGTCTATGTAGGTTCTAAGTTCAGTCTCTTCGAAGGGAAGATCGGTGACGATCTGGTTCATGCGTAGCTCGAACTCGATTTTTCCAGTCTTATCCATGGCTTCTTTACGGAGGTTTCGGGCTGCCTCGATCCATTGGGGCGAAAGAAACGGATACTTTTCAGACACTCAAATCTCCTCTATTGCCAGGGTTTTAATCTAACTCTGATTCTACTTGGTGTAAGGGAGCTTTTAGAACTTTGTCTCTAGGACTCTTAGTGCATAGAATAAATACGTCTTAGAATCTCGTTTAGTTCCCTAACCACCGAGAGATCTACCTAATGGCGCTTGGTGGAGAGATCCTTGGATAATCTCCAGTGGCCACTTCCAACAGCTAGATGCGGGCACGCACTCTAGGATGGTGCCATGTCTAAAAAGATCTCTATCGAAGAGGTGCGTCACGTTGCGTCCCTAGCGCGATTGCGCTTGACAGAGGCGGAGGCAGAACTGTTTTCGGAACAGCTGTCGGTCGTTATCTCGCACATGTCAGATATCGAAGAGCTTCATACCGGACAGCATATCCAAGAGCGCTACAACTTCGTGGATGAGACCGCCCTCCGAGAAGACAGGTCAGAGGCCTCCATCGAAAGGGAGAGTATTCTAAAGGGGGCTCCGTTGGTGGAAGACTTTATGTTCAAGGTCCCGCCTATCTTGGGAGAGGGTAAATAGTGGATCAAGTGGACTTGTTGAAGATGGATGCGTCTTCTCTGTCAGATTTCATCAGAGAGGGTAGCGCTAGTGTTGTCGATGTTGCAAAGGCTGTCATAGCTCAGATAGAGACGAAGGATCCCGACATAAGAGCCTTTCTTCACTTTGACGCAAAGGCACTGCTTGAGCAGGCGGAGCGGATTGACCAAAGAATCACTTCTAAGGGTCCTTCAGGACGGCTACTTGGTGTTCCAGTTGCTCTCAAAGATAACATGGTGACTTCCAACATGCCCACTACCGCAGCCTCAAAGATTTTGGAGGGGTGGATGCCTCCCTACGATGCGACCGTAGTGAAAAAGATTGTTGATGAGGGTGCTCTAGTTGTTGGAAAGACAAACTTGGATGAGTTCGCCATGGGTTCTTCGACGGAGAACTCGGCCTTTCAGACCACAAGAAATCCTCACGATCTAAGTAGGGTGCCAGGTGGATCCTCTGGAGGTTCTGCGGCGGCGGTTGCAGCGGGAATGAGTACTTTGTCACTTGGCTCCGATACTGGAGGATCCATTAGGCAACCCGCAGCCTTATGCGGTGTTGTTGGAGTAAAACCAACCTACGGCTATGTCTCTCGTTACGGGCTGATAGCGTTTGCCTCCTCTTTGGATCAGATAGGTCCATTTGCAAGAACGGTCGGTGATGCGGCGCTTTTGCTAGAGGTGATCTCTGGTCATGATCCTATGGATGCGACTTCTATAAGAGGCGAGAGACCTTCGCTTTCGGATCTATCCGATAAGGGAGTGGAGACTCTACGTATCGGTGTTCTATCTGAGTTGCTCGACAACTGCTCGCAAGAGGTGAGGGAGAGGGTAGAGCTTGCGGCGCAGCTACTTGCTGAACGCGGCGCCAAGGTTGAGACCGTGAGTGCAAAGGCCGTGACCCTTGGTCTATCCGCTTACTATGTGATAGCTCCGGCTGAAGCGTCCTCGAATCTGTCTCGCTACGATGGGGTAAGGTTTGGTCTGAGGGCTGATCGTTCGTCTCTGTCTGAGATGTTTCTTGCTACCCGTACAGACGGCTTTGGAGACGAGGTCAAACGTCGCATCATGCTGGGCACTTATGCGCTCTCTTCTGGTTACTACGACCAGTTCTACTCCAAAGCTCTCGCAACGCGTGACCTTATCCGTTCAGAGTTCGAACGGGTGTATCGAGACTTCGACATCTTGCTGGGCCCCACGTCGCCAACGACCGCTTTTCGGGTTGGGGAAAAAGCCCAAGATCCTATGGCTATGTACATGAACGATGTATGCACGATCCCGTCGAATCTGGCTGGCCATCCGGCGATGTCTGTTCCCTTTGGCACTGACAGCTCGGGACTGCCCATAGGTGTGCAGCTTCTTGGGCCCATGATGTCGGAACCTGTTTTGTTTCAGGTGGCCTTTGAGGTAGAAAGGCTAGCCAGTGAGGTCTCGGAGGTGAAAGATGCCTAACTCTCAAGAGGTTGAGTCCAAAGGGGTTGCCTGGGAGTACGAAGGGTTTGAACTTGTAGTGGGTCTTGAGGTTCATACAGAGCTAAAGACCAGATCGAAGTTGTTTTGCTCCTGTGCAAATGAGTTCGGAAAGACACCGAACACAAATGTCTGCCCGATATGCCTAGGGCTTCCCGGCACGCTTCCGGTTCTAAATAAGCAGGTGGTGGAGCTGGCGATCAAGATCGGACTTGCCCTTAACTGTAACGTGAGAAAGAGCACATTTCACAGGAAGAACTACTTTTATCCTGATCTGCCCAAGGGCTATCAGATATCTCAGTACGATCTTCCCATCAACTCCGACGGTTACCTGGATCTACCTTCTGGAAGCAGGGTTGGAGTGGTTAGAGCGCATATAGAAGAAGACACCGGAAAGATCTCACACATGGGAGCCTCAGGTCGGATGGACAAGAGTGCGTACTCTCTGATCGACTACAACAGAGCTGGTGTGCCTCTTACGGAGATTGTAAGTGCTCCAGATATTCGCTCTCCCGAACAGGCAAGGGAGTACGTTCAGGAACTCCGACAGACACTTGTGGCACTCGGCGTTAGCGACGGTCGAATGGAAGAGGGTTCGCTAAGAGTAGATGCGAACGTGTCGGTCAGGCCAATAGGGTCCGATGAGCTTAGAACTAGATGTGAAATCAAGAACCTGAACTCTTTGCGCTCCTTAGTCAGGGCGATCGACTACGAGGGCAAGAGACACGTAAAGCTCTATCAAAGGGGGGAGTCTCCAGTGCAAGAGACTCGCCACTGGGATGAAGCAAGACAACGAACTGGATCGCTTCGCTCCAAAGAGGAGGCCAACGACTACCGTTACTTTCTGGAGCCTGACCTGATGGCACTTGCGCCTAGCGAATCTCTCGTTGAGAAGATAAAGGGGGAGATCGTCGATACTCCAAAAAAACGCCGGGAGTTTCTCAAAGATGCTCTTAGAGGGGAAGATATGTCGGACCAGATCGAGAAGGCGATTGACTTTGATCTCTACCCCTTTGTCAGCTATGCAATTGAACAAGGTGTTGCACCTCGGCTAGCGGTTGCTCGAACGGCGAACGAACTCGCAGCCTTAGTATTCGATGCCAAGCATCTTACGAAGGAACGCTTTGTAGAGGTGTTGAGACTTGAAGACTCAAAGGAGATATCCCCATCCCAGGCGAAGACGCTCCTTTTAAAGGTTGCTGAGGATGATAGATCCATAGAAGAGATCGTGATCTCTTTAGATCTGAAGAAGGCTGACGTGTCAGAGACTGAAGAGCTGGTCCTTAGGGTAAAAGACGACTCTCCGAAGGAGTGGGAGCGGTTTCTTGAGGGCCAAGACCAGCTGATCGGGTTTTTTGTAGGCAAAGTCATGAAACTAAGCAGCGGTAAGGCTGACGGGGCCTTAGTGAAAGATATCCTGTTGCAACTAAGGGCAGAAAGCAAGTAATAAAGGCGTGTCCGTCTTTTGGGAGTAAGACAGGAGGGAGAGTCTGTTGAGCGGGGAAAACCATACAAAAAGTTCGGTGAAGATCCGAAGTTATGAGGTGACGGAAGGCTTCCGTCGTGCGCCAGCCAGAGCGATGCTCAGGGCTGTTGGTATGAGAGACGAGGACTTCTCGAAGGCCCAGGTAGGGGTTGCATCTTCTTTCAATGAGGTTACTCCTTGCAATATGCCGCTAGGTCGTTTAGCTCAGGACGTCAAAGTAGGCGTGAAAAAGGCTGGTGGCTACCCGTTGGAGTTTTCGACGATAGCAGTTTCCGACGGCATCTCAATGGGACATGAGGGAATGCACGCCTCTTTGGTGTCGAGAGAGGTAATCGCTGACTCTGTAGAGCTTATGATGCATGCAGAGAGGCTTGATGCCCTTGTAACACTAGCTGGATGCGATAAGTCCTTACCTGGGATGTTGATGGCTGCAGCCCGACTCGATCTTCCTTCTGTGTTCTTCTACGGAGGGTCGATTCTCCCTGGAAGATACAAGGATCAAGCCCTAGACATAGTCTCTGTCTTTGAGGCGGTTGGTGCTTACGCAAGTGGGACTATGTCTGAAGACGAACTTATTCAGATAGAGCGTAACGCATGTCCGACAGAGGGTTCGTGTGCAGGCATGTTTACAGCGAACACCATGGCTTCCATTGGAGAAGCGTTGGGCATGTCTGTGCCTGGTTCTGCGTCTGCTCCAGCCGTAGACTCCCGAAGAAGGGATTATGCAGAGTTGTCGGGCGTGCTTGTAATGAACCTACTGCGTCAGGGGATAACCGCTAGGCAGATCATGACCAAAGGTGCCTTTGAGAATGCTATAGCGATAGTTATGGCGCTTGGAGGCTCGACGAACGCTGTGTTGCATCTAATGGCGATCGCATACGAGGCTAAGGTGGACTTGACCCTAGATGACTTTAATCGCATCGCGGCCAAGGTGCCCCATATCGCCGATACCAAACCACACGGGAAGTTCCATATGGCGGACGTGGACCGAATCGGCGGAGTCCCTGTGGTTATGCGCGAACTATATGAAGCTGGGCTTATCCACGGCGATCTAATTACTGTTACAGGAAAGACGGTAGCAGAAAACCTCCACGATCTTGATCCTCCCAAACCAGACGGAGTTGTCGTGCATCCCATATCGGATCCGATTCATCAGATTGGAGGTATCGCAGTTCTGAAGGGTTCATTGGCTCCCAAGGGTTCAGTTGTCAAGGTGGCTGGCATAGACCAAGATCACTTTGAAGGTGTAGCGCGAGTCTTCGACGGGGAGGAGTTAGCCCTCGATGCGATCCTGGAGGGCAAGATCGAAGCAGGCTCCGTGGTGGTCATTCGGTACGAAGGTCCAAAAGGCGGACCCGGCATGAGAGAGATGTTGGCGGTCACCGGAGCGATGAAGGGGGCGGGTAGAGGTTCTGACTCCGCCTTGGTAACCGATGGACGTTTCTCGGGTGGTACTCATGGTTTTTGCATCGGACATGTTGCTCCCGAGGCAGCCGATCTTGGGCCGATCGCTGCGGTTCGAGACGGTGACAGAATCGTTATCGACGTAAATAACCACAGCATCGAGCTTTTAGTCCCAGAAGAAGAGATTCAAAGACGGCTTGCGGAGGTGACGCCGAGAGCTCCTAAGTACGCCTCCGGAGTCCTGGCTAAGTTTGCGAAACTTGTGCAGGGGGCCGATTTAGGTGCGGTAACGTTGGGTTAGTCGAGACGGCTGTACTATAATCTCATCAAATGGCATTTATCCGAACATCTGTAGTACTAGTACTAATTTAGCGCACACCCCCTATCGGTGTGCGCACTAAGACCTCCCATTTGGGAGGTCTTTTCATATCATGGAGGCGCTATGAAGTTGACCGGAGCTCAGGCTCTTATAAAGTCGCTTGAGATGCAGGGCGTTGAAGTCGTCTTTGGGTTGCCCGGGGGAGCAATCCTGCCGGTATACGATCCCTTGCTAGACTCATCCATCCGTCACATCCTCGTGCGTCACGAACAGGGTGCGGGTCATGCCGCAGAGGGTTACGCGCAGGCCACAGGCAAGCCGGGCGTCGCCATTGTAACCTCCGGTCCGGCGGCAACTAATATCGTTACTCCGCTAGCAGATGCCTATATGGACTCGATCCCCCTTGTTGTCATTACCGGGCAGGTGGCGACATCGACGATTGGTACTGATGCCTTCCAAGAGGCTGACACGACCGGGATTACGATGTCAATTACTAAGCACAACTGGCTGATAACAGATGCGAACGATATTCCAAGAGTCGTCAGGGAGGCATTTCACGTCGCTACAACTGGAAGACCTGGACCGGTTCTTATTGATCTTCCCAAGAACGTCTCCAACTCTACCATGGAATGGTACTGGCCTCGCCAGGTATCTTTGCCTGGATATAAGCCGACCACCAAGGGTCATCCCAAGATGATAAAAGAGGCGGCAAAGATGATCGCCTCTGCCGAGAAGCCCGTGTTTTACGTGGGCGGCGGCGTGGTCAGGGCCAAGGGTGCTGAGAGCCTGAGGAGATTGGTCGATCTAACTCAAATTCCAACCGTCACCACGTTAATGGCCCGAGGAGTTCTTCCGGACTCGCATCCGATGTGTCTGGGAATGCCTGGAATGCACGGCAACTATGCAGCGGTTACCTCTATGCAAAAGGCCGACCTTCTCATCGTGCTTGGAGCACGTTTCGATGATCGTGTTACAGGAAAGGTAGATGCCTTTGCACCAAATGCCAAGGTCATTCACATAGACATAGACCCCGCAGAGCTCGGAAAGATCCGTCATGCTGAGGTACCGATCGTTGGAGATGTAAAGTCTGTGATGGACGATCTCTTTGCCGAACTCGAGCCATTGCAGGGACACTTCAGAGACATCTCGCCTTGGCGTAAGGAGATAAAGTCTTGGCAGGATACCTATCCCTACAGCTATGATCGCGCCCATGAGGGTCCGCCATTAAAGCCCCAGATGGTTATCGAGAGGATCAGGGATCTAAACGATGAGGACACGATTGTGGTCTCTGGGGTCGGCCAACATCAGATGTGGGCCTCTCAATACTGGCAGTTTGAGAAACCTAACATGTGGATCAACTCGGGGGGTCTTGGAACTATGGGGTTTGCTGTTCCCGCCGCGATAGGTGCTAAGGTAGGACGCCCAGATCGAACTGTATGGGTTATCGACGGAGATGGATGTTTTCAGATGACCGCACAGGAGCTTGTAACTGCGACAACCGAAAGGATCCCCATCAAGGTTGCTATCTTGAACAACGCATACCTAGGTATGGTGCGTCAGTGGCAAGAGATGTTTTACGAAGAACGATACTCTGAGGTGTATCTCTCTCCTGACCTTCCAGACTACGTAAAGTGGGCTGAGGCGATGGGTTGTGTTGGGATTAGGGTAGTTCATCCATCTGAGATAGACGCCGCTATCGAAAAGGCCAACTCGATAACTGATCGTCCGGTTGTTATTGATTTCCGTACAGACACCCAGGAGAAGGTATTTCCCATGGTTCCAGCGGGTAAGTCCAACGATGAGATCGTACTTGGAGAGGATGAGCTATGAATCAGGAGGGAAACCAGGTAGTTCCTATCGGGGGAGCCATACGTACCCCAAATGAGTTCCGTCACCATATCCTCTCTGTCTTGGTTGAGAACAAGACAGGGGTATTGGCACGTGTAGCACAGCTTTTTTCACGAAGGGGATACAACATCTTTTCTTTGGCTGTGGCTCCAACGGACGATGAGCGTTTTTCGAGGATTACAGTGGTGGTTGACGTTGAAACTGCGCCTTTAGAGCAGATCACTAAGCAGCTGCACAAGCTCGTGAACGTAATTAAGATCTCTGAGATCGATCCGGACGAGGCTGTTGAGTACGAGTTGCTACTAGCTACGGTCTCTGCAGACGCGGCCACGAGGGCCCAGGTAATAGAGCTCGTAAACCTCTTCGAGGGACGAATTGTGGATGTGGGGCTCACGAAGCTCACGGTTATGGTCGCAGCGTCGCCTTCACAACTTGACGATTTTGAAGCTCTAATTGTTGAGTATGGATTAGTTGAGCTGCAAAGAACAGGTAGGGTAGCTCTGCAGAAGTTGGGTAAGCCCGTCGTGAAAAGGAAGCAGTTGAAAGGGAGGGTCTCTTAGATGGCAAAGTTGTTCTATGAGTCGGATGTTGATGCATCTTTGATCAGGAGTAAGAAGGTGGCTATCGTGGGGTACGGCTCCCAAGGTCACGCTCATGCGCAAAATCTTTCAGACTCTGGGGTCGAGGTTGTGGTTGGACTAAGAGAGGGTTCGAACTCAAGGACCAAGGCCGAGGAGGCGGGTCTCAAGGTGGGATCGGTGTCTGAGGTGGCAAGCTGGGCAGACGTTGTCATGATCCTCGCTCCCGACACCGCCCAGAAAAAGATCTACGAAGAGGACATCCTTCCTAATCTGAGAAGTGGGAATGCGTTAGCCTTTGCGCATGGTTTTAACATCCGCTACGGTCAGATAGTGCCCCCTAAGGATGTAGATGTTATCATGGTTGCGCCGAAGGGTCCTGGCCATCTTGTGCGAAGAACCTATGAAGAGGGTGGCGGAACGCCATCTCTGGTTGCGGTGGAGCAAGACTACTCTGGCTCGGCGATGGCGTTAGCGCTCTCTTATGCAGATGCAATTGGAGCGACTAAGGCCGGTGTACTAGAGACCACGTTCAAAGAGGAGACCGAGACGGATCTCTTTGGCGAGCAAGTTGTCTTATGTGGAGGGTTGACCTCTTTGGTGCAGGCTGGCTACGAGACTCTGGTTGAGGCTGGTTATCAGCCGGAATCTGCGTACTTCGAGTGTCTTCATGAGCTAAAGCTGATCGTGGACCTCATGTACGAACATGGTCCAGCTGGTATGTGGTTCTCTGTCTCTGAGACCGCTGAGTACGGTGGTCTAACGAGGGGCCCGCGTATAGTTGACGACCGGACTAAGGCCGAGATGAAGGAGGTCCTCAGGGAGATCCAAGATGGGCGTTTTGCGACGGAGTGGATACAGGAAAACGAGAACGGCCAACAAAGCTTTAAGGAGTTAAGGCGCAGGTCGGCCGAGCACCCGATCGAGCCCGTTGGGCGGTCTCTTAGAGCGATGATGCCGTTTCTGAGATCGGCTAGGGACATAACGGGCGTCTCTGGCGGTTAGGCTCGGCAATGTAATGGGAAGCCGAAAGCTTTGGGTGTTCTTTGTCTAAGAGTAGCTTATCGACAAGGCGCGCAGTTCTTTTGTTTCTGGTCGTCGCTCTAACGGCCAGGGTTATTGCGTCTCATATCTCTACAAAGGGTAGTGGACACTTTACTACAGGGCAGCTACGGTCATACGTAGCTGCTCTGTTCGTATCTTTGACCTTTAGCGTTGTCATCTATGGAGTCTCTTTGGCGTTGACCTCCAGAATAACGTCTTACCCGGAACACACCACAGGTGAAAAAGGAAAGATCTTCCATTTGTGGGGTTCATCACTTGTCAAAGGGGTGTATTTCGGGGCGTTGGCCACCACGGCGCTTTACATAGTGTTAGGGCCGTTACACATCGCTGGAGGTGTCAGTCTAGCAACTTGGCTCTTTTCCTGCGGGTTATTGATTCAAGGAATCTTTAGGGCTACTATCTCGTGGATATCCCCGGAGGGTAAAAGGGGCGTATTAGGGAGACTGACGTTGACGCTCTTCTCTCTTGTAGCGGCAGCACTTAGCGGCTATGAGATCGCTCTTTCACGTAAGATTTCCGCGGGGTTTTTGAACTATGCACCTGGTGGTTCGGTAGTAGCCACCACGGCGATCGGTTTGGCTGGGATCATGTTGTTGCTTTTTGGGCGTGCCCCGAGCTTTAACGAGAGAGAGAGCGAGTACTCATGTGCCCTTGAGGAGTCTTTACAGGACGGTTCTCTCCTTCGGTTTCCCGTTGAAGAGAGACTGATTTTACAGAGAGAAGCGTTGGGGTCACCGAAGCTGTCCTCACTTCTTCTCGGAGGACTGAAGAAGCCCGTGAGGTCTGGCGTGGTCTTGGCGATGGTTGGAACAGCATCCCTTTGGGTTCGAGTGGTTGGCCTCATTTCCTTGTTGGTGCTCACCGTATCAAGCGCTACAGTAGCGTTTCAGACTCGTCAGGGGGTGTTTTACCTTGTTCCCATATCCATCTCCTATTTAGCTGCAAACGTCTTGCTCTGGCCTTTTCGAAATCTTATTACAAGGGAGGCACTTTTGCTTAGACTCGCTCCTGACGTAGGAAGATGGGAACGCAAGGTCGTGACTATATCCGGAGCTGTCTTTGTAGGAATACTATTGTTGATCGAAGGGGTTATTTTACTGCCGTTCATGGGTCTCTATAACTTTGCGATAGCGGCCTCAGTCACGGTTGCTCTTGGATTTGGATCGGTCTTTTCGGTCGCTCTGAGGACGATACTTTACTCTCCGACCTATCTCTTTATCACTAAAGGTAGAGGTAGAGACTCAACGGACGCTACGAGATTCGTCGTCCGCTCCGTGTTCATTGTTCTTATCGCCTGTACCGGAGAGATCGCTCTGGTTCAGTTCCATACACTTTACGGCGAACGGTCTTTCTTGCTTGAGACGGTCCTGTCAGCAGTAACGTTCTCCCTTGTCCTGCCCCTTGCGGCATCTTCGTGGATTGGAAGGAGGGAGTATGGCCTCCAAAGAACGACCGAAGAGAGTGAAACGTCAAGGTGAATTGAACGATGTAGTACTGCAGTTGAGCAACCTCGAGAGTTTTCATGGAGGCTTTGCTCCTTTAAGTGCTACCTTTTCGAAGGGAGACTCCGTAAGGATTGTGGCACCCAAGATATCCATGGCGACATCTCTGCTAACGGTGCTGGCGGGCGTGGTACCGCCACTTAGGGGGAAAGCCGTGGTTCTTGGCGCTCGTTGTAACTCTGTTGAAGGCAGGAGTGTTATCTCGAGCTTTGGAGTGACTAGGGGGCCAGACTGGGGCCTGACTTTACTTGACTCACTCTTGCTGTATCAAGGTTTTGTGACTGACCCACTGGAAAGAAGAAGAAGAGCTTTAGATGTCATAGAAGAGTTGGATATAGGAACCCTAACCCACAGTCGTCTACACGAGCTTGACCCAAGGGACAGACTTCTCTTCGAGTTTGCATGTTTTAGGGTTCAACCAGCCCAGATCAGTGTGGTGTTTGGGCTTCATGATCCAAACGAGCCAAGCGCTAAACAAAGAATCTTTGATGTAATGGCCGATCTTCGTTCAAAGGGTCGAGTCCTTATCTGGCTTGAACCTCCTTCCTACCTTTTAGGTCTGATAGACGTAGATATACAGCTCCAGAGTAGCCCATTTTAATGGATTGGAAGATATCGGTGCCGATATATCGTAATAGGTTGCTAGAATAGCTGTGTAAAGCCTACGAGAGATAAGAGGTGATGGTATGCGAAACTGTGGAGGACACGGAGAAGGCTGTGGCGGAAGACATGAACACCATGGTGAAGGAGGCGGACGCGGTCGTATGCGCCAGGGACCGATGGGAGGCTTTGGGCTAGGTGTGAGGGGTCCAGGATTTCAGATGCGCCAGGGACCAATGGGAGGGTTCGGCATGCGGCCTGGACGAATGAGAGCTCAGAGAGGAGACGTAAAGGCTGCAATCCTGTCGTTGGTCAAGGAGGCTCCCCGACACGGCTACGAGATTATCTCTGAGATCGAGCAGCGATCTAACGGGGCTTGGAAACCAAGTCCCGGATCGATCTATCCAACCCTTCAAGCTCTAGAGGATCAAGGTCTTGTTGTGGGATCTGACTCTGAAGGGAAAAGGGTGTACTCAATTACCGAGGCAGGTGATGAGTACTTGAAGAACCTGCCGGGAGGAGGAGTTCGTTGGGAGCAGTTTCAAGACGGTCCCTTGGGTGGAGTTATGGATCTTAGGGAACAGATGTTCCAGCTCGGTGCCGCAGTGATGCAAGTAGCGGCTCAAAGCGATCGAGATCAGACCGAGGCGGTTGCGAAGCTGTTGACCGAGACAAAGAAGAAGATATATCGACTCCTTGCTGGAGACGAACTCTGATTTGATGTTTTTGTCTTATCGGGCAGAGAAACACTAAAGAGCCTAGTATTATCCTTACCTAATGGTAGCAGAGCAATTTGGACTACTACTTCTTCTCTAAGGTAATCGCTCCGGCGATTACCTTACCTCCTGTGTCGATCGGCCAGGAGGTTTTTCATTTATGGGGAGTTCTAAGGCAAGAAAGGTACAGTTATGGCCGAGAGAGTAGTCATATTCGACACGACGCTGCGTGACGGCGAACAGTCTCCAGGGATCTCGCTTGATCCTATTGAGAAGCTTGAGATCGCCGAGCAGCTAGCGAAACTAAACGTCGACTACATCGAAGCTGGATTCCCCGTCGCATCCCAAGGGGACTTCGATGCGGTATCTGAGATCGCCAAGCAGATAGAAGGTCCGACGATTGCGGCGCTTTCAAGAACCCATCTTGCAGACGTGGATAGATGCTGGGAGGCGCTCAAGCACGCCGAGAAGGCGAGGATCCACGTCTTTATCTCGACTAGTCCTTCTCACCTTGAACATATGTTAAAGATGACTCCGGCGCAGATTATAAAGGAGACCAAGGCCGGGGTTTATCGCGCTAAGCAGTACACAGAAGACGTGGAGTTCTCTCCACAAGACGCCACCCGTACTCCATACGACTTTATGTTAGAGGTGCTAAACGCCGCAGTAGAGTCTGGAGCTACGACCTTGAATATCCCAGATACGGTCGGCTATGGAATTCCTTGGGACTTCGGAGCACTTATCGCAAACATTCGCAAAGAGATACCTGGAGACTACATTATCTCCACGCACTGCCACAATGACCTGGGGTTGGCAACGGCAAACTCGCTCGCTGGTGTCCAAAATGGAGCACGGCAGGTAGAGGTGTGTGTAAATGGACTAGGAGAACGGGCGGGAAACGCTGCTTTAGAGGAAGTGGTCATGGCGCTAGCGATAAGGTCAGATCTCTTTCCCGGTCTCACCACTCAGATCAGAACCGAAGAGCTTGCAAAGACCTCTCGACTTGTTAGTCGGCTAACCGGTTATCCCGTTCAGTACAACAAAGCGGTCGTGGGTCGAAATGCGTTTGCTCATGAGTCGGGCATTCATCAGCACGGAGTGCTCTCCGATAGAAGCACCTATGAGATAATCGATGCGAAGAGCGTAGGACAGACTGGGTCTCAGATCGTACTGGGCAAGCATTCCGGACGCCACGCCTTCACCGATACTTTGGCGAAGATGGGAATAACACTACACGGCGATGCAGTGAACGCTAGCTTCAAGAGGTTCAAGGAACTAGCGGACAAGAAGTTTGAGATAACCGAGGCCGACATCGAGGCGATTGTAGCGCAAGAGATGGGGGTTGCTACTCATGAGACCTACAAGCTTCTGGATCTGACGGTAAGCGGAGGGCTTGGGGTTATGCCCACAGCTAAGGTCGTAATCGACAAAGACGGCGATACTTTGGTCGGTGCCGCCGAAGGAAATGGAATGATCGATGCAGCGGGCAAGGCGATTTCCAAGGCGATAGGTGTTGAAGCTGAACTAGTGGGATTTCAGGTCTCCTCCGTTACCGGCGGCGTGGACGCTATCGGAGATGTAGTGGTACAACTCGAGTCCAAGGGTCGCAAAGTCTCGGGAAGGGGTATCTCCACCGATGTGGTCGAGGCTTCAGCACGAGCCTATCTCGATGCCATAAACAGGCTGATGCGCATATCGGATCGACTTTCTGAGGTGGGAATCGCCGAGACGCCTTAGGGTCGTGTGATCGAGTTTTTACAAAGTGACCTAACGAAATCCACATATCTTCTTAGCCAAATTGGTGCCTCTGTTCGCCCCCATTCTCTCAGGCGAATATTTGGTGGTCGTAGGGGTTGTCTCAACAAGGCGATCAAAGGCCACAAAGGTTATATAAACCAGTTGGAGGCGAGGCAACTAAGATAAATGGGTAACCTACCGGTCGGTGATAATCGGATCTGTGACGATTAGAGATTAGCTTTTCCACTAAAGGGGCTACCGCAGTATCGCCAACTAGGGTAGTCGAGGAGTTTCGGGTGTGCTTCTGCGGGTGAGTCCAAGTAAACAGCCTAAGTTAACCTACCCTGTTCCGACTATCGGGTGTCAAAGGTGTCGCCGTTTCGTCTCAATCTACGTTGGTATGACAACTTCGGGTAAGTATCAAGAGTCGATTCCAAAGGGCTCTTTCTAAGACTTATAAGTCTTTGTCTTTACTCACCAGAAGAGATAGCTCAATGTGTACCTCATGAGTCTTCGCAGCTTACGGACCTAGCGTATATTATTCCATCTGACGCGCTGAGCTGCTCCGTTACCTCCTGCGGGATCTCTCTGTCCGTAGCGAGAATCATAAGCGCTGTTCCTCCTGTATTGGTGGGACTGACACCCATGGAAGAGATCGAGATCTGAGCCTCTCCCAAGACGGTCCCCACCAACCCGATCTTTCCAGGACGGTCGTCGTTTTTAACTACCAACATGTGCTTTGCGGGAGGCACCTCCACTGCGTGACCGTCCACCTCAACTATCTTAGGTGTGTTGGAGGGACCTATTATGGTGCCAGATACTGAGTGTTCAGGAGAACGAACAGATATCAGGGAGACGTAGTCTTTCTGGGTTGAAGAGGTTGTTTCGGAGATCTCCAGACCACGCTCAGCCGCTAGCTGCGGAGCGTTTACGTAGGAGACCGGCTCGTTCGTGCCAGCAGCAAATAGCCCCTTTATTGCAGAGAGGGTCAATATCCTGGTGTCCTCGTTGGCGATATTTCCTTGGTACTCAATCTGCAGGTTTGAGGGAAGCTTGTCGGATAACGATCCTATGAACCTCCCGAGTGCCTCCGCAATCGGAAGGAAGGGCTTGATGGCGTGGGATGCTTCGGATGCGTTGATATTTACTGCGAATGGGACGAACTCGTTGGAAAACGCCAGTATCAGCTGCTCAGCTATTGTGATACCTGCTTTGTCCTGGGCCTCTGTAGTAGATGCCCCAAGATGCGGGGTGACCACTACGTTTGGGTGTCCTAGTAGAGGTGAGCCGAAGGGTGGTTCCTCGGCAAAGACATCTAAGGCCGCACCGCCTACCTTGCCGCTTGATAGTGCATCAAAGAGGGCGGTTTCATCTATTATTCCCCCGCGTGATGCATTTACTATTCTTACTCCGTCTTTGGCTTTAGCGAGAAGATCCTTATTGATGAGCCCCATGGTCTCCTTGGACTTTGGAAGATGAATAGAGATAAAGTCGGAGTCTTTGACCAGATCTTCCAAAGACTTCAGCTCCACACCCATTTTCTCGGCACGTTCTTGAGAGATATATGGATCGTAAGCTATGAGGTTCATACCAAAGGCGAGACACCGCTGCGCCACTAGTGCCCCGATGCGCCCAAGACCGACGATACCCATGGTCTTTCCGTAGAGTTCTACTCCTTCGAACTTCGAGCGTTCCCATTTGCCACCAACTAAAGAGTTGTGGGCTTGGGGAATGTATCTAGCCTGTGCCAAGAGCAGAGCGATAGCGTGTTCTGCGGCGGACAAAATATTGGACTGCGGTGCGTTGATGACCATTACCCCGCGCTGGGTTGCATACTTTACGTCCACGTTGTCAAGTCCGATACCAGCCCTGCCTACAGCTTTCAGCCTCGGAGCGTTCTCCAAAACCTCCTTCGTAATCTTTGTTGCTGAGCGTATTACCACGCCTTCGACGTCAGAGATAAGTTCCAGCAGCCGTTCGGGGGAGGGGTTGATTTCGACCACAACTTCGTGTCCGTTGCTCTTTAGAAGTTCTACTCCCCTTGTGGCTATCTCTTCTGCGATCAAAATCTTGACCATCTGAAACCTTCCTTCAAGTCCAAAGCGTAAAGACGGGCTGAAAACCCTAACTATTACCTTACCGGTCGTACTTAGTCAAGCTGATATGTGAAGGAAGCATACGGTGTCGCAGATGTCTCATCATTTGCTGATGATTCTCTATGGTTCGATGGATTAGTTCCTTGGGGTCTCGGCCCAGGACCTGTCCTTGTCCACCCTGGGTTCTCCTGGAAGTCCTAGAACCCTCTCTCCTAAGATGTTGCGCATGATCTCTGAGGTCCCACCTTCTATTGAGTTTGCTCTCGAGCGCAAGAAGGCCTTAGGAAGGTCATACGAGCTACGCACGCTCTCCCTTTGCACCTCGGCAAAGTCTGGTCTGTGCATTTCGTAGCTCGAGTAAAGAAGTCCATCTTGACCGAGAAGATCCATGGCAAACGAGTAAATCTTCTTGTTGAGTTCTGCGTATAGTAATTTGGCGACCGAACCTTCTGGCCCGGGATTACCCGCTCTTCTTGTCTGTCCCGCCCGAATGTTCAAAAGACGCCCCGCCTCTGCTGCACACCAGAGCTTCATGAACTCCGCTTTATGCTCGGCGGTTACATTTTGGGAGTTCTTGATGATCTTTAGAGCCTCTCCTATAGACCCGGAGTTCCTGGGGGCTATGTTGCCTCCGATCGATAACCTCTCGTTCATCAGCGTTGTAATGGCTACAGACCATCCATTACCCACCTCCCCGAGACGGTGTGCGTCGGGAACCTTTACGTCGTTGAAGAAGACCTCATTAAACTCTGCATCACCGGTGATCTGTCGAAGTGGTCGCACCTCTACTCCAGGAGCGTGCATATCCACTATGAAGTAGGTAAGCCCCTTGTGTTTCGGAAGATCTGGGTTTGTTCTTGCAAGGAGCATCCCCCATCTCGATATGTGTGCCAGAGTGGTCCAGACTTTTTGTCCATTGATCACCCAGACGTCGCCGTCTCTTTCTGCCCTGGTTGCCAGGCTTGCCACGTCTGACCCCGCCCCTGGTTCGGAAAACAGCTGACACCACACCTCTTCGGTGGTAAAGCAGGGTCTAAGAAGACGCTCTGCTAGCTCCCTTGATCCGTGTGTGAGTACTGTAGGTGCAGCCATTCCTACTCCAATTGGATTGCGGAAGAAGTTGTTGGGCGCACCCGCTCTGCGAAGTTCACTTTGGATCAGCTCCTGATAGGAAGGAGAGGCGCCTAGACCACCGAGTCCCACCGGGAAGTGTACATAAGCCAGACCAAGATCGAACTGTGCGCCCCAAAACTTGACGGGCTCGGTGGAAGACGGTGGGAACGTCTCCAATAGTTCACCCAATCTGGACCTTACCTCGTCCTCCATAGATGTGTCTAGCTCCTGTGTCTCCACGCCCGTCCTCCCTTGAACTTCAACACCTCCACACTATCAAATCCGTCAGCTTTAGTGACGTCATGTACCTAGTTAGCGTATCTCGATCAGATAAGTGCGAAGATCTACTCTTTATAGTCGTCTGGGTGGGCGTGGTAGAATTAACGGGGGTCGGGCATAGTTTCGAGTCTGCAGGCGATGTTGGGGTGAGGTGGATGGGCTATCCGTGGAGCGCAGAGTTTTCAGGCAGATGGGAGTCGCAAGAGATAGAAAGCGAAAGCTTGAAGGGCAACCCTCTTGGTGATCCTTACGTGCGGCCCACATACATCTACGTGCCACCCTCTTACGATAAGAGCGACCGTCGCTATCCGGTTGTGTATGTGTTGCAGGGTATGACGGGTCAGGTAGACATGTGGTGGAACCGTTCTGCCTTTAGAAAGACCACTCCTGAGGCGATTGATGCAGTAGTTGCAGATCCAGAGGTTCAAGACGCCATAGTGGTTCTAGTGGACGCCTGGACCAGTTATGGTGGGAGCCAGTATCTGAACTCAAAGGGCACTGGAGACTACTTAGACTACGTGACCAAAGATGTCGTTGAGTTTGTCGACAGCAACTATCGCACCTACCCCAAGGCGTCCATGCGTGCGGTGATGGGAAAGTCTTCCGGAGGTTACGGAGCGATGGTGATTCCAATGCTCCGGCCAAATGTATTTGGTGCGCTAGCAACACACGCTGGAGACGCTGCGTTTGAGTGGAGTTACGCAACGGATATAGCTCAAAGTGCTAGATATTTACGAGACGTTTTCGATGGAGACTACGAGAGATTTTGGACTGACTTTAGGTCGCGACCAGCGTTTTCGAAGAGCTATGATGCTTCCCTTTCAAACGTCTACGCAATGGCCGCCTGTTACTCCACAGACCAAGACGGAACAGTTCGTCTTCCATTTGATCCAAGTTCGGGGCTTATAGACGATGAAGTCTGGTCGAGGTGGCTTTCTCTTGATCCGGTTCGAATGGTGAAAGACCATGCTGAAGAGCTGTCTCTGCTTCGAGGAGTATGGATCGATGCTGGTAGATCAGATGAGTACTTCTTGGACGTCGGTGCTAGGTGCTACGCATCTCGTATGGAGAGTATTGGAGTTTCCTTCCACTTTGAGCTGTTTGAAGGTCGACACGGCTCCATCGACTACCGCTATCCCATGGCACTTAGGTATCTGATCGGATGCCTGACCGACTAACTGGTGCCTCTCTGGTCGCAGATATGCCACGATGTTCTATCTATGTCTTTAGATTTGGCGCTGCAAGTTTTTTTGAGATAATTTTATCTCAGATATTAGGATTACCTAGTGAATGTTGTTGCAGTTACTTGGTAGGTTCTGCCACGGCAGCCAATTTCTGAAGCGTCGTATAGGGATGAAAGAAGATCGATATGAATAACTTCTCACTGAGCCAAGAGCAAAAAGAGTTCCGGGCAGCGATTAGAAGGTTTGCAGAGGACAAGGTGGCTCCTCATGCTGCGGAGGTGGACAGGTCGGCATCATTTCCATGGGACTCTTTCAAAGCCTGCGTTGAGATGGAACTACCTGCGCTAGGGTTCCCTGAAATCTACGGTGGTTCGGGCGCTTCGAGTGTGGATCAGGCAATCATGGTTGAAGAACTAGCAAGGGTGTGTGCCTCCACCTCCCTAACCATGCTCATATCAAAGCTCGGAATGATACCCGTACTCTACTGGGGCTCCGAAGAGCTCAAGAAGAGGTACATTCCAAAGGTAGCAGCGGGTGCTGCCCAGGCCTCCTACTGCCTCTCAGAACCAGATGCTGGATCAGACGTGGCTTCGATGAAGACTAAGGCGGTCAGGGACGGGGATCACTATGTGCTAAGCGGCACCAAGTACTGGATAACCAACGCTGGGATCTCAGATACTTATACAGTCTTTGCTAAGACCGATTCTGAAGCCGGTCACAGAGGCATATCCGCTTTTGTTGTAGAAGCGGACTGGGGTGTAAAGGTTACAAAGTTAGAGGAGAAGCTCGGTGTGCGGGGTTCACCGACGGGAGAGGTTCTCTTCGATGATGTGCGGGTGCCAGTTGAAAACCGAATCGGCGAGGAGGGTCAAGGATTCTACATAGCTATGGGTACCTTAGACCGAAGCCGCCCCATGATTGGAGCTCAGGCGGTAGGCATCGCCCAAGGCGCTATCGACTACGCAGTGAACTATGCAAAGCAGCGTAAGCAGTTTGGCAAGGCGGTGACGGATAATCAGGGAATTCAGTTCATGATAGCTGACATGGAGACGAAGATCGAGGCGTCGCGGGAACTCGTTTATCACGCGTGTTCTTTGGTGGATGAAGATCCAGATAACGAGCTTTCGAAGTTTGGTGCCATGGCTAAGATGTTTGCATCGGACACGGCTATGTCGGTAACGGTAGATGCACTGCAGCTGCTTGGGGGATACGGATTCACAAAAGACTTTCCGCTCGAGCGTTACATGCGCGACGCCAAGATAACTCAGATATACGAGGGAACCAATCAGATACAGAGGATCGTGATCGCAAGGTCAGTACTCAATCGATAGGGGTTGTGACGACGGGGTCTTGTATGTTTTTTGATGTGGATTTAGTAGAGGTGGTTCGATGATAACCAAGGTAGGAGTCGTCGGCTGTGGTCTGATGGGTTCTGGGATAGCAGAGGTTAGCGCCCGTAAGGATCTTATGGTTGTAGTTGTGGAGTCTGACGTTTTAGCGGTTGAGCAGGGGATGAGGAGAGTAGACAACTCGCTGTCCCGTGCTCTCAAGGCCAAAAAGATTACGGAAGAACAGCTTGAGTCCGCTAGATCCAAGATCACCTACGATACGGACATGGGGTCACTCTTTGACTGTGATATCGTAATCGAGGCTATAGTGGAGAGCGAATCCGCCAAGGAAGAGGTCTTTCGTACCTTGGACAAGGTAGTCGTCAAAGACAACGCTATCTTGGCTTCGAACACCTCTTCGATACCGATCATGAAACTTGCTATGGCGACTTCAAGGCCAGAGACTGTGGTCGGCATTCACTTCTTCAACCCCGTACCGGTCCTTCCTTTGGTAGAGATCGTTCGCTCCCTCCTTACGTCTCCGGACACCGAGGAGCGCGCTACTGACTTTGTTGAAAAGATGCTGTCCAAGCACGTCATAAGGTCGAAGGATAGAGCGGGATTTATTGTAAACGCCCTGCTTATTCCTTATATCCTCTCGGCGATCAGGATGTTTGAATCAGGCTTTGCGAGTGCAGAAGACATAGATGCTGGTATGGTAGAAGGTTGTGCCCATCCGATGGGTCCTTTGGCACTTGCAGACCTTATCGGACTGGATACCACCCAAGCTGTGGCCCAGTCTCTCTACGAGGAGTTTAAAGAACCGCTGTATGCGCCGCCTCCGCTACTCTCAAGGATGTGCGAGGCTGGTCTTTTGGGCAGAAAGACAAAGCGCGGCTTTTACTCTTACGGCTAGGTGTTCAACGCGTTGTGCGCCCTTACTAAAGGTCTTCGGAGAGGGGTCAAGGTATTTAGAAGCCGCTAGCCCATAGTAGTATCTAGCTATTGTGACTGATGAGATTAGACTCCGCTTTGCTCCCTCTCCAACCGGATACTTCCATGTGGGAGGCGCAAGAACAGCGCTTTACAACTGGCTTGTGGCAAAGAAGTCGGGAGGACAGTTCATCTTAAGGATCGACGACACCGACGAGCAGAGAAATAAAGACGAGTGGACAGACGGGATCTTGGCGGCGCTGGGTTGGCTTGAGATAACCTTTGACGAAGGTCCCTACTTTCAGTCACAACGTAAGTCGTTATACAGTGAGACCGCCCGGAGGCTTTTTGAATCTGGCCTTGCCTACTTCTGCTCATGTACTCGCGAAGAGATAGATGAGAGGGCGAGGCTTCGAGGTGGTAGACCTGGGTACGATGGTTTCTGCCGAGACCGGGGATTGCAACCTAAGGAAGGGTATGCCCTTAGGTTCAAAGTCCCAGATGGCGAAACGATCGTTGACGACCAAGTACGGGGACGAGTCGTGTTCTCCAACTCTACAATTGAAGACTTCATCCTGCTAAAGGGCAACGGGGCGGCGCTTTATGTGTTGGCTAACTTTGTAGACGACGTTGATCTTAGGATTACTCACGTAATTAGAGCCGAGGAGCATCTTCCAACTACCCCTAAAGCGGTGTTGCTCTATCAAGCGCTTGGACTACGCCCCCCGGTATTTGCGCACCTACCGGTACTGGTGAATGAAAAAAGGGTGAAGCTTTCAAAGCGGAGAGATCGCGTGGCGGTTGAAGACTTCAGGGACCAGGGTTTTCTTCCCGAGGCGATGGTGAACTATCTGGCGCTTCTTGGATGGAGTCCAGGTGACGACGTGGAGTTTCTCTCCCGAGAGGAGATGTTGGATCGGTTCGATCTCTCTCGAGTATCAAAAGCGCCTGCTTTTTTTGACGTGGTGAAGATGACCCACTTCAACAAGCACTACATAATGATCATGGAGCTAGATCGCTTCGTTGAAGAGTCTGTCAGGTTCTTAGAGTCAGAGGATTTTTGGACCGGCGATGAGGCTCAGAGGGCGAAGTTGACTGAGGTGGCGCCGTTCGTGAAGGAGCGGATAGCGCTGCTTTCAGAGGTGGTACCTATGGTTGACTTTTTGTTTGCAGATCTCAAGGAGCTGGGGCTTCCAATCGGCCCATTTAGTGACTCAGACCAAGTGATTCTAAGTAGATACGTAGATAGAGTCGAGCGACTCCAGGAGTTTCGTAAGGACGATCTAGAGAGCGAGTTCCGGGAGTTAGGGGAAGAGCTGAGTATTTCGCTGCGTAAACTACAGGCGCCAATAAGGCTGGCGGTGACGGGTCGTAAGGTAGGTCCACCACTTTTTGTGGCTATGGAGGTTTTAGGCCGGGACACCTCTATAAGGCGGATTAAAGGCGCTCTTGGCCAAAGGGTTTGATGGTTTGCGTGAAAGAAAAACGGGAAGAGTCATGCTTAGGATCGCTCTAGCGATCATGGCTCTAACTATGGCTTTGTCTCTTTGGTTTGGGTACAACGTGTTCTCCATATGGCGGTACTCGAGCTCGCATTGTAAAGCGCATGTAGGTGCGATCTTGATCATGGGAGCAGCCGAGTACAATGGTGTTCCGTCGAAGGTACTAACGGCCCGGGCTGACTCTGCTGCAAAGCTGTATCAAATGGGTGTGGCGCGATACGTCGTCTCGTTGGGAGGATCACGAAAAGGCGATGTCTACAGCGAGGCTGAAGTTGCGAGAGCGGAACTGGTTCGGGAAAAGGTGCCCAGTGCCGATGCGTTTGCTTCGAGCTACGGCCAAGACACCTATCAGTCGATAGCTGGCGTACTGCCACTCCTTAGGAGCTTGGACGTCAGCAAAGTTGTCGTCGTCTCCGATGGATTTCATCTCTATCGATCCGTACACATTGCTCAAGATCTGGGGCTTTGGGCATGTGGATATGCCGACGAGGACTCCCCGATTAGGGGATGGCTTAGTTTTAAGTACATGCTTCGAGAGGCTCTAGCGGTAACAGGGGCACAGGTAATCGGCTACAAAGAAGAGAGTATTTTGCGACATGGTCAGGACTGATAGAGTGTAGTCTAGAGGTGTCCTTCGGGGGTGGTGTAATTGGCAACACTACAGATTCTGGCTCTGTCATTGGGGGTTCGAGTCCTCCCCCCCGAGCTCGTAACCGATGTGCGGAGCGCTCGGGTTTCGACAGAGTTTCGATACTCCTTGAGTTAGGACTCTATTTTCTCTCTGATCCTTTCAATCTCTAACAAGATATTGAGTGATCTCTACCTTGAGGGGCTTTGGTCATCTTTACATAGCAGGTCTACATAATCAAAGTTCTATATGTTACGACTGTCGCACTAAGAGTTAGGACATTGATAACACGACTTTGAGATGTCCAAAGGCTTCTGGTTTAGATCGAGGAAAAAAGAGAAGAATGGTTGTTAGAACTTCCAGGTGGTCGTGTTTTAGCGGACTCTGCCAAACCACGGGGACGCGATGAGAATCTCTAGGGGTAGCTCTTGCTCATTTCCCAGTTCTTTGGTGTAACGAGTGACTGATTCTTGTTAGTTCTCTGGTAGGCTACATATGCCTATTTGGCCCCATCGTCTAGAGGCCCAGGACATCACCCTCTCAAGGTGGAGACACGGGTTCGAATCCCGTTGGGGCTGCGCTTGATGACCTGCGATTTCGCAGGTCATCAATACATTTGCTCCAAGTGATAACGCAGATTGCTAACCAAGTACTTCGATCATGTGCCCTTTGCTCCTTATTTGCCAAGGCGTAACAACTTAGCCACAGCGTATCGTACAGATCACGGCGACAACGCTGTCGCACCTGTGCACTTCTCAGATACGCTAATAGCTCAACGCCTGGCTGGGGGCGTTTTTGTCGCCTAGACAGTTTGTCCACCGAGCCTCAGGTAGTTATCGGGTAAGCGATGGATCTCTAACTTACAACATGCCAAGTTCTTCGTAAGTGGGTTTAAAGGCGGGCAACTCTTTTGACCCATTAAGGGTTTCACCGATTGCCGAGAGAGTTGCTCCTATCTCTGTCAATCTGTCATTATCTACGGCGCTCCAAAGTCCCTTAGCAAGGCTTTCTGTCTCTGCTTCAACTGTGATTCTGAAGTCTTTACCCGCAGCCGTAATGGAGCCAGATCCATCGATAAACCCTCGTCGCCTAAGGTTAGCTTCTGCTTCGGTCCACTGTTCCTCCGTCCAGCCTCGTGATGCGAGCACCATCTCTTTAGACATGTGTCCTACCCCGCTAAGAAGAATGTGGGCTTCAACACCTGAGACCGATGAACTAAGGAGAACGGCGTTGTGGATGTCGCCTTTGTGTTCACGGATCAAAGTAGCAAGATGAAAGAGGACGATATGAGGCTTCTCGGGTGCGGATATACCTAAATTTGCAGAATACAGGGGCTTGCCTTCAGGGGATCCCGTGCCGGCTACCTCTTCGAGGAGACCCGTGAGGGAGTCGAACGTCCCTGAAGAGGTGTGAGAACCAAGTAATCGTGTCAGGGCTCGATCTGCACCTTCAAATCTTGCGGTGATAAAACTCTCTGGACCAGCTACCTCCCATACCGAATCCATATGCTGTCTTACCATCGATAGCGAGAAGTTGTAGAAGGTCGCCGCCACGGTTTCAGGAGTAACCCGCCCCATGGGTGCTGCTCGACCTGCAAAGTATCTCGACCATACATCTTCGACGCCGAGCTCTTTGTAAGCCTCTCGGCACTCCCGAACGAAGTAGGTCACTATGTGGATCTTCTCCAGCTCTTTCCAGATCGGTCTTAGTAGGTCTATGCGAACTCTATCTTCAGCCATTGTCCAAAGTTATCACCTTACAGAGGCTGATTTAGGGCAGCCCGCAAATACACTGCGTAAGTACGTGCTCAGGGTGAGCGTGCCTAAGCGTCGGCTTGCTTCTCAGCTTACCGTTTGGTTCAAGGCACTTTCTGACATGTCGTTGTGCCGACATGCTAAGTTCTTCCAAGTTCGCTAGATTGGAGGCATGATGGATCCAAAGATAACCGAGTTTGCCAAGGGTAAGAACTTTGCCGCTTTTACTACAATCTTTCCTAGTGGCTTTCCGCAAACCTCTATTATGTGGATCGACGCGGACGACGATCACCTTTTGATCAATACCGAGATTCACAGGGCTAAGTACGCCAACGTGCAAAAAAATCCAAAGGTATCGGTGGTTATCTGGGACAACGCTAACCCGTACTCTTACATCGAGGTGCGTGGTGAGGTGGTTGGAACCGTGCTTGGGGAAGAGGCCTTGGATCACATCAATAAAGTTTCGGAGAAGTACACGGGCGGACCCTACTCAAACCCAATCCAGTCGGAGAGGGTGATTCTAAAGATTCTTCCTGAAAGGATACGAGCTAACGGTTAGTGGTTCGTAGCTACAAATGGTTTCTCTTTACGTTCCCGGGTGTCTCAGGAGGAATCGATAGGTCTGAGAGCTGTGATGTGTATTTACAGACGGTTCGAGTTGCAGCCCTGTCATTGGATCGATTTAGATTCTATGTAATTAGATGACTTTGGAGCAAGGAGATTTCCTAGCTGTCTGGAAGGGGTGTGATCATGTTCGCCTTTGTAAATGGTGAAGTGCTTGATCAAAGAGAAGCAACGATATCGGTGTTTGACCACGGACTCGTGACGGGTGATGGTGTCTTTGAGACCATAGCGGTTTATCAGGGCAGACCCTTTGCGCTAAAGAGGCACCTTGACAGGCTAAGTCGAAGTGCAAAGGGTCTGCTTCTTTCGCCCCCTGACCTAGATACAGTGAGAGAAGCAACTCTAAGCGTTGTATCAAAAAGTGATCTTCGAGACGGCAAGGTTCGTATAACCTACACAGCTGGGTCGTCGAGTCTTTCATCAGATCGCGTGGATACTAAGGGAACACTAGTCATTGCTTGCGAACCTTGCTCATTTGGTAATGGATCGAAAGCATCTGTGAGCGTGGTTCCGTGGAAGAGAAATGAACACGGAGCGCTTAGTGGACTAAAGACCACATCTTACGCTGAAAACGTACTGGCTCTATCCTATGCTAAGGAGCGGAACGCTCAGGAGGCGCTCTTCTCTAACATCGCAAATAGGCTGTGTGAAGGCACTGGTTCTAATGTATTTGTGGTGTGGGACGATACAGTTGTGACTCCTCCGCTCAGTGACGGTCCCCTGGCGGGTATCACACGGGAACTGGTCCTAGAGAAGATCGGTGGGGCGGAGAGAGAGATTCCGATGGAGGTCTTTTCCTCGAGTATGATCTCGGAGGTATTTCTAACTTCGACGATCAGAGAGGTGCAAGCCGTGGTGCAGATAGACGGTAAGCCGGTTGGCAACGGAGAGATAGGTCCACTAACGCGTGAGTTCGCAAAGGCGTTTGAAGAACTAAAGCAGGCTTCGAGCGACTAAGGCACTTGCATTTAGATGGCCTGGGTTCGTGGGTCGAGATGCCGATGTGATCGATGTAGGAACCTTGCGATGGTTAGGCCTAGCTGTGATCAATCATCGACCGTGTAAAGTTGTGCAACGGATGCCGTTAGTTACGATTTTCCCAAGGCAACTTCCACCAATTAGATAGATCGTTGAGAACTTAGTCTTAGCTTCAAATGCCATAACTTGAGAGCGTTCGTGAGATCGGTTTCATCGACACATCTAGCTTGAAGTAGTCTTGTAAGAAAATATGAATGGTTCGAAAAGCTTACGTGTCGTGTGGAGGTAGCCGTGGAGTCGGGTTGGATAGTCAGGGTTGTGGACCTTCAGGGCTTTGGCGGTGCTAACCGATCCGAAGGATTCCTAAAGATTAGAGATGCAGAGATAGAGGGAGAGGTCTTATCTGCCCAGTTTACGAAGGATGTGGTCGAGAGATTGTCGGATTCGCTTCAGGGATCTGACGCTGTATTGGACCTTGCCTTTAGTGACGACGAGGCGGTGAAGGCGGGCCTAGCCTGTGGTGGCGTTGCCCAGCTGGCGGTGTTCCGTGAAGACTCTTTTCCAGACTCCTACTTTGACTTAGTGAGTAAAAGAGAACCCTTTGTCACCGTCACGGTATCCTCTCCTGGAGCCGCACCGGGTATCTACGTACTTTCCCAGGAACTCAAGTTGCCTGCGAACCTTCCATCAAAGGTCACCAATGGCGCAGAGGAGCTGCTCCGATCCATGAGGAGAGGCATGCAGACGATAAGTGAGGCCGAAACGACCTATTACCTTTCGTTCGTTGCACCTCCTACGCATCTTGTGGTTCTTGGAGGCGGAGAACTGGCTGCGTCGCTCTGTGAACTCTCTTCCTATCTCGGGTGGAGCGCCGACATAGTTGTTGAGGGTGAGAGTCAGTCTAACTCACTAAAGGATGGGGGAATAGTACTTGGGCCCTTAGACGCCTTGGTGGTGCTTTCTCATAACCATGACTTCACAACCAGCTTCATTGCAGAGACGCTCTTGTCATCACCAAAGACCTATGTAGGATCGTTGGGTTCCCGTCACACGCAGTCTGAGCGAAGAAGAAGGCTTCTTGAATTAGGTTGCAGTGACGATTTAGTAAATGGGATCTATGGTCCAATTGGTATCGATGCGGCGGCCCAGAGCGTGGAGGAAACGGCGCTTGTTATCTGCTCTGAGATACAGGTACACAAGTCGGGTCGCCCGCTGCGCCATCTGAGGGACTCTGCTGGACCTATCAACGCGTAAGGGAACAGGGTTAGCGTATCGGTCCTAGGTGGATAGGGCAGGTTTGTTTTGCTAAGGTGATGACGAGACAAGCACAGGAGGAAACCGATGAGTTGGCAACCGATGGATCTAGCTCCCCAAAGAGATGACTTAGACGCGTTGGCGATTACGACACTAAGGATGATGTCAGTTGACGGAGTTGAGGCGGCGAACTCCGGTCATCCAGGTCTGCCTCTTGGGGCTGCGCCCATGGCATGGACTCTCTTTAGGTACTTTTTACGGTTTAACCCAAGTGATCCCAAAGATCCCCTTCGCGACCGCTTCGTGCTCTCAGCGGGGCATGGTTCAATGCTTCTGTACTCCCTGCTTCATCTCTTTGGCTATCCCGTGAACGTTGAGGATCTGAGAGCCTTTCGTAAACTTGGGTCGATAACTCCTGGCCATCCCGAGTTTGGGGTGACGGCAGGGGTTGAGACCTCTACGGGCCCGTTGGGTCAGGGTATAGCAAATGCTTGTGGTATGGCGATTGCGGCCCAGATGCTCCATGGCAAGGGAGCGGTTGCACGAGAGGACATGCCTAGGGTTTTTGCGATCTGTTCAGACGGTGATCTAATGGAAGGTATCTCCAACGAAGCCTCTTCTCTCGCTGGTCACTTGGGCCTTGGAAACCTCTTCGTGTTTTACGATAATAACGCCATATCGATAGACGGATCTACTGAACTAGCCTTTACTGAGTCCAGGATCGAGCGTTACAGGGCTCTTGGATGGCGCTGTGTTGAGATCACAGACGGAAACTCTCACCAAGAGATCAAAAGAGTGCTTGACGAGGTACTATTTGAACACGTGTCCATGCCGACCTTTATATCTGTAAGGACGATCATTGGATATGGGGTGCCTGGGCGTGAAAACACTGAGAAGGTTCATGGTGCGCCTCTCGGCCCAGAACTGACAAGCCAGCTAAAGCAACGCTTTGGATGGCCGACTGAGAGTTTCTACGTCCCTGAGGAGGTCCGTACCCTCTGTGCTGACATAGTGCAGGAAAAGGCGGCAGAGCTAGCATCGGCGAGGAGTCGTTGTCCGATGGAGCCACGCTTTGAGGAGTTCACGCAATCCAGAATCGACGAGGTATTTTCCAGGGTTATGTCCTCTTTTGAGCCGGGTAAGGCTCTTGCCACCAGGGTGTCGTCGGAGAAGGTTCTTTCGCAAGTCGTTCCCGCTTTATCTTCCATGGTAGTTGGTACGGCAGATCTGGCTGAATCGACCGGCATGGCACTGAAGATGGAAGCCTTCTCCCAAAGTGACCGATCGGGGCGCTTCATCCACTACGGGGTGCGAGAGCACGCTATGGGAGCCATCATGAACGGAATCCACCTCTTCGACGAGCGGCTTAGGGTGGCTGGGTCTACGTTCTTGGTGTTCTCGGACTATATGAGAGGAGCGATCAGGCTCTCTGCCCTCATGCGTATACCGGTCACCTACGTCTTTACCCACGACTCGGTCGGAGTTGGTGAGGACGGACCTACACACGAGCCAATCGAACAGATCAACGCTCTCAGACTCATACCTCATCTAGAGGTATTTAGACCAGCGGACGCTCATGAGACTGCGGTTGGTTGGAAGATGGCGGTTAGTCGTTTGAAGGATCCTATGGCTTTGGTCCTTTCCCGTCAGGCGCTTGATGACTTAGGTGATGTAAACATAGATCAGGTGGAGCGATTTGGAGCAAGAGTGGTCCATGACGGTGATGGTGGGCTAGATTTGATTATCGTTGCCACCGGTTCTGAGGTGGCCTTGGCTTTAGGTGTCGCCAAGGAGATAGAGCAACAGACGGGCTTGCGCAACCTCAGAGTCGTCTCGATGCCCAGCCGAGATCGATTTTTAAGTCTTTCGATCCAAGAAAGAGAGGAGATCCTACCAAGGGGTGTTCCGTCTGTCTCTGTAGAGGCAGGAACGCCGATGGGATGGATGGAGGTTGTTGGCGAAGGAGGCCTTGTCATCGGCATCGAGGACTTTGGCCACTCAGGGAAAGGTCCACTTGTGATGGCTGAGATGGGAATATCGGTTGAGAAAATTTATGCAAGGGTCAGAGACTGGTTCTTGTCTCGTTCCTAATTGTGGACGCTGCGATTGTGCGTTTTTACAGTTTGGTGGCGACCATATCAACCATTGCATTGAAAACTATCTGCTTCAAATGACATAACATCGTAGGTATAGATCATTTAGTTTTATCTCGAATTACTCAGACTGAAGGAGTTTCCCCATGGTGAGCACGGTAGGTCTTCTTGCGGAGATTAAAGATGGCGAGAGGAGGGTTGCACTTGACCCAAGCGCTGTGGCTACCGTGGTGTCCCACGGATATCGAGTAAAGGTTCAAAGAGGAGCTGGCGTTAGGGCGGGCTTCTCTGACGAAGAGTACCTGAGCGTTGGTGCCGAGATTGCTGACGAAGCTAAGGATGTCTGGGCCTGTGATCTGGTGGTAAAGGTGAAAGAGCCGCAGCCGTCTGAGTGGCAGTACTTTAGGCCAGGCTTGATTCTGTTCGCCTACCTACATCTAGCAGCCGAGCCGGAGTTGACTAAGGCGCTTATGGACAGCCAAGTCGAGGCTTATGCGTTTGAGACCCTTTCCTATCCAGCCGGTCTTCCACTCTTAGCTCCAATGAGCGAGGTCGCGGGGCGGGCTGCTGCGATTGTGGGTGCCTACTACCTGGCTGCTGGTTCAGGGACTCTTCTTGGCGGAGCAGCCGGTGTCCTGCCCGGAAGAGTGGTTGTAATTGGACTTGGTGTTGCAGGAACGATGGCAGCGCGTGGCGCTCGAGGAATGGATGCCGAAGTAGTTGGTGTTGATGTAGATCTGCACAGACTCTACCAGGCTCATCAGGAAGGTATTGTGACTGCGACTGTTGCTTCATCAGATCACGCCATCTCGGAGGTTGTATCCAAAGCCGACTTGGTTATAGGAGCGGCGCTGGTCCCTGGTGCGAAGGCTCCCAAGATTGTGAAAAAAGAACACATTGCATCGATGAGGCCAGGATCTGTGGTGGTGGACATCGCCATAGATCAAGGTGGATGTATCGAAACTGCCCGTCCGACCTCCCTTTCTCACCCGATATTTGAAGAGTTGGGAGTCATTCATTACTGTGTCACGAATATACCGGGACAGTACCCCCGCACATCGTCGAGGGCACTGTCAGCGGCTGTGGCTCCGCGACTCTTAGATCTTGCGCAGGATCTCAACTCGCCGAAACTAGTCGGTTCGCTCAACGTCTCTGGCGGCAAGGTGGTCTACGAGGCAGTGGCTCAGTCCCTGGGAATCTCCTAGGAGAGTCGATGGCTTGTGCTGCCTCCCCGCAGGCGCCCAGCTTTTGGCTGCATGCGATGGGAGCACGTAGGCAGCGAGGGTCTCTTGAGGCTAACTCTAGGATCGATGTCGCCATCGTTGGAGGTGGTCTCAGCGGACTTTACTTGGCCTACTATCTGAAAAAGGCTTCGCCTGCTCTAAAGATAGCGATATTTGAGGAAAGGTATGTCGGGTACGGAGCCTCAGGTAGAAATGGTGGCTGGGCCTCGGCGCTAGTGCCCTTTGACAAGGCGAGGCTTGAAAGAGATGTGTCGCTCTATGAAGCGCAGAGGATTGACAAAGCCATGGTTGAAGGGGTGTACGAGATCGCCAGAGTGATCCAGGAAGAGGAAATCGACTGCGACTTTCATCTTGGTGGCACTCTAATACTCGCCAGAAACGAGGCCCACAAGCGACGTCTGCAAAGCTACGTTCAACAGGAGAATCGATATCGATCTGAACCACGTCATCGATGGCTGGATCGAGACGAGGTCGAGCTTCGGCTTCGAGGAACGGACTCGCTTGGTGCGGCCTTCGATGAGGTGTGCGCTAGAGTTCATCCTGCCAAGTTGGTTTACGGTCTCGCTAAAGCCGTTGAGAGGCTCGGAGTTCAGATCTATGAAGGGACTAAGGTATCTAAGATCTCAAAGGGAAAATTGACGACGGACGCAGGTTATCGGGTTGAGGCTATGCACGTACTACAGTGTACAGAGGCCTTCAGCGCTGGTATAGATTCTCCGTTAAAGGCGTCTATTGTCCCAATCTACTCGCTGATGATCGTAACTGAACCTCTCGATGACCGATTCTTTGACGAGGTGGGATGGTCAGGTTTCGAGACCGTCTCTGATGGCAGAGGCTTGATAATCTACCTCCAACGCACGGCGGACAACAGAGTTGCTATCGGCGGTAGGGGTGCACCGTATCTTTTTCGAGGTACTCTAAGCGACGAGGCAGAGACCAATCCAAAGGTCAAAGCCGCTTTAGTTGATGCTCTTTTAGATCTTTTTCCCTATCTCAAAGAGGTAAAGGTCGCCTATGAGTGGGGCGGTGCAATCGCAATGACCAGAGACCTAACTCCCAATATCTTTTATGACCACGACCTTGGTTACGGTGCCACCTTTGGCTATGGGGGAGACGGTGTCACTATGACAAACGTTGCGGGACGAACACTTTGCGATCTAGTGCTAGCAAAACAGAACGAACTCACTTCTCTGTGTTGGGTGGGTCACAGGTCGCGCCCTTGGGAACCGGAGCCTCTTCGTTACCTAGGAATTAATAGCTCAATACTGCTAGCTCGAATGATCGATGCGAAAGAGTCTGAAGGAAAAGATGCCAATGGTCTAAGAAGGGTCTTTAGTCTACTAGTGCCAAAGTAAAGGTCTAAGACGATTGGGCAACGCTTAGTTAGTTGTTTAGTGACTAAGAAAGGAAGGGAAGAACGATGACGGAGAGATCCAGACTAGCACCGGTATGGTCGAAGTTAACAGATCTTGAGGTGGTGTCCGGGCGTGGCGCCTATGTGTACACAAGAGACGGTGAGGAGTACCTAGACCTAACTTCAGGGATTGCGGTTACATCGACTGGGCACAGTCATCCAAAGGTGGTGGAGGCGATAGCTCTACAAGCGCAACGTTTCATCCACGCTCAAGTCAACATATATACGCACGACCTTCTTGAACCGTTGGCACAAAGGCTCTACGACTTGACACCTAAGACTATCGAAAGTTTCTTTTTCTCCAACTCTGGGGCTGAGGCTACCGAGGGAGCGATAAAGCTTGCTCGTCAGTACACAAAGAGACCCAACGTGATAGTGTTTCAGGGATCTTTCCATGGACGAACTTCACAAGCGATGGCGATGACTACCTCTCGCACCGGTTACCGAGCAGGACACATGCCTCTGCCAGCGGGTGTTTTCGTGGCGGTGACACCTGGGTACCTCGAAGGTGAGGCGGTGTCAGACGATGATCCACGCGTAGAAAGAGCACTAGCCTATCTCGACTATCTACTTCTAGCCCAGAGCGCTCCGTCGGAGACGGCAGCCTTTATTGTTGAACCGGTGCTTGGCGAAGGTGGTTATCTTCCAATGCCGAAAAGGTTCTTGGAAGGTGTTGCCGAGAGAGCCAAGGAGCACGGAATCTTGTTCATAGTGGACGAGGTTCAGACCGGCTTTGGCAGAACCGGCAAAATGTTTGCAGTTGAGCACTACGGACTAGAGCCTGACGTGCTTGTGATGGCAAAAGGCCTGGGTTCTGGATTTCCTATCTCGGCTATTGGAGCACGCCAGGAGATTATGGATCGATGGCCTGTGGGTAGCCATGGAGGAACTTATGGTGGAAACCCGATGGGATGTGCGGCAGCCTTAGCGACTATCGAGGTCTTGACGGAGCCGGGGTTCATGGAGAACGTAAATGCGCGCGCTAGACAGCTTCGTGAAGGGCTTGAGTCAATCGCGGAGCAGGAGGAATCGATAGGGGACGTTCGTGGCCTGGGGCTTATGATAGGTGTGACTCTTTTGAACCCTTCTACCTCTAAGCCAGACGCTGATAGGGTGGCCAAGATAATTGCGCACGCAAAGAAGGAGTCCAAGGTTCTAATAATGAACGCTGGAACGTGGGGTAATGTAATACGCTGGATGCCGCCCCTTATCGTCGATGAGGTTCAGATCGAAAGAGGTCTCGATGCATTTGCTCTGGCGCTAAAGAACTCTTAACTTCAAGTCTTACAACTATTTGTCTTTGACGTTTATCGAAACCTCCCCTTGTCGTTGACGAGGGGGGGTTTCATTTTAACAGGAGGTTTTGCTATCCCTTCGGATATAGGTCGAATAGAGCGCAGATACAGACTACTCCCCGATGTAAGACATAACGTGTTTTATCCTTGTGTAGTCTTCAAAGCCGTACATCGAGAGGTCTTTGCCGTACCCCGAGTGCTTGAATCCGCCGTGTGGCATCTCGGCCACGATAGGGATATGGGTGTTTATCCACACAGCACCAAAGTTCAATCCCTTCGACATCCTCATTGCTGTTGCGTGATCTTTTGTCCAGATAGATGAGGCAAGTCCGTACTCAACGTCGTTTGCCATCTGAAGTGCCTCTTTCTCAGTCTCAAACCTCTGGACCGTGATTACCGGACCAAAGACCTCGTTCTGGACGATCTCGTCGTCTTGATGGAGATCCACAACCACCGTTGGAGCGAAGAAAAATCCCTGTTCGGATACCCTGGTGCCTCCTGCAACGACCTTTGCGTGCGACGGAAGCCTCTCTATGAGTCCTTCTACCCTTGCGAGCTGATTGGGGTTGTTTAGTGGACCATAAAGCGCATCTTCGGAGCTTGGGGGACCGGTCACTGTATTTCGTGCAAACTCACCCATGAGTTCGACGAAACGGTCGTACGCTTTTGCCTGTACGAGTACTCGGGACGCTGCGGTGCAGTCTTGACCGGCGTTGAAGTAGCCCGCTACGCCGATGCCTTCTACGGCTTTTTCCAAGTCTGCGTCGTCGAAGACGACTACTGGGGCGTTTCCACCCAGTTCAAGGTGCACCTTTTTGAGATCTTTTGCAGCGGTGGTTGCAACCTCGATACCGGCTCGGACAGAACCTGTAATAGAGACCATCTGGGGTGCTTTATGGGCAACGAGTAGCCGTCCAGTGTCTCTATCCCCGCACACCACGTTTAGCGTTCCCCTTGGAACAAACTCCGATATGATCTCAGCCATAAGTAGAGTCGATGCCGGAGTTGTATCAGAAGGCTTTATTACCAAGGTGTTTCCGGCGGCCAGAGCAGGCGCAAACTTCCAGACAGCCATCATCATTGGGTAGTTCCAAGGCGTTACCGCAGCGCATACGCCGATCGGCTCGCGACGGATCATGGAGGTATGATCAGTCATATACTCTCCAACTGACTTGCCTTCCAGATGGCGAGCTGCCGAAGCGAAGAAACGAATCTGATCGATCATCGGCGGTATCTCTTCTGACATCGTCAAGGAAACCGGTTTACCGGTATTTTGGCACTCTACCGCAACGAGCTCTTCGGCACGCGCCTCGAGTGCATCTGCGATCTTCATAAGAGCTAATGACCTGGCCGAAGGTGTCATCGAACTCCATGTGTCGAACGCCTCGCTGGCAGCTTGGAAGGCCAGGTCTACGTCTTCATCACGTGAGTTAGGTGAGGTTGCGTATACTTCACCGGTGGAGGGGTCAACGATATTTAGAAACTCTTTGCTCTTCGCCGGTGTCTTTTTACCAGCTATAAAGTTGGTCAGTTCTGTCTTGGACGTCATCTTGGTGCCTCCCAATTGCTTATATAGATTCGATGGTAGCCCAAATGAAGATGCATGTTTCCCTTTTTGCCTCAACTGAGAGGTTATTGTTTTGTACAAATTTAGCGTTGCATATGTGGAGGATGCTCTAGCTGGAGGTTTAGTTGGGAGTTTGAGTAGGTGGATCTCTTCGACTGCGGTGCTTGGCTGTCTGTTTAGTCCACCCAAACGTACCTCGCTTCGAAGGTAAAATATGCTTCAGCCTTACGGATTCGATAAGCAAAGTAACTGGAAATAGTGGAATCAGTATGATTCGTGATCATAAATTACGAAATCCATCTAATTTAGAGCTATTATATCTTCTAGGCTCAAGCGTGTTTGAGTAAGTTATGCAACTTTTCAGTTGGGGGTGATAGTCCATTTGGGCGAAGAGCAGCCGGCCGTGCAGTATGACTATATTCTGAGGCGCAAAGCGAAGGATCTTGAGTCGAACAGAGGGGGATCGGCCAGGGTTGACAACGTGTCTCTGCGCATTATCGAGTTGTTGCAGGGAGATGGTCGACTGTCCTATGCAACGATTGCCAAAGAGGTTGGACTGTCTGAAGCTGCTGTTAGACATAGGGTTCAGCGTCTCATCGACTTAGGTGTAATGCAGATAGTAGCGGTAACGGACCCTTTGAGTCTAGGTATGGGGAGACAGGCCCTAGTGGGTGTGAAGGTCTCTGGTGACCTAGTTGCAGTGGCGTCTGAGATCTCCAAGATCAAAGAGGCGGACTACGTGGTCATCTGCGCTGGTTCTGTGGATATATTCGTAGAGATCGTTGCAAAAGACGATGAGAGGCTGCTCCAGATCATAAACGGTGAGATTAGAGCCATTCCAGGAGTCGTGGCTACGGAGGCCTTTGTATACCTGAGACTGGCTAAACAGACATATTCATACAGTTCAAAGTGAGGGCAGCAAAGGCTGCCTGTGTTAGGTAAGTCAAGGAGATGGCAGTGTACGAGTACGACGACAAGAGGTTAGAGCATCTTAGAGAGGCAGCAAAGAGACATCTCTGGATGCACTTTACCCGTATGTCGACATTTGAAGAGGAAGATCTACCGATCATGGTTCGTGGTGAAGGAGCCTACGTCTGGGATGCCTCGGGCAAGAGATACCTAGACGGTCTGTCGGGTCTGTTCGTTAGCCAGCTGGGTCACGGTAGAACCGAGCTAGCGGAGGCGGCGTCTAAACAGGCGTCTACCTTGGCTTACTTCCCTGTGTGGAGTTACGCTCATACGCCGGCGGTAGAGCTAGCGGAGAAGCTTGCCTCTTTGGCACCTGGAGATCTAAATCGCGTTTTTTTCACCACTGGAGGCGGTGAAGCAGTAGAGGCCGCTTACAAGTTGGCGAGACAGTACTTTGCGGCGAGAGGCAAACACCACAAGTACAAGGTCATCTCGAGAAACATCGCTTACCACGGAGCGTCGCTGGGGGCCTTGGCTATCACTGGTCTTCCTGCGTACAAAGAGCCCTTCGAACCTCTCCTCCCCGGTGCGCGAAAGGTTGCTAATACTAACGAATACCGCTGCAAGGACTGTGCCTGGAAGGGGTCCTGTACGCTCAGGTGTGCTGACGACATAGAAAGAGTAATCCAATATGAAGGTGCTGATACGGTGGCGTTGGTATATCTCGAGCCTGTACAAAATGGAGGCGGTTGCTTTACGCCTCCACCTGGGTACTTCGAAAGAGTCAGAGAGATCTGCGACGAGTACGATGTTCTCCTGGTCTCTGATGAGGTGATCACGGCCTTTGGTCGTCTGGGTCACTACTTTGGGGCCGAGAGATACGGATATATGCCGGATATGATAACCTGCGCCAAGGGGATGACCTCAGGTTACGCTCCGATCGGAGCGATGATTGCATCGGATCGACTCATGGAGCCGTTCCTGCACGGGAAGAACACCTACCTACACGGTATTACTTACGGTGGTCATCCTGTGGCCGCAGCAGTTGCACTAGCTAATCTCGAGGTCTTTGAAAGAGAGCAGATCAATGATCACGTGCTCGCTAACGAAGAGCTATTTCGGAGCAAGCTGGAGTCACTAAAGGACATTCCTATCGTCGGAGAAGTGCGTGGAGCTGGATACTTCTACGCCTTGGAGCTGGTCAAAGATCAAGAGACCAAAGGGCTATTTAGTGACGAAGAGTCCGAGCACCTCCTAAGGGGATTCCTTTCGAGAGAACTGCTCGATAAAGGCCTGATCTGTCGTTCGGACGATCGAGGCGAGCCCGTGGTACAGCTCGCTCCGCCCCTTATCTGTACAGCAGAGCAGTTCGACGAGATAATCGAAATCTTGCGCCCAGTCCTTGAGAGAGCTGCGGAGATGATCGTTAGCTAGAGAGGCCCTTCTCTTTAGTGGACCAATTTTTTGTCTATACCCATATGGTAGATCTGCAGCTGAACAAACATGCCACAGGTTGGTAGTAGCGATGTCTCAGCTGCAGACAAATAATTGGATTGGGGAGAGTTCAAGTTACCTACCTCCTGGTATCTCTCGAACAACAAAGGTAGGATACCCAGAGACCTGGAGGTCGAACTAGGACCCTGATCTATTTCCCTGCACGAGCCTCTAGTTGTAAGACTATCGTTGTCTTTTGTTCGAAGGCGCGAGAACTCTACATTCCACTGAACTGTGGCAGCCTGCGCTCAAGAAAGGCCCTAACCCCCTCTTTATAGTCAGCGCTTGCGACGCAGGTCTTCGAAACCTCTTCATGTAGCTCTCTAAGAGCGTGCTCATCTAAGTCCTCCAAGGCAATGGCATCGATCAGTGTCTTGGAGGCAGCGATTGACAGGGGAGCGTTGTTGCTAATGGCCTCTACGATCTCTTCCACCCTAGCTTCAGTCTTTGATCCAGATGGACAGATCTCCTGAACAAGGTTAATCTGCAGTGCTTTCTGCGCGTCTATCTGCTTTGCGCTAAATATTAGGAACTTTGCATGGGCACTACCTACGGTCACTACCAGTCTCCTGAGAGAGTCAAATGGATATGCTATTCCGAGCCTTGCGGCTGGTATGGCAAAGCGGGCGGTAGCTGCATCTGCCACGCGATAGTCGCAGGCGAGTGCGAGAGAGACTCCGCCTCCAAGGCACATTCCTTCGATTAGGGCTATTGTTGGCACATGCAACTTTATTAATGCGTCCAACGCCGCCTCGGTGTTGCTGTCGAATGTGGCGGCGTTTTTCTCATCTCTTGTCAGTTCAAACTCCGAGATATCGGCTCCGGCTGCAAAGTTCTCACCGTCTCCCTTTACGACTACACATCTAATGTGTGACATGTGCGAGATCTCAAGGCATATCGAGTGCAGTTGCGACCACATCGCCTGACTGATTGCATTTTTCTTTGCCGGGTTGGACACCGTAATGGTCGCTCTGTGTCCGTGAACGTCCATGTATATCTTGGGGTCTTGGCGAGCCATCTATCGACTAGCTAGCAGGAGCTGGGGAGGGACGGCTTGAGCTGTCGGGATGAGCTCTTTGTGACCTTGTCTGTTCTTGGGTCTCGAGCTTTGCGTGCGTCTCGTGAAGTTTTGAAGGCCACCAGTTCCACTTCCCTAGTAGCACTACAGTCGATGGAACGAGCAGGGTCCTTACCAAAAACGTGTCCATGACGATTCCAAGACCAAGACCTAGGCCGATCTGTTGAACTTGAGGACTCCCGCTTCCTCCTGCTACTCCAAGGACAAAGAACGTGCCAGCCAATACGATTCCTGCGGAGGTCACGGTTGATCCTGTAGCTCCGATGGCCGTTGCTACCGCCTCCTTCAAAGGCATCAAGTGAGACTCTTCCCGAATTCGGGTCATTACCAATATGTTGTAGTCCTCACCTAGCGCAAGGAGAAATAGGAAGAGCATAAACGGTAGTACGAAGGTTAAACCAGACTCCCCCTTGATGTCCATGAAATACAAAACGTCGATTCCAAGTGCCGCAAGATAAGACAGAAGCACTGAGACAACAAGGTACAAAGGAGCGATCAGAGATCTAAGAACCACTGCCAGGAGAACTGCGATAATAACAACAACGAGAGGGACAATGTGGAATAGATCCGAGTTAGAGGCTGCGGATATATCTGCTGAAGCAGGTGCCTCCCCGCCTACCCCAGAGGCTACAGCGCCCGAACTTTTTTGTAGCGAGGTCGTGAGTGCACGAATCGCTGGAACTGAGTCAATGGCGGCTGTTGACCCGGGATCGCCCGCTGAGAGCGAGGTGTTGAAGAACACAAGCTTTCCACTAGGTGAAACATAGTTGCCCGCAGATCTGAAGGCCTCGTACAGTGGTTTGGGGACATGCACGGTAGGAGGCTCTACGGGTGGCAACAGTGAGGGATTGCCTAGCTTGGAATGCAGAGTATAGATCTCCTGAGGGGTTAGGTGGATTCCAAAGAGGTTGAACATTCCTTGAACGGAGCTGAACTCCTTTGAAGATGAGAGCTTGTTCTCAATATCTGCCACTGCGGGAAGGTTTCCCCAGATGGGTTGATTGAACTTGAAGATTATCTGGGTGGGGTTGAAAGCCCCTACCTTGAAATGTTTTTGCAGCGCTGCGTTGCCGAGAGCTGAGTCGGAGTTTGCCGGAACCGATGTGCTAGATGTAAAGCCAGAAGGTTTGTTTCCTATTGATACGAGGGCTAGCGAGCCAAACACTAGTACCCCTGCGGTCAGAGTCAGTACCGGACGGGTAATAACCTTGGCCGCAATCCGACCCCATAGACCGTTCTTGGGTGAGGTCTTGTGAGGCCGAGATGGCCAAAATGCTGCCCGGCCAAAGATCGCCAAGAGCGCTGGTTGAAGTGTTAGCCCAGCAAGGAGCATTAGGAATATGGTGATAGCCAAGGGGTACCCTAGGCCCTTGTAGAAGCCGAAGGTGGCGGTCACTAGCGATAGGAGAGCTGCAATTACGGTAAAGGCGGAGAAGGTTATGGACTCTCCCACACGAGACACGGCAAACCTAACCGCCTCTTTCCCGTCGAGACCTCGTCGAATCTCCTCTCTTACCCTAAAGACGAGGAAAAGTCCGTAGTCGGTACCGGCTCCTAGCACCAAGACCACCATAAGAAGCTGGGTTATGTTCGATACCTGGAAGTGAAGCACCGATGTAAGACGAGCCACTATCGGTCCGGCCATAACTGAAACCAATGCAGCTGGGATGAGCGTTATGAGAGGAGCGAGCACTGACCTAAAGACGAGGAGAAGGATGAGTAAGATGAAGACGATCGAGTACTGCTGAGTAGCGTTGAAGTTTGAACCGTTAGTCTTGGCGGAGTCGACAGCGGTTGCGAGCTGTCCTGCTGTGTGAACTTGAAGGCCAGCGGGAGCGCTAACCTTTGCGATCTCGGATCGGATGTTATCCACCAACGTTACGGTCTTTACGTCGTTGAAGGTTGATATCGAAGATAGAACCTCGATCTGTTCTGCTTGCTGGTCCTTTGAGAGGGCAACTACCTGTGACTTAACTATGGTGGGAACGTGAGCCTTTATGGCGGTTGCAAGCTGTGCAGCATAAGCTTCATCAGCAGGCGTCAGTGTTCCTTGATTGCGGTATACGACAACCTCGACTAGCGAGTCGTTGGTGTTTTGGAAGCTGCTGGCGAGGTTTGCGGCTTGAATCGAAGGAGAGTTCTTAGGGAGGAAGTTCTGATTGTTGTTAGTTACGACCGAAGATAGAGACGGCAAGAAAGCAACGGAAGCAAATATCACAGCGATCCAGAGCGGAACGATTACGTATCTGAACCTGACTGAGAAGTTTCCCAGTGCCACGAAGATCTTATTCAACTACTCCTACCTCCAACACCCATCTAATCCATCGCAACCTTGGCAACTTTGAAGACCCGCTCCACCCTGCCACGCGCAGATACGGTGACGCCGTCTGTGATTTCCATCCGAAGCCAACGCAATTTGGGTCTTGTTATTCACTCAAACCATGACTTCGACTTAGATTCCACTCAGTCCAAATAGTTGCTGTACTCTGTATCAAGTTCAACAAGTTAACAATATATCGTTCGTTACTTTGCTTATCCTGTCTCAGGGAAAATACAGGATATATGTACCTAAGGCTGAGGAAGTGCGGACGCCTTGATGACGAGGTAACATTAGCCCCCTTAGATGCCTCGAACTCTTTTTTCGAGATAAACTACCGAGGCACATGGGCAACTTGGAGCTTACGGGGTGCTGTGGTGAAGCCTGCAAGATGGTCAACGAATTGCTACTGGTTATTGGCGAAGGTGAATCTAGGACCAGGTGCTTAGTCATCCCAGTACCGCTTCAGAGCAACGGACTTGCTACGATGAGTGGACGTATATGTTAGCTTCGAGCTGGGGGTATATTGGCAAAAGAACTGTCAACGAAAGCCGTTCAATTCCTTTCGAGGCCGATTCACGGTGTTATTGCAACTTATGACACCGTCAATCGGTTGCATCAGGTGCCTGTAAATGCAGTCCTGGACAGCACCGATGGGTCTAAGCTCTTCGTGCTGTCACGAGCGAGCTCCAAGAAGGTTCGCAACATCACACAGAATCCCTTTGCAAGTTTCTGTGTGTTTGTAGGACAGAGCTATGTAAGCCTAGCAGGAGCAGCAAAAATCGAGTCAGATCCTAAGTTCGTCTCTTCTGTCGAGGTTTTATATCTCGTCAAGTATTCAAAGGCGGTAAGGCCGAACCCAGAACGCGTGGTGATAGTGATAGATCCAATCAATGTGATAGAACATCGTCTGGATCTGTAGTGACGTTCTCTCTGTTGCTCGTTGTTTTGGGGATTTTAGGACTTGCGCTCACCTCGCACCTCTTTGTATCTTACGCAATAGCGTTCTCGCAGCGTACGGGTCGCTCAAAGGTATTTACCGGTGTCGTCGTCATCGGTTTTGGCACCTCGCTCCCCGAGCTGGCAACGGCGGCCTTTGCCTCGCTCGCTCACCATGCATCTGTGGGGGTGGCTTCATCTTTGGGGGCTACGATCATCAATCTGACTGTTGTGGCTGGCATAGCTGCTGTAGCTTCAAGGCCCAAGATCAGCTCCCGTACGTTGAAGAACGAAGGGATGGTGGCCACTGCTGGCGCGTTGATGTTTGCAGTGTTCTTCATAGTTCTCCATCTATCTACGCTTTTTGCCTATATTCCAATAGCAGTTTTTGCGGTTGCAACGTACCAGATAGTAAAGCACTCAGGATCGGATCCTGAGTTTGAAGACGAGGTGCCCGAAGAAGCTTCATCTAAGAGCCTAGTGGTGATTGTCGGTCTTTGTCTATTAGGTTTGATCGGTACCCTGATCTCGGCACAGGTGTTTTTGGATGCGGCACTGTCCCTGGCGACCACGGTGGGTTTATCAAAGGTCGTGGCAGGTGCAGTGATAGTGTCAGTTGGCACCGCCCTGCCTGAGGTAGCGTCAGCGGTGCAGGCGGTAATTAAAGATGCACCGGATCTGGCGATTGGAAACGCCCTGGGGTCGTCGTTTTTCAATACTTTAGTAGCGGCCCCGATAGCTCTCGTGCTTGATCCGGGAGGTCAACTCCACGGTGTCTCATTTACCTCACTTTTTGCTGTTGCTTGTGCAGTTGTTCTTTATTTGATGATGTGGAGCGGTCACAGACTGTCTAGGTCGGAAGGGCTGGCCTTAGTTGCGCTCTATGTAGTCTTCGTGGGATACTCATTGATCGCGTAGTGTCGCACACATCGGTCACCTAGATAGAGCGATACCGTTAAAGCGGTCGATCGTCGTAAAGTGTTCCACCGGACGTCTCCGAAGTCGACGTAGGATCTTCTTAGGCCGCCCAAGTGCAATGACGCCCGCTAGTGCAAAGGGCTTTGGCACCGAAAGCAGATTCATGACTTCGTTTTCCCGTCGGCACAGAACGGTGGTCATAACACCGCCATAGCCCAAGGATCGAGCGGCTAAGAGTATGTTTTCCGCAAATGGGTAGATGGACGCGCCGCCAACGATGCTTTGGCGGCCGAGTCCGTTATCGATTACCGCCAGCTGAGTGAGATCCACAAAGATGCACATCAGGACCGGAACAGACGCCAAGTTATCGGAGAACTCTGATGGAGCTGGGGTCTTAGCAGCTTCATCTAGATCAATCGCCGGCCCGTCCCATTTTCTATTCGAAAGTGGAGCGAATGGTACTAGGTTCTGCCTAACGTGGGCGAAGTACTCGCGCCATGACTCCTGGTAGAGGCTTTGTAACTGCAGGCGAATCTCTTCGTCTTCCACCAAAATTACGTGCCATGCCTGGCGGTTTCCTCCAGAGGGGGAGAATCTCGCCATGTTTAGTATCTCGTAGATGGCCTCTCTTGGTATCGCTTCGTCGGTAAAGGCGCGATAAGCAGCGTTGGTGGTTAGTACCTCTTGTAGCTCCATAGGGGCTATGCTACCTTTATTTTGGTCCGTCTTACCCAGCGAAGTCGTCGCAATTTAGAACCGCACGCTCTGTATGTGATTTACATGGGAGAGTTGGCGTGCTTAGATGGACGTAACTTCTCCTTCTTGGTGATTAGAAGATCTAAGGCTCGAACTATTACCTCTCGAGTTGCTTCTGGTTCGATTACGACGTCTACGTATCCTCGTTCAGCGGCTATCCACGGTGTGAGATATGTTTGCTCGTACGCCGACTTGGCCTCCGCGCGTTCGTTGATATCTGCACGCCTGTGCAGGATCTGGACTGCTCCTTCCGCGCCCATCACGGCGATCTCTGAACTCGGCCACGCTACGGTGAAGTCGTTGCCCATGCCCTTTGAGTCCATGACGATATACGCGCCTCCGTAGGCTTTTCGGGTTATGACGCATATCCTAGGTATAGAGCACGCAGCATAGGAGAATGCGAGTTCCGCACCGTGCCTTATCATGCCCCGCCACTCAACGTCTTTCCCTGGTAAGAACCCGGGTGTGTCCTCCAAAGTTATGAGCGGGATGTTGAAGGCATCGCAAAAGCGTACGAATCGCGCTCCTTTTTGTGCAGCCGGTATATCAAGGGTGCCAGCCATTATCATCGGCTGATTTGCGACCACGCCAACGGTTCTACCCTTTATGCGGGCGAGTCCTGTCACGATCTGCGGAGCCCAGAACTGACGTAGTTCTAAGAACTCGCCGAAGTCAACTATCTCCTTCACGATGGCGCGCACGTCGTATGAAGAGGTGGGTTCAGCGGGAACGATAGAGGAAAGTTCAGGTCGAAGATCAGAACCCTCATCAACTTCAGGAGACCTTGGAGGAAGGGCATCGGTATTGTCTGGTAGAAAACTAAGCAGGTATGCGATCTCTTCAATTACCTCGTTCGCACTCTCCGCTACCTGGTACGCTACGCCTGACTTGGAAAGCAGCACGTTGGCTCCGCCTAACTCTTCAGTTGTAAGGCTTACTCCGGTGAAGTTGGCGACCATTTGGGTACCTGAAAGATACGCGAATGAATCTGGAGTCACCACTACGTAGTCTGCAAGGCCTAGGAGCAGGGTGGGTCCCGAAACTGCAGGACCAATCAGGCCGGCGAGTATCGGGACATTTCCAGAGCACATCGAGATCTCCTTCGCAGCTACACCCCATCCATGCAGAGCGCCGATGCCATCTGTGATTTCGGCTCCAGAGGTTGAAAGAATTAACACAAGTGGCAGTCTGTTCAGAAGAGCCAATCTTGCGCCCTCTGCGATTCGAACTCCGTCTGCCTCGCTCAACGCACCCCTCTTGGAAGAAGGTCGTGAGGTTACGAACACGACGTCTCTCCCGTCGAGGTTTCTCACTCCGGCTGCAGTCGAACCTCTTGCCAGGTTTGTTATAGATAGGTCGAACTCTGCCTGTGATCTGTATCTGTTGCGTATCATCTCGCGCCTAGCCTTTTGAACTTAGGTAACTACTTTACCTTCACTTCTCCTGCGACACCTCTACCAGTTACGATCGTAAGTGCAGTCTTTGCAGCTCTAACACCAGAGGCGAAAGCTCCATCGATTGAGGGTGACTCTAAGTAGTCTCCTGCTAGGACAACGTTCTTGGCGACGAGTGGCCCCTTTGCGAGTTGTAAAGCTTGTCCAAACACCTTTGGTAGCGACGCACTAACCGTGCCTGACTGAAGCTCCTCCCAACTCTTTGTTTGTGTGCCAAAGACTCTGTTGAGTTGATTCTTGACATCTTCAGGGGAAGCGTTTGGGCGATAGGAGACCGATATCAGATGAGTGTCTTTGGGTGCGTAGTAAATGGATACATCGCTCATAACACATGTTGTAAGAATGGGTCCTTTGTTTACGGACGGAACGTATACGGCCTGATGTCCTAAGGGGCGCTCTTTTGTTCTTAGGTACATATAACCCACCGAGCTGTAATCAATCTGTTGTAGAGATCCTGGTATGAGACGCCGTGCTGTGGTGGCGTCGGTCGCAACCACCACGCATTGTGCTTTGATCCTTTCGCCGCTGTTCATAGTCACGCCATCAGATGAGATCTGTACGACCTCTTGTTCCAAGAAAATCTGTTCATTTAGAGATGATGCGAACTGTTTGGGAATCATATCCATCCCTAGCGCCGGAATCGAAGCTCCACCTCTTCCAAATACCTTGATCAGAAAGTTGGTAAAACTGATCGGATATCTCAGTTCATCGTCTAAGTAGACGGCCTTTAGGAAAGGTTCTGCAACAGAGCGTCGCAGCCTTGAAGCCGACGAGAAGCGCGAAAGAACCGCATCGGTAGAGCTATTTCCGTTACGGTAGGACGAAATGAAAGCTTTGACCAGTGCGGCGATATCGGTTGGCGAGAGTAGCTGTGGCAAATCTCGAAATCCTAAGTTGGTCGATAAGGGATCTGAAACTAGTCTCGGCTGTCCTGAGGGCGAGTCGATGTACAGCCCCTTATAGAAAGGGCGTAGTTCGAGCTTCGTGTAGTCCAGCATTCTCTTTCCCATGGGGTATTCGTTGAGGTAGACCTGAAATCCCTTGTCAAAGACGTATCCTTCGACTCGATCGGTGCGGACTTTGCCACCTGCAACCGAGGACTTTTCAACTACGACGCAGTCCACGCCGTTATTTTGAAGGACCTTGGCACAGCTCAGACCGGCTAAGCCCGCCCCTACGACCGCTACTTGGGTCTCATCAGGTAGAGACCTTCGGGCGCACTGATCCTGCGACATCGCAATGCTCCTCCTACAAAACTTCTTTATTCAAAGATTATGCTAAGGCGTTTAGCAGACGCGTGCCTAGAATTTGCATATCGAGGCGAGATTAGTTTGAGTTACGGACTGAATAACCCCAGGTTTGATACAGACTCCTACTCCTTAAGAGGATGGAGTTACTATGGCACAGGTGAAGCGTTACTCACCAGAGGTAAGAGATAGGGCTATTCCTATGGTTGTAGACCACCGAGGGGAATAACCTTCGTAAGTGGGCAGCGATTCAATCGGTAGCCAACAAGCTCGGCATGACCCCCTGAGACCTTACGTCACTGGGTGCGCCAAACCGAGATCGACACAGGGGAGAGCGAGGGGATAACGAGTGAGGCCAAGGTGCAGATGCGCCAACTCGAACGCGAGAACGCTTGAGCTAAAGGGGGACTTCGGATTTAAGTGGGGAATTTAGTCGGCTGCCTGTACGCACCAGGGGTGAACTTGAGAGAGGCACAGGGGTTCTGCCAGAATGATGTTAGGTACAACTCAAAACCTGGAGGACCCCTGTGGAGAAAACCCTATCCGAATTGCCGAGATTCTGCTCGGTCTCAGTGATGTTAATTTACTTGGGGTTGAAGATCCAGCTGATGAGGGCGAAAAGGCACCCTTTTGAGTTCACATCGAGTGTCGAGGTGAACGACCGAGGTGCCCTATCTGTGATGGCAAAACGTACGCTAAGGGAAGTTCCCTGGTAGAGCTCTATGACCTACAAAGCTTTGGCCGTAGGGTGAGGCTCATCTCGCACAAACGCCGCTGGGTTTGTGCCGATCCCCACTGTGGCGGAGGGTCCTTTAGTGACCAGGACTCAAGCATCGCAGCCCCAGGACTCAGG
>NZ_FQUL01000009.1 GCF_900128965.1 Ferrithrix thermotolerans DSM 19514
GCCCGCCTCCCTCTTGTTGGTTGACGTATGAGATAAGTAGATCGGTCTTTAGCTTGCGGTCTTGATGAGTTCTCTTTCGGAGTCTGTCTCATTACCTCTAAGACTTTGTACGAGGGGTTCCGGAACCTCTCTGGTTAGAAAGTCGGGACGGTTTCCCGATGGGTCTTCCTTGCGGTACTGCAGATACACCCCTACTGAGAGGATCGTAAAGATCATCCCCGTAACCATTACCATCAGTACCAAGTTCTTTAGTATCCAGGACATCTGTCTCTCCTTTGCCTGTTGTTTCTCTATGTCTAATAAGCTAAGGCACCAAGGTAATGACAACGTAAAGAAAACACACAGCCTAGGTAATGCTTTGATGTGTGATTCATGAGCTTGCGCCCAGATACTCCTTAGAGAGAGGGACCTACGGCTACCAAAGTAGGCTAGGGAGGTCGGGCTTTGATCGAAGATTCGTGAAGTTTGCTGGATAGGCCGTACCTCACGTCCAAAGAAGTGGTATAGCGAGATTGTCTTTCGTAGTAATTACTGCAGATCTGGGACTTAGACTAGTGACATGAAGCGCCTGCCTTTTTATCTGCTTGATATAGCTGCAGTACTGTCATTTGTGATAATCGGTCGTTCAGCTCACGGTCACGCCGATAACCTTGGCGGCGTCTTTCGAACGTCATGGCCCTTCTTACTAGGAATGGCTGTAGCGTGGGGAGTGCTTTCGCTTTCAAAGATCTCGTTCTCCTCCCCGCTAGGAGGGGTAACAATAGTCTTTACCATTGTGGTTGTCGGCATGACCACGAGAGTGATTGTCGGGCAAGGAACAGCTCTAGGTTTCATTGCGGTCTCCTTAGCTTACTTCTCCCTTACCTCGGCACTTGTGCGCATAGTGTTCACGCTGTTTCATCGTCGGTCGTCTCTAAAGAAGGCCGTGTAGCTGAAAGGCCAGCAGCTCAATCTCAGGCCGGATGCACAACCATCACTCGCAACGACGACATTTTTTCTATCTGATAGGTGGTCGAACCCAGTAGGGCTTGAGATGCCATGGTCCTTCTCCTGGATCCCACTACCACAACCCCGACGTGCAACACTTCAGCATATCGAATCACCGTCTCTGCGCAGAGCCACCTTAGAGCAGACAGCACCGATCCGGTCGCCGCAATATCAAAGGCCGCAAGCCACCTTGATGCTTTATCAACCAACTCGAGAGCTTCTGACTCCTCTTCAAGATAAAACCTTGCACCTCTTGCCTGATCCCACAGGCGCAAATGCACTACGTGTACGGTGATAGCTGACGACTTGCTAAGTTCCCCGACAGCTCCAAAGTGCCGCTGAAGAGAGGGTTTCGTCGTTCCCAAGAGGAATCAAGACCTTTAGTGTAGAGTCGCTTCTATCTTGGTTGCTGTCAGAAGCACCAAGGCTTTGGGTGCGTAAGTACTCCTCGATCTCAAGCAGTGCCTTCGATTTAGCCTCTATTTACCGGAGCAAGTATCCTTCGCTCCTAACACCAGCAAGGGACGCCTAACCCAAAGTATCGGTCACTAAGACGCCTCGATCTCCCTGGTATTCCTGGTTGGGTCTCTGAGGGGCTTTGCCTGAAAGAGAACGCTTCGAACTTCAGATCCGTTGCCATAGCAGCAAACTAGCTCTCTAAATCAGTCGCCCAATCTCCTTTAACGACATGTTGATGGGCTGTTAAGAACTGTTAATGACTACGTGAACAGCTAAGGCATCGAACTTACAGATCTTTCAAATAGCCCATAGCCTCATACATCTCGATCTCTGCTCTTCTTGCCATGTCATCTCTGACAGCCTTTGCGTCTCTTAGATCTCTGTTTTGGCTCAGCTTGAACTTGGCATCAGTCTCTCGTACTAGAAACTCAACACCCACGACCGCTCTAAGCTGGGAGTCTATAAAGTCACGTGGGGCATCTGAGACATTCCACGGGTTCTTTGAGATCACCTCGAACTTCTCGGTAAGTCTCGTTACCACGGTCTCTATCCAAGAAGGTTCCTCGTGTATCTGCACCGTTCCCCTAAGTGCCACCTTTACATAGTTCCACGTTGGCACAACCTTTTGATGTTCTACCTTGGAGGGGTATACACTTGGCGAGACGTATGCGCTAGGGCCATGCACCAACACAAAGGCATCTGATCCATCAAGGCATCTCCAGTGCGGATTCGCTCTAGCAAGGTGTCCAAGAAGTCGCAACACGTCACCCTCCTCATCTACCACAAATGGGAGGGTGGAGAGTTGAAACTCGTTGTCGGAGTAGGATATGAGGTCACTTGCTCCACTGTTTCTTAGCACGTCTAGGGTCTCTTGTTGCGAACGAGGCTGGAAGTGGCGAGGAATGTACATAGCAGATACCCTAGGCGCATCAACTGTTCAACATGATAGTTCCAAACACCAAAAAGTGCTCCTAAATCCTTTGTTCTAAATGCAGACAATTGCCTTGACCTGCAGTTCGTCAATATTATCTCTTTGAAACGACGCAACTCTTCACTGTCTTTGTAACCCAAACACCCATCCAGCTGTAACTAGCAGAGAAACTCCCATCAGCGCACCTTAACGCATCTATCTCAACAAGAGCGGACTTTCGTCTAACAACGCATGCACGCCAAAGCTTACGTTCGCCACTTGAGTTATCCTCAGATCGACGCACGAGCTTCCAAGTGCCAACGCTTCTGCACGGCTAAGCGAGTAGATCTCTTGCATCCACGTCACCATATGGTAAAGGGCGTCGGCCATAGCCACGTTTAGGTCTGGGTCGAAACCGAAGGTCAACCTTCCCTTGGGGGTTACTGCGTGCACAGCGTCGATAGGGGCTTCTTTTAGGACCTCAATCTTTATGTGACTGGTCATCGCACACTCTATGGCCGTCCCACTCACCTCTCCATCACCTTGAGCCGCATGACCGTCACCCAGGCACAACATTGCACCGGGAACGGTCACCGGAATGTATAAGGTGGAGCCAGCAACCAGCTCCTTACAGTCGATGTTCCCTGCTCCCTTTGTTCTTGGTGGTATCGTCGAGTACTCTTCCTCAGAGTCTGGCGGCATACCGACCACACCAAGAAATGGGGCTATCTTCCTTGAGATACGGAACTGGTTGGTAGCCAATTGAGTCCCTGTGTCGATCGACCAAAGAAGCCACCTCGGTCCCTCTTTTAACACCTGAAGTCGACGATTGAGTTCGTTGTCCAGCACTCCGGCCGCTGTCCAGCCCCACGAACTTGGGGTGAGGGCGAGAAACGAGACCGCCAAAACGGTCCCCACCTCTGCTCCGATAACCTCGATCGGTCCTACAAGACAGTGACCTCTTCTATCTGGTAATAAAGTTTCAACCTTCTCACCTGGAAAGCTGTGACGCCTAAGCGACCCCGAGGCATCCAGAGTACTTACCAAAAGTTCGTCTCCGGACCTTACGGTACATATCGGTTTCTTCCGCGTGGTAAAGACATCAGTCGCAGTAAGTGGAGTGGAATCCACTATCACACGGCCCATTGGGAACCCCCTGTCTCAATCTCATCCAACGAACAGTTCCCTTGCTGGCTAAGGTTCCACAAAGACGCCCTGAGAGGTCTGATAGTCGTAGCTGTATATGTGTCTTCCCTTTGAAAAGGCAAGTTCTACCCTTGACATAAAGTCCAAAGGGTTACCAGACCATACACAAAGATCTGCGTCTTTCCCGACCTCCAGAGATCCGACCCTGTCGTCGATACCCAGGATGCGAGCCGGATTTATCGTCACAGAAGCGAGCGCCGTCTCTTGATCGAGGCCCTCCTTGACCGCAAGCGCCGCTTGATAGATCAGAAAGTGTATCGGCACGACAGGGTGATCCGTGGTTATGGAGATACGAACTCCCTTTTCCACAAGCCTTGCAGGGTTTTTGAGCGACCTATTTAGCAGTTCAACCTTTGAGCGGGCGGTAAAGAGAGGTCCGATTATGACTGGAATGTCCTTTGCAGCCAGTCGATCGGCTACTAAATGAGCTTCTGTTCCGTGATCTATGACCAGATCGTATCCGAACTCTTCCGCTATGCGAAGAGCAGTCATAATGTCATCGGCTCTATGAGAGTGCTGTCTCCAGGGAATCTCACGAGATAGCACCTTTGCCAGTGCCTCAAGCTTTAGGTCCCTCTCAACAAAGCCCTCTCCATCGGCTTGATTATCCAACTTTTTCATGTAGTTCTGCGCCTGTACCAGCGCACTTCGTATAACGGCTGCCGTTCCTAGACGCGTACTTGGCATCTGTTTCTTATCACCATAGACCCGCTTGGGATTTTCTCCGAGTGCTGACTTCATACCGCTTGGACTCTTCATAACCATCTCGTCTATCACGCTTCCAAAACAACGAAGAGTAACGGCCTGTCCACCTATAGGATTACCCGAGCCAGGATTGACGTTGACGATCAACACCCCTCCTTCGATCGCCTCTCGAAATGCGATGTCGCTAGGGTTGACTGCGTCGATAGCCCGTACATGTGCGGTATTAGGATCTGTCATCTCGTTGGTATCGTTGCCAGCCCAGCCGTTGGCCTCCTCGTGAATGCCCACATGCGTATGTGCATCGATAAATCCAGGTAAGATCCATTTTCCAGAGGCGTCTAGCTCGTGGTATCCCTTTGGGATCTCTTTACTTGAGTCCAAGATCTGCTCTATGACTCCCTCCGATATAACTACCGTCCCGTTCTCAATAACGTCACCCGTTATCGGAACCACACGGGCGTTCCGAATAGCTAGTGCTCTGGGAAGCTCTTCCATAGTTGTCACCGCTTCGTCCTTCCTATCTCAAACACGCTGTTGTACCTCTAAGGGTCAAGAAGCTCCCTATCCACATGGGTGGAGATGATTCTCTAGTTGCGCTCACGCCCTTTCCACAGATCTAAAACAGTATCGCTCCAAGGACATATGAACTAGTTATGTCCATCGAACCAGCTGAGGTGGCGCTCGACGTAGTCCTGCATCTGAGACGGGGTACGAAGGATATGAAAACCGCCGGGGTACCTTACCATCCGTGCCTCCTTGCCAAGAGCCCGTAGTCCTTGAAATATCTCCTCTCCCTGCCCAATTGGACACCTAAGGTCTCCTTCCCAGTGCAAGATCTGGGCAGGTGTAGTGACCTGTGGTAGATAGGTAACTGGGGAGTGCTCAAGGTAGTACTTTGGATCCTCCCATGGTGTTCCGCCAGACTCATAGGCATTGAAGTACGGGATGTCTGTAGTTCCATACATGGAGACTAAGTTGGTGACTGGAGCCGATATGCAGGCAGCTCTAAACCTTGAGGTATGGCCGATGGTCCATGAGGTCATGTACCCACCGTAAGAATATCCAGCTACATAGAGACGCTTCGGATCGGAGACCCCTTTTTCGATCAAAAGATCAAGTACCCCCATGAGATCTTGGAAGTCTCTACCTCCCCAATCTTTGACGCACGCCGTAGAGAACCTCTCCCCAAAGCCGTGACTCCCTCTTGGGTTTGGAAGAACCACCACATAGCCCTGGGCTGCCAGAGACTGATACAACGGCATCATCGACGCCTGAGGATGCCACCCATGAGGGCCACCATGGATCTCAAGTACCGTCTTTTGTGGAGTTCCCTCACGGAACTCCTTGGGATAGATAACAAAAGAACGGATTTCAAAGCCATCTTCTGTTGTATAGCAGATCTGCTCGAGCTTTCTTAGCTCTACCTCTTCAGACAACGTTGCGTTGAAGGTGGAGATCGTCTTGAGTCCCGAGCCGTCTTTACCAATCCTCTTTACCTCAGCATAAGAGGCTGCCCAGACTCCGAGAAAGAACAGATGCTCCTTCGAACCTACCACGTTCATGATCTGGAAGTCATCTATGAAAACAAGCTCAAGTTTTTGTGGCTGATCCTCTCTGACCGAGACAGAGAATATCCCTTGCCTTCCACCGTCGTTCGCTAGAAAGTAGATGGTGTCGGAACCGTCGTCGCTCCATACATACGGCTTTCCCAGCGTGGCCTGAACCCCCCAAACAGGACGATCCAAAGACCCGGTCAAAGATCTCGGCTTGCCGGAACCGTCAGATAAAACCACCCTTAGTTCAGAGTTCTTGGAGGAGTCACCCGGATCGTTCTCGTGACCCACAAAGGATATGAGGCTTCCATCCGGAGAGAACTGAGGCGAGGCTGCAGTCCCTACCTCGTTTGTAAGACGTATAGGCTCGTTATCTCCTTCTACGTCCACGATCCAAAGATCCCTCCGTTGATACATTCCCCTTTGATCCGTTCGGTCGGATGTAAAGGCTATCTTCTTACCGTCCGGAGACCAGATAGGCTCAAAGTCGTCGAAGTCTCCTTTCGTAAGCTGACGTTTGTCCTTCGGAGTTTGAAGCTTGGTAATAAAGATGTGTGAACGACCATCGTCGAACCGGCCGATACCGTCGAAGCGGTTGTAAAGGTCGTCCCAGACAGTGGGTTTTGAGCGTTGTATCGAACTTTGTTGCTGTGCCTCGCCAGCTCCGTCTTCTCCATCTTTCGTCTTTGCCACGTAAGCGAGCGCCGATCCGTCAGGTGACCATGCGAAGTAACTTACACCTAAAGGCTCACTCGTAAGCTCCAGCGGTTCTCCCCCGTCCAAGGAAGCGACCATAATCTGACCCTTACCCTCTTTGGTTCTAAGGAAAGCCAGGTATCTTCCATCAGGCGACCATCTCGGAAAAGAATCTTTTTCACCGTAGCTGAACTGTCTTGAGCCCCCCTCTATCCCAAGTGTCCATATAGTACTTGACATGGAGTCAGTCCCTTTATCAGGCACCGACACTACGTGGGCGAGCCTCTTGCCATCGGGAGAGAGATCGAGATCACTCAATCCCTTTATCGACCATACGTCACTCGGTTCAAAACCACGCATACAATTCACATCCTCTTGCTAAGAACTCCTCAAACGAAGCCATCTACTTCTAAAAAACTCGACCTTGCTTATCTAACTTGATCCGCCCTGGCGTCTAGATCTTTGTTTGACCCGATGCACTAGCTGCCTCTTCCAGCGGTTCTACAAGCGGAAAGTGGCAAGCTGCGTAGTGCTGATCACCAAAGGTCCTAAGCTTGGGCTCTTCTATGGCGCAGATCTCCTGAGCCCTTGGGCAACGCGTTCTAAACCTGCATCCTGAAGGGGGCGCTATTGGGCTCGGGAGCTCACCCGATATCACCCGCTTCTTCTTGTCCCGCTCGATCTCTGGGTCCGGAAGAGGGATAGTGTCTATCAGACCTTGTGTATAGGGGTGAGCAGCCCGAGAGTAGAGATCATCTCCTCGTGCCAACTCCACCAGTTTTCCTAAGTACATAACGCCTATACGATCCGCTAGGTACTTCACCACAGCAAGATCGTGTGATATCACCAGATAGGCCATGTCATGGGAGACCTGGAGTCTCTTCATTAAATTTAGAACCTGAGACCGTATCGATACGTCCAAGGCACTAACTGGTTCATCAGCAACGATCAGCTTGGGGTTTAGGGTAAGAGCCCTTGCCAAGCCGATCCTTTGACGTTGCCCACCGGAGAACTCATGGGGAAAACGCTCTAGAGCCTTGGAGGGCAGACCCACCTCTCGCATTAGAGCTATCGACCGAGCTTCTTGATCCTTGGCACTTTCTACACCTTGGATGCTAAGGGGCTCTCGCAAGATAGCGGCGACCCGCATCCTCGGATCCAATGAACCATATGGATCCTGAAACATCATCTGAAGATCTCGGCGTTTTTTGGCTAGCGTCCGACCTCGTAGAGAAAATATATCCTCACCATTTAGAAGAACCTTACCTGAATCGGGCCGTTCCAGGCCCACTATCATCCGACCTAAGGTGGACTTACCACATCCAGACTCTCCCACCAGACCAAAGATCTCCCCCCGCCTCACCGTCAATGAGACACCGGAGACCGCATGAACCTTTCCGACCTTTCTCTTTAGGATTGCTCCTGAGGTCACGGGGAAGGTCTTTTCGAGATCTATAACCTCAAGAAGCGGGGTCTCCCCTTCTCCCGCTCTTTCTCGTACTCCATGAGAAAGAGTTACCATCTTCTCTGGCTTTAACGGACCGTCCATAACGGGGTGGAAACAGGCTACGACGTGATCCTCCGATCCAGAGAGAGACGGCTCGCTCTCTTGGCAGTCGCTCTTCGTGTATGCGCACCTTGGAGCGAAACGGCATCCCGGCGGAGGGTTGGTGAGGTCGGGGGGTATGCCCGGGATAGAAAACAAGGTCTTTGTATTGTCCTGATCCATACGGGGTATCGATGCCAGCAAAGCCTGGGTGTAAGGATGGCGCATATTTGAGAATATCTCTTTGGTCCCAGTCGCCTCAACCATCCTCCCAGCGTACATAACGTTTACCCGGTCAGCTCTTCCTGCTACGACTCCCATGTCGTGAGTGATAAGAAGAATGGACATTCCAAAGCGCTCTTTTAGGTCGTCTAGGAGCTTTAGAATCTGTGCCTGAATCGTTACGTCCAAAGCGGTCGTAGGCTCATCCGCTATCAGAACCTTCGGATCACACGACAGAGCTATTGCAATCATAACTCTCTGCCGTAGACCACCAGATAGTTGATGTGGGTAGTCAGATAGACGCTCCTTAGCTCCTGGTATACCAACCAAATCAAGGACCTCTATAGCCCTGTCTACCGCCTCTTTCTTCGAGCCACCTCGGTGGAGCAGTACAGGCTCAGCCACCTGTTCTCCAATCGTCTTGGTCGGATTTAGGGAACTCGAAGAGTCTTGAAAGATCATGGCGATATCATTACCACGAATCTTACGCATCTCGGCGTCTGGCAGACCGACCAGCTCTCTGCCCTCAAGCTTTATCGAGCCACCAACGACCTTGCCACCTGGAGGCAAAAGACCCATGATGGACAGACCTGTTATGGACTTACCACATCCAGACTCTCCCACCAACCCCAAGGTCTCTCCTGCGTCTATGTGGAGGTTGACATTACCTACCGCCTGAACGACACTTCGGGAAAGCTGGATGTGTGTGGAGAGATCCTCTATCTCAAGAACTCTTGTCACGAAGCAATAACCCCTTCTACGCCCTAGCGGCGGCGCAATCTGACATCGACAGAATCTCTCAAGGCGTTTCCTATGAAGTTACACGCCATCACGACCAGAATTAGGCTTATACCAACTGGGTAAACTAACCACCAATATCCGTTGCCTAACGCCGTATTTGCAGTTGAGAGCATATCCCCCCAATCCACATGCGGATACTGGAGGCCAAAGCCCAAAAATCCAAGCAAGGCGATCGCGATAATTGCATCCGCCACCTGAAAGGTAATGTTGACGATCACTACCGACAAAGCGTTAGGCAATAAGTGCCTAAAGATCAGCCGGGTTCGACCACTACCCATGACCTTTGCAGCGGAGACAAAGTCTCTAACCCGCAAGGAGAGCACCTCTCCTCTTATCAGCCTTGCGGGAACGAGCCACGCAAAAAGACCTAGGATCAAGCTAAGGCTCAACACCGTCCCGCTATAGCGGGTCGCCACAATAAGAACGATCAGAAGGTAGGGAATGGAGAGAATCACGTCGACTATGCGCATCATAACGCCGTCTAGTAGACCCCCAATCAGCCCCGAGATGGCACCATAAAGGCTCCCAATTACTGTTGCAATAATGGCAGCAAAAAACCCGATCTCTAGCGCCGCTTGACCCCCCACCATCAGTCGGCCGAGCTCGTCATAGCCGTTGTTGTCCGTTCCAAGTGGATGACCCGAACCCGGAGGTAGATCAGAGTTGAGTACATTTCCCGAGATCTGATTCGAGTGGTACACGTGAGGACCCACGTAACAAAAAAGCACAAAGAAAATCAGTATCCCAAGCCCCACAATCGCCAGCTTGTTCTCTGCAAAGGATCTAACCGCCAGCCGCCAGCCGCTCGTAACGGTGTCATCCACTTCACCGCCGTCCAATGGATCGGTAATCCCTGGTTCAAAGGGACCGATCCCACCGCCTAAGTTTAGTGGTGACTCTTCCACGCCTTCGGTCTCTCTCTCCTCCATCATGACAGCCTCACTCTCGGATCTGCGATCGTGATCGCCACATCGGCTATGAAGTTTCCCGCCACGGTCAGGACACCTGCGATCAAGGTATAAGAGAGCAGTATCGGATAGTCCTCATTCTGCAAAGCGTTGTAGAACATAAGACCCAGTCCTGGATAGTTAAACAGCGTCTCGATGAGGAGGTTTCCAGCAAGGAGAGCGGGGACGGAAAGTCCTATCAGAGTGATCATAGGCAGTATCGAGTTTCTAAGGAGGTGCCCTGTAAGTACCGCCTTTTGCGACAGACCCTTCGCTCGAGCAAGCCTTATATAGTCCTGCCCAAGTCCGTCTAACGCAGAGGAGCGCATGTACTGAGAGTACCCCGCTACCTGAATCGCAACGAGATTTAGGATCGGGAGGAACATCGCTCTTGGGTCTTCGATAACTCCTATGACTGAGACGGACTGCGAAGCCTCTGGAGGAAAGATCTTCAGACTTAGAGCGAACGCTTGTATAAGGAGCAGACCGAGGAAGAAAGAGGGCATGGAGTAAAGAGTGAAGGCTCCAGAGGTGACGATATAGTCTCCAAGGTGATTCCGCCTTACAGCCTGATAGATGCCCAACGGAATCGCTATAAGGATCGCAAGCACCAAGGACACTCCCGATAGATACAGACTGCGCAGAACGTTTTCCCCTAGAACCGAAGTAACCGGTTGGTTCAACTTGTACGAGTATCCCAGATTTCCGTGAAGAAGCTGGAGAAGATAGTGCCAATACTGGATAACGATCGGATCGTCGTAACCGTTTGCCTTATTGAAAGCCGCAACCGCCTTGGGAGAGGCGTGAAGACCCAACACCGCCCTTCCAGGAGAGCTAGATATTAGGTGCAGCATGGCAAAGGCGACCATTGAGATTCCAAGAACTACTACAAGGGAAGTTACAAAGCGACGGAAGAGATATCCGGCCAAGACATGCTTCCTTTCTTTTCTTTAGACGCCTCGGCCCGAGCTCTAGAGCCCGGGCCGAGTCCTTACTTTAGATTCACCCTAAGGCAGCCTGCCTACTTGGTAAAGTACCAGTACTGAGGTAGAGGCTGGAACTGGGTAAGGGCTGAGAAGGAGTTCTCGTTGGTAGCACTCAGACTCTTGCTCACAGCGTAGATGAAGTCAGACGCCGGTGTAAAGAGTGCTGGCTGCTGCTCCGTGAGGTAAGAGGCCTCCTGCGATACAGCGTTGGGATTAGACCCATACACCGAGTTACTGATCAACTTGTTTGCCGTTGCATCTGAGTAGCCACCGAAGTTGAACGACCCACCTGTGTTGAAGATGTTGTTAGTTGTCGGATAGTCAGCTGCGCTGAACCCTCCAAAGTCATTGATGGCCCACTTGTTGTTGTTGGCTGGAGCGCCAGCAACTGAGTAGTTGGACACAAGGAAGTTGAAGGTCTTGGCGTTTAGCTGAATGTTTATCCCGACCTGTTTCGCAGCGGCGGCGAACGCCTGAGCCTGCTCACCAAGTATCGGCGGCGAGTTGGTATAGAACATCGTCGGAGAGATCGTGGCATGAAGCGGTATACCAGCTCCACAGTCGCCAGAAGCCGTGCCAGGCTTTACACACTCAGTCGTTCCGTTAGGAACAACCTTCCACCCGTGGCTCTTTAGCAGATTTGCAGCCGCAGAGATACTGTAGGGATACGGGTTGTTCTTAGCGTTGGCCGGGGTGTAAGGGCTAGGAGGAGACACTCCGATCGGACCATAGTCAGGAACCGCAGCACCTTTATACAGACCTTTTATGTATGCGGTTTGGTCCTCTAGGTGAGCTAGCGCCTGGCGCAGGTACAGCTGAGATATCTCGCTACTCCAGTTTCCAGTGGTGTCTGTAAAGTTATAGAACGCCGCTTGGAACCCAAAGTCAGGGAGACCGTAGACGTTGTACTTAGACTCAATCCTGGACACCTGGGGTAGAACTGAGAAGTCTACTCCTCCCACCGTCAGGTTGCCAGCGATTAACTGGTTGAACTCAGCCTGGACGCTCGTAAACGTTACTCCTTGCAACTCGGAGAACTGCACCTTGTGTCCACCAAAGTGAGGGTTTGGCACCATAGTAAACGCTCCAGTGGAAGGTGTGAACGACGTAAGGCGCATAGGGCCATCAACAACCTGCCAAAGCGGATTGGTTGCATAGGTAGACAGGTCGTTCGCCTGCTGAGAAAGGTAGTTGTAGATAGCCGTTGCGTTCGCCGGCACGGTGTAGTCAAGGTGCGGTCCGTTCGCCGAGGCTATGTTCCAAGCCGTAGATGGCATTGGAGTTATAAGACCTAGCTCGTTATCGGTGAAGAAGCTCGTATTATAGCTCCTGGTAAGCTGCAGCGTAACGGTGTACTTGCCAGTGGCGGTGGCTGAGACCACGTTATCTGGAAAGAAACCAGGGGTGTAGTTTCCAAAGTTGGCAGCGCTCTCTTTGACCGCCGCCTTCAATTCATCGATAAAGAAAATGACGTCGTTTGCGTCCACCGGAGCCCCATTTGACCACGAGTATCCTGGCTTTATCGAGAACGTCACGGTCTTGCCGCCGTTAGAGTAGGTAGGCATGTTGGCAAGGCTTACCGTCGGGTTGATCTCTGGGATCGTGCCTACCGTACCCCAATAAAGAGGAACAAAGAGATAGTTCTCAAACTCATAAAGGTTATAGACCGAGCTGTTTGCGGCTGGAACAATTGGAAAGATGTAGTTCGGGTTTGTACCCGACAGCTGTCCAAAGGTTATTACACCGCCTGACTTAGCAGGAAGCCCCACAGGGGGCAACGTGCCGTACAGTCCGGGTACTGAACCCGCTGTACCTGCAGACGAACCCGTCGAAGCTTGAGTTGTCGCCGTGGATGACCCTGAGCCACAACTAGCAAGCGTCACGGCCGCTGCCAATGCTACACCTATCGGGCCGACCTTGGAGGTTCGACGGCGAAGGCTGTCTGTTATTCTGTATACACTCACGAACTTGACTATAACACATAAGAGGATCGCCGTGTTCGCATCGTCTGTAAATGAAAAGTAAACAAAAAGTTTCCCAGATGGTCACCGGAGTGAAACCAAAGCGAGTCTGTCGGCTATTTTCTACCTCTAACTGCACTTTTGATAGATAGGATCACGAAAAGCGATCTTTAGAATCGTAGATAAAGATAAGAATTAGCTAAGAGTTCTGCCTTAAAAACCTTGGATACGTCTCGAATCACTAAGGCGTGTTCGTCTTTGGACCGCTCCTACAGGGTTTGTTTGTCTTGGTTGAGACGGTCCTCAAACCACCCAAGAAACAGCTTTGCCCGCTCTACGCGATGCTTTGGGGACCCTGAACGGGACAGCTCATGATTCTCGCCAGGAAACCGCACCATCTCGACGCTACGACCTAACAGCTTTAGCCCCACAAACAACTCCTCGGCCTGGTTGATTGGACACCTCAAATCCTCCTCAGAGTGGACTATCAAAAGTGGAGTCTCTATCTCCTTGATGTAAGACACAGGCGAGTTGCGCAAGTAGAGGGAGGGATCGTCTAGATAGCTGACACCCACATAGCTCTTTATGAATCCAGCTATGTCGGCGCTGTGTTCCATAGTTAGTAAGTTATTACACGCCCTCTCAGAGCAGGCGGCTTTGAAGATTGAACTGTGGCCGATTACCCAAGAGGTCATATAACCACCGTAAGAACCACCGGCGACACCAAGGCGGTCTTTGTCGACCCATGAGAAGTTCTCCAGCGCATGCTCTACACACGCCATGACGTCCTCGAAGTCAACACCACCCCATCCAGAACCTGGGTCCTCTTCACACTCGGGCCACCTTATACTACGCCCCCAGGCTTCGCTATAGCCCAAACTTCCCCGAGGGTTACAGTAAAGCACACCGAATCCACGAGCACTCTGAAGCTGAAACTCATCGAAGAGGTGGTTACCGTACTGGGTAAAGGGTCCGCCGTGCACGTTCAGCACCACCGGGTAGCGCTCACCAGGCACCGCACCCTTAGGGGGCATAGCCCAACACTGCACCTCGGTCCCATCTTTCGACCTTGCATAGAACTCCTGTGGTACAACGAGATCGATCTCGCCCAACAGATCGGCTGTAAAGTCTGTGATCTTAGACTCGGACGAGACCTCCAACAGCCCTGAGTCTGTTACTTGGAACTCTGCCATGTGCAGCTCTTCCAAGGTCACAGAAGACGTAGATATAAAGTACAGGGCATCTTTAGAGGCGGTCCAGTCGGAGATCCACCTATTTCCTCCCAACAACAGCTGGGGAGGTTCATCCGAGACAGCCGAGACCTGATAAAGGGATATGTTACCGTGATCTTCGACCCCAAAGATCAAAGTGTCACCGCGCCAAAGAGGTGGCCTGGAGCTTCCAAAGGGCGAGCAGTTTCTGTCCAGCTCTGAACTCAGCGTTTTCACAAGACCTGTGTCCACGTCTATGACTGCAACTTGGAGATGTCTGGGGCTAGAGGCTGGCGTAGGGTTGTAAAAACAAGCGATCCTTTCACCATCGAAGGACCAAGAAGGCAAAGCAAAGGCTCTATCAGTGGTAGTTAGACGAGTAAGGACTCCATCTATCAAAGAGAAGATCCATACATCGTTACATAGATCAATGTCTCGTCCCTCATGTCGGGCAGAGACAAAGCAAATCTTGGAGCCATCTGGGGAGAAAGAGATTCCAGATGCGTCGTAGGATCCTTCAACCAGTGTGCTTACCCTACCACCCTTTTTCAGATCAATAAGAAAAATCTTTGACGGCCTGTCAAAGGTCCAACCAACACCGTTTAACCGATACCTAAGTTCTGTAACTTTTCGAGCTGGCATCGCTTTGTCGTCCAAGGGATTTTCTTGCGTGCCGTACTGTAAAGGGTCAGTCTCTCTCGCCACAAAAGCCAGATTCTTAGAGTTCGCAGACCAAACCAGTTCGGTAATCTTCCCAGCGAAGCTGGCTACTTTGATCCTCTCGCCAAAGCCGTCCGCTGGATAGATAAAGACGTTAGAGACCTTACCTTCTGACTCAACGAAGGCAACGCTCTTAGAGTCAGGGGACCAGCGAGCAAGTGAGAGATTCTCACCTTCTAAAAGCTGTCGAAGGGGTCTATCGATGAGGTAAGGCTGATAGAGCCAGATTGTGCTTGCGTATCGATTTTCTTTGAGCCTAGGATCCACAACATTAAAGACCACCTTCTGGCCGTCTGCTGACACTTGAGGATCAGCGGCCTTTCTGAGTAGTTCGATATCTTCTGGCTCAAATCCTCTTTTTTCCAACTCTCTCTCCTGTGACTTGTCGCTAAAACTTAAAGACCGCCTATCTATCTACAAAGCGGCAAGCTAGACGTCCTTACCTTGCTAAATTGAAAGCTCTTCCAGACGTCTAACGGCAAGCTCCGCATACAAAGCCGCTCCGTCCGAAAGCACATCATCGCTAAAGCTTGCATAGGGAGAGTGGTTGTTCGGAGCAGATGTGTAGTTCGAGTCATCTGGGCATGCACCTAGAAAGATCATCGCACCTGGCACATGATTTAGGACTCTTGAGAAGTCTTCTGCGCCTGTAACAGGATTGGTCATCTTTACGAGTCGTTCTGCCCCAAAGACCTCGTCAACCACCTTGGAGACAAAGCCGACCTCATTTTCATCGTTGATGGTAACGGGATATTCAGTCCTAAACTCCGCCTCCACCTCAAGTCCATATGCGTGACCGATACTCTTACACAGGCGCACCGACTCCACTGCTACCTGCTCCCGAACCTTGGGGGAGAAGGTACGAATCGTCGCTTCAAAGGTAGCTGACTCTGGAATGATGTTTCGTTTGGTACCTGCGTGAAAAGATCCCACGGTTACAACGACGGGTTCAAATGCGTCGATGGAGCGAGTTAGATAGGTCTGAAGAGCGCCAACCATCTCACAGGCTGCAGGTATCGGATCTTTTGCAAGGTGCGGTGCAGAGCCGTGACCCCCAGCGCCAATCACCTTTACCGCAAGCCCGTCTGATGCTGCCATCATCGCTCCTGGCCTCGATGCAAAGGTACCTGACCTCCACGTAGAGGACATAACATGTATCGCATACGCTGCACTTGGGAGCTCACCACTTGCTCGTAGGACTCCCTCTTTTATCATCTCGCCCGCACCGTCGAAACCCTCTTCCCCTGGCTGAAACATAAACACCACATTGCCCTTTAGTGCGTCCTTACGGCTAGCCAGCAGGTGAGCTGCGCCTACGAGCATAGAGGTGTGAAGATCGTGCCCGCAGGCGTGCATTACCCCATCACGTGTTGATCTGTAAGGCAGATCAAGGTGCTCCGTAAGAGGCAGTGCATCCATGTCACCCCTCAGAAGTACTGTAGGACCTCCCTCGCTACCACGCAGAACGGCCGTGACCGATGTGAGTCCCTCTCCTTCCGATATGGACAGACCCAGTCCACTAAGTGACTCGATCACCTTCTTTTGCGTTAGCGGCAGATCAAGACCTAACTCTGGCTCCTGGTGGAGACTGTGCCTTAGTTCCTTGAGCTCGCCGTCTATCGATTGAGCCTGTTCCTTTAGAGTTTTTCCCATCACCGCACCTCTCCATCTCCATCTGTATGCCCAAAGAGCACCACTTTAACCCGGTCAGCTCCGCCTGTTCGGTCTCTTAGGACCCCCAGAACACGGTAAAGTTGTATTCTGCATACACTTTTCACTTCAAACGATACCAGAAATTACAGTTGCCAGTTGGGCACATTGCCATCATCGTTGGCTTTACCACCAAAAAACACCTATCGAAGACAGATAGAACGGAGAGAGTTCAAGCAAACAAAGGGGTTGAGAGGTTACATCAGTCGAAATGGAGATCATCTAAGGACATGGGACCGCTCAAAGTGATGCGTCCCGGTAATAGTGGAGACTCCTAGTCTTTGGAGGTGGAGTTCGAGTGGCGGCAGTAAGGATATGCTCATTAGAACCTCGTGATCGTGCTATTCGAATTATCAATTATTAGTGATCAATGATCACTGAGGAGATTTCGGACCTCCTCACCAAATGAAACACGAACTCCCCTTAGCTATGCAGCCTGTAGCTTAGCGACTTGTTCGAACTGAATCGGTGATAGATAGTAGATGCTCGCGTGAAGCCTCTTGTGGTTGTACCACTTAGATCCAATCAAAGATCTCGGAACATGGTTCCTCTCGTGTGCTAAAGTCGGTTCGGTAGACGAGCTCTTTTTTGAGTGACACCCACAAAGACTTACGCCATAGCATTGTCAAAACTATCCCCGACCGTTCCCATCGATTGATGCATGCCCTAGATCTTCAACATCTCTTGCGAAGTCGTCACTTGTGTATTGGAACCGTGATCACTGTGGAAGATCGTTGTCCGCAACACCGCTGTGCCCCAAACGGTTTTTGCCTGGTTAAGGGCACGAGTGAACAGTTGGGTGTCCATCGTGTCGCTCATCTTGTAGCCAAGTATTCTCCTCGAACACGCATCCATGATGATGACCAGATAGAGCCATCCTTCCTTTGTACCGATGTAGGTCAAATCTGAAACCCTGCGCTTGTCAGTCGCGTCAACGGTTAAGTTCCGTTTCACGAGATAAACGCTATTTCTGGCATGACGATCAGGTCTCGTCTTCGATGGTATTGGTACGACCACAAGCTCCCTGGACACCGAGTTCGTCCATAACGCGACCGACGGTAGCCACCGAGACCTCGATGCAGCGACTCCAGAGCTTACGTGTGAGCCTCGGAGCCCCATAGATGCTCCGATTTGCCCGAAAGGTCTCTACAACATGCTTGCCTCTTGAGGATTTCATGGGCCTTAGAGGCCACCTCGTAGAGTTGGCGCCCCTCGGTGTTCCAGCGGTAGTAGCCAGAGCATGAGACCTTACAGACTTGGACAGAGCACTGAGACTAGGAATTCGGCCTTCTGGGCATCGATGAACTGATAGATCAGTTCCCGCCGGTCTCCTTCACCTAAAGATGGGCAGAAAATCGTTTTGAGATTTCTTTACACCACTTACTAGCTGCTCGTTCATGTTGGCGAAGCCTACGGTTCTCTGTCGCAAGATCCGGTGTTACCCCTGCAACTCGTCGCTCCTTGCGGGCTTTGTCCACCCAGTTCGACAGCGTGGCCTTCGAGATACCAAGATCCTCGGCAACTTGCCTCAAGGGCAGGTTTCCGCTCTCGACGAGTCTCACTGCGTCTTTTTTGAATTCGTCACCCGAAAATGTCGACGAGTCTTCTCACTCCTAGTTTTCTGTTCTTGGCGTTTCTCCCATACCTATATTCTTCTTGTTCTAAAGGAGAACCGTGTCCCGTATCGTAAGTAGCTTCAGTGTCCACATTCAACGCCATTCAAGATGTATGCTTGGCGCATAACCATATCGAAGACCAAGGAAGCATCGAGGAGATGACGGTAATGTCCAAGCGCATTATATTTACAGGAGCTGAGGTGTTCGACGGTACGGGTTCGGCACCTAGGCGATGCGACATAACGATCGAAGACGGTAGATTCCTAGAGATCGGAACATCCCTGGATGGAGACGAGGTGGTGGATCTCACTGGATCGACTGTTCTACCTGGTCTATTTGACTGCCACGTTCACGTTACCTCATCGGGAATCGACTTTATGAGACACATTCAGTCTCCCTTTTCCTACCAGTTCTACCAGGCAGAACAGAACCTTATGGCAACATTGGCCTGTGGGATAACTACCGTCAGAGATGCATCAGGTGCAGACCTCGGCGTTCAACGGGCCGTGGAGGACGGACTGATAAAGGGACCTAGATTGCAGATCTCGGTAACCGCCCTGAGCCAAACCGGAGGGCACGGTGACGGCTGGATGCCATCGGGCTGTGTGATACCTCATTCAATTCCGCATCCGGGACGTCCAGCAGGTATAGTCGACGGTCCCGTCGAAGCAAGGAAAAAGGTTAGAGAACTTGCTAGAGCGGGCGCAAACGTAATCAAGGTGTTCACCTCTGGCGGAGTGCTATCCCCACGAGACAACCCTCGACATGCACACTTCAGAGACGACGAGCTCGATGCGATCGTCATCGAGGCAACAGCACTCGGTATGTTCGTTATGGCCCATGCTCAGGCCACAGACGGCATCAAAAGTGCAATACGTGCAGGTATCCGTTCGATCGAACACGGAATATTCCTCGACGCTGAAGCGATCGAGATGATGCTAGACAAAGGAACCTGGCTGGTGCCAACCTTGGTTGCACCAAAGGCCGTTATCGATGCAGCCGAGATGGGTCTCTCGGTTCCCGAAAGCTCGGTTCAAAAGGCCAAGGAGGTTATGGAGGTTCATAAGGAATCCTTCACACAAGCGGTCAAAGCGGGTGTAAAGATTGCCATGGGAACCGACTCAGGCGTAGGACCGCACGGAAACAACCTTGAAGAGCTATACCTAATGGAACAGGGAGGTATGCCTATCTACGACGTATTGGCCGCTACCACGTCCTCGGCAGCGAAGCTGTTAGGTTGGGATGAGCAGCTGGGTACGATCGAACCTGGTAAACGAGCCGATCTTGTGGTTCTAGAGGGCCCTTTAGGCAGTACCTTGCAAGGGATAAAGTCAAAAATTAAAAAGGTCTACAAAGACGGAGTTTGCGTAAGCAGTTAGAACGAGTCCCCTGCGGAGGATCACTTAGCTCGCTTACGAGGTGATCCACTAATCGTCCTTTGCAAAGCCGGACATAGACATATCCAAGAGTCCAATGCGGCTACGCTCGCAGTGTTGCGCCATCAGATCGTGCGCCCGAGAAGAGTCTCCTGCCAAGATCGCATCAATAACCTGTGCGTGCTCCTCCCAGGAAGCAGGTGCGCGTCTGAGAGCAATAGCGCCAAAGTACCATCTCACCCTCTCTTCTATTAAGGAGACCATAGATCCAAGAACACTGTTTCCCGTGAGATCGACGATCGCAAAGTGCAACTCAGAGTTTTTGTCTCCTATCGCTGCTTTATGCCCGACCTCCATCTCTTTTACACCCTCCTCGAAGACGTCTTTCAGCCTGACAATCTCCTGTTTGTCTGCACGTCCCTCTGCAATCACTACAGCAGCCTGACGGGCAGCCTCCGCCTCTAGCACCGTCCTCACGGAAAAGACTTCATCCACCTCTTTAGCGCTTGGAGTATGAACAAAGGCTCCAAACCCTTTCCTTAGATCAACCCAGCCGTCCTGTGCTAAAAGCTGCAGAGCCTCTCTTACTGGGAGACGGCTAACACCTAGGGATTGAGCTAGCTCAGTCTCTACAGGATGGGTCCCAAAGGGTAGGTTTCCGCCGATGATGAAGGACTTCAGGGTCCGCGCTACCTCTATCCGCAGTGGATCTGGACGTCTAACCTTACCCATCACTGTAGGAAGAGTTCCTGCGTCAGCTTGAACGTTATCGGGAGATCCCTCCACGGCAGTCGCCATAACCCAACCCTCCACCATCGCCTCAAAGACCACCAAACTACCATGGATAGTTTAAAGCCGTACAAACACCAACAAGGAACGAGACTGACCGACTTCAATGTTACACCCTCCGCAAGGTCGTGTCTCCATCTGCTTGGAAAACCAAATGACGCTCACAAGAAGCATTACCACGGCTTCTAGCGATTAGAAGCCAGATGCGTGCTTTGAGACTTAGACGATTTCACCCTCTCCTCTCCGAGGAACTCTAGGAGAGTCGTCTTAGCAAAAGGTAACTTTAAAGTGGGTAACATAGTTTCAACATACAACTATCTGAAGAGGGCAGGCCATTGGAGAAGAGAAGCATTGGGACACAGGGACTTAGCGTGACCACAGTCGGACTCGGCTGCATGGGAATGAGCGACGCCTATGGACCATCTGACGAAAAGACCAACATCGAGGTCGTGCATAAGGCGATCGAGATGGGGGTCAACCACTTTGACACCGCAGATATGTATGGACCTTTCCACAACGAGGTGCTTTTAGGCAAGGCGATCGCCGGACACCGAGAAGATGTCATAGTTGCCACCAAGTTCGGAAACGTAAGGAAGCCAAGCGGGGAGTTCCTCGGCGTTCGAGGAGACCCCAAGTACGTCAAAGAGGCCTGCGAAGCATCGCTAAAGAGGCTTGGGATCGAGACGATCGACCTTTATTATCAGCACAGAGTCGACACGACGGTTCCGATCGAAGAGACCGTGGGAGCCATGGCGGAGCTCGTCCATGAAGGGAAGGTTAGATATCTAGGCCTGTCCGAGGCATCTGCCTCCACGATTCGACGAGCCCACAAGGTACATCCGATCTCAGCACTTCAAAGCGAGTACTCTTTGTGGTCAAGAGATCCTGAAGACGAGGTTTTATCGCTGACAGAAGAGCTCGGCATTGGATTTGTTGCGTACTCCCCTCTCGGTCGGGGATTCTTGACCGGAAACATAAAATCACCCAATGATCTTGCTGAGAACGACGCTAGGCGACGGCATCCAAGATTTCAAGGTGACAACTTTCAAAGGAACCTTGAACTAGTAAAGCATATCGAGAGACTCGCAACCGAGAAAGGGGTCACCCCTGCCCAGATAGCAATCGCTTGGGTCCTTGGTCGTGCACAAAACCTCGTTACCATTCCTGGAACCCGTTCAATAGACAGACTTGCAGAGAACGTAGAGGCAGCCAACGTGCGACTTGGCGAGAAGGATCTTCAGGAGATCGACTCAATCTTTCATAAAGGAGCCATCGCTGGGGATCGATACCCCGACATGTCTACGGTAAACCGATAAGGACAAGAGGGGAGGCTTTTCATCAGCTCTTTCTAAAGCAGTACCATGTCTCGCGGCAGATCTGTTTCTGTACTTCTCACATACCTCCTACGGGCTTATCGATCTCCGACTAACTCTCTATGTAGATCGAGATACGCCGCAGGTCCTTATCGCAGACCTAAAGCCTCTAGAAGATCTCAGGGATATCCGTAGAGGCCGTAGTCCCAAAGTACGTACTTGTGATCGTCTTTTGTCTTAGAGACGACCTACTAAGACATGTTTTTGTAAGGTTTTAGATGACCATCTAGACCAGCCGAGGTTATGTCTTTGAAACTATAGGGAGCATGTCTACATCGACTACCTGAGACCGAGATTACAGCGACCTAACAAAAACGCAGACCATACACTCTGCTCTTCAACTGACTTCGACGTTAGACGCCTTCTCTCCCGATATATCGTGCTATAGCGCGATACTCTAAGCGTTCTCAACGGTATTTCTCAGAGTCGTCCGCTAGTTATTTTCTCAAAGATTTAATACAAAGACAGGAGAAAGCTAAATGCCATTTCGTCACTTTGGAGAGTTCCAAGGGTTTCATAGCGGCATCTATCTACTAATACCCATGGTGCTGAATTTATTAGTTATAAGCGCCGCAGTACTCTTTGGGATACTGCTTTATCGGCACTTTGCGCAAAACCGTGTTGGAACAACGACCTCCGAGCTCACTGGATATGAGCACCCCGAGGATATTTTGAAGCGACGATTCGCCGAGGGCCTAATCTCCAAGGAGGAGTTCGAGGAAAAAATGTCTACGCTACTACAGCAGACTCACCACCCCATCTAACTGTTGTCCCGCCTATATCTGGAGGTTTGCGAAGTTATCTCCACTACCCTCTTCGCTCTGCCGAGTTTTTTAGCGGATACTGTAGTGTATAAGTCGTAGCTCAACAAGTAGAGCTACAAATTGAAAGAGAAGAGATATAAAAAGTGGCAAAGGGAGCAGTTAAGTTCTTCAACTCCGACAAAGGATACGGATTCATTAGCAGAGACGGTGAGTCCGACGTGTTTGTACACCACACCAACATAGTTGGCACCGGTTACAAGACTCTTGAGGTAGGTCAAGAGGTGGAGTTTGATATCGCACCTGGCAACAAGGGCGATGAAGCGAAGAACGTCAGAGTAATCTGATACCTAATTTGTAAGTGATAATCAGATCCCTACAGGTATCTTAATCCTGGCTACAAGTCACGGAAAGGATCCTGGGGGTCGAGTTGGAATCAGATCCAGTTCGCATGGCGCAGAGATGCATATGCAAACTGGATTTGCTTGTTTTTGAGACAAGGCGTCTCCCAACTTACCGTAGAGGCGCCATGACTCCAGGGACTCAAAGTCGCCCTCCTAATCCACTTTGAAGTTCAAAGACGTCGCCATAGGATCTGTCATGGCTTAGCTACAGATGGATTAGCACTAATACGGCGGGGGTGGCTGTAGATGTTGAAAGACCCTCCCCTGGCAAATCCCAGTAAGGTTACTCCCATCTCCGAGGCCATATCGATTGCAAGCGTGGTAGGAGCCGACACGCAGACGACGGTTGGTATCTCCGCTGCTACCGCCTTTTGAACTATCTCAAATCCTGCTCTTCCGGAGACGACCATCACAGATGCCTTTCTGAGGAGATCGTTTAGAAGCAGATGCCCTATCGCCTTATCGACGGCGTTGTGTCTGCCGACATCTTCTCTTACGATAAGTACCCTGCCTTCTACATCGAATATCGCAGCAGCATGAACAGCACCGGTTGCATCGAAGAAACGCTGTTGACTACGCATCAACTCCAACATCTCAAAGATCTGCGTAGCCTCTACGATATCGGTTCTTACGATCTTTGTGCACCGTTTCACTAAGTCCGTCACCGAATAGGTTCCACACACTCCGCAAGCGCTAGAAGATACCATGGTTCTAAGAGGCCCCACGATCTCTCTACGAAGAGTTCGGACCTGGGCTATCAACACGTTGTAGTCCTGTCCATTGCTCCCCTGACAGCTGTAGCGCAGATCAACAATGTCGCGCCTCTCGGAGACATAACCTTCGGAAAAGAGTAATCCTGCTACAAGTTCAAAGTCGTTCCCCGGTGTCCGCATAGTAACTGTAAAACGACTGGAGAGGTCTTTGTAGGCTATGAAGATCTCAAGCGGTTCTTCACCTACGACGTCATCGTAGCGCTGCGAAAACGAGCCGTTGTAAACTCGAACGAGACGTTTCGACTTCGGTCCTGAGCGGCGCTCAAACATCTGGACTCTGACTAGCATCACCCAGAACAGCTAAGAGATCTACTAATAAAGCTACTCCTCTTTTTACCTCCGGAGACAAAAGCCTCTTCAATGTCACTCGTAGAGGAGGAACCACTTGTGTCCTTCTCTCTCCTACAGAGCCAAGCAACATCGAAGTCACCTTCTTAAGCCTTACTGCATCAATGCTACCTAAAGCACCAAGTAGCTGCGCGACGTTGGTTACCCGCTCCCGTCCAGAGTCGGTATCGGCTCTCTCTAACAGATAGGCCGAAGCCACTGAAGACCGCTCGAGCAACAAAAGTATTTTGTCCAAAGCGCCAGACTCCGACAACCGCTGCAGGATCAGCTCTAGCTTCATGTGAGCGTCTGGCTCTATATGGGTTCTAGGAGACCGGTACTGAAGTGCCTTTCCCACTATCTAACCTCTTTCTTACGTCTAACAGGTGGAGCAACGTAGTCACTTCGTAGCCACTTTTTCTCCACCATCACGCCAGGGTAGGGAGTCCGCTTACCGTATCTAAAGTTATTTCGTGGTAGCGGGGATCTTCCCTCCTTCTCGAGCACCTCCATCTTCACCGCAAGCTCCTTGTATGCGGGTGTATGGGTAGCAACGTCAGTATGGGAAGAGGTAAGGACGTTGATAGCTTGTTCGTTCGAGGAGGAGTTCATGGGCATATAGAGTTGTTTTCCCTGCACTCTGTCGGTGACGACAGCCCTTACTTTCACGGCTCCTCTCCTGGAGACAAGCCTCACTAAAGAACCGTCTTTGACTCCCCTCTCCTTTGCCAGTTCAGTCGAGACCTCAACGAAGGTAGAGGGAGTTCGTTCTTTAATACCCTGCGTCTTATAGGTCATGTTGCCTTCATGAAAATGCTCAAGAAGTCGCCCGTTGTTTAGGTGCAGATCGTACTCGTCGTCTGGCTCTTCGCTAACACCTTCATAGACAAGAGGCCAAAGCCTGGCCTTTTTGTCTTCGAATCCAAAACCATCCAGAAACAGAACCGGAGTATCGGTTCCGTCTTTGGCCACAGGCCACTGTAGTGACGAAAACCCCTCAAGATGGTCGTAGGAGACTCCCGCAAAGATAGGAGTAAGCATCGCAGCTTCGTCCATGATCTCAGCGGGAGTTTCGTAGTTCCACTTAGCACCTAAGGCACTTGCGAGATCACATATGATCTGCCAATCCGGACGGCTCTGGCCCAGAGGAGAAAGTACCTGGTTGATCTTTTGAATTCGTCTCTCGGTGTTGGTAAAGGTTCCTTCTTTTTCCAAAGAAGGTGAGGCTGGAAGGATCACATCAGCATATGCAGCAGTATCGGAGAAAAAGATGTCTTGAACCACAAATAGATCGAGCTTCTCAAAGGCTCCATGTACGAACGAAGCGTTAGAGTCGACTAGTCCCATGTCCTCGCCGATAAGGTAAAGACCCCTTAGCTTTCCTTCGTAGATCGCATCAACCATCTCGTGGTTGTCCAACCCCTTAGTCTTGGGCAGCTCAACGCCCCACGCTGCTTCGAACCTCTCCCTAACCTCCTGGTCGTCTACTGACTGATAGCCCGGAAGGTTGTTAGGCATCGAGCCGAAGTCTGACGCGCCTTGGACGTTATTGTGGCCCCTAAGGGGATATGCACCACACCCTTTCTTTGCATAGTTCCCTGTAACTAGCAACAAGTTTGAGATTGCCGTAGAGGTGTCTGACCCCCTTTGATGCTGTGTAACACCCATAGCCCATAAAACAGCTAGGGAGCTTGAAGAAGAGATCATCTCGGCAAGGGATATGATGCTGCTTATGTCTAGGCCACAGACTTCGGAGGCGTAGTCGAGGGAAAAGGGTTCTAGTGATTTTACGTACTGATCGAACCCTAAGGTGTTCTCCTCGACAAAGCTCTTTGCGTAAAGGTCGTTGTCGATCAGATACTTCGTTACAGCCGACAGTAAGACCAGGTCGGTGCCCGGCTTGGGCGAGATGAATAGATCTGCCCTTTCAGCCATCTCGTGTCTACGCAGGTCTACAACTGCAAGCTTCTGTCCAAAGAGCTTATGGGCTCGCTTTACACGGGTAGCGATAACCGGATGGCTCTCCGCAGTGTTCGAGCCGATGATCAGCACCATATCGGCAGATGCTATATCTGAGATCGAACCCGAGTCGCCGCCTACCCCAACCGTGCGAAACAGACCCATAGTGGCCGGCGACTGGCAGTAACGGGAACAGTTGTCCACGTTGTTGGTTCCAACCACCTGGCGCGCCAGTTTCTGCATGAGGTAGCTCTCCTCGTTGGTGCACTTCGACGAAGAGATAAAGCCCAGTGCGTCCGGACCACTATGGTCTTTTATCTCAGCTATCTTCTTTGCTACAAAACCTAAAGCTTCCTCCCAGGACGCTTCGACAAAGTGGTCTCCGCGCCGAATAAGAGGTTGGGTAAGACGTTCCTCGGAGTTCACATAGTCCCAGCCAAACTTACCTTTGACACAGGTTGATATCTGATTTGCTGGACCCTCGGGGGTAGGTTCCACCTTTAGGATTTTTCTTCCTTTGGTCCACATCTCGAAGGAACATCCAACGCCGCAGTAGGTGCAGACCGTCTTCGTGCGACGAATCTGATGCTCTCTTAGACGCGCCTCGGCCTCCGACAAAGAAAGTATCGCACTGATCCCAACGGCGGGTTCGAGGGCCTTGGTCAAAGAGATGAGAGGTTTTTTAACCTCGGCCGAGATAGAAGTAAGTAGGCCAGCCTCCCCAAGCATGGACTTCTCCATCAAGGCGTTGCACGGACAGACGGTTACACAGTGTCCGCACCCCACACAGCTCGATGAGCCAGCGGGGACTCCACCGTCCCAAAGCACCCGTGGCTGCGACTGGCTCCAATCGATGCTGAGCGTCTCGTTTACTTGGAGGTTTTGACATGCTTCCACACATCGGCCACAGAGAATACACTGATCGGGATCGTATCTGTAAAACGGATGGCTGGAATCTACCTCAAAGCCCTTTGTTCTGTGAGGATACTCTAGCTCCGATATCTCCATAGCTGAAAAGGTGTTGTGCACGATGCAGTTACCGTTGTTGTTCTCACAGACCGTGCAGTAAAGGTCGTGATTCTCAAGTATCCGCTGCATCCCCTCCTCTCGAGCCTCAGCGGCGTGACTGTCATTTACCTTTATTCTCTCCGACCCACAAAGCCGATAATCACAAGCTCTTTGCAACTGATCGTCGATGACGACGAAACAGGTGTCGCAAGTTTTTATAGGTCCAAGGATATCGTTGAAGCAGATACTAGGTAGGTAGACGTCAATTCGTCGTAGGAAGCTTACTAAGTTCTCCCCCTCATTGGCGGTAAACTCTACTCCGTCAACGGTTACGGTAATATCTTTTGCCACGTACACTCCCAACCCAGATCCAATATGTACACTACTTCACGCACTTATAGCTATAGAGGTCAATCTAGCCGTTATCTCAGGCTAACTTCAACTACTATCCCTCCCCCAAGCCTCAAGTAGCTGTAGGTACTCCAAAGTAGTATCGACGTCGGTGAGCTTTTTCGCATCTAGTCCACTCTCCCCCGACGCCTCCAAAAGGCACAGATCAGGAAGGCTATCGTACAGCAAAGACCACCTCTTACCTCTCTCAAGGTCAAAGTTCAACGCTGCTTCGATCCCCACCTTGGAGATGAAAGTACAGCTGTATTGCTTACGGCCGTCCACGACAGGAACAACGCTCTTGCCGTCGCCGAGTTCAAGGATCGTTATCAAGGTCGAACAATCAATCAGTGGAAGATCGCAGGCGAGCACAAAGACTCCATCCAACTCGTATCTCTCTGCAATCCATCTGATACCTTCTACGGTCGCCCTGAGCGGACCACCAAAGCTCTCTTGGTCTTCAAGATGGGGTAGGTTAGTATAGCAACCCCCTACCTCTGCAGTTACTAACGAGATCTGCGTCAGGGCTCGAGCCGCCACCAACGCCATAGTCAGACCTCCTGGAGTTGCTAGGTTCGCCTTAGCTGCACCCATCCGTGCGCTACGACCTCCACTAAGTAGAAGTCCTCCGATGCGCCTCTCCAAGCCATCCTCCGAAGAACTCTCAGTTATGTTTGACTAGCTACAGAAGCCACGATCTCCAGCGCTTCCTCGGGAGAAAGACCTGCTAATGCAGAGAGCCAACAGACGATCGGAGCCATCTTTCGCTCGCTTGAGTGAGCAGCCACGGAGGCGATACGCAATACGTCCTCGATCTCTTCATCCGAAGGCACCCTAACATGAAATGCGTTGGCAACCGACTTCAGAAACTCATTGGAATCCACCACCTTGATAGTACCTGCAAGGGTAGTGGCCTACCGCCGTGCGCTTAGGCAAAACTTAGGTCTAATTCGAACTTTCTATGATCGTCCAGCTTTACGCCCTAACCTCAGCCAATAAGATGATCTTTACCATGAAGACGCTTACCATTTAGCTTTATCAACTAAGTCTCTCCGAGGTCAACTCTTCCCTCGAGCCTTCCTTTATCGAAGAGAATTTATTCACACAAAGTCAAGTTCGAAAGAACCTCCATGTTTAAATCTCTAAACAAAGACACTAAGGCGCTGCTGTTATCACGCGTATCTTCAATGGTCGGCTCAACTGCGTTACCGATCGCTTTGACCTTTGCGGTGCTCGACCGTCACGGGAGCGCTCTTGACGTCGGGGTCGTAGTCGCTGCGTCCGATCTCCCATTTGTTCTTCTTTTGTTAGTGGGAGGAGTAGTGGCAGATCGTCACAGGAGGCGACTCATCGCTCTCATGTCAGACGGTATTCGGTCCCTGATCTCCCTGTCAATAACTCTTGTAATAGCGCTTCATATGGACTCTGTTCTCATACTTACACTGCTCTCTGTCCTGTGGGGGTCTGCGCGAGCGTTCTTTGTACCAACGATCGCAGGTATGGTTCCAGAGGTAACTCCAGCAGAACAACTGCATCGAGCGAACAGTCTTGTAGGAGCATCCACATCACTTGGAAATCTGGTTGGACCCGCTCTGGCGGGACTGATAGTCGCAACGATGGGACCGGCTGAAGGCGCCCTCATGGCCTGTGCTGCTTACATCACGTCATCGTTCTTTCTTGCAAGGGTGTCTCAATCGAGAAAAGACATCGACGAAGCTGTGACACGAGACAAAAAGCGCGTGTCTTTTCTAAGGGAGATAAAGGAGGGTTACATCGCCATCCGGTCGAAGTCGTGGGCTTTTTGGACCATCGTTATCTTCGGCGTCGCTCATCTGACCACATTTGGTCCTTTATTTGTTGTAGGTCCCGTAATCGCTGCCCGAGACCTAGGAGGAGCCGCTTCATGGGGGTATATCGTTGCGGCAGAAGGCGTTGGGGCTCTCATAGGTTCCTTACTAGCGATGCGTCGCCCACCCAGGCACCCGTTGTTTAGAGCCGATACTCTCATGCTTTTAGGTGTACCCAGTTTTTTTCTACTCGCACTACACGTCGATTTAATCTACATACTTCTAAGCGTTGCTGTCTCTGGAGTAACACTTGGGTACTTTGGCTCAGTGTGGGAGACCCTCTTGCAGAGGAGCTACCCACTTGAGCAGATCTCCAAAGTTAGCTCTTATGACTGGATGGGCTCTACCGCATTACTGCCACTAGGTGAAGCGTTCGGTGGTGCGGCAGCTGGAGTATTTGGAGAGTCCCAGGTATTGATCTTCGGCGGCGTGGCTCTGCTAACTTTATTTCTCATCCTTGTCGCTCTACCTTCTACACGTCGGGTTCGATATGAACAAGGTGGTGTTATTCGCTCTGCGAATAACTAAATGCACCATTCTTATAGGCAATTAGTGCCTTCTTCGACCCTCATTCGTCGTCATGGAGATATATACTTCAATAAGTCTAGGACGTTTATAGCTCGTAGCCAAGGTAAGGCGGCCTCTGAAGGATTCTCAAGGAGGAAACAGGCCGTGTGCGATAAAGCTGTCTTGGGCGAATGCAAACTATGACTACACCTGGGTACAATCTGCTCCATGACTTCCAGAGACAGTTCATTCTCTCACTTCTGAGGAAGATAGCCGCCGCCGCCTTAGCGACAGCTGTGTTCTTTGCTGGAGTAACCTACGCTACGTCGAAAGTTGCTTCTGCGTCGCCTAGCGAAAGTGCACTACAACAAGAAGCAGATCAGCTCTCAGCCACCATCTTGGCCCAGAGCTCTGAACTTCACAACCTGGCGGTACAACAGGCGGCTGCCCAAGAGACTTTGGCTCAGGCTCAAGATGCCGTGTCACAGTCAAAGACCCAGCTCGGAAGCGACCAGGCGGTGTTGCGTCAAGCGATGAGCGCACTAAGCAACGCAGCTATCAACGAATTCGTCAACGAAAGCGGTGTGCAGTCTACGGTAGACATCTTTAGTTCCTCAATTCAGAACGCTATGTTGAAGACAGACTTTGCTAACGTGGCGACAACCAACATCTCGGACTACCTAACGCAAGTGAAGATAGCACAGTCCAAAGTTCAAACGGCTGAGACGGTTCTTCAGGCTAATCTGAGCCAGGCACAGAACGCTCTCAACACAGTAGAGGCTAACAAGTCCTACATCGAGTCCGAGATCACAAAGGAGCAAAACACCTTGTCTTCGATCAAAGGACAGATACAAAGTCTCGTTCAACAAGCCCTCCAGGCGCAGCTAGCACAGCAGTACAGTACCCCTCCACAAAGCTCCTCGAGCCAAGGGCTTCCAAGTGGAAACGGTCTGAAAAGCGTCATAGCAGCGGCAGGCGTAGGGAGCGGTTGGGGATCTATTCCTGCACCGCTTGACAGCGCTACATTAGCGGCTCTGCGAGGGTGCGAATCGGGCGGCAACTACCAGGACAACACGGGTAACGGCTACTACGGTGCCTATCAGTTCTCAGCATCCACGTGGTGGGCGCTGGGGTTTTCCGGTCTTCCCTATCAGGCCCCACCCAGCGTGCAGGACCAAGCAGCTTCTATCTTAGAGCAACGTTCTGGCTGGGGACAGTGGCCAGCGTGCGCAACGATGCTTGGACTGATTTAGCTGAAGCTTTCGATATAGACAAAGATCCCAAGTAGGATACCTTCTGTGTCCGTAGTCATACCTCCACTTCTATCTTCGATCAAAGAAGAGTTCCCAGATCTAGAGATCGAGATATGGGAACAAACAGGCAGAAACACACTACCTAAGACCAAAGACCACTGCAGGTTTTACGTTCCTGGATACATGTCGGGGCGAAGCTCAATCATGATCTCTAACCAGATGCCGCAGATCGAGGTCGTTCAACTTCTCACAGCTGGAGTCGATGGAGTACGATCTCTCATTCCACAAAGTGCAACGCTGTGTAACGCCAAGGGGGTACACGACGCTTCAACCGCCGAGCTTGCCGTCGCACTGGCTCTAAATGCACGGCGTGGCCTTGACGGATTTCATAAGAAGCAGATGCGTGGAGTCTGGCAGCCCAAGACCTACCCTTCACTGGCGGACTCCAAGGTTCTCATAGTCGGATACGGATCCATAGGTGCTGCACTAGAGCGACGTCTCTTGCCCTTTGAGGTAGAGATAACAAGGGTGACGCGCAGGGCAAGACAGGGAACGCACGAGGTGACAGATCTTTTGAAACTTCTTCCAGATGCAGATGTTGTCTTTCTTTTAGTACCGCTGACGCCAGAGACCGAAGGATTTTATAACGCCGCCATGTTTGAGGCGATGAAACCTGGAAGTGTTCTCGTAAACGTCGCCCGAGGTCCTGTGGTCGATACGAAGGATCTTCTAAACGCGTTGAAGGTTGGGAAGATCTTCGCCGCTATCGACGTCGTTGATCCAGAACCGCTTCCACCAGATCATCCCCTTTGGACAATGGATAACTGCATCGTCACGCCGCATATTGGTGGTAACTCCACAGCGTTTTACAAAAGAGCCCATCAACTCGTCATGGAGAATCTTGCAAGGTTCATCTCGCACGAGCCTCTCCTAAATGTAATCTCAGGTGAGTATTAGCCACGATCAGAGTTGTTCTCCGCAACAAAGCCAACTACCTACAACCGCTGCGTGCTGCTAAGAAGTGTTGTGAGTGCTGGAAGATAACCCCAGAGCGAAAAGTGTTCCAAAAAGATCGACTGCGGTATCTGGATGCCAACTTTCCCACCTTCGCTCTCGATGGAGATCGCCCTCATCCAGCCCTTCTAAGCTAGTCAGCTGAAGAGCTTCGGTCTCTTCGGAGGGGCTGAAACTTGCGACCTTTTCTTGCAGCTTTTCAGTAAGGAATGCACCCACCGCTATGGGCTGTCGCTGACCCTGGTTTCTTGTAAGTAGACCTAGTCTGATCTCTAACGGGTTTACTTCAACCCCGAGTTCTTCTACCAACTCACGCGCCATAGCAAAGCGCAGTGGATCTCCACTAGCAAAGTCCTCAACACTTAGGTCGCCCCCTGCACTGTGCGAAAGTAGGCTTGGGTAAAGAGGTAGCCTTCGGCTGCGTCTCGCTGCAGCGAAGAAGAGTCTCCCTGGGGCCACCTCGCCCGCCAAGTTCACATGAACGGCTAAAGAGTTGGCAAAGACAGAGTCTTGCAAAGAACGTGCACCTTCTTGCACAAGCCACTCCCTTATTCGACGAGGAACAAGGTCGGAGTCCTTCTTCATGAACATCCAGTTAGTAAGGAGGTAGTGGATGTAACCGGTTCTTTGGAACCATAGTGTCACAACACCGCTGTCTATAACATGTTCGTTTTTTTTGCGGACGATGTTGACTAAGGAAAATACCTCGCCATTGTAAAGACTTACCCTTCCGTCTTTAGCACCTACCTCCTCAGCCTGAAGGAGCGATACTACAGCATTTAGGTAGGTGTCTATAAAGTCCCTATCGAAAGCCAAAGAGTAGTTTTGTGACCTTTGAACGATAGGTATCAGCCAATCAATTAAAAGCTCCCGCAACTCCGAAGACTGTCCCTGAGATAGCTCTAAGCTCTCTCCTTGAGGTTTTACGTACGGCTCTTGATCCAACAGCACAGCTTCATACTGTTGCCCTAAAGTACTGCCCTTTGCAAAGTAGACCGTCTCTGTCTCTAAGCTAGGGTCAGATCGGCGCCTTGCCACCTACCAACTATCTCCTGACCAGATCGATATCATCATCGAGACCATCATCCCATGTAGCTCAACAACACTACAGTCTCTAGCCACATCTGGGCACCTATGTATGTGTTGTTTGCTATCGTATTCCCATGGATACGGTAATTACGACCTGTGGAATTAGCATACTAACCAACTATGCCAAAGCACAGAAGCTTGTTCTTCCACTCACCGAAAACGCTAATAAACGGGACAAACAAGAGGTAGACAAACAAGCAAGTATCGAGATCGAGGAGATGCTTGCATTGATGGGAAAATCGATCAGCGAGCTAGCCACAGACGACCAAGCCTCCGCTGAGATCAACAGCCTGCATCTCTACTATCAAGAAAAAAACGATTCACCCAAATCAGATAGACACGTCCTTATATCAACAGATACCTGGCTGGGTAGTGAGGCGACAGAGCTAGTAAAACAGGCTCTCTTACACCGGGGTTACGAAAACATCGTCGTCAAGAAGGTCTCGAAGCTCTCCACCGCTAACTTTCGCGATTTCCGTGATGCAGCAGCAGAGTTGCTAAGCATGCTGATCAAATATCAGGAGGAGGCAAACCACCGCCGAAGTGAGGTCGTGATCAACCTCACCGGAGGATTCAAGTCCCTGCTTATAACCATACCATCCTTTGCAGCAGCCTATAAAGTAAAGTGTTTCAACCTCTTCGAGGGGAATAGCTCAATTCTTTGGCTTCCCCTGTTGCCAACCAGATTTGACCCAGCTGAGTTTGTTCGAGCAAACCTAAATGAGTTCCGCTTATTGAACAGTGAAATCTGCAATACGATACATGAGGACCTCGCCTTTGCAGCGCTCAAGGTCGCTGACAACGTTTACATGTTGTCCGACTGGGGTGAGGCACTATGGCAAACATACCACCACGACATATACGAAGAAAAGCTGCTAGACCCTCCTATCTCAGGTATTGTATACGGACCAAAATTCAAGGAACAAGCTGAGGAGTTTGCACGAAAGAGCTCGAAGCTAGCGGAGCTCAATAAAAAGATCGACACCATAAGCTTCCTTTACCATAACGATAACTCAGGAAACCCAATAGTACTAAAAGGCACCACCATGAAGCCAATAAGGGGGTGCCATGGCGTAAGTACTCATGAGATATACGCCTCAAACGACGACGCAACACGGATCTACATGCACATCGAGGGTGGAAAATGGGTTCTAGATACCCTTGGCAAACATCTCTAAGACTCCCCCATGCATCGCTTGTCTAGAGGTGAGCCTTTCGCCTCACCAAGATGGCCGAGCCTTTCGCCTCCAAGGAAACCTTGGATCCCAAAGAGACGATATCTAGATCGGAGGATCCTTGAATAACTATGAAAGAAGTATCCCCTCTTTCCACCTTTATCTTTACGTTGGACCCCAAGAAGGTGACATCGGTAACTAGATACTCCCCGTCTGAATCCGCCCTTATAGTCATAGCCTCCGGACGCACGAGTATCTCCGCAGATCCGCCAGGGGTTGGGGTCTCTTCGCTCTGACGGTAGGGAAAGTTTCCAACCCCGGGGACAACTGCAGTCTCTTTGTCTAGAAGCGTCCCCTCGAAGACGTTGACGTTCCCCACGAAGCTTGCAACAAAGTCGGTAGCGGGTGCAGAGTACACCTCAGTAGGCGTTCCAAACTGCTCCAGATTACCGTTGTTCATAACTGCGATTCGATCAGCCAAAGAAAGTGCCTCTTCTTGGTCGTGAGTCACGAAGAAAGTCGTAATACCCACCTCCCTTTGAAGTTGTTTGATCTGCTCTCTAAGGTTGGCACGGACCTTTGCGTCAAGGGCAGAGAGCGGCTCGTCCAGTAAGAGTACCTCCGGCTTAATTGCCAGCGCCCTTGCGAGGGCTACCCGCTGCTGCTGACCTCCAGACATCTGATGCGGATACCTATCGGCCTGCTCAATAAGTCCTACCATCTCTAGCATCTCATGAGCCCTTCTTCGCCGCTCGGTCGCAGAGATACCTCTCACCTTTAGACCAAACTCCACATTCGACAGTGAGGTCATGTTTGGAAAGAGCGAATAGCTTTGGAACACCATCCCTATCGATCGCTTAGACGCCGGAAGTCTCGTCACGTCCTTACCGCCTACATACACAGACCCTGAGTCGATAGGTTCGAGTCCCGCCAAGGCACGTAAAGCCGTCGTCTTTCCGCATCCTGAAGGACCTAACATCACTACAAACTCGCCTGGCTCAGCCTCAAGGCTAAGACCAGCTAAAGCAAGAACCGATCCGTATGCCCTTTTTACATTAGAGAGCCTGACAGATACGCCCTGTCCTTTTCCATCGCCTTGCCCGACTTCAGCTTTCACAGCGGTCTTTGAGGACTCCATCACGATAACACACCCTTACACAAACAAACTAACGAATCAAGATATCTACTCAGCAAGATCGACTACCTCTGAGGTCAGCTGGGCTGCAGCCAACAGCGCCCCACCCTTTTTTCTTCGACCCGATCGCCTCGAAAACACCACCGTGACCACCGAGAGAGGAATCCAAGTAAAAAGGAGTGCTATTAGGGAAAAGGCGATCGCCTCGGATGCCTGCGTCTGTCCTATCTGAACCAGATACACAGCAAAGGTCGTAAAGCTAAGGAGCGATGCAACTGCAAACTCTCCTAAACAGAAGGCAAAGGCTAACACTACCACTCCAAGAACACCCGAACGGAGATTCGGAAGGAGAACCCACCACAAGATCTTACGCAACGAGGCACCTAGCGACTGACCCGCCTCAACCAGGGTCTTTATGTCAAGCGCCTGGACCGCTGAGTCCAAAGTCCGGTAGGTATATGGAAGTGCCAATATCACATACTCAAGCGCCAGTATCACCGGTGTGCCCATAATAATGTTTGGAAGCGAACCAAAACTTGTAATCACGCCCAAGGTGATGACCACCGACGGGATCACGAGGGGCAAAAGCGACAGTGCCTCCATGACCCTGCGTATCTTCGGAGCCTTCCAGTGTACCCAAACGGTGGTAGGAATCAAAAGTAGGAGCGTCAACAAGACCGTTCCTAGACCGATCTTCGCAGATAAGAACAAGGTAGACCAAAACTGCGGATCAGAGAGTAATTTGGAGTAGGCGGAGAACGATATCCCTCTCGTCGTACCGGTAAAGGAGAAGCGAGCCGAAGACACTATCGGCACCAAGAAGAATAGGCCTACTACGCCCAGAACTACAGATCGAAAAACCTTACCAACCTTTAGGACGTTTCCTCCACCGCCCCCTGTACTCGGTGCCGGCGCACCTATCACCGAAGCCATCTTGAAGCCCTTCTTTGAACTAGTCCGTACATCAACGCCGCTACTAGTACAACCCCAATCATGCCAGCCCCCAAAGCGTTACCTAGGTGAGCGTGGCCTACTAAGACATTTCCAGATATCAACGATCCGATCTGAATAGGAACGATCGGAATCGTTCCGGAGGTCAGAGCCGCTGCGGTAGCGTAGGCAGCAAATGCATCGGTAAATAGAACTAGGAAACCAGCGAGGAGCGGAGGAGCCAATAAAGGTCCACCCACATAGCGCCAGAACTGCACCCTAGACGCCCCAAGAGACGACGCTGCATCTACCCATTCTTTGCGCAAAGCGTCTATCGGAGGGATCATAATAAGAACCATAAGAGGTATGAGAAAGTACTCATAAACAACCGTTAGACCAAGCACAGAGTACAAGGAGAACCCATGGTTGTAAGGGTTAAACCCAATCTTGGTCATAAGCTCAGTGACCAGGCCAAAGTTGCCCAAGGTAGCGATAAAGGAGAAGGCCAAGGGGACGCCACCGGTGTTCGCAAAGACTCCGGAGCCTGCGGTCACAACTGCTCGCAAGGTTCTTCCAGGAGACGCCACTATCGCTAGGGCTACTAGTAGTCCAACTACAGTCGCTATTACAGCAGAGAAAAAGGATAACTGAATGGAGTTCTTAAAGGACTCAAAGTAGACGCCGGAGAATCCAACGGAGAAGTTTGAAAGTGTAAAACTCCCGTTGTCCGCCCGGAACGCGTCTACCACAACCGATAACGCTGGGATTAGAAGGAAGACACCGAGGTACAACAAGAAGGGCATGACACCCATAAATCTTCGCCAGGTGCCGTACCTAAGTACCCTCACAAACCCTCCCTTAGACGGCTCGAGCAAGGGTTCGGAGGCGTTTACACCCCCGAACCCTTCTGCGAAACGATCGGTTTTGTTTGCAGGAGATACCGCCAACTAACTATCCCTTAGCGCTTCCTACTGCATTCGCCCAGTCTGACGCCACCACGGTCTCAGCTGTATTTAGCTCTGAAGAGGTCGGGAACGACGGGGTTCCAGATACTGGAGGAAGTGCTGATAGATAGGTTTTGTTAACGGTACCAGCAGTCATCATCTGAGGCAGCTCCACCGGCCTTGCAAAGCCCTTCAACCACAGGTTCTGCCCTGTAGGTGAGTAAAGGAACTCCTCCCAAAGCCTTGCAGCTGCAGGATCCGGAGCGTACTTGGATATTGCTTGTGCATAGTATCCGGCTACTTGCGCATCGTTTGGAACGATGACCTTCCAGTCGATCTTTGGAGCCACTAACTTGCCGTAGGCAACGTTTAGGTAGTCCCAGTCGATATTGACTTTGATCTGGCCCGACTCTATTGCCGCTGCTGAAGACTGCACCGGAACGTAGACACCCATCTTTGCCAGATTTGCAAAGTAGGTAAGGCCCGGTTTGATGTTAGCGAAGGAGCCGCCGTTAGCAAGGGCAGCTGCATATACTGCATTGAAAGCAGCAGCGGCTCCTACAGGATTACCGTCTAAAGCGACGTCACCCTTTAAAGCGGGATTCTCCAGGCTCTTGAATCCAGTTATCGGGACATGAATCGCAGTCGCATTGTAACCGATAGATATGTAACCACCGTAGTCATAGTACCAATCACCGTTTGCAGCCTTTTCGTTAGGAGCAATGTTGTTCCACGTGGCAACCTTGTAAGGAGCTAGAAGCCCTTCAGCTGCAGCGCTCTGAGCAAACGCCGGGCCTACGTCGATCACATCAGGGGCCCGAGAAGAGTTCTTGAGTTGCTTTATCGCGTTAATCTCTTCCGCAGAGGATCCGTCTGGGTTGATATCGTTGATCTTGATACCGTACTTTGCCTTGAACGCTGACATGATCTCGCCGTAGTTCGCCCATCCTGGTGGGAGCGCCGTTACGTTTAGAACGCCCTCTTTCTTCGCCGCAGCAACCAACTGGCTCATTCCTCCGCAAGCCGAAAGCGACTCACAGGTTGAGTAGTTAACTGCTGAGGACCCCGAAGAGGTGCTACCAGCCGAGGACGAACTTCCACAGGCCGCCAGAACCAAGGAGCCTGCTGCAACCACAGCAAAGGGCACCGCCCTCTTGCTCAACTTACTTGACTTAGACAACTACAACCTCCACACTCGGATCTTCTCGAACCATCACAATAAACTATCACTGCCGACCGTGGCAGATAAGCGAATTGTACCTTACTTCTGCAAAGCTACCAAGGAGTAACTAGTCGGTAAACCATTACTAACTTTAGATGAACACATAAACTTCACAGCAAACCTTAATAAAGTCGGAGCTTGAGGCTAATGAACCTCTGCCAACACAAAACATCGTCTAATAGGCAGGTTTAGGACCTAACCCCCAATAACCAAAAACATCACGAGGCACGACCAATTGAGTAGTTGATAACCTGTTCATTTCCTATACAGTGTCTCCTTATAGGAGAAGGTTTACTAATAAGAACCCACTCATATTGGAAATTAAGACGTAACTACATGAGGTAACGCCAGAAGTACACGCCCAAGCATCCTGGGTTGAAGAGGGCACGAAGATGCAAGAACAGCTCATTTCCATACACGATCGTGTTCAAGGTGAAAGGCGTGAGAGCGAGTTAGCCGGTTGCCTATGAGACAACCCGCCGACCTCACCTAGAAACACATACTGTACCGAAGCCGACTTATCTGGTCGCCACGGGGGTAGCACCGGGCTCGACCCACGAATTAAGGACTCCCAAGTGCCCTATCGTTTTGTTCTTAGTTGACCGGGCTGCAGATCCAATATAGGGTTCTAAAAGACCGAGAGCTTTCGACCTCGCACACTGAGTTATCCATTGGCAAGCCGTTGGATAAACCATGACTTAGCCCTTAGTACCTGCGTTTTGACGGAATCACACCTCTAACACCACCCACGGGGTCAGACACGTCTCCAAAACGACGGGGTATGACGTGTATGTGAAGGTGCATTACGCTCTGTCCCGCCGCAACACCCTCGTTCACGCCCAGATTAAACCCATCTGCTCCATCATCCACAAGGGATCTCCCTACCTCCACGGCAACGTTGAAGAGCCTCCCCACACTATTTGGAGTTAACTCTAAGAGGCTTGCCACATGCGCTTTGGGGATCACCAAACGATGCCCCTCGGAGACCGGATATCTGTCTTTCACTACCAAAACCTCTGGATCTATCCACGTTGAGCTTTGCGACAGCGAAAGATCACAAAAGACACATTTTTCAGTTAGGTCCAGTTGGGTTTCCATGCCATCGAATCCAAGATCGCGGATACGTCCGCCTCAGTCGTCGTGGGGTTTACAAAGCAGAAGCGCAACACCTTTTCACCGTTGTGCGTGGTTGGAAGGACAAATCCCACCTGGTCACGAAGGGCTGCCTTTGACCAGGAGTCGTAGTCTAGCGGACCCCAGTTCTTACGCTTGAACATGACCACAGAGAGTTCTGGCTCCATAACTAGCTCTAGATAGTCCCTTGCGTCGATCTCCTTTGCCGTCCACTTTGCAAGGTCGATCGAAGCCTGAACCGCCTCCTTGTATGCGTCGGTCCCATTGACCGCAAGAGAGAACCAAAACGGTAAACCGCGCGTTCTGCGAGTTAGATGGTATGCAAAAGAGGCTGGATTCCACTCCTCCATGGTATTTATATCATCCAGATAGGCAGCCTCCTGCGTGTGCGCCTTTACGGCCTTTATTGGATCTCTATAGATAAGCGCTGCACAGTCAAAGGGAGCAAACAACCACTTGTGGGGGTCCACCACAAAGGAGTCCGCATCCTCTACGCCATGGTAAAGGTCTCTCTTTTCGTCTGACAAAAGACCGGCGCCTCCATAAGCACCGTCCACATGAAACCAGAGTCCCTTCTCTTTGGCGAAATCTGCAGCTCCTCTGAGGTCATCTACGATTCCGGCGTTAGTAGTACCGGCAGTGGCAACTACCGCAAAGACCTGCGTTCTCTCTTCTTCAGATAACGTCACCCACCTTTGCTCAAGATCATTCCTGGTAAGACGGCCTCGTTCGTCGCCTCCTGTGACAAAGATATCTACGTCCATCACATTTGCTGCAGAGACGATCGAAGAGTGTGCCTCTTTGGAGCATAGGATCGCCCAGCGATTTGGCCGTTCGCCCCTTTTTTCAGCCTGAGTACGCCTACCAGTATGGAGACCAGAGAGATTACCCGCTGAACCCCCTGAGACGAAGGTTCCTCCCGCCCCCTTGGGCATCCCTGCCATCTCGGCCAGCCAAGCTAGGGCTTCATTTTCGAGATAGACTGCCCCCGCAGCCTCAAGCCATGAAGTTCCACATATCGACGAGGCCGATACTATAAGGTCAAACATGATCGATGCCTTGGTCGGCGCTACAGGCACGAACGCTAGGAATCTAGGGTGGTCTGATGACAGAGTTGCAGGAGCGTATGAGTCAACAAAGCGCTTTAGCACCTCCTTGCCACCGAGGCCTTCTTTGGTAATATTTGACGGATACATCGCCTGGATCTCTTCGAGGGGTTTTGGTCCGTCAAGCGGAGGTGGCTGCATCGCTATTCTCTCCATCGCATAGCTCACGACCTGATCCGCTAACTCTCTGAGACTTTGATCTAGACGATGCATTTTGTCGTACGGCACGTGGACTCCTCTTTATCTATGCAACAGATGTATAAACTTCTCTCACTCATCTAATATAGGGCTTACAGATACAACAGTCATGCAAAGTATACGTCGGATCGTCCACCCATAACCATACGCAATCTGCTAGGAGTCCCCAGCTACCGATTAGCCGGCTCTCATGACGGCTATGGTGGAACTGTCGTCTCGAGACCGCACTAATACAGCCAAAACCATTCCATCGAGTCTCGTGTAGGATTACACAAAACGTAAGCTGACAGTTTCCTTAGTGGTTACACTCTTATCCAAAGGGTTCTACAGTCGGCTGACTAGTTTTATTTCATGTACCGCCCTAGTCGCAAAGGTCAAGATGGAATGCAAAGTGGCAATGAGTCAAAGGTTTACGAAGAAGATCTGGAGAGTCACGTAAAGCACCTTGAAAAGGGACTGTTCCAATTGGCTCGTTCTCTAAGGAAGATCAGGGTCGGCGGGGAAGCCACGCCTACTTACGCGACCGGAGCTGGCTTTTGGGAGCTAGTGCTCCTAAAGCACCGCCACTCCATGAGGTCTTCTGAGATCGCGAGTTCGCTTGCGATCGATATTTCGACGGTCTCCCGACAGATCAAGGTCTTAGAACACGCTGGGTTGGTCAAGAAAGAGCCCGATTCAAATGACGCAAGGGCTGCAATAATATCTCTAACCAAAAAGGGCGAAGAGATTGTGGACCAGCTAATAAAAAAACGTGAGGACACGGTCAGAAGAGCACTTGAAGGTTGGAGTGTCGAAGATAGAGAGTGCCTAATTAGGCTACTTGACCGTCTAGTAGTTGGACTTGACTCGGACGAAAATTAAACAAGGGGTCAGATCTCAGCTTTGATATTGGAGCCACCTACTGCCGATACCTTAGTCAGTGTCGTTTCTCGAGAACAAGTTTGACGTTTCTGTCCCGTCGTGTGCCGACAAAGTTCTTCGGCAAAAGTCGTGCGACGTTGTAAGCTACGCATCTATGCCACGATGCAAGATCCGTCGTCGAGTCGACTTCGTTGGTAAAGGCGGGAACATCGACGTTTCCCATCTCAAGGTGAACCTCCAGAGCATCTGGCCTCTCCAAAATCTCCACCACTCGAAACTGGCACGGCCAGTCCATGATCGAGACCGTCGTTACTTCGTAGAACCCATATCGCCTGTCATAGGGTGAGACCGAGCGAGAAACCTCGTTCACATGAGTATGACCACTTAACCAAAGGATAACGTTTGGATAACGGTGCAAGAGATCCGATATCTCTCCTCTATCCACCTCTTGCCTTTGGGGATCCCGAAAGCTGTTTACCATCCGCTTTAGCGGATGGTGCGAGGTGATCACTACGTAGCGATCATGGCCAAAAGGGTTGACAGTGAGCCGACCGTCTACAAAATACCTAGAAGATGCGCTCTTCAACTGCTCCTCAAGCCAAAGAAACTGCGACCTATCTATAGCTCCCTCTGCTTCCCCACCGCTTACTGCAGTATCCAACGTAACCACCCGCATCTGATCCCCTAGGTCATATGAAAAGTAGGCCACATCTTCTTCGATGTTCCACTGGGTAAACCCATGACCAGGCGGACTTCCGGGAGCTTCCATATATATTCTGACCAGATCTGAGGTGGTAATGTGTCGACGCTTGGGGTCGAAAGATACGCTACGTTGCAGTCCACTTGAGAAGAATCCGGCCGGATCGTCCACAAAGTAGGAGTAAAGATCTAAGGGCAGTTCACCTCCACCAATATCCATCGACTTAGACCCTCCCTGCGTGATCTCCTGAAGTGCTGAGCTTACCTCACCAACGCCTTGGGAAAGAATTTCATGGTTTCCGTTACAGCCGAGCCAAGGGACCTTTAGCCCTTCGCTAACTATAGGTCTCATAGCCGCAGTTAGCATACCTTCTACCACAGGAAAGCCGAAGTGCTCTTTGTACACATCAAAACCACCGTCGGGATGCCAATACTCGCTATCCCCAAAAGAACTTGAACTTACAAACTCCGGCTGATTTGAGCCTGACGAAACGTCGGCCGTTCCCCCACTAAGTAGGGAGACAACCCATCCAACTTCATTGTTTTGTGCATTGTCGATCAGATCTCCGGTAGTAAGAACCAGGTCAACCTCTCTGCCAGAGAGCTCCGAGGGAGGCAAAGAGTTGATGGTCTTTACAAGTTCACAGACCATGGCGTAGATCAAAAACTCTTGAGGCCGATAACCGGGGATCAAACCGGAAAAACGCTTATCTTTTGAGTACCTGTTGACGTACTCGAAACGGCTGGGGGACTTTACATCAGCAAGCTGAAAGTCAGTGATATGCACAAATCGACATAGCGATACCACATCGTCACCCTCTCCTTGAACTGTAGTTTTAAGATCTTCCCACGTGGTTTCAGACTCCCCTGGACCAACACTGAGTTGTAAAAAGTCCGACCTGTTACCTTCGTAGATTGTCGACCCTCCCACCAAGGATTCGGCGCTGGTAAATGGGTGTATCGATCCGCCACCGTTGGTGTCCAAGGCTGTCTACCTCCTAAAAGAGTTCTACATCAATAGATTATGCACCGCCAGAGGAGGGGGCACTCCTCTGGCGGCCGATATCTCGGCGCATAACCTCGGCCTCGAACCTTTGATAAGGCCTCGACGGTCCGAGCCGGGGGCAACGGCTCTAACCGCTAAAGAAGTTCTAAAGGCCGAACTTTTACAGACGATGAAAGACCAGTAAATAAAGTGCGTCGCAATGGCGAACAGTGATCGATAAATATAGAGGCAACTAAACCTTGAGCTAAAGCTCAGGCAAGAGGCACGCTATGATTGTTCATAGAGCAAAAGTACCGACCACCGATTCAGTTGTTGAGAGGTGCAGGTGAATGAAGAGATTCTCACTAATTCGATCGATAAGGGCCAGATCCGAGACAGACTCGATCGATAAGGAGCGGTCAAAGACGATATTTGTGCTCGGAGGCGGAGGCGGCAAAGGAGCGTGCCAAGTGGGAATGCTCATCGCTCTAATCGAACAGGGCATCCTGGCTGACATGGTAATTGGCGTCTCTGTAGGAGCTCTAAATGGTGCGGTCTACGCCACCAACCCCACTTTGGACGGGCTTCGATCCCTCGAGAACCTCTGGGAGTCCCTAGACAAAGACACAATAATGCCCAAGAGAAAGCTAGGTACGACCTGGAGATACGCCCAGAGGGCTGAAGCAGTTTATCCAGGGGAAGGTCTGCAAAATCTCATCGACACCTACCTGGATGTCTCCGACATATCCGATACCAAGATACCCCTCGAGGTTCTTGCGGCCGATTACAGCACAGGTGAAGAGATCTGGTTTGGCTCTGGAGAGCCGCGTTCTGTCTTATACGCATCAGCAGCGATACCCGGCGTGTTCCCACCCCTACGACTCGACAATCGGCTACTTGTTGACGGGGGGATTGTAAATGACACTCCCATCGACAGAGCCGTCTATCAAGGTGCAACACACATATACATGCTTTTGTGCGGAACACCTTATGCACAACTGCCGGACCCAAAACGTCCCCTTGAGGCTTTAATTAGATCCTCTACCCATACAAAGACTGCTCACTTTCGGCACCAAATAGCTCATTTACCAAGTACAGTATCGCTCACGGTGCTTGACTGCCCAGAGGCTTCGGGCATAGAGGCCCTCGACTTCTCCAAAAAGAGTCTGCTACTTCGCTGCGGTTATGAGCGCGCTCATAAAATCCTGGCGCAAGAGACGCAACCCTCTTTCTCACCTCCCGCACCACAGGAAAGAACCTCACCGACAGATATAACTGAAAAGTTCTCAGTAAGAGGTCCCATGTCTTACCTACTTGAGAGACCAAAGAGAGAGATCTATCAAAGGGGACCAACAAAGACACGACTCAAGGCCGGTTGACCTCGACCCTTATCCAACTGTAGCCATAGCCGTGCAAGCCGAGCGTTCTAAATAGTGGAACGCCGTGACACATTGAGGATCTTATAAGCTATGCCGTTGCCTTCAACAGGGCCTGACCAAGGTACTCGCCTGCACGTTTGACCGCATCTTTAGCCTTATCCACAAGAGCTTCCATCGAGAAAAATCCATGTACCATCGAGTCGTATAGCCAAAGCTCTGCGGTCGCCCCTGCGTCTTTGAGGGCTTTGGCAAAGGCCACGCCTTGATCTCGCAATGGATCAAAGCCTGCCACGACGATCAAAGTCTTGGGATATGGAGCAAGATCAGGTGCAAGAAGAATCGAAAATCGAAGGTCCTCCGCTTCATCAGGACTGTTCAGGTAAAGTTCACCGAACCACTGCATGTCTTTTGCGGTGAGGAAGTACCCCTCCGAGTTCTCAAGATAAGAGGGATAACTATCCTGATGCGCAGCGTCGGTAACCGGATAGGCCAAGAGAGCAAAGTCAGGCTGTCCGTGTGCATCATTACGGCTTAAATACGACACAACCGCCGCAAGGTTGGCTCCCGCCGAGTCACCAGCGACCGCTACGGGCACGGCCGCTCCTCTTTCCTTGTCACATAGCTCCCAATTCACCATCTTCGCATAACGAAATGCATCAAGAGCATCTTCAACGGCCGCTGGGAACTTGTTCTCAGGCGCAAGAGCATAGGCAACAGATATCACAACGGAGTTGGAGTGGTGAGCTAGTGAACGTGCGAGTTGGTCGTGGGTTGAGATGCTACCCAAGACAAAGCCGCCGCCATGGTAAAAGACCGTAACACCCACACAATCCCTAGCTGCTTTCGGCCAATATACCCTAATTGGGATAGTTCGAAACCTTCCGTCCACTAGACGGTCTTCTACCTTTGCCATTGGTGTTAGGTCTTTACTCTGCAGCTGCGCCATTAGCTCCAGGTTGGAACGGGCAGTTTCAACACCTGCACTTGAAAGATCTACCGTCCCTACTGCTTGAAGTGACGAGAGAAGAGCCCCTATCTGAGCATCGAGCTGTGGCAAGATCTCACCCCTGATCGCTAGAGAATTTGCTTTACATTTACAATCATATTGTGCGTCACTCACACATAACTTCGCAGTTCACCCGTGACTGTGTAATAGCTGCTGAAGCTCTAGGTAGTCATTTTCTGAAAGCCGATGACTTTGGGTAGCCACGTTCGCCTTTATCTGTTCCCTCGACGTGGCACCTGCGATAACAGAGGAGACTTGCGGACGATAGAGAAGGTACGCAAAGGCCAGATCGAGTAGCTGCATCCCCCTATCTCTCGCAAAGGCCTCCAGAGCCTCAAGGAAATCGAAGTCAACGTTTTGAAGAATCTCCGGCCTACCTGAGAGTCTCGTTCCTTCTGGTGGTTTGGAGTTACGTCTGAACTTCCCGGTTAGAAGGCCAGATGCAAGAGGGAAGAACGGAAGGAAACCAACACCAAAGGCTTGACATGCCCCTAAAACCTCGTCTTCTACACCTCGTTCTAAAACGGAGTAAAGGTTTTGAGCAGACACAAAGTGAGCAGTTCCGAGCTCCTTTGCGATAAAGGCAGCCTCTGCGATCTGCCATCCCTTGAGATTGGACGAGCCGATATAAAGTACCTTCCCGCTTCTTACAAGATCGTCTAACGCCTCAAGCGTCTCTTCTATGGGGGTTAGAGGGTCTGGTCTGTGCAACTGATACAAATCTATGTGGTCAGTCTGGAGTCTCTTGAGCGATGCTTCAATAGCACACCGCAGATACCGACGCGAAGCCAATGCCCGTTCATTCGTTCCCATGTCCATGCCGAACTTTGTAGCAAGCACTATCTCATCACGCCGACCCTTTAGTATCTTTCCCATATAGGACTCTGAACCGCCCTTATTACCGTAGATATCGGCGGTATCAAAGAAATTTATTCCTTGATCGAGCGCCTCGAAGATTACCTCTTTAGAGGTCTCAAAGTCACATCTTTGACCAAAGTTGTTGCAACCCAGACCAACCTCCGACACGGTCAGGCCAGAGTTTCCCAGCTGTCTAAAGTTCATTACGGTGCTCCTCCTTCTTCATGTAGATAGCCGAGGCTTTCTTGACTACGTCAGAGACGCTTTCACCGGTAACCAAAGAGGCTCTAACTGCGTCGTCAAACTCTACCTTATGCCCAACCCTCGTGGACTTGATACGCACCTTGACGCCTTCGGTGACCTCAACCTCAGAAAAAAAGTGTGGTTCTACGCTCCTTTTGATCGGAAGAATCCGTAAGCCTGGCGAACGAGTCTCCCGATGAAGAAACTCTCTAAAGAAAGCAAGTTCGTTCCTTCGAACAAGGACGGTAATCTCAAACCCTGGTCTAGATTTTTTGCCGAAAACTGGAGCAGCCCAGCAGTCAAGTGCTCCGTACGCCATTGCTCTATCAGTAAGAAGTCCTATCTCCTCACCGGTCAGATCATCTACGTGGACCGATATGGAGTAGATCTGATCAAGCGCTTCATAGTCTACTACATCTTCGAAGAGGTAGGCTGAAAGCACACCAGAAACCCCCTCCCTCACTTTTTGCCCCGCGCCATAGCCAACAGCACGTAAAAGTCCTTGGGTATCGTGGTATCGATATAGTCCAAAGTTAGCCAAGACCGCCAAGATAAGTGCTGCCGTAGGCGTTAGGTACTCAAAGGAGTCGTCCACCATCTTGACTGGAACGCCTGCTCTGATGAGAAGAGTGGCAACAACAGGCACCGGATTTGGATATCTTCCGTGTGCGATCTCTACCTGAGAGCACCCAACGGTGGCGCTGTTGCTGGAGAGTTGTTCGGGGCGAAGAGTGTGCAAGAGCGTCAAGGCCCCCAACAGATCTACGAAGGTGTCGGCTGTTCCAAGTTCATGCAGATGCACACCTCCATCGGATCCATGCACCTTCGTCTCGCACTCACCAAGAAGCTCGAGCCCCCACCGAGCCCACCGCTTTGCTTCTTTTGGCACCTCAACCCGAGCAAGACCAGAGATCATCTCATCAAGGGTCATGGGGCGATCTCCGCCTACTACCTCGAATCTCATCGCAGAAAGGGACGCTGGTTTGACCCGCTCAAACGCCACGTCTGCGCCAACAGCCTGCGCGATCATCGCCAGAGTATCACCTGGGGTTCTTAGGTCTTCAAAGAGATCACACAGCGCAGCGATAATCATATCACCGGCAGCGCCGTTGGAGAGATCCAAGTGTAGTCTCATAGTCTCTTGGCCCGAGACGTATATCTCTTTACGACTCTAAAGGCAGCGCAGGCCGCACCAAAACCATTGTCTATACCCATAACAGAGACTCCTTGAGCACAGGTAGCTGTCATAGCCAACAGCGCAGTAAGTCCGTCAAAGGATGAACCGTAACCAGCCGACGTCGGTACAGCTACCACGGGTTGCGAAACAAGTCCACCAACCACCGACGCCAATGCCCCTTCCATACCCGCCACAACCACTATCACGTCAAAGTCCTCAAGTCTGGGTAGTATCTCCAGGACTCTATCGACATGAGCTACACCCACATCGGCGTAGATCTCTCCGTGGATTCCTAGCGCAAACAAGGTTCCCATACACTCGTGAGCCACCCTTAGGTCCGACGTACCGGCGGTAAGAACACCAACCTTGGCGTCTATCTTCGTCGGAGTGCCCACCACTATGGTTCTGTAGTCTGCTTCGATCTCGAGACCGGGAAAGACATAAAGCGGGTGCGTCATCGACTCATAAAGCTTTGAAACTGCTCCAACAACGTCGTTGTTGCACCTCGTAAGCAGCACAGCCTCGTTAGATGTGTCTCTGTGATGCTTGAGTATCGCCAATATCTCCTGCACCGTTTTGGACTGGCAGTAAACGGCTTCAGGCATCCCAATTCGCCTGCTTCGCAGGAGATCTACTCGCGCAACAACCTCTTTGCTTGACTCTACGTTCAAACCTTGGTTTCTCACCTCTTCAGCCTACAACGCCAGGTACCATTGGCACCTCAACCCCTAATCAGTGAGTTGCGCATTTGAGCTTCATGACGCTTAGGAAAGGTAGGGGCTCTTGACAAAGCCTCAAAGCTTTGTTGCGGCCAATGCCATCGGTCATTTTTGGGTCTAGGATCATAGTGTGAGGTATGGGAGGTGACCAAGTGAAATCATCTAAGCCTTTTCGGGGAATGAAAGATGTGCTACCGGGCGAGGTCGAGAGACGCAACACGCTTATGGGCATTGTAAGGGCTGTCTATCGAGCGCACGGCTACCTCGAGATCGAAACTCCCATCGTTGAGTCACTAGATGTTCTTTTCGGATCAGGTGGGGGCGAAAACGAAAAGCTGACGTACAGGCTCCTAAAGCGTGGTGAGAAACTCGAGATAAACGAGTCCACCACAGCTGATGATCTTTGTGACGGAGGGTTGAGGTTCGACCTCACAGTTCCTTTGTGCAGGTTCTACGCAGAGAACATGCATAGACTACCAAAGCCCTTCAGATCCATACAGATTGGGCCTTCATTTCGAGCAGAGAGACCTCAAAAAGGACGATACCGCCAGTTCACACAGGCCGATATCGACATCATCGGCGATCCCACCCAGCTAGCAGAGATCGAACTCATTACTGCGTCCGGACACGCTCTCCACACCTTAGGACTAACAGACTTTTCAGTCAGACTAAATGACCGAAGAGCCTTGGATCAGATCCTTGCTAAGGCCGGCATCGAAGAACACCTGATAAAGTCAGCACAGATCGCTCTAGACAAGCTAGATAAACTTCCCCCTCAACAGGTCGTCGAAGAGCTTCACTTACGAGGAGTATCTTCCCCAATAGCCGAAGGCATCGTTGGAAAGCTAACGCAGATCCCACCCCATAAAGCCATTGACGCTATGTCAGACCTCGGAGCAGAGGAGGCCCCTTTGTTCTCGCTACAAACAATACTGCAACATAGCTCCCATAGCGTCAAAGGGATGAGAGTCATAGTTGATCCGCTCTGCGTTCGCGGCCTTGGATACTATACCTCGACGGTGTTTGAGGTATCCCACCCCGCTTCTCAGAGTTCGATCGCAGGAGGCGGACGATACGACAATATGTTGTCAAGATTCGGTCTTGACTCCCCTGCGTGCGGAATCTCCTTAGGCTTTGATCGAATTCTCGCCATGATGGATGAGATGAGGCTCGAACGACCCAAAGGTGCAAAGAGACTATATCTAATTTTTGACCCAGAGATCGAACTCGACGTCGCACTAGTGACCTCACGAGAGTACCGGAAAGCGGGTTACCTGGTGTCCATGGTATCTCACCGAAGGGGGTCTCGTTCGCCGATGAAACGCCTTGCAACAGAGGCAGAGGAGCTAAAGCGTCAAGGAGCATCTGAGGAGTTCTGGTTTCAGACTCTTGGCGAGGACCAAGAACCTCGTCTGCTCATGCATTAGAGACGGCCAGCTCCCTGAATTTCATCTGAGGAAACAAACACCTTTCATCTTTACTGTAAATTAACACAAAACAATCTTTCAAAGAGCCGAACAGCCGCTAGAGATAAAAAGGATAATTTAAATCGTCAATCTGTAAGACTTAGGGGGTTCGGTGACTGACACAAATACGGCGGCCGGTTCTGAAGAACATGGTCTAAGGCGCGGCGTACTAACGCTGTTCGACCCTGCGGTAATGGGGGTAGCCGGTGTAGCTCCCGCATACTCAATCGCAGCAAGTACGGCCACCTTGTTTGGAGCGGTAGCTCTAGGAGGACCAGCTGCTCTGTTGTACTGTGGTATCGCAATGTTCGGCATCGTTTGGGCCTTTAACTACCTCGGAAGAGTGGAGACCAACTCTGGTGCTAGCTACACCTGGGTTCGAAACGCCTTGCACCCGGCTCTAGGGTACATTGCGGGCTGGGCTCTAGTTGTATCGGCCCTGATCTTTATGGTCGCTGGTTCATTTCCTGCTGGATCCATAACGCTAGGGCTGTTCTCTACATCTCTCGCCAACAACACGCTGGCCGTCACCATCTTGGGATCGGTGTTCTTCCTAATTATGGTTGGGGCAGTGGCTGCTGGAGTTACCATAACAGCAAAGCTACAGGTCATCATGTCCACCGTGGAACTCGCGCTACTTCTGCTGTTTGCAGCTCTGATGCTTCTCCATGGACACAATGCACACGCATTTTCATGGAGCTGGTTCTCGCCTGGGATATTTCACGGTTCCTCAGGTTTCTTCGCTGGCGCATTAGTAGCCGCCTTCTACTACTGGGGCTGGGACGTAACTGCAAACCTGAACGAGGAGACCAAGGGTTCGAAGGTGACGCCAGGCATAGGAGGAATAATCGGGGTCTTAGTCGTATTTGCTCTCTTTGAGGTATTCACAGTTGGATCAAATCTCGTCCTTAGCGCCAAGGATATCAACAACAACTCCGGCGATATTCTAGGAGTGCTTGGACAGATCGTCTGGCCGGGACTTGGCGGAAAGTTAATCGTAGTCGCAGTTATACTTTCCACCGTAGCAACCCTTGAGACCACTATAATTCAGGTGACCAGGACTATGTTCTCAATGGGGAGGGACGGAACTCTACCTAAGGTTCTTGGCAAGGTCCACCCCAAATGGAGAACTCCTTACATAGCAACGTTCGTAGTTGCAGTTATCTCTGTTGGGCTGTTCGTGGGATCTAATTACATCGGATCGATCGGAAATATCCTTACCGACGCAATCAACGCAATAGGTCTTCAAATTGCCATCTATTACAGCCTTGCAGGACTATCCGTCGTCATCTTGTATCGCAAGCAGATTACCAAGAGCATTAGCAACTTCATATTCATGGGACTATGGCCCCTTTCTGGAGCCGTGTTCATGGCGATCATGTTCGTCAAAACCATTCCTGGTTTGAATCAAACTACATTGATCGTGGGCTTAGGCGCCATGGCTCTAGGTCTTATCCCCATGGCAATATATTGGGCTAAGGGAAGACCTTACTTCAATATGCCAACGCAACAAGAAAGACTTGCTCCTACAGAGGAAGAACTGGCAACCATTTAGGTCACTATACGGCATAGAAATATAGGTGAGGCGATGTGCTAACTACACATCGCCTCACTTACTTAACTCCGTAGCAACTCTCTCCTGGTAGTCGCTACCTATCTCACTTGGCAAATCACCATGACAGCTAAGTGAAACATCCATGTCTTAGCACACGTTATGCCGAAAAACCCATCGGAGAGGCAGTTGAGTTACCCATCATAAATCTGGCGGAGGGGGTGGGATTCGAACCCACGGGGCTTGTGACCCAACGGTTTTCAAGACCGTCGCATTTGTCCGCTCTGCCACCCCTCCTTATGGAGTAGATAGATCAGCCTAGCGGATTCAACAGTTCACGAACCCACCCTTTTCCCACATATCCTACCCGAGAAACGCTATTTTTTTCGATATCCTTTAGAGAAGAAACCGGCACTCTTGGATAGGACCCCAGAAACTTGACACCCGCTTGAGAGTCAGAGATGGCCTCTAGGCACTCCGCCACTGGCTCGTCTCTTATGTGACCCTCAAAGTCGATGATAAAGCAGTACTCACCCATAACCGACTTCGCGGGTCGAGACTCCAGCTTTGAGAGGTTGATCGACCGTCTAGCAAAGTGCTCAAGTATTCCAAGTAAAGAACCCGGTCGATCCGCAAGCTGAAAGCAGACGATCGACGTCTTGTCGCACCCGGTCATCTCTGGAACCCCAGTCCTTGAGAGAAGCACAAATCGAGTCTTGTTATTTGCGAAGTCTTCGATCTGCTCAGTCTCTACCCATAGTCCATATATCTGGGCCGCAACAAGCGGTCCGATCGCCGCAAGGGTGTGGTCGTCGGACTCAGCTACAATCTGTGCAGCCTGAGCGGTAGAGTCAGCTGTGCTAATTGTCACCCCGGGTAAGTTATGCTTTATGTAATTCGCACACTGGGCTGTAGCGTGAGAGTAAGAGATGATCGTCTTAATCTCAGTTCTTTCAGTCCCTGGCTTTACGAGCAGGTTTTGGTGAATTTCCAACTCAACCTCTCGCTGGATGAGAAGGTGATGTTCGAATACCATAGGGTCTAACGTCGCAAGGACTGTACCTTCAATGGAATTTTCAATCGGTAAAAAACCAAGATCGAACTCCCCAGCCTCCGTTCGTTCAAGAACCTCCTTGAAACTCCCTAAGGGCACGGCTCTGTAACCTTTTAGATCATCAAGGCTAAAAAGCGCCTCCTCGGTAAAGGTACCCCGAGGCCCAAGATAGGCAACTGTCGGTTCGCTGAATTCATTGACCACTATAGTTGAGACTAATAACCTCTTGACTTGTGAAACACCGGTCAGCCTAGTGAAAGGTCGCCTAACCCTCTTACCACCTCAACCAAAGCGCAGTGATCCAACTCCCCACCACCTGAGTACGACACTGCCTCTAGATAGCTCTTAGCTAGCTGGGTGAAGGGCATGACCACGGAGTTCTCGCGCGCATAGGCCTCCACGATACCGAGATCTTTTAGGTGAAGATCAACCTTGAAGCCCGGCGCATAACTTTGATCAAGAATTTGACGAGCCTTTGCTTTCAGTAAGTTGGAACCCGCTCTGCCTGCCATGAGCGCTTCGAGAGCGGCCTCGGTATCGACCGAAGATCTTTCCAGAAGTGTTAGTCCCTCTGCGATAGTCGCAAGGATCCCTGCCACCATAACTTGATTCACTGCTTTAACGGCTTGCCCGCTCCCGGCACCTCCTACGTAGGAGATGTTGGTGCCCATGGCCCCTAGAACACTTGCACTGCGCTCAAAGACGTCTCTATCTCCTCCCACCATTATCGAGAGCGTTCCAGCTATAGCCCCTACATCGCCTCCAGAAACCGGAGCATCAAGGGCAGAGACCCCAATTTCTTTGGCACGTTCGTAGATCTCACGAGCTAGAGCAGGATCTTCGGTACCCATATCTATAAGGATCGAGTTGGGTTTCATCCCCCCTAGTACGCCACCTGGGCCAAGAACCACCTCTTTGGTGACGGCGGGCGTTGGAAGCATCGTCACCACAAACTCTGATACAGCACCAAGAGAGCTATAACTCTCGGCACGCTTGGCTCCAAGTGTCTCAAGCTCGATAACCGGACCCTCTGAGCGGCTCATAACAGTCAAATCAAAACCCGCCTTGAGCAAATTCTTTGCCATCGGTTTTCCCATCAGACCAAGACCAATAAGTCCCACCTTTGTCAACTTCTAAGCTCCTAACTGTAAAGATCACAACCCTTTTCGACGATCACGCCGACAACGTTCCGAGCAGTAGAGAACCTCGTTCCATGTATCCCTCCATCTCTTTCGATACACCATCTCTCGTCCACAGACCTTGCAGGTTTTCCGAGGAAGATGCGCCTTATTACCCTTGAAATCTGACATCATATGTAAAGTAGATCGAGGCCACCCAACTAGAGATTAGTTGACCCTACAAAATTACTTAGAATCTAAGCTTCTCGGTGTGGCAAAACTAAGAAACAATTCCAACATAATCGCAGTAGCTCGTGGAGATCTGCCGGCAGATCTTTTGTTGAAAGGAGGGAGGATATTTTCTACGTCTACCAAAGAGTGGATAGAGCTCGACCTCGCAATCACTTCCGGTGTCATAGTCGGTTGGGGTTCCAGGGACGCTAAAGAGGTAGTAGATGTAACTGGATGTTATCTGACACCGGGATTTATCGACTCTCATATGCACCTTGAATCCACAAAACTTTGGGTTGACACCTTCGTCTCCACGGTCCTCCCTCACGGCACCACCGCAGTTGCAGCAGATCCACACGAGCTAGCAAACGTTCTAGGAATCGTTGGGGTAAAGGAGCTCATCGAAGCCTCGTCCAAACTCCCTTTCACGTTTGGGGTCTGTGCATCCTCTTGCGTTCCAGCGTCCCACTTTGAATCCCCCGGAGCAGAGATAGACGCCAACGATGTAGCCGAACTGCTCAAGGATCCCCATGTCATCGGAGTCGCAGAGATGATGAACTATCCAGGCGTGATACACGGTGACAAGGAGGTACTTGCAAAGATTGCAGCGGCGGCTGACAGACGTGTAGATGGCCACTCCCCCGGCGTTAGCGGATCAGATCTTGATGCATATCTATGCGCTGGTATCGAATCGGATCACGAGTGTACGACCTACGAAGAAGCTCTGGAGAAGCGTAGAAAAGGTATGTGGATATTTTTAAGAGAGGGTTCTGCAGCACGCAACATAGCCGAGCTGTCAAGGATGGTACGTGAGTTTGGACCCTATAGATGCGCACTTTGCACCGACGATCGTGAGCCTCGAGTTCTAATTGAGAAAGGACACATCAACGACTGTATACGCGTGGCATTGCAAAGTGGCATCACTTTAGAAGATGCTCTCCTGATGGCCACAGCCAACGCTGCTGAGTACCATGGCTTCAATCAACTGGGAACCTTAGCCCCTGGTTATCAGGCCGACGTACTGGTTTTCAACGATATCGAAACTTTGGAGCCTACCTACGTGTATCGCGCTGGACAACTAGTTGCATTCGAAGGAAAGGTCGTACCAGGTCTCTTCGAACGACTCGACCCTCCAAAATCGATGAAAAGTACCGTACACCTAGAGTCTCCTGTTACAGGAGACGAGCTAGTGCTCCCACCCAGCGACGACTCAGATCTGGTACGAGTTATTGGAGTGAAAGACGGCTCCATAACAACCACAGAGCAGATTATAACAGCTTCTGAGTTTCGCTCAAGGGGCGTCAATCGTCTCGCAGTAGTGGAGCGACACCGAAAAACTGGACGCTTCGGTCGAGGCTACACGGTTGGATTTGGGATTGCTTCAGGGGCGATCGCCTCTACCGTAGCTCATGACGCACACAACATAATGGTGGTCGGGGGTCTTTCGCAGTCCGACTCCGCAGACATGGCTACAGCCGTAAACTTCCTAGCAAAAGAGGGAGGCGGACAAGTTGTAGTCCAAGGAGGTGAGATCCTAGCATTCCTTCCGCTCCCTATTGCAGGGCTAATAAGCGATAAAACCGCCCCAGAGGTTGCAGAGGAGATGAGTAAAGTGCTGGCTGCATCCAAGACCCTCGGAAGCGAGGTGCAAGAGCCCTTTATGACCCTTAGTTTCCTCGGTCTGTCGGTAATTCCAGAGTTGAGACTGACCGATCTAGGTTTAGTCGACGTGCGATCGTTTGAACTCGTTGACCCTTTTCTAGGTAGGTAAAGGGGTGTTGCGACCTTTCGCGACTTACTTCTGGTTCGACACTGTGGAATAATTTAGCCTAAGAACAAAGAGCTACAAGGGCTTGATCTAGATAAATAGGTACTTGATAAGGAGAACATCATGGCCGATGCAGTAGTAGTAGACGTTGTAAGAACTCCTGGAGGCAAGAGAAACGGATCACTTAGGAACTGGCACTCCGCCGATCTAGCAGCAGAGACACTCCGAGCCCTCGTGAAGCGTAACGACCTAGACCCAGCGCTTATCGAAGACGTAATAATGGGCTGTGTAATGCAGGTGGGAGAACAAGGAATAAACGTCGGTAGGAACGCCGTACTTGCAGCTGGATTTCCAGAGACTGTATGTGCCACTACTATCGACAGGCAGTGTGGCTCGTCACAACAGGCCGTTGCTTTCGCCGCACAAGCGGTTATGTCTGGGGTGCACGAGATCGTAGTTGCAGCTGGTGTCGAGGTAATGACGAGGACACCTATGGGATCCTCGGTTGTACCAGGTCTCGGAAAACCCTTTGGGCCTAAAGTCCAAGAACGTTATAGAGACAGAGGAGGGCTTGTAAATCAGGGCATATCCGCTGAGTTGATCGCTGATCAGTGGGGGTTAACCCGTGAGGATCTAGATCGATTTGGATATGAAAGCCAGATGCGTGCATCAAAGGCTACACAAGAAGGTCGATTTGAGCGCGAAATCGTTCCTATCGAGATAAAAGATGACGAGGGTAATTTGACCGGTGAGATGCTAACCTTCGATGAGGGTATCCGCCCTGGAACAACCATGGAAGCTCTTGCAGGACTAAAGCCAGCTTTCAAAGAAGGTGGAAAGGTCACCGCAGGCAACTCTTCCCAGATAACAGATGGTGCTTCAGCAGCACTGATTATGACCGAGGAGAGAGCTAACCAGCTGGGCCTCACCCCGCGAGCCAGATTCCACGCCTTTTCATTGGCTGGTGTAGATCCTATAACCATGTTGACCGGTCCGATCCCAGCCACCCAGAAGGTCCTTGAAAAGGCAAAGATGCAACTAGACGATATCGACCTAGTCGAGATAAACGAGGCGTTCGCCTCCGTAGTTCTTGCATGGGAGAAAGAGCTACATCCAGATATGGCTCGAGTTAATGTGAATGGTGGAGCTATTGCGCTAGGCCATCCCCTGGGGGCATCAGGCACCAAACTCCTCGCAACTCTTATCAACGAGCTAGAGAGAACAGGAAAGAGATTCGGCCTTCAGACGATGTGTGAAGGTGGCGGAATGGCCAACGCCTACATCGTAGAACGACTTGGATAGTGATGAATACTTAGCAGATGACGCTGATGCCGCTAGAGGTCGGCATTACCGATATTTAGTGGCAAAAGCAAACCCCAAGCCCATCAGTGCCATCCCGGCTAGGAGATACCAGGTGGACTCTCCGCCCGGGAGGATGGAGAGAAAGTTCACCACGATTAGGAGGGCTCCCAACAATAGTGGCGCAAATATAAGCCATAGATACCATCTCGGACTCTTTCGAGCGGACTTTGGCTTAGGAGGGGTGTACCTTCCAGCGGTTGGTCTCTTTGATCTATCGTTCTTCTTCGTGTCCTTTGACATCAACCCATAAGGCTACTAGCCCTACAGTCAGAGACATCTGAGTCGTTGTTGAGTTTATGGTGACGGTCACGACCATATCCTTATCCAGATCTCCGGAGGCAGGACCTTAGATCTCTAGCCAAAGACTATCGTTAACTCTGTATCCAAGTCACTCCCAACATGAAAGAAGATATACAGCATTTGAACCGCTATCGACCAAAGGTGCTAGTCGTTGACAACTACGACTCATTTGTGTACAACCTAGTTCAGTATCTGGGAGTTCAAGGAGCCGATCCTTTGGTAGTTCGTAACGATGCGATAGCAGCGTCTGATATCGAAGGCCTCGATCCTGACGGCATACTAATTTCTCCTGGACCAGGGCATCCAAGCCAGACAGCCCTAGCAAATGAGATCTTGACCACCATCTCACAAGAGGTACCAACCTTGGGTGTCTGCTTGGGTCATCAGTGTTTAGCTTATGCGTACGGGGCTACCGTTCATAGAGCTCCTGCCGTAATGCACGGCAAGACCTCACTAATACAACACGATGGTAAAGGGGTATTCAAAGCGGTATCGGTTCCTTTACGGGCTACGAGATACCACTCTTTAGTCGTGGATGAGGCGACCCTACCCAAAGAACTGGTAGTAACTGCCCGAAGCGAGGACGGTCTCATAATGGGTCTGCGTCACAAGCTTTTTCCGATAGAGACGGTCCAGTTCCACCCCGAGTCTGTCCTAACCGCAGACGGGGATCTAATGATTCAGAACTTTGTCTCACAGCTACTAAAGGGTTCTAACTAAAAGGCTTCCAAAGCCTACCCCTTCAACTAGCACGATGTCCTCACGCACGCCTCATGTTCCGGGACCAGGAGGCTGATTGCTTGATTGAGTCGAACTAGAACTACTTTCAGTCGTGGTTGTAGTCGAGACGACTCCATTAGATACGATAAGATCGACCGCCGAGTTTGGAGCGACAACGGTCCCCGAAGCCGGGGACTGCTGAAGCACGGTATTTGCGGGCTCGTTCGAGTCCTGGCTTGTAACTGTGCCAACGCTGAGGTGATCTGCGGCGAGGGTGTTTGCAGCCTGCGATACGCTGTCACCTACCAGGGAAGGTACCTTTATCTGCGTAGGTCCGTTTGAGACCGTAAGAACAACCGTAGACTGCCTATTCACCAACGTACCACCGGCTGGTGTTTGACTAATTACTGTGTTTGCCTGAGCGTTTGAGCTGTTCACGTAGTTAGTCGTCACGTTGAAACCAAGACCAAAGAGGGTATTTTCAGCTGAGCTTACATTTTCGTTAGTTACAGTTGGAACCTTTATCTTTCCGGGGCCGCTAGACACGGTGAGAACTATGACCGTGCCTTTCTTTACCGACAGTCCAGGAGATGGAAGCTGGCTAATTACAAGACCTGCAGTTGAAGCATTTGTCTGATACACCAGTCGACTCTTTAGACCCACCGCCTTTACTTGACTCTGGGCACTTTGATAGGTAAGTCCAACCACAGCTGGTACCGTAGCGGTCGACGGTGGCGCTGCCTTGGCAGGAGCGAAGTAACCCATCTGGGAGGCTGCAAAGAGACCTCCCAGCCCAAGAAGGAGAACGATAAAGACGACCAGGGCTATAATCGCTCCTTTCTTGGAGCTCTTGTGCTCTTCCTCATCCGAATCAGCGCTGCTGCTCATCTGAGCGTTTGTAACAGGAATAGCAACTGTGGGATCGGCGACTGCAGCGCTTAGGACTCTAGTTCCATGTCCCGAGTCAAAGGCTTGGGTGTATCTACTACTGACCGAAGAGCCTTGCATAAAGTTGTTGAGATCGGATCGCAGATCATAAGCCGTCTCGTACCGATCCTTTGGGGACTTCTCAAGACACTTCATAATTATTGCTTCGAGGTCAGAAGGAACCGATGGATTTATCACCGATGGAGCTATCGGCGTCTCTTTGACGTGTTTGTAGGCTATGGAGAGCGGTGAGTCACCCGAGAACGGCACCTTACCGGTAGCGAGCTCGTAAAGTACGACTCCGAGAGAGTAGATATCACTTGTCCCATCAAGCTGTCCCCCTTGAGCCTGTTCCGGGGATATGTATGATGCCGTACCCAACACAGATCCTGTCTGTGTCAGATCTCCGTCAGCAGTTATCGCTCTAGCGATACCAAAGTCAGCCACTTTAACATCCCCGTCTGGTGTTATAAGAACGTTTGAGGGCTTTATATCTCTGTGGATAACTCCATGTTTGTGGGCGAAACTAAGAGCCGCTGCCACGTCCGCACCGATGGACGCTACCCTCTTGGGAGCAATCGGAGCTTCTTCCCTAATTAATCTCGCCAGAGTACGGCCAACCACCAACTCCATAACGATAAAGTAGGTACCTTTGTCTTTCCCCCAATCGAATACCGAGACTATGTTGGGGTGTGAGAGATTTGCAGCTGCCTGAGCCTCTCGCCTAAAACGTTCCACGAACGCCTCGTTAGTAGAGAGTTCAGGAAACAGAACCTTCAACGCAACAGGACGGTCAAGCAGTGTGTCACGCGCTTCATATACGTCGGCCATACCCCCGCGCGCGATCTTGGTCACCGGTTCGTAACGTGATCCGTATGATCTCTCGGTCGCTTGGCTCATCTCAATAAACTCCTACCCTACTCCTAGTGCGGCTGCAAGCATTGCTTTTACTACCGGTCCTGCGTACTGTGCTCCTGTTGGATTAGGACTTAGTCCAGGTTGCTGCGGAACTACCACTGCAACTGCTATCTGTGGATTCTGAGCCGGTGCAAACGCGACCATCCAGTTGTCGTCCCGACCTGTCGCCGTCGAGCCAGAGGATAGGTTGGTCTGCGCAGTTCCGGTTTTGGCCGCAATCTTTACTCCCGGAAGCGCTATGCCCTGAGCTGTACCACCGTTTACCACGCCTTCCATAAGGGACGTAACTTTTGCTGCGGTCTGAGCAGAGGTGGCGATCTTCCACGGATGCGGCTGATAGCGCCTAATTACCTGATTTTGATAGTTGACTATCTCAGACATAAGGTGAGGCGTCTCTATCACACCGTGGTTCGCAATCGCTGACGCTACCAGTGCCATCTGGAGAGGAGTGGCACTATCGTTACCTTGCCCTATCGCCGAGTAAGCGAGCTGAGGAAGATTCTGGCTGAAAAACGAGGCTGGAGGGAAGTACGAAGCAGCGGCTCCCGGTACGTCTAGAGGAGGAACGGCGTTAAATCCGAACGCAGCCGCCTCCTGCGCCAAGTTAGAGGCGCCAAGTTCCAGACCTATGTTGGCGAAGCCGGTGTCGCAGGATACCTGCAATAGAACCGGAAGTGTTCCACCACAGGCTTCGTAGGCGTAGTTGTGCAAGGTGAGCGTCGTCTGGGGGAGCTTTGTAACGCTCTCCACCGGAAAGCTCTGAGTCGCAATCGCTGGATCGTGGTCGTACACCGCCGATGAGGTTACGATCTTGAAGGTAGACCCTGGAGGGAACGATCTTGAAGTGGCTAGATCCAATAGAGGAGGGTATGTTCCTAGGTTATATAGCTTCCAAGCAGCGGTTTCCACTGAGCCGCTAGGAGAGCTTAGAGGATTTGGATCGAACGATGGAGCTGAGTATAGCGCCAAAATACTTCCCGTCTTAGGATCTATCGCTACTACTGCGCCATACAACGAACCTAGAGCTTTTGCTGCGGTCTCTTGAAGGGTTGAGTTTATGGTTGTCACCACAGAGTCAGTCTGATACTTAGTAGAAAACAACGACGAGATGCTGTTGGGTGGAGCAAGGCTCCCTTGGAGGTAAGAGTTGTAAGAGGCCTCTAAGCCCGAACGGCCATAGATGATTGAGTCAAACCCAGTAACATCCCCATAGAGAGATCCGTAGGGGTACTCTCTCTGGTAGTGGTACACGTTTTTTGCACTTACCGTGTCTGCGATAACCTTCCCATCGGCTGTCAAGATGGCTCCTCTTGGAAGAGAGAACTCCTTTGTGATTTGGTTATTGTTCCCGTTGGCATTAGAAAGTTTTTGAGCTTGAAGAACTTGAAGGTTATTCAGCTGCAGAAACAGTAAAGAGAAGGCAATTAAGAAGAACACGGCAAGTGTAAAGATTCGTTTTTGCACTATCCAACACCCGACCCAGACACAGTTGTAGTTGTGGTAATCGATGACTCGCTTCCTCCGAGTGGGTGGGCGGCTATGTAGTGTTGTTCTCTTATTCGCGCCTCTAAGTTCTTCACATAGTTATCGGCTGCAGAGAGAGAGGGTTCGAGCACCGTGTCTTTAATCGCCGATGCCTCCACGACATTTAGTTGATCTACTCGAAGGCTTGAAACCCTAACCACCGCAGGACTGTACCAAAGCAGTCCTCCGGGGTGTCCGTGAAATATCGCCACAGAGCCATGGGACTCGCCAACAAAGTAAGAGTGATCTTCGTACAGCTGAACCGCAAACAATACCCCCCCCACTAGGAGAACAAAGAGCAGAAGAAACAGAGCAACTCGAACGGTTATAACACCTCCACCGCGTCTTGTAGCATGGCGATCTAGTGGACGAGGAATGGAGAGAAGCTCTGGACCTCTCTTTATGAGACTCCTACCTGTCGACTCATCCGGAGCCACTCCCAGCTCGGTTGCCGGATTATCGGATTTATCGACATCGAGAGCGACAACCTCAACGAGAACAACTGAGATGTTGTCTGTTCCACCAGAGAGGTTTGCGCTCTCGATCAGCTGGTCTGCTTTTTCTTGCAACGTATTAGACCCAGAAAGAATCGACTCAATCTCAGCGTCCTTCACGTGATTTATGAGGCCATCTGAACACAGAAGGAGAATATCTCCTTCTGTTGGCATCACCTTGAACACATCTGCGTCCACTACTGGCTCGACACCCAAAGCTTTGGTTAGAACGTGTCGTTGACTGTGATGGGCTGCCTGCTCTTCGGTGATAGATCCGCTCCTAAGAAGCTCTCCAACGAAGGTATGATCTTTTGTGATTTGCTGAAGCTCACCCCTGTGAAACAGATACACTCTGGAGTCTCCGACGTTTTGAACAAGAAAATACTCCAGTCCATCCTCTTTCACAAGAAGGGCAGCAGTCAGGGTGGTGCCCATTCCCTTTAGGGTTTGTGAATGTGAGGCCTCAGATAGAATCCGTCGATTAGCTTCCAAGAAAGAGGCTCTGAAACCCTCAAGTGCTCCACTGTCGCTTGAGAGTTCGCTGATGGTATCCACTGCTAGCTTGGACGCCACCTCTCCTCCGGCATGCCCACCCATTCCATCAGCTACCGCAAACAGTTTGCCATCGGCGTAGATTGAATCCTGATTAATCCTTCTGACTCTACCCTTGTCGGTCGAGGACGCCCAAGCGAGCTTCAAGGTTGGACCACCTCAAACAAACTCTTGCCGATCTTTACGAGATCTCCCTTCATGAGCTGAATTGGCACTGACACCCGCAAGGAGTTGACCACAGTTCCATTTGTAGAACCTAGATCTGTGATCCAGAACCCGTCGTCTCTCCTTTCAATCTTTGCATGTTTAGAAGAAGCAAAATTATCGTCCGCCAGAGCAATGTCACACCCCTCTGAGCGACCAATTACAGTCTCTTCCTTTAACCTAAACTCCCGTCCCTGAAACGGTCCCTCTAGAGCTAGGAGCCTGAAGTCACCGACTCCACCTAGGACCACCTGCGAGGTGACCTTAGACCTCTCACTGGCCCCGATCGACACGGCCGTTCTGTGACTTGCTGTCCAATCAGAGACAGATCCACTTGCAACCTTTTTAGCATTTTCCGAACTCTTCACCTCTACCCATATGGCTCTAAGGACGCGCAAGAAAAATAGCCACACGATAGCTATGAAGACGTATTTGAAAAGTTCAAGCAAAGGTACAGGCACGGCTCCAGTTACTCCAGTAAGTAGACGAGCCGGGTTCCACCAACCGTAATCTCGTCTCCGCTAACTAATGGCACCTCAGAGGTGATCCTTTGCTGGTTTACATACGTCCCGTTCGTGGATCCAAGATCCTTTAGATATGCGACAGAGTCAACAAGTTCGATTTGACAATGACGTCGGGATACCCTTGGATCCTCAACGACCAAAGAGCAGACTGGAAGACGTCCGATGATGAACACACCGGGGTTTAGTTCGATCCTTCGACCATCTGGCAAGAGAAGAACGAAGCGGTCTCCGTACCCCTCCTCTTCAAAGAACGAACTCTCTACGTAAAATGAACCCGCCTTTTGTGTAAAGTCTTCTACAAAATCAATCTGAATCGAACCGACGAATTTGTAGGAGTGCTCTTCGGCTGTATCAACCAGAAGCGACTTTAGTTCTGCAAGTATTGCTTTGGCGATTGGCTCCAACTCCTCGAAATCGTACTTAGACAGATAGACCTTGTACACATTAGGGACGATCTCCGAGGTTAGTGCAACCTTGCGATTCCTCTCCAGTTCCCGTACGACTCTTCGTCCAAGTTCAATGGGTTCCACCGAACGTTTAGAAGCCCTTGCGAACACAGACTCCACTGCCCCTTGGATCCGTCTCTCAAACTTATCTAGTCCCACTGGTTAGACTCTACCCACCTAAAACCCAATCAAGAGTTAAATTGACTCTATGAGTACTGTACATGCCGACTAAGCTCCAAAAGGCTTTATCATTCTAGTTGACATTATCTTATGGGCGAGTGGCGGAATAGGCAGACGCGCAGGATTCAGGTTCCTGTGTCCGCAAGGACGTGGGGGTTCAAGTCCCCCTTCGCCCACCAAAGCAGTTGAAACGACGTACGCCTCGGAGTGAATGCTCTTCCACCTTCCCCTGTGCTACCAAGCTCCTTGACTATCAAAGTCGCACTCACGACTTCGCCTCTTACTCACTCACACAACGATGTCATTGATCTCGCTTGATACACGCACATAGTGAAGGTCTTATAAGCTCCAGCGAAGAGGCGGGGTAAGTAAGCCAAAGAAGGGACGTCTTTACATATCCTAAAGAATTGAAACCAGTAAAGATGGCGGAGAGGGAGGGATTTGAACCCTCGGACCCGTTACCGGGTCAACTCATTAGCAGTGAGTCCCATTCGGCCGCTCTGGCACCTCTCCAACTAACCCACATATACTCTATCAACCGCACTTGTAAGCCGTGCCCGATTAGTAAAGCTTGTGAGAACCTAAGGTAAGAATTAGATCGGTGATTGGATCCTCAATCAACCACAGTTCAGACCCTTTGACACTATGATGACAGTTCCAGAAGACGACTTGTAATAAAAAGCGAGAAATAGATGCATCAGCAACTTTCACTACTTCAGGCCATAATATTTGGGATTCTACAAGGCCTAACCGAGTTATTCCCCATCTCAAGTCTCGGTCATTCTGTGATTCTTCCACACCTAATGGGATGGAACTCTATCATACGAGCTCAAAACACCAAAAACTCCTACTTCTTGGCGTTCCTAGTTGGACTTCATGTTGCCACCGCTCTTGGTATGTTCATCTACTTCCGCAAGGATTGGTTCAAGATCATAAAGGCAGTACTGACCTCGTTGCAAACCCGTTCCATCGACACCCCAGACGCCCGTCTGGGGTGGCTCCTCATAGTAGCGACCATTCCCGCAGGCCTTATGGGGTTAATCTTTGAAAATCTCTTTCGTCAACTCTTCGCTAAACCGTTAGCGGCCTCTATCTTTCTGTTCATTAATGGCCTTATCCTTGTGGCCGGTGAACAGTTCCGTCAAAGAAGCGAGCTAAGCAGCGGTGGACACTCCGGACGAACAAACCCTTACAGCACAGAAACCACAGTTAGGCGCCTCGACGATCTAGAGTACAAAGAGGCTGGCATTATAGGAGTGGCTCAGGTATTTGCACTTTTGGCTGGAATCTCTCGATCGGGAATTACCATGGTGGCAGGTTTGGTGAGAGGTCTTGACCACGAGGATGCTGCCCGGTTTTCATTCCTTATGGCAACACCAATCATACTGGCCGCCGGTCTGTACAAGCTTCCACTTCTCCTTGGTCATGCAGGTTCAGGTGTTCGGGTTCAGGTAGTGATAGGTTCAATCTTCGCACTAGTGACTTCCTACTTATCGGTTAGGTTCCTAACTCGCTACTTTCAGACAAAGAACCTTTACCCATTTGCAGCCTACTGTCTTGCTTTAGGCTCCCTCCTTATAATAAAGTTTGCTTAGTGCAAGAAAATTATTTCAGTAGGCAGCCTGAGTAGATTGGAAACACAATCTAATACCAATGCTTATGGAAGCAATGCCCCTCTTACCAATGGCCAAGACCTACTTACGATCATTGCACTGCTTGTCGGCGGAATCGTGTTGCCTTTGGTCGGATGGTTCTTCGCTCTGTTTCTCCTTATACGAAGCCCCAGCTGGAACCTGAGACAAAAGCTCATTGGAGCCGTCCTACCTCCATTTGGTTACTTTCCCCTAGTAGCCGTCCTGCTTCTTCCGTCACTAACCAATAGTTGCGTGGAGTCAAAACGTCTTAGTAAGGAGCAAGCTATTAGTTGCGCTGCGTCAGCGTTTTCTTACTCCGGACCAGAGATCTTCCTGTTGATCCTTCTCACAATCCTTCCAACCATCAGCGCTATTTATCTTTATAAGTCCGCATCCAGATAAACGACTAACTCGAACGCTCAATGGTGAAGTCAAGATTATCAAGCCCTCGAATCACCACCTGAGCCTGAACTGCCATTGCGACTTAACTGCTATGGGGATGCAACGACGTATCTATCTGAACTTTAAATGATGCATTCACCCAACTATTTGAGGTCACCCAGAAGAAGTAGACACATTCTTTAGGTCGCTTGTGTGCCCCTTGCTAATAAAAGTTAATCGTCAATGGGACTGAGATACCCAATATCTAGGTAACGGCAAGAGGTGTTGTAAAGGTCCACATACCCGTCAATTCCTTCTCGAAGTTCTCGGAGATTAGCAAATACATGTCCGAAGAAGTACTCCTGTTTTGAGATTAACCTAAACGATAATGCACCTTGCATGGTCAGAGCACGATCTAGTCCCTGTCATAGGACGTAGGATCCATTTTTTTTAAAGAGTTACACTACGATGATCGGAAAATTTGAGGGGCTCCCCAGAAACTAACCCACCCGATATATGAGTTTTGCCTCCGAAGTAGATATGGGGGAAAACACCATGAAATCCAAGCGACACACCGAAGAGCTGGTGATCAAAGAGCTTGTCGAGGGCGACAAGATGTTGAGAGAAGGTAAAACTGTTGCCGAAGTTGCTCGCAGTCTCGGCGTGATAAAGACCACCTGGCATAGATGGAAGAACACCTATGGCGGTATGAAAGCAACAGATGCCAAGAAGCTCAAAGAGCTCGAGATGGAAA
>NZ_FQUL01000084.1 GCF_900128965.1 Ferrithrix thermotolerans DSM 19514
TTGAGGTTCTAGTTTTCTAATAGTTCCTAGGTACCATGGCCACCACTAGCGAATCAATTCACTCGTGGAATTTGCACAACTATCGGGACACAACCAACTTATTCCCAAGGCGCCGAAACAGCTTTCAAGGGCTATCCGGATGCACCGGCAATGATCCATCAGGTGCTGAGTAGAACGGGTATGGGTTTGCGATAACACACAGATCCATACTCCGTGCCGCTCGTCGAAGCTCCTCCTTCTGTCCCTCGATAATGGCTTGGCCAACGGCATCGAGAGCAACGAATTTTGCCTGATGGGTTTTGATCGGTGCCTATCGGGTCCCACCGGCTGGGGTATAGATCAGTGACTTTGTCACCATTATTCCAGTCGCTCCTCAGTCATCCCAATGTAGCGTACAGAGTTCTCCTCGTCGCATGCCCGAGAGTGCTGCAAGCATAAAGAAGGCACCCCACTGGGGATGCACCGCCTTTGCCTCCTCGAGAATACTGATGAGTTGTTCGACCGTTGGTGCAACGACCTGTGCCGCAGTCACCTTTGGAGGAGAGGCCAACAAGGCAGGGTTCGATTCGACTCACCCCCACTTCATAGCTTGATTGAAAAAGCGCCGGATGATGGCAGGGACTTGGCGCACCGAAGCCGGCGCACTTCCTTGTGCCGTCAGATCCCGATAGAGCCGATCTAACTGCGCTGGTGTCACGTCAGCCAATGGGAGCATGCCCAATGCGGGTACGATCTTAAGGTCAATCCAGCCCATGTAGCCGCGAACGGTCGTGGGGGAGAGGTTCTGACTCACCAAGGTGATCCACTCTCTGATCGCAGATTCCACCAAGACGCTTGAGTCTCGTGCACGTGATTGTTGAGCCTCACTCAACAACTTTTGCAATTCGAAGTCAGCTTTGCGCTTTGTTCCGTGAACAGTCACGTATCTCTGCCGACGCTTGCCTGAGATCGGGTCCTTAGGAAGATCGACGACCAGTTGCCAGACGTCCTTGTCACGCTTGCGGACGTAGCCCCTCACATACTGAATCCTAGCACAATGTGGGCAGGTTGTGGGCAGCCGTTCCGTGGCTCGGGCAGAAAACCAGCTCCTACCTGGTGCGCCCCCTGGGATTCGAACCCAGAACCTGCGGATTAAGAGTCCGTTGCTCTGCCATTGAGCTAGAGGCGCTTCGGGTACCTTATACTACCATCTAACTTTCAAAGTACGACATGGGGTGACCGAGGGGATTCGAACCCCCGACCTTCAGAGCCACAATCTGACGCTCTAACCAACTGAGCTACGATCACCACGTCGGAGGACCATCTTAGCGCAAAAGTTCTACAACTCTAACCACCTCTGCGGATTTAGTAGCGTTATCGTTGTTGTGCTTCCGCTAATATTATGGAGTCACGCCCCTGTAGCTCAGTGGATAGAGCAACTGCCTTCTAAGCAGCAGGTCGTAGGTTCGAATCCTACCGGGGGCGCTTATGCTTTGGGTTCATCCTAAGCGCTTCATGCTGATGCTAAATGGCGAACCTGTGGACTAAGTAGGCTCTTCCGCCTCTAGCAGGGTGAGTCCCATACTCCCTAACTTAGAAGCTGCTATCTATGTCACCTTGAGCTTAGAGGTGTATTCTGATATGTGACCTCGTTGGCTTTGGGCCCCCTAGTGTCCCTCCTCAGAAGTTTGCGGAGAAACAATAGGCTCCAGGTATTTCTGCATTGAAGCGAAGATCTCGTCGGCGCTCTTGGTCCAGA
>NZ_FQUL01000056.1 GCF_900128965.1 Ferrithrix thermotolerans DSM 19514
AGACGTTGGAGCACCATGACCGTTGCTATCGACGATGGGGGGACTGATTGGCGTCCTCTACCTGAGAAAAGATCGGCAAAGGCCTCATCAGGAAAGAGCCGGTTGCGCTCATCGTGTAAGAAGGCATAGATGGAATCCTTTGGGAGAGTCTTCTCACAGAACTGGGCCATATCATCAAATAAGTTAGATTGGGAATCTGCAATACCAAGGGGAAAATGCTCTATCCTCATAAGGTGCTTCTATACCTCAATTCTACGCTATGACCTGCTCTTTTGCAACTTATCAGGGATAATAGTACCCCCAAATTCCAAACGATCAGACAGAGTCAACTACGTTGTACGGCCAGAGCGCGATCTGACTCACTGGAGGAGCAATCGTCCAAATCGCAGTCTCAGCCTTGGTCGGTTCCCATCAGCGAGAAAGACACCAGTCTCCTAGTAAGTTTGATTACAACAGTGCCCGGCTCCCCCTTGCGATCCTTGCCCATAACCTGATCCGTCAAGTGAGCTACCTTGGTGAGATCACTGCGAATGAATCGATGGTCATCGCTCGTAGCTTTCGGCGAAACTTCCTCGCTCTAGCGGGACGACTTGTCAACCGATCGGGAAAGGTCATGCTTTGTATCTGGGCTCGCTGGCCATGGGCCAATAGCTTCATGACAGCTATGGCGACCCTCCGAGCACTCGAACGTGTTACTATCTATTGAACTACTTTCGACTCCACGCACAGTCACAAGTACTTTCTCCAAGCGTTGCCGCAAATGAAACACGAAATCAGATCCCTAACCCACCACGTCTCAACTATGGGTCAGAACCGATCCAGAGTCACGGGTTAGCTCAATGACACACAATCACGACGTCAGGCCATCGGCTCGCCCCGAAATGGGGGTGCGTCGGTGGATCCAGGCTGAGGCATAAAGTAAGTTGAGTCAGACTTTGCGAGTTTCTTAGCTTTTTGAACAGCACCTTCTATACCTTGTGGACCCGGGGTCAGTTCTAGCTCTGCTCCATAGACTTGAAGCAACATTCTCCGTTCTCTGCTCCTTGTCTCAGGCATCGTAAGAATGGGTTAATATCCTTTAGCAGCACAAATCATCGAAACTGCTATTTCCGTATTGTCGCTGGTTGGCTCGACTATGGTCGTATCTTCACTGATTACCCCTGCTTTCTCTGCGGCTCTTATCATGGCAACATTGATACGATATTTTGTGCTACGAGCAGGATTGAAGAACTCCAACTTCGCAGCCACCTCCGCTACGCATCCCTATCCAACTCTGTTTATCTTGACCAGCGGCGTATCACCTATCAGCTCAGTCACATCGCTTGCAATCTTCATGCTCCCGCCTTCCCTCACCGTCTCATCAGCCGACCTACCATGAATTCCTACTATCTAACTCAAGTGTAAAAACACTTCCAATCACGTGCTAGTTTCTAGAAGTCCTTTCGTCTTATGGAGACAGCTTGTTACATGTCTCCAAGATCCTATAATGCCAAAACTTGGAAGTTAAAGTCCGACCACATCGACACCTTCGGAACTTTTGGGGCTTGCTAATCTTGAGGGTGTGGAGTTTTAGCAGTAGTAGATCGGTAACCGCCAAAGGCTTGTAACGGATCACCTAAATGAGTCAAGTAGAACGCATTGGTCAAGGCGTAAGCGAAGGTCACGATGAACCAACCAAATTGTTACTAAAGTAAGGTGTTCATCTCGCTGAGCACTTCAAAGTGAGAGAATTGATGGCCGGTGAGTTTGTTGAAATACTCGAGATTGCAAGGAGTGGGTTATATGAAGATCCTACGAGGAGCAGGTGTTCCAAGTAGTCGTGAACACTCAAGCAGAGATGGACCGAGACGGGAATAGAAACCTAACAACTGGAACCAGGGTATATCCCCCAGCAACCAGAGGTAAATCTAGCTCGCCAATACTCGGCATGTAGATAAGCCCTTTGGCTTCCCTTTGAACCATCTCTGTCTCTGTCCGCCGACGATACAGTGAGGGAAGGTTTTTAACTGAGATCTTTGACCACAAGCTCACATTTGCCTGGTTGACCAATGAGTTGATGTTCTAGGTGATCTTGTCGCCTCTATACGTCCTTAGCACCTTAGACCTCTGCGCATCGGAGAGTGTTGAGACTCCAAAGAGCGAGAAGCGTCTTATCCTCATTTGACATCATGAAGACAGAGACATCCAGATCATTAGAGGTATCTCTATCCCTGACACCCTCATTCGACAAAGAGCAATTTTGGCCCTTACGACCTCAACGGACGGAGCGCTTCGTTTGAGAGTGACTGAGGAAAGGAACTGCTTATCCGATTCGTCTGACGTCACAACATGGGTGAACCTTTACCGGTACGCTTCTTGGTTCCTTCTGAGTCTTTCACGCCTTGGGCTACTTTGGATATTTACTTGGAGATTGTCGTTGCCTCTTCCTCTCGATTAGTATTTTACCAATACTTATTGGGAGGAAATACCTCAAATTCTCGCCTAACAGCGAAACTCTGACGAAGAACACTAGGGTAGATCGTCTATAAAAATTGCCTGCTTTTCTCTCTGCGTCGTGGTGATGTGTTATAGTGTGAACGAGTGCGCTTGTGACAAAAGCTACTCGAGCATACCAAGGGGGTTTGAATGCGGTTGTCGAGTGTTATTCGGGGGGGGGCTTACATAGCCCTCGCCGCAGGGGTATCCGGCTTCGGAACGAATATGGCGTTGACGTCAGCACACATATCAACCAGAGCAAGTTCGATAGGTTCTCAAGAACTTCGACCTGAGTACTATATTTACCCGACTTACTTAGTATCAAAGAACTTTGAAGGTTACTATTCAGGTGACTGGCAACAGTGTGGGTTTGCTACCCAGCAGCGAGCGGTCACATCGCAGGGATGTCAACGCGCAGTGACGGTTTCCGAGCAAATAGGTGGATCTGTAACAATTCCAGTAGGCGCCATAAGTGGCGCTGTGGGCTTTGATGTAAGCTACAGTCAAGTTGAAGGCTATAACTACACAGTTAGTATCCCCCCAGGTGAGTGGGGTGCGATCGGGATGGGATTTGAATACGCACAGTACTATACAGTAGTCAAGCAAGGTCAGTGCAACGTATCCACCGGACTCTGCAGCAACTGGACATATTCGTATAACACGGTGCAAGATCACATTGCGCCCACAGGCAAGTTTTTCCCCTACCAATACGTCTTGTAGAACGTGTTCTGATTTTTTCAAAGTACCTTCGGAGTTCTGTGATAGCAAGATGTAGTTGCACACAATCGAACTTATAGGTAAGGAGTGTTCATGACGATCATAGACATCGACGTGCTGCGTAGTTCACTTGGACGGCGTCTACTCATTGTAATATTTGTGGTTGGTTTGGTCATCGGCATTGGATCGACATACTTAGTGTCTCGGATCGTCAACTCTACAAGCAGCGCGTACCTTGGTTCCATGGCAATAAGCGGTCCTGCCGGCACAATTGTAGCAGTGCCGGGTGCTCAGGTACTAGCGTCTGGCACCGGGCAGGGTACACAAGAGATCATCCTTCATCATCGCTCGGCGCTGAGGTTCCATCGACTAGGGCTCGATGCTGTTTGTGTCGGCCAGAACGATAACTTGGTTGTGAAGGTGTATATCCCCGGTTTGTCGCCACCGCTCGGAATTGTCCCAATTTGTAGGCCTAGTGCTGGGGGAATGTTTGAGATAGCAATGCCGAAAGGGACGTTTGGCTATCCCGACAAGGTAGTAGTGCATGCCAGCTCATCCACACGTTGGAGTTTTATGCTCGTCAACTCAGAGAACTCCCTCGGTATGGTACTCGTCCGGTCGCTGTCGTGTGTAGTGTAATCCCTTAGTGAGTCTAGGGTACGGATGATTGTATGTGTCAAGATAGCGGACCTTTGGCTAATCCGGATTATGACAATCTGAGTCTCTGACGGATCATCTCTGCTTTAGCTCGAAATCGCCTTATCCAACCTCTCACCGTACTTAGGGGTCGAGAGATTGCAGTAGCTATCTTGTTGTATCTATCTCCTAAAGAACTCCTAAGTAGTGCAGATCCAATTACATCTACTTCATCAACTCGGCGAAGTAGCAACTTATCAGGTATAAGTACGTGAGTCTTAGAACAGCTAGCACACCTTGTACGCCTGGGACGAACGGTAGTTACACCACTTATTGTTCGGACTGTTCTCACTCTTGCTGACCTCCAAGCACGAAGTACTCCCTTGCAACTTGGACAAAGAAGTTTGCCTTGAATTAATTCATCTTCGATAACACGTAGGTCGTTTGATACAGTGAGAGTCATGGTGCCTCTGGCATCTCTGGGGACCCTCTTGATTCACCTGCTGAGGATTGGCAAGAGGGTCCTATCTTTTAAGAACTCTCTAGTTTCTCAGAACACTTAGCGACAATGCAACCATCTCTCAGAGAAAATCCATCATTAGCCTCAATGACGTTAATACCTATCATGTGATCAATGAAAGAGTCGCTCAACAATCAGGAGCCTGCCATTCCAAACAGGTCACGGCACCAGCGTCGAAAGAGGCAGAGTTACGATCGATCTCGGACCAGACCAGTATAGGTCTCTCAAAACTGCCGCTATTTGCATGGTGGGCAGATGAGCGATGTGATATGCAACCTTGTATCGATATGGGCGGCTCAATGCGATCCCTCCTGGCTCAGATTGGCCTGACCTCCACTGGGGGCAGGAAAGACGCTGTGACTTGTTTGAGAGAACAGGTGACTCGACTTGCCATAGCGATATAAGCATCTCAGACGCCCGTAACGAGGGTGGTATGTAGAATTTCAAAGCTGCAAATGTCGGTCTCATCTCAGAGGTAGACCTTTGGTGGTCGGATAAGCCCACCAACAGCGCCTCACTATAACCTAGCAAGATCACTTTATCTGCGGATTTTCGCGATTCGATGAAAGCATCGAGCGTCCCGCTTGACATCCGCTGCGCAGCGTTTATCCACTAGGCTAAGGCAGGCCCGTTAGTACTGGATCTTCCTACATGGCTCGCACTCTGCTTCTACTCCCAGCGTTGACTACTACCGTTGCATGGGCGCTACTCTCCGAGCAGTTCGGCAGCCGGCACGCACAACCCGTCAGTTCACAGCCAGGGTTATCAAGACACTCCTGTCGTCCGCCTCGCCTACGCCAACGCAGCGCTATCCTCAGACGGCTTGGTGCTAAAGCCCTCGTCTCGCAGGTCGCCAAAACGATTGTGCTCGACGCCTGACAAGTTGCCCACAGTAGGGCCAGGCCAATAGAGTTATCCACGCACACGAGGTGACGCTGCGCCCAGTTTGGCCAAAACCGACATAAAGCGCAGGTCAACGCACGTACACGAGGTGACAGTAGGTGCGCATACTAGGTGACGCCTACTCCTGTGTTTCCTTAGTTCAAAACCCATAAATCGAGCACGCCGATACTACTAATGCCTATATGTTTCTAAGATCCCAGTATTAGGCTACTGCACTTGTTTAAAACTCGTCGCGTGTTCTCTCCGGTCGCTAACGCTCCCGCTGCCGCCTCATCAGGCTTCGCCTGATGATTTGCCCTCAAAATAACATCGAGCTGATGTTGATAATTAGAGATCATGATCTCATGATCTCCGCCAAAATGGTAGGTAGAAACGTAATGTCACATTATCGTTGACGTTTATTTGGAACACCCTGGTAAATATATGTAGTGTCTGCTGATTTGCTCACCAGACTCCTTCTCGCACGCTAAGGTCAACCCAACAGTAGCTGCGTACCAAGGGCGTCGAACTATACGAGCAGGGCGAAGAAATTGCGATTTATTTCCATCGCAGAAACACCATCAGAGGAGATGATTCTCGTTGAGGCAATTCAAGAACGGAAATCATGAAATGTTGATTCTCGTTCTTGTGGAGTATCTAATGTGAGTAGCAAAGGATAAAACTATGGCCAAAACTGTCACCGAGGTGGAGTGGCTCGACGAGCCCATGGCCGAGAACTGGCGTGTTGAAGAGCTTGAGGATGGCACGATATACTAATCACCTCCTGCTGACCTTTCGATAAAGGTGATTATCGAAAGGTCAGCAACCTACCACTCCGCCATAGCGCCTGGTTGACATGAACTTTCGTGAACATTATCGTAATGACAACACCGCTTTACCACGTTGTGCTAAGGTGAGGACAAGTAGCAGTCGAAATGACTGGCGTTGCTCTAAATGGGGGGTAAGTAAATGAAGGTAAGAGATATCATTCGGGGGGGCTGTAGCAGCGGCTAGTGTCGCTTTGGTCAGCGTTGGAGCTGGTATGGGGTTGACAGCGGCAAACCTGGGGCATGGTACTGGGGACTCAACTACAAAGCAACCAACTGGCCAAGGAGCCATAGCGAGCACGGTTGTGAAACTGTCTTCTACCGGTGGGATCCCCTCTCAGACCCAGGTAATTCAACTACCGTCAGGCGAGACGCAGCTGGCTGTTCACGCGACGATCCTGCCGTCGGCATGGGCAGCCCAAGCGGCGCCCTACGTCAGCACTAAAGGGTTGACTGTCACACTGTCTCCAGCATTTAAAGCTGTAAGCTCACCCGAGGAATATTTGGCTGTCAAGAATCTTGTCGATGCATATAATAGCGCTCCGGTAGACGCAAAGACGGTAGGAGTTTCTGCCACCGTCCGTGTATCGCCCACGAAAGACAGCGGAGGTGCCTCGCCTGACGTCTTCATAGGATCCGGTGGTTGCTCTGGCTGGGAAAGCTTCCAGTTCGATGGTTGGGATGGATTCCAGTGGTATATGAACCAGTGTTTCGCAACTGGTTTGGTCGATGAGCTTATCGCTGGGGCAGCTGTGTCCGCCGTTGTCGTCGCTGCCCTAGGTGCGATTGGTGTAGGGGCTGTTGCCGCAGGGGTCGCAGGAGCACTAGCTGCCGCTGCCGGTGGTGCAGCTGCTTACTTGGCTGAGACACAGAGCATGTGCGGTAATCGAAATCTCTGGGTCGGTCTCCATTACTGGGTAGAACCATCCCACGGCTGCGCGTGATGTTCGATGTGCTCAGAGTTGAGTTTATGTGAGTAGATAAAAGGGGGCCAAGGTGACCGAAATGCAGAAGGATGTATTGTTACTCGTTGCACTTGGGGTGATTTATACCGGGTTCGTCATGTATCTGCGGGCGGCTCCACCCTCGCAGGTTAGCCGAGCCCTGGAGGGCAGGCTCTACAGGAGGCGAGCAGCCAAGCGGGGCAGTTCGCGAGTAGCCATGGCCTTGGGGACCGGGTTATTCCTAGTGGGAGTCGCAGAAGTGGTGTGGTTTACAATGATACGTACAGGCTAAAGCTAGGGGTGCGTGCTCAGTTGGTCTCGTGATGAGCGTGACCGTTCACCCCGCAATCGGGAAATCTTCCCAGGTCGAGTGATTCAACCACTGGAGTCGACTGCCAGCTGGATGTAGGCGTGGACCCGTCCGCTGTCTCGCACTTTGTTTCGCCTTACTGAAAGGGGTTCCAACAGTTGACTTCACGCGCAGCTATAACGATTTATAGTAAATCTTCGTGAGTGGGCACTTGAACAAGGTATTCATCCCCAGACCGCTTACAAGTGGTTTCGTCAAGGCAAGTTGTAAGTACCGGCAACCAAAATGGGAAAGCTCATCTTGGTGGGAGATCTGTCATCTAAGTTCTCGAAAAGGACAAGGATCTACGGTGATTTACACTCGCCTATCTTCTGCTGATAAAAGGAGCGATCTGGATCGCCAAGTGGCACGCGTGCTTGGCTGGGCCACTTGACATCGTTACTCAGTAAATCGAGTGGTCAGCGAGGTTGGTTCTGCCCTCAATGGTCACAGACAAAGGTTTCTTTCTTTGTTGTATGACAAAGAAGTAGACACGATCCTGGT
>NZ_FQUL01000034.1 GCF_900128965.1 Ferrithrix thermotolerans DSM 19514
GAGGTTTACCCCCCATGGATCCATAGAACCCGGCATCTCCAAAGGTGAAGATCCCGCCGTCGGAGGCTACCTCCCAGTACCCGAGTCCGTCGGGCATGGCTGCCATGCCAACAATAGGTTGATTGAGCGGGTGACCACCCATTCCTCCCAGGTTTAGAGCCGAAAATGAGTAGATCGATCCGTCGCTACCAACCTCAAGATAGCCCGGTAGACCTATCGACGCTGAGGGATTTACGTCTGTGAAGGATCTAGTTGTGATCGATTTTGGACGGCTACTAGGTGCAACTGCGAAGGCTGCAAAGATAAGCATCAGGGAGAGAAAGAACGGTAGTAACGATACTTGTGGGGACCGTTCTGAGCGTCTCCGTCTTGTGACCATTAGCGGCTCTCCTTGTGTTGAACAATTTGCACAGCTTAAGTCGGCACATTAAGGGTTAATCTGAACCGCTAGAAAGATGGTCTCTAACAGATCACTAACAATCTAATCACAAGGAGTGGGAGTTCGAGCGCTAAAAGAGCATTTCTGCTACTTGGTATGCCAAATCTAGCGACTGCCTGGCGTTTAAGCGAGGGTCGCAGATCGTGTTGTACTGGGTATCCAACTCGCTCTCAAAGACTTCAAGAGATCCACCAAGGCATTCAGTTACGTCGTCTCCGGTGAGTTCGATGTGTATTCCACCCGGCCAGGTTCCAATCTCGCGATGTACGTCGAAAAACGCCCTTATCTCAGCCACGACGTCGTCAAAGCGCCTTGTCTTTAGCCCTTGTGTAGAAGTAAAGGTGTTTCCATGCATCGGGTCACAGGTCCATAGAACCTTCCGTCCGCTCCTTTGGATCTGCTCCACGAGTTCTGGGAGGCGCTTTCGAAGCGTTTCAGCCCCCATGCGGGTGATAAGAGTTAGTCGCCCTTCTGTATTTTCCGGATTGAGTACTTTGCAAAGCTCATCGAGTTCTTCTGCTGTCATCTTTGGTCCGACTTTTAGACCTATGGGGTTGGAAATTCCAGAGGCGAATCGGACGTGGGCACCATCTATATCTCTAGTGCGTTCTCCTATCCACACCATGTGTCCGGAGAGATCGTAGTACTGTTTCGACTTTGGATCCAGACGGGTAAGGGCGGCTTCGTACCCTAGTAAGAGAGCTTCGTGGGAGGTCCAGAACTTTACCTGCTTGAGAGAGACCTCTTTATCCAGGTTTATGCCACAGGCCTCCATGAAGTTAAGGGCGCGTGTTATCTCGGTCGCAATTGCGTCGTAGCGTTCACCCTCCGATGAAGACGCTACAAACTCCTGATTCCAGGTGTGTACTCGAGAAAGGTCGGCAAAGCCCCCAGTGGTCAGAGAGCGAAGGATGTTTATAGTGGAGAGCGACTGTTGGTATGCCATTATGAGTCGGCGTGGATCAGGTATGCGCTTTAGTGGGTCTGGCTCGTCCGAATGCACGATGTGCCCCCTGAAAGAAGGTAACTGCATACCCAGATAGGACTCAGTGGGAGCTGAACGTGGCTTAGCATACTGACCTGCCATCCTTCCAACTTTGATGACAGACACCCCTGACGAGTAGGTAAGCACGACTGCCATCTGTAGTATGACCTTGAGCCGATCCCTGACGTTCTTGGCTGAGTGATCGTTGAAGGACTCGGCACAGTCGCCTGCTTGGAGCAGAAATGCCTGTCCCCGGGTTGCCTGCGCAAGTGAACTTTTCAGATCTTCTATCTCCGCAGGAAACACTAAAGGGGAGTAAGATGACAGCTCTTTCTCCACAAGTTCGAGCTGATTTAGGTCTGGCCACTCTGGCTGCTGCGCCGCCTTGCGCTCTTTCCAGTCCCATGGGGTCCAGGCACTCAACTTGTTCGCATCTCCTCAAAGGTCTAGTCCGGCTAGTTAATGTTCCCTCTTGATGGGTTACATAGCCTTCTCCTTACTAATACCATGTTACAGACACCCTCTGGCAATCGTTATCTCAAGGGTGCTAAAGTGCACAGCATCATCTACTATTTTGCCAATGCACCCATTTCGCTTTGGAGTTCAGCTCAAGAGCTCCGGTTCAATAGAGCACATATTGAGCGTTGTATCGAGGGTTGAGAGCCTTGGATACGACGTTATCACCGTCCCTGACCATATCGATCAGTCGATGTCACCCTTTGTCCTGCTTGGTTACCTAGCTTCAAAGACAGGACTGACTTTAGGGACTATGGTTTTGTCGAACGACTTCAGGAGTCCGGTGATAGTAGCTAGAGAAGCCGCCGCTCTGGCTACTATCAGCCAAGGTCGTTTCGAGCTTGGAGTTGGGGCCGGATGGCAAGGTGCCGACTACCTTCAAATGGGACTTTCTATGGAGAGTCCCAGTGTTAGGGTCTCCCGTCTTGAGGAGGCTCTCTCTATCATCAAGGACGCGTTCTCCAAAGAGGAAGTGAGCTTTGATGGCAAGTTCTATCAGCTTGACAGGTTTGCTCTTCACCCGCGCCTTTCAGATGAAGTAGTTCCAAAACTAGTCGTGGGAGGCGGAGGTAAGCGGGTGCTGTCAATAGCGGCAAAATTCGGAGACGTTGTAAGTATAAATCCTTCGTTGCGCCACGGTGAGTATGCCAAAGAAACCCTGCAGGAGATGTCCGAAGAGAGTTATCTTCGTAAATGCGAATGGGTGCAAAGCAAACTAGGGGCCTTGGGACGTTCTGTGGAGCTGCACTGCAGATCGGCATTTGTCTATGTGGGGGACGACCACTATGAAGTTGTATCCCAGATGGCTGGTTCTTTCGGACTCGATCCTCTAGAGGCATATAAGATGCCGCCACTTCTGATAGGGAGCGTTGACGACGTCGTTCAACAGCTGTTGTATCGACGACAACGCTTTGGATTCAGTTACTGGAGCGTTCACGAAGGCGATGTTGAGTCATTTGCTCCCGTGGTGAACGCTTTGAAGGGACGATAGAGATGAATATAGGTATCTTTGGAGGTACCTTCGATCCGATTCACATCGGGCATCTTGTGGCAGCCGTGAATGCCAAGCACAGTGGATCCCTGGATGAGATCCATCTAGTCGTTGCCAATATTCCTTGGCAGAAAGAGGGAGTTCGCCACCTTACTCCAGCTCAGACCCGTCTGGACCTTGTTCGACAAGCTGTATCCAATCTCAAAGGTTTTGTGGCCTCCGACACAGAGATACGACGAGGTGGCAGATCCTACACCTTCGATACCTTGGTTGATTTTCGTAAGAGATACCCAAACGACAACCTCTATCTGGTGGTAGGGGCTGATGCTGCCATCGAGATGCATACCTGGGAACGGGGTGAGGAGTTCTCCGATCTATGCAACCTTATAGTCGTTACAAGACCTGGATTTGAGATGCCCGACAAGATCTTAACTTGGCCGTCGTGGAAAACAGTAGAGATTCCATCATTGGACATATCCTCTACGGACCTAAGACAGAGAGTGAAAGACGGCCGCCCGCTGGACTTTCTGTTACCTCAGTTTGCGATCGAATTCATCTACGAAACCGGTCTTTTTCGCTAAGACCTCTTACTTGGAGAGTTAGTAATACACGCATGTGATGAGATCATGGTTCATGCGTAGCGCCAAGAGGTGTTAGACCCTCGATATTCGAAGTTGTGCTGATGCAGACTGGAGCGGAAAGCTCTTCGGCTATCTGTGGTACTGTGTTGATAGGAGGAAGATATTTGGTTTTATCTGATAGGCTAAACGGTGCGGCGTGGGAAGACGTAGCCGTGGACGAGGCTATAGAGGTGATCTCGAGCAAGGATCCTTTGAACTTCGAGGACATCTCAGAACAAGATGCCGAGGTAATATTGGTCTCCACATCCGTTGCACTTGTAAAAGGCGGTATCGATCCGGTAGTACTTGACCTAAGGGGAAAACACTCCTTAATCGATTTTTTAGTGATCATTACCGGAAGCAGTGACCGTCACGTGAGATCGTTATCCGAGACGATAACGTCGCAGCTTCGAAGGGTTGCGGAGCTAAGGCCAACGCTAAGCGAAGGTCTTAAAGAAGGCAACTGGGTCCTGCTCGATTACGGTGCGATCCTCATCAATATCTTCGATGAAGAGACGAGGGCCTTCTACTCGCTAGAGCGGCTTTGGTCGGACGCCTCGAAGAAGGCCTTTGACCCTAAGGTTCTTTCTACCGTCACCTCTTAGAACGCAGTAAAGATACAGAGACAAAGATTTGTAAAAAAGCCCGAGTCTCTGAACCAAGGTAACGTTTATCCCGGGCGTTGTGTGAATCAGAGATGAATTCTGTCATAGGTGAGGCTTGTCTTGAGTCTGCGAGCGGATAGGTTACGGTTAATATTGGAGGAGACAATGGTGTCTAATAACCTAACGCAGAGGACCGAGCGCGATGAGATAGTGAGAGTCACATCGTGCAACAGTGAGTGGGTGATAGATGAAGCGCATAAGCTGTATCTTCGAGTGCCTCGAGGGGCAAAGACATTTGATCCCAAAGCTTTGCCCCGAGATCTTTGGAGCGAGTTCTCCCATTTTGTTATCGATGATCATCGCTCTGAGCTGATTATATACCTAAACGCCGAATGCTCTCGCATAATAAAGGCACATCTACACAGTGAGGACTGTGGAAGCTGCGGCGATGAACGAAGGGACGTTAGCACCATTGAGATGTCCCGTCTCGACAACGAGGCGCTACCGTAACTTAGGCAATTAGCTAAGGGAGAACTTGATCTCCCGATTAGAGTGCTTTTTGGGAGTCTGCACTTGGCTCAAGATCTAGGAAGATAGGACTATACCTTGCGTTTTGCCACTTTAGAGTATGGAAACGGTTCAGCGGCTGCTATCGATTTCGTGACTCACTATCAGCTGACCCCCTTTGAAGACCTGGCATCGCTTCTAAGAGGTGTTGGCGGTGATCTTCAAAAGACAGCAGATCTTACGCTCGAGGTCTATATTCCAAAAGAAGAGGCAAGGTACCTACCTGGCGTAACCACCCCGTCCAAGATAATATGTCTTGGACTCAACTACTACGACCACGTAAAGGAGATGGGTCACGACACCGTTAGCTACCCCACTTTGTTCGCTAAGTTTCCCTCTACCTTGACTGGACCCTACGATGACATCGAAATTCCGTCGGTCTCTGATGCGGTGGACTGGGAGGTGGAGCTAGGGGTAGTAGTTGGTAAACCCGCTCGAAATGTCACTGAAGACCAAGCTAAATTTTCGGTTGCGGGATTTGTTGTCGCCAATGACGTATCTATGCGGGACTTCCAAAGAAGAACGTCGCAGTTTCTGCAGGGAAAGATCTTTGAACGTTCGACTCCCGTTGGGCCTGAACTAGTTACGCCAGACGAGGTGGATTACGCAAAAGATCTGATAATCGAGTGCTATGTCGACGACGAGAAGGTACAAAGTTCCCGAACCTCAAAGATGGTGACCTCGGTGAGTGAAGCCATCTCCTACATATCCAGGATAACCACGCTTGAACCAGGAGATCTGATTCTGACTGGCACGCCTTCGGGAGTGGGGGCTGGTCGCACTCCGCCGGTGTTTTTGCACCATGGCCAAGTTCTAAGGTCTTACATAGAAGGTGTTGGCGAGCTAAGAAACAGGTTCATAAAGGCTTCGACCTAGTCGCTCTCCTCCTCCATCTCCTCTATTTCACCTTCTTCAAAAAATAGATCTTCGTCTTGGTAGCGTATCCATAACTTACTGACAACTCCCTTCGACACGGATACGATTTGTGCTCCTTGGTAAGTCGTACCGCCGGCTCTTACGGTCACGGGATGGTCGAATCGGGTCTTAAGCATTGAACGGTCTAGTTTCATGGCACCTCCTTACCCAAAATGCTCACTAATCCATCGTCTACGCTTTGGTCTGACCTAAGTGGTAGATTTGAACTATGAGGGACGTAAATGCGCTACTTATGTCGTTGGCTATCGATAGAGAGGTTCGCAACGACCCGTACCCCATCTACAAAGAGTTTCGTGCTTTAGGAGCCATGGTAAAGGCCTACAACGGATTCACAGTAGCTACCGGGTACGAGAGTTCGACTCAGGTATTGAGGAGGTCCGAGTTTGGCAAGGGATTAGACCGCATCGCAGAGATGCCTGAAAATGCGCCGTACTTTAGGGAGCGTAGCGTGCCTCCCTCAATGTTGTTTCAGGATCCTCCAGAGCACAGTCGACTTAGGCGGTCTGTCTCTCACTTCTTCACTCCACGATCCATGGAGAAGATGCGTAACTCGGTTACAGATATCGCTAACTCCCTGTTTTCAGACCTGAAAGAGTCCAAAGGAGGTGATCTCGTTGCGCGCTTTGCTCTTCCGTTGCCAGTCTGGATGATCGGGGACATCCTTGGAGTTCCAAAAAACGACCGGTTTGCCCTTCAGCCTTACGTCTCCAAGGTTGCGAAGACCCTTGACTTCAATCTTGGGCAGGACGAACTAACTATCAAGGAAGCTGAAGAGGCATCGGAGTACCTGATAGCATACTTTCGTGAGTTGCTGACCGAAAAGGTCAAGACTCCAGGAGAGGATCTTCTTTCTGAAATCGTCTCTGCAGAAAGGGACGATGAGGGTGGCCTAACGCTAGACGAGGCGTGCTCCATGGCTATCCTACTCTTTGCTGCCGGTTTTGAAACGACTGGAAATTTGATCGGAAACGCTACCTACGCTCTTTCTAACAATATGGAGCAGTACAAAGCTCTCGTTGGAGCAGAGGTGGATATAAAGTCCGCAGTCGATGAGCTTATACGCTACGACTCTCCAGTGCAGCTTGATGGAAGAGTGGTGTTGGAAGACGTTACGCTTTTCGGAGTCGAACTATCGGCGGGATCCTTCGTTGTTACGCTCCTTGGTTCAGCTAACCATGATGAAACAATTTTTAGTGAACCTGAGTCCCTCGATCTTGGAAGAGTTGCGCAGCCCTCTATGAGTTTTGGACAGGGCATTCATTTCTGTCTCGGTTCTTATCTGGCAAAGATGGAGTTAGGGGTGTTTCTTGAACTACTTATAGGCCAAGGTGACTTTCTATCTATCGAGTCTATGAGGCGAAAAGAGTCCCTTACGCTAAGGGGTTTTGAGGAGATGGTCGTTCAGCTTTAGAGTGTTCGAACGCTATCGTTGGTGAGTTTTAGTTGATGTCTTGCGATCTTTTTCGATGAGCTTTCTGGGTTTCTCGCATAAACACAAACCCGTCCGTTAACTACCCTGTAACAGAGGTGAATCTCGGCTGAAATACAAACCGGATAGCCTTTTCGTTAGAGTTGGTCTTGGCTCCGTGATAGGAGGATGTGTGAAGCTGGTTACGGCGGTGATTAAGCCCTTTAAGCTAGAGGAGGTTCGGGAGGAACTCTCCAAACACGACGTCAAAGGTATGACCGTTACTGAGGTGCAGGGCTTTGGTCGACAAAGTGGTCACGTAGAGGTCTACCGTGGAGCGGAGTATAAGGTTAGTTTCGTCCCCAAGGCTAAGATCGAAGTCGTCGTAGACGACTACGACGTTGAGTCAGTCGTTGCTGCCATCTCGAAAGTTGCAAATACCGGGAAGATCGGTGACGGCAAGATATGGATAACTCACGTCGAAGATGTTATACGCGTTAGGACGGGCGAGAGAGGTTTAGAAGCGCTATAACGACAGAGGTTTCGTTATTAAAGACTAAAGATCGCCTATTGGCAGGAGATGCGTCCTCGTTTTCTCTCCGCTTTACCAAGGAGTTGGACGGTTTCATTACGGGTTTGGCTGACCTGAGTGGCAGGTTCTCACTTGTGGCGGTCGGTAGCTATGGTCGTGGTGAGATGACGCCTAACAGCGACATAGATCTATTGCTTCTACACGACACAAAGGTTTCACGAATAGAGACCGAACGAGTGACCCAGTCGATCCTGTATCCCCTCTGGGATAGCGGAATAAAGGTGGATCATTCAGTACGTTCACTAAGAGATGTCGCTGATAGTCTTCGCCAGGATCATAGGGTAATTTTAGGACTGTTAGACGCTAGGTATCTAAGTGGTTCCTATGAACTCTTTGCAAAACTTGAGGATCTAGTAAAAAAGGAGTTTAAGTCGAACCTCAGGAGCTACGTAGCGATTACCGAACGCTCCGTAGCGGAACGGCATAACAACTTCGGCTCTTTAGCCTTTGACCTTGAACCACACCTGAAAGAGTCAGCTGGGGGAACCAGAGACTTTGCGCTTTTGCGGTCGCTTGTTAGACTTGGGGTTGCTGAGGTTCCTTTAGCGCCTCATCTTCTTATGGAGGCTGCACAACGCCAAGTTGAGCTTCGAGTGATGCTATATAAGGTCAACCCCAAGGCACAGGAGAGACTGTCTCTAACGGACCAGTTGGAACTGGCTGTTAGACAAGGGGTGAGTGACCTATCGGAGTTTATGTATGTTTATGCCAAAGAGGCCCAGTGGGCGTCGGTTACATTGAGGGAGATCTTGGCCCATGGGGTTTCACGACCAAAGAGAGCTACTTCCAGTACTGGGTCCAGAGGATCCGAAGAAGACGGTTCATCTTTTGATTCCCCGTCGAAGGGCGAGATAGATCGTGTCGAGGTAGCTGTATGCGATCTCATAAAGATGATCGACTCCGAGGTGCGATCGAACCAGCCATACCTGGCGCGCCGGCTAAGTTCTCTTAAGAGTCGCTACATGGTCTCGCCCGATCGGCAATGGAGTGACAGAGACCGAAACGCATTTGTGACTCTGCTTCAGTCTGGAGATAGACTCCTATCTCTGTGGGAGTGTCTTGACGTCTCGGATCTGTGGTACGAGATCCTCCCAGAGTGGCGAAGCCTTAGATTTCTCAGGAGGCCTAACGCCTTTCATCGTTACAGCGTCGATCGACATCTCATCGAGAGTGCTCGAAAGGCTGCTTTGTTAAGGGACCGAGTTCATAGGACCGATCTACTGCTTCTGGCTGCCCTGCTTCACGATATTGGTAAGGCGTATGAAGGTGACCATTCAGAGGTTGGGGCTGGAAAAGTGTTGCGTATCGCAGAACGAATGGGTTTTGGAGATGAGGACCGCCAGACTCTAGCTTCTTTAGTTTTGAATCACCTGTTGTTGGCGGAGACTGTCACTCGTCGCGATCTTACTGATCCATCCACAGTCGAGATGGTTGCCGCAAAGATAGGCACTTTGGAGCGTCTTGAGTTGCTCGAGATTCTGACCGAGGCGGATTCGCTAGCAACAGGGGTCGTATCTTGGAGCGGTTGGAAGGACTCCCTTATGAAAGAGCTCGCCTTCAAGGTCGTGCGATACTTAGACCATGGTGTGCATGGCGAGAGACAGCCAAACTTACCTGCTCAGATACTTGAGGAGCTCGTTTCTAAGGCCAGCTCAGGACACGCCGTTGTCGCCACGAGTGACCACCTCTACGTGGCAGCGAGAGACAAAAAGGGACTACTAAAGATGGTCGTTGGATCACTGGCTATCTCTGGGATCTCAGTGGTATCTGCCGATGCCTTCGAACTTGACGGCATTGCAATCGATGCGTTTAGGGTGGAGACCTGGAGCGGAGGAGAGCCTAACTATCAAAGGTTCAAGTTGAATTTAAAGAAAGCTCTTTTAGATGAGAGCTTCCTCAACGAACGGGTTCAGCACCTTAGGCAGTCTCATTCATACCTTTCAGATCGAAGACGTCTAGAGGTCTTGGAGTTCAGGCCAAAGGTCGAGGTTGTGAAAGATGTGTCAGATACGGCGTTAGTTGTAGAGATATGGGCGTCTAACAGACGTGGCCTTTTGTTCGAGCTCTCCAGAGAGATATCTGATAGAGGCTTTGACATCCGGCATGCAAAGATCCTTACAATGGGTTATGACGTGGTCGACACCTTCTACATCGTCGACTCCTCGGGAAAAAAACCGACAGAGTTAGTTAGTCTAGAGGCTCTTGTAGCGGGTCTTGAGAGGGTCGTCTCTGGCTCCTAGTAGTTTGAGAGGATATGACTACCACCGAACTCATCGTCAACAAACCACCGATGATAGCTACGAGGTGAAGTGGAAATCCTAGAAACAGAACGTTGGCTGCACTTGCTGCTATGGGTTCCGCACAAGATATCACGCTCGCCTCAAAGGGTGGCAAAGTCTTCAGTGAGTTAATGAAGAGAGCGAAGGAGATCGAGGTCCCAAAGATAACGATGAATAGTAGGAGTAAAATAACCGTCATCGTAACGGTCTTTGTTGGGGAAGATACGATCCAAAACGGGGACAGCACCAATCCAGCACAGCTTAGACCTATAGCCACTATGTATGCAGAGTCGTAGCGCTGTAGGAGACTGGTGGGTGCGTTCATGTATAAAGCTGCAGCGACCGCTGATATTAATCCCCAAATTACTCCTGGAACCGGGATTATCAATGTTGAGAAGCTCCCGTTGGTCAATACGGAGATTGTGCCTGTAAGCGCGAGAAGAAGGATTACAGCTGAGATGACAAGGCTCCGGAGAGTGCGAAATCGTCGATGTACTGTTACGCCCCACACAAATAAGAGCAGTGGTGCAGCGTACTGTAGAAGTGTGGCAGATACTGCATCTCCCTTTGCGACGGCCATGAAGTACGCAAACTGGACGCCTCCTAGGGCTACTGTGCCAAACAACGCCACTTCCATGAGGGCCCTAGGATCGGTCACTATCTTGACGAGTTCAGAGGACCCACGTTTGACTATGAGGTAAGCAAGAAGAAGTCCTCCCCCAAACTCGGTTCTAATAGCGAGAACCCAGGTAGTAAAGAGGTGGTAGTCGTGAAATAGTATCTGCGCGGCGGTGCCCGAAAGGCCCCACAAAGTAGCTGCAAAGAGTACCTTTAGAACCGCTAGGTGGTGGTCGGAGACTCTAGTATTTGTCAACTTTCGGGTTTCCATCTCCACACACTTTGCTTCTAAGGCTGGACCAAAATACGTAACTGCATCTTCAACTCTAACCCCAGTTACACATCTCTGGGACAACCTGTTCGCATCTGTGTGTCCAAGCAAGCTAGAGGCCCAGATGCCGAAGTATTTGAGTCGATGGAGGTTCTGTGAGCTTGTTGTTGCTCTTTTCTCACCTACTCTGAGCCTAAGTCACTTACCTGCACTGTAACCAAGGCTACTGGTGGAGGGCACTACTTATGAGGTTGGTCATAAGTATCGGGTGATCAGGTTGGGAGGACTCATCACCAGGCGCTAGGCAAAAAATACCCCCTTTGGACTGTGCCTTAGGGGGTACGTTTCTTTAGTTAGCCTTGGGCTCTGTTCTTTGATCTAGTGCATGACCATAGGCTGGGAGTTATCGAGCTTCGGGGCGCCTGGCTTGAGAAGTAAAGCAGCTAGGACCCCACCTATAGCAAATACCAGTGCAGACCAACGGAAGGCCGTGATGTAGCTGTGTACAGCTGCCTCGGCCAAGACTTGACGACTTAGCACCTTGCCTGCAAGGAAGGCGGTTCCTGCAGAGGCAGCCAAGGTGTTAAGCAGTGCTGTGCCGATCGACCCGCCGATTTGCTGGGAGGTATTGACCGTTGCAGACGCAACTCCGGCGTCGGCAGCGCTCACCCCCGCAGTAGCGGTGTTCATAGAAGGTGCCATAACTCCACCTAGACCAGCACCTAGGATGAGAAGCGCTGGAAGAACTACACCAGTGTAGCTACTACTGATGCTGACACGACTAAGCATCAACATGCCTCCAGCTGCGACGAACATCCCGAGAGCCACCAGATACTTCGGGCCAAACTTCGGTAGGAGCTTAGCGGTCGACGCCGTTGCCACGACGACTAGCAATGCAATCATGGGTATGAATGCAAGTCCAGTCTTGACAGGGGAGTACCCAAGGGTCTCCTGGAGGTAGTACGTCAGGAAGAGAAACACGCCAAACATCCCCACCGATGCGATAAATACCGATAGATAGGCGCCGCCTCGATTGCGATCTAGAACGACTCTCATCGGCAGCAGAGGATGATCTACCTTGGTCTCGGTGAAGATAAAGGCCACGAGGAGAACGGCTGCGGCTACCAAGAAGCCTACTGTGATCGAGTTAGACCAGCTAGTGGTCTCGGCGTGGGAGAACCCGTAGACGATCGAGAACATAGCAGCAGATGCGAGAGCTACTCCTGGTATGTCCAGCTTGGGTTTTTCTTCATGATGATCTTTGGTAAGGAAGACTATTCCACCTATAGCTGCTGCAACAGCGAAGATTAGGTTCACGTAGAGACTCCACCTCCAAGATAGATACTCTGTGAGAAAGCCGCCAAGTAAAAGCCCAATGGCGCCTCCGGCACCTGCGATAGCGCCATAGATTCCAAAGGCCTTACCTCTTTCTTCGGAAGAGGTAAAGGTGGTTGTAAGCAGCGATAGAGCCGCTGGTGCGAGCAGTGCACCAAATGCACCCTGCACGGCCCTTGCTGTAACCAACATTGGGAAACCGGTGGAAGCCCCACCGACAGCTGAGGCAATGGCGAATCCAAATAGGCCAACTATGAAGGTAATCTTACGCCCAAACAGGTCGGCGATGCGTCCACCGAGCAGAAGTAAGCTACCAAAGGATAGCGCATACCCTGTCACGATCCACTGTCTGTCAGCGTTCGAAAAAGCGAGTGCCTTTTGAGCCGATGGTAGAGCGATGTTTACCACGGTGGCGTCAAGGACCACCATGAGCTGGGCGATTGCCACGACCGCTAGAATCCACCACCTATGCTTGTGTGTGTGTTCGGCGATGGACCGTTGAACTTCGAGCGACGCCTGTGAGGCTTTCTCTTCTGATATCTCCATCTACAGTCTCCTCTCTATGTGGAGAACTTATCTCCGCTTTATATAATCCAACCTACACATATCTGGAGATATTCCCTCCGCTTAACAAAAATGAGCTATATTGTTGTTGTGGAGTTGAGTAGTACGGTCGAGGAACCAGGCGAAGAAGGCGGTTCTGTGAGGCATCTCCGCCGAGACGCAGAGATGAACAGGGAGCGAGTACTAGCGTCAGCTAGGGAACTCTTCGCCCAGTATGGGCTGCAGACAACTCTCGATGAGATTGCACACCATGCTGGCGTAGGAGTCGGAACGGTGTATCGCAGATTTTCCAGTAAAGAGGCACTAGTAGAAGCGCTATTTGAGCAGAGGGTACAGGCTATCGTTGACTTAGCTAACGAGTCGTTGCTCATCGCCAACTCCTGGGAAGGATTTGTTCACTTTCTAGAGAATCTCATATCTATGGAGGCGAGTGATAGGGGTCTAAGGGAGCTTGTTCTAAGTAACGACTACGGAGGCGAACGACTGCAAGCCCTGAAAGACCAGGTAGAGGCTCCTGCGAGTGAGATTGTGGAACGGGCAAAGCGCGACGGATATCTAAGAGAGGACTTTGCTGCTACAGACATTGTGGTCATCACGGCCATGTTGGGAACTGCAGACGAGTACTGCTCGCAACTGGTTCCAGGGATGTGGAGGAGGTACTTTACCTATGTGCTTGATGGTCTAAGACCCTCTAGAACCTCCAGCTCTGAAATCGCCTACAGGAGCCTATCAATGGAAGAGATGAAGTGTGCTATGGGCAGTTGGAGGCGCCGGTTCCAAAGAGCGACGTAGAGGATCTACCTATGCGGTATGGCTTTGAATTCAGGTCCTAAGGATCAAAGGACGGAGTAAGTATCAATTGTTCTTGAGGTCGTCAATTGGAGTCGGTGAGTGAGTGTAGCAAGCGGACGATGAGCAGATCACTGTAGCTCAGACCTATGTTTTTGGGGGGTATATCTAAAGATGGTCAAAAAGAGATAGGGATTGAACGAAGACTCTATCGTCGGTCGTCGAGCACCCTGGTCTTGCCCTAGTCTATGGTACCTCTCCAAAGTCTCGATCTTGTAAAAGTTACTGTTTCTCCTGAGCGTAGCTGAGCGCAAAGCCCGGCCGAAGTCTCGTCGATTACGCCTACGACCGGATAACCTCCGGTGGTGGGATGATCTGCCAAAAAGACCACTATCTCACCGGAAGGTAAAAGTTCTACTGCTCCCCAAGCAACTGCCTCACTTGCTAGCTCTTCATCGAAGAGTCCTTCGATGCGTTGACCTCCAAGGCGAAGCCCAATTCGATTACTTTGTGGTAGAACCTGAAATGATTGGCTAAAGAGATCCTGCTCACCCCTTTTACTCAACCAGTTGCGACGTGGTCCAGGATGGACTGAGATTAGCGTTGAGCTGTATATCGGTAGATAGGGTGCAAAGTCTACTACCGGGCGTCGTGTTGAGTTAGGGCCGATCTCAACTATCTGGCCTTCGGTCAACGGCTCTGGACCTAGACCTGAAAGTACGTCTCGAGAGCGACTTCCTAGCACCGGTTGAACCTGAAACCCACCGGCTACTGCGACGTAGCAACGCAACCCCGCCTTTGCTGTTCCAACATCAAGGGTTCCACCTCTTGGTACGTAGAGCGGCATGGCCCACTCAGCTATACGACCGTTTACCCTAACGTCAGCCAGAGCACCAGTGACAGCTACTAATGCAGACGATGAGAAGTAAAGTGCAACTCCATCGTAGGTAGTCTCAAGAACTGCATTAGCTGTTTCGTTGCCAACCAAACGGTTAGCTAAGCGGAAGTTGACTACATCAAGAGCGCCAGAGCGAGGTACTCCAAGGTGAGCCATACCGGGTCGACCAGAGTCCTGAAACGTCGTTAGAGTCCCTGGTCTAACAACCACGCAATAGTTTTGTCTACCGAGCATTGGCCATTGTAACTTAGATGGGTACGAACTTGACTTTGGTCCCTGGCGTAAGAAGTGCTGGTGGGGTTTGCGTCTCATCCCAGATGCGTGTCTCACAGCGACCGATCAGTTGCCAGCCGCCAGGGGATGGGTGGGGGTATACGCCCGTGTACAGATGGGCTAGTCCGACGCTGCCAGCGTCCACGCTCGGTCTTGGAGAGGCTCGACGAGGAACCAAGTGGTCTTCGTCCAGGCCACGTATGTACGCAAACCCGGGTGAAAAGCCACAGAAGATAACTTGATGAGAGAGACTCGAGTGATAGTTAATCACCTCTTGTTCTGTCATGTTCCAAAGCTCTGCAACTCTCCCTATGTCGGGACCGTCGTAGCGGCACTCCAATTCCACGGTCACCTCTTGTGATAAACGACCAGCACGGAGCTTCCATGTCATTAGGTCGCTCTTTGCGGTATCGAGGTTTCCGACACCATCAAATAGTACTGTGCGTTCTCCTGGAACGATATTCACAACGTCTTTTAACCAACCGACGTTGCAACGAATAGCCACTTCGGCTAGTAGAGAGAGAACCTCAGCGTCACTTTCGACCTCGACTAAGAAGGCTTTAGGTCCATAAGGAAGGATGCGAAGCACTGGTCTTACGATGTGGTTACCTTGTTGGTCATTTTTTCCATAGTAGCGATACTAAGGGTGCGGATCAACGCGCGAACTCCTTCATGGTTTGACCGTAGTCTCGACTACCGTCGTGTCTCTCTTTGTCTAGTTGCAGGCGTGTGTGGGACCGTTGGGCGGTTTTGCTGGCTCTTTACAGCGATGTATCGAAGGGACATTTCAAGTGTCCTAACGACTCTGCACCGCTTGATGGTATCTAGCTAAACGAAATGACGAAGATACCTGCCTCTTCTAAGGTAGCGCGAAGTGTGGCCGCAAGCGTGACAGCCCCTGGGCTGTCGCTATGTATACAGATAGATTGGCACGATACGTAAATAGATGAACCTTCTATGTCGGTAATGGGCTGTTGAGAGGCGAGCGCTAGCCCTCTAGATGAGACCACTTTCGGATCCGATATCACAGCTCCAGGCTTTGAGCGCGCTACGAGGAGTCCCTCATGTGTGTAGGCACGATCAGCATATCCTTCTGAAATCGTTTTCACGCCTGCCGCACCTAGCACCTCGAGCGATGGACTGCCCGCTAGAGTGAGCACGGCTAGAGATGGGTCATACTCCAAGACGGCGGTGGCCATAGCCTGCGACAACGTCGCGTCAACTGCCATGTCGTTGTATAAGGCACCGTGGGCTTTGACATAACTTACCCGAGTCCCGTGGCGTCGACAAAAAGCTTCCAAGGCGCCTATCTGATAGGTGACATCCGTTATCAGTTCTTGCGGGCTAACCTTCAGTTGTCTTCGACCAAATCCTACGAGGTCAGGGTAGGAGACATGCGCACCGATTGAAACTCTTTTAGAGGCTGCAAGAGCTACAGTAGCGTCCATAATCCTTGGGTCTCCGGCGTGGAAGCCGCAGGCTATGTTGGCACTTGTTACGTATTTCAAAAGCTCCTCGTCGGCGACCGATTTGTAGAGTCCGAAGCCTTCTCCCATGTCGCAGTTGAGGTCGATACGAAGTTTCGAACTCATTGAGTAACCTGCCTTGCGTTGTCAAAAGATTAGTGGAAGCTTAGCAATTTGCAGTCTTTAGGGCTATTAGACCTCTGCTCAGAATGCGTTGACTTGGAGAGGGAAGGCTCCAAAGATACTTACAGCCATCGGTATGAGATGTGCCTAACAGGCAATCCACCCTTAAAGTGGGATCGGTCCTTAGTTGTAGCAAGTCTCCGCACTTCATGCTCCCTTTTCATCTGCAACGCTCGGTAGAGTTCTGACCCACACCTACGAACCTCGTTGCGTGGTTCGACGCCTATAGGAATCCCCTGTAAATGAGGATAGACGTTATGAGCGGCTCGACTTAGGTAACTTGAGTTTTTGTTCTGACTTGAAGACCGACAGAAGATAGAGCACCAAAAGATCTGACCCGGCGGCTACTAGAAATATAAATGTGCCTCTAGCTTGACGTTCAGATAGGTGAGAAAGGTTGGCAACCAGTGACTTCTGCCGAAACCATCGGTGACGTCTATCCCCACAACTTGCTCGAGGTGTTCGTCTAGTCCTAACTGCGCAGCATTTCCGATCTTCGAGTTAGGTCCAAGGATATCCACAATGGAGCTGAGGCACCAGGAACGGGAGATAAGTAGCCCTTCGAGATGAACAGATCCTGGCTCTGAGGGGCTACGCTTGAATTGTGGAGGATGCCATCTGTACATCTCTTCCGTTACAAGAGTCGTTTCGATCCAACTTGCAAAGCGCTGCGGTTCTAAAATGCAAGCCATCAACGCTGCTTCTTCAAGGCCTGGATCAAGGAAGTCACTGCCCGAGGGCTCAGTCGTCCAATTGATACTCTTATCTGCCAAAAACCACTGTTCTGCAAAACGAACCACACACCTGGAGAGCTCTTCGTCCTTGAGGGTTTTAGCGGTCTGTAGCATCAAACTAAGGGAGAAGGCACTATTTGAGTGCAAGCCTGTCCTTATGGGGTAGGGTAGTACCGTTGAAAAGTACTCGATGAGGCGATGTCTAAGTAGCTCGTATAGTGGATCTAAAGCCTTGCACCACTTCTTAGCCATAGTTGAGATTTGAACGTCACTCTCGTTTGTACTACACCGGTGACATTCACTATAAAGAGCTGCTAGCCAGGCCCAACCGTAGGGTCGTTCAAAGAATAAACCTCCAGGCCCGGCAAAGAACTGCTTTTCCTGCATTAGCTTTTCGCTGCTTAGATGCTGGTCGAGAACGGTTATCACCCGCTCTCTTTGGTGCTCAGTTAGGTCGAGATCAAGTGAGCGCAGTAGCGTCCAGTGCGAATGTACGGCGGAGTGCCAGTCGTAACTCCCATAAAAACTTGGGTTAAGCTCTCGCGGCGGCTTTACATCCGAATCTGAGTTTAGTTCTTGGCAAAGCACATGCGGATACTCTCGCAATACCGCATCTAAAACAGCACTAACAAGTTCTTGCGTTGTCGCTACACCATTTACCGCGCGCATAGAGACGACCTTACCATCTAAGCAGCGAGGTGTGAGGGGTTGGTGCAGGGACAATTCGGCAAAGTCCGGGATCCTTCCATTCTGCAAGTCTCTTTGGAGCACCTTTGTCCGAGGTCATCTAAGTTGCCTGCGTCCCTAAGCCGCCTGGTCTTTCTATGTTTTACGACCTTCGATGTTGTGTATTGTCGGGTCAGTTACTCATAGCAGCAGGTTTATCTCGAAGCCCTAGGCGGTATCTAAGGCGGCCCCAAGCATCAGGTAGATTCAGCGACTCTCTTGTCTTTTGTTTCATTTGTTAGCTCATGATCGCCCAAGCAAACCTAGCTAGGGGTGGATCTAAACTTCATAAACTCGTCAGGCTCCACCAAGCCTTGTACAACCCGCACGATGCGTGCCTGGCTCTTAGGTTGCTGCCACCGTGGCGGTGAGTCGAGTTTGCATCTTTAGCTCCGCAAATGTGTCGATATGAGTATTAATCATCATTCATAAAGCGCTGTATGGTAAAGCCGATAAGAATGGAAGGGAGGGTCCGAGTCCCTTGTCGTGCGATTAATGATATCGCCAGCGGTGCAACACAAGAGATATGGTGCAGTACTGTGAGGTTGGGAGTACGCCCAGCGCCCAAAGCCAAGTCTTCCCTGAGATCAGCTATATAATTTCACCATGGATGCAGCCAGTCTAAAGCAGCGGGTAGAGGAGATCTCGTGGTATCACCGGATAGAACTGCCCCATGGCATAGTCACTCCTGGTGTCTATGATCCACGAGAAATGCTTACTCGCATCAAGTTGCCGAACTTGGAGGGACGTACAGTCCTAGACATCGGTGCATGGGACGGATTTTGGTCATTTGAGGCCAAGAAGCGGAATGCCTCGCTCGTCTTAGCTACTGACTCTTACTCCTGGACGGGAGAGGGTTGGGGTGATAAGCGCGGTTTTCTTCTAGCTCGAGAAGCATTAGGTCTTGATGTCGAGGACCTAGAGATCGACGTAATGTCACTATCGCCTAATGAAGTAGGGCGGTTCGACGTCGTTTTTTTCCTCGGCGTCCTTTATCATCTGCGGGACCCAATTGGCGCCTTAGAAAAAGTAGCCTCCGTTACCTCAGACATGCTAATACTGGAGACCGAGTCTTCTTTGTCCTGGCTTCCAATGCCAGCTGCAGCCGTGTTTCCCGGTACTGAGCTAAATGAGGACCCCACTAACTGGTGGTCCTTCAATGAAAGAGCCATTGTGGCATTACTACGCTCCGTTGGCTTTCGACGGGTAGAGAGAGTGTGGCGACCAGATGCGCTTCATCGAGGGGTGCGATCTCTACGACAGCTTTACAAAAGCAAAAGATATACAAGCAGTCGTATAGTCTTCCATGCCTGGAAGTAGTCGCTCTTTATACTATCGCAGCCGATAGAGGGCTGTGGCTGTGTGACAGGCTCGACACCTATTGTGAAATTCTTTAGTTGTTAGTGTGAGTCGATTTCAACTCAGAGAGCGAAAGCTCAAGTCTGCGATCGCTATCTGTATCTGCAGGATAGACGGGTGAAGAGTCTTGAAGGGGAAGTGTGATACCGTCTGCTCAGGCAGTCAACTGGGTTGATTGAGGCAAGAGATCACATTAGAAAAAGGGAATGCAGATGCATCCTGTGCTTGGACAGGTACCTAAGCTTTGAGCACCGATACACATAAGAGATGTACGCGCCGACGAGAAGGAACAAGTACAAGTCAGATTTCAAGGTGACAGTCGCGCTTGAAGCCCTAAAGGGTGACAAGTCAATTGCGGACCAGGCACAGACCTACACGGTCCATACAGCCCCAGATCACCAATAGGGAAAGGCAGCTTCTCGAAGGATCTACCAAGGTTTCCGAACCCGGAGCTACTACCGTGGACGAGAGTCGCATGGACGTAGATGCTCTCCACGACAAGATCGGACGGCTGGAAGTAGAGCGAGAATTTTCAGCGATGAAGCCAGGGGTTATATCTCTTCAAAACAGAGACGCCAGATGATCGACCTCGAACTTTGGGAAGGTACCTATCTCTATCCACAGGCCGACTCTTTTAGGCTCCCCGCTCTAGCTATCACCAAAAGCCTAACCACCAAGAGTCGAGCAACAACCTCAAAGTGATGTCCGATATGGATAAGGTCTACCTGACCCATCCGGTCTTTGTGTCCCGATAGATCACTAAGTTGCTCGTGCACAGGGGAACCTGAGTCAACCGCGACCGGTTTTGCCGGCTCATCAAAGTGATGGAGATCACTTCCTAGCCTTTTGACCAAGCACCACCGAGGTCAACTCGCCTTATCTAAAGTATCCCTACCTACTTAGAGACCTGGTGATCGATCATTCGAATCAACTCTGTGAAGTAGATATCACCTACAGCCTATGTAAGTAAGGGCGACATGTATCTAGTGGCGACCATGGACTAAAGTTCTCATAAGGTTCTCTCTTTCTGTACTCCCAACACTATGACATTCGACTTTTGCGTGTCCGCTCCTAACGAAGCCTTGGCGTTTTATTTGACTCCGACCAAGGATCTCAGTTCATCTCAGAAATATTCGCAAGCATTCTCATCGATGCTGAGATTACGATATTGATGGACGAAGTCGGAAGGGCAATTGACAACGTTTTCATTGAGCGACTCTGGCGAACCCTGAACTACGGGCACACCTACTCGCCCCATCTTACAGTGGTGCCGAGCTTCCTGAGAAAATAGCAAAATACCTAGATTGATACGATCTCCGAGAGACCTCACCATGGGCGCGACGGACTTAGCCCAACGGGGCCTACTGTCAATAAGATACAAGCCAGCGTGTTGCCTCATCCGTTAGAGAAACAGATGCTCATTGCTTGGGAGGGCCGTCAGTCTGTCCAAGGTCAGAGGTCTACTTCAGAGAGGAAACCAACCCCGTGATCTTACACAACTATCTATCTCAAAGATCCGTGAAAGGCTTCAGGTCCAGTTGGATACTTGTCGAACGTCTCAGTCAAAAACCGCAAAAGTATTGCCCTGTTACCTACAGTAGTGCAGTTCGTAGACGTCACAAACAGTGCCCGTCAAGAAAGGAGGTTAATCTTGGTTCTGCAGGTACCTGCAGTAGACTGTAGGAGCGATACCAGATGGTCAAGCTAGATAGAGACGAGGATGAACTGATAGTTACCTTTGGACAAAGAAGAGATACGGTGATATGTCCTAGCCCAGCTAGACGAATTTTTCAACTGAGATTTATAGCTCTACGGCGTCTTAGGGATGAAGCACTTTTAGCTGTACAGACAGCTACTGTTGAGCTCAAGTAGGTGGGTCAATTCTAAAACGCTGGTGTGGGTCGAAAAACGTCGCTGTTTACAACATCCTCGCCTTTGGTGACTTTCGACTCAAGGTAATTGAGAGCCACTACTTAGCCGAAGCGCTTCGGAAGACGCTCGATACGTATAACTGGTTCCGCCATGTGCAAGCCTCCTCCGGCACGATGCTCAGGGAGACTCTGTGCTGCATTGCTCACCTAGAAAACTAGGGCCAGAAGCCTATGACCGGTGTGAGGTCGAACCGCAGGCCCGTGCGGATAGCTACCTCCCAATCGAGATTGTCGATGGGCACCTCAAAAAACGCTTGTGAGGTTGCGCCTTTCTACGGTCATGCGGTGGAGCGTAAAGCATGTGGAGGAACTGTGGCAGGCTCGTGCGGGCGGTACATGAGGGAGGTCAACGGCGCTTTCCAGCCCATTATCCGTGACCATGACAGCTAAGTACCCGAACCCCCTTATGAGCTAAGACCAGAGCGCAGATCTGGCTGTGATCACGAGTAGATCAATGATCGACTCGTGGAACTTCGGCTAGCTGGGCTTATCTTTCATGCTAAGCCAGATGAGCCGGGTCAATTCGCCATCCGACCATCGTAGCGATAGTCGGATGGGGTCGCGATGCAAGCTTCTTTGCCCCATTTGTTACGTAACCGAAGTTGCGAATCGACCTCTTCGTCAATGCGATCTGAGAATCGCTCCTCCAATCCGAACGCTCAGTAGTCGTTTCGGATTCTTATGTGAAGGTGACAAAGTTCATCGCCATCAAGCCGGGGTTGCGTAGGTAGCGAGAATCCTATCTCATTTAGTGAAGAAGCTCGGTCGGCGTCCAATTCGCCCTAGGTCCCATGCGCTGTAAGGCACAGCTATCAGTGTTCACCGCTGACTTGGTCTTTCGGCTGATTAGCTACCATCAGTCGGACATCGTTCCCTCGGATAGGTACATACCGTCTCGTCACCACGTGTCTAGAACAAGCGTGGACGGACTGGGAGGTCTTGGATGCCAAAACCGTTACCTAGCTGGTGCGCCCCCTGGGACTCGAACCCATAACCTGCGGGTTAAGAGTTACATCCACCAACAATCTTTCGACGTATCTAAACGCATAAATGCACTTCAGAGCGTTGTGGTCCGACCGTTCAACACACGTGGACATAGCCTAACCTATGAAAATGTGGGCAGAAATGTGCGCAAGAATTGAACCGCCCAGAACCCGCGCACGACACTGGCACATCAGCTCCCGAACGATCCGGTCTGAAGCTATTCTCTCCGAACGGCGGGACCCTCAGGGGCACCGCTTCTCATGCTTGCTGACTTAACCGAGTGCGCTCATGCCCTCATGGCAAACAATCGGCGACGCACCGCAGCCCAGGCACCCCACATTAGAGACATATCAGCTGCAGACCCGTCACCACAACGGTTTGAATGAATCAAGCCACTAGCTGGACGGCCCCGCACTGCGGTTGGGGTTATGCTCTGGTCGTAGTCTTGCCGCCTCGGTTGTCATCGATGTCTCTGAAGAGGGCTACGGACGACACTTGTGAGACAGGTTGAAGCGATCGGCGAGTTTGGCAAACCATCGCAACGATGGTTTGCTGAGTTGGATGGGCAGTTCATCGGGGACATTATGAAAGGGGTAGGATACCTCAGCAGAGTGATGTGTCCCATTTGGTGAGCAAGTCCACTCACGTCCGGTCCTGTGAGAGCGGGAGGGGGAGGTTCCCTCCCGCCACTCGCCTCTCAGGCAATCCGAGGTAATCACCCGATATGTCGATATGGCGGTTGACTACTCGATTAATCCTTGGATGCCTGGATCACAGGTTCTCAAGCTCCAGACGCAGGGTCTCTACATTTACAACTACGTTAGTCTTCGCTCTAGAGGGTCTCAAGCTCCAGACGCAGGGTCTCTACCGTCCACGTCGGAAGTCCGCATCCGAGAAAATCACCGTCGCGAGTAAGGATGCCAGCATCCATGGTCATGGCTAGTGCGACAGGAGCCCAATCCTTTGGATCTTGTGGCACTCGCCGAAGCGCAAGCTCCTTCTTCTCCTCGTAGGCAAAAGAAGGAATGATTTCAATGGTGCGGCTGGTGAAGAGTTCATCAACGTCGCCTAACAGCAGATCCACTTGTGCTTGGCTCAAATGACCATGCTCCACAATCTTCTTGGCCCGTTTTGGTGGTTCGTGTTGAGTCTCTTCCCATTGGTCTTGAGCGATGACGCTGCGTAACTCCGAATGGCGGAACAGATAGCGTCCTCGTTTGCGGAGCAGCTCTGCAGCGAGCACGCTCGTATCGACCACCACAATCATTCAGGCAACTGTCGCCGGAGGTCGAACAGCTGTGCCAGCTCCTCTTCGGACATACCCGTGTCTTCGAGGATCTTCTCTACCGTGACGTCCAATTTGGCAATAGCACGACGTACTTCGTCCTGATCACGTTCGAGCGGGATATAAAACCCAATCACCTGACCGTGCTTGTTCACGGCAACCGGATCGGAGCCGGAAAGGTAGGTGCTTGCATTGTTGCGAAATTCACGAACGCCCACGCTTTTGAGTTTGCCCATTGTGTCTCCTTTGTGTACACATTATAGCGCTTTATGGGCTGACCGTCAATGGCCCGGTCTGATTCGATGTTCGATGTGCTGATGCCCAACTCAGTGGGATGGTACCGGATAACCGGACAGTCTGATGCGGCCCCATCTGATGGACCACGACCATGCGAGTGTGAACGGGTTGTTTTCTGGCTCTATTGACATTCATGTGGATGCCTGGACTCCCATGGAGGGCCCATAGTCCCAGTTCAGTAGGGGTATTTGGGGCGCAATTGGCTGCATGAGAAACGCACACGGTTTTTGAGCTCTAAATTTGGTGTTAGCAACCCGCCAAAAAGGAGTTGTGTATTCTCGCTGAAATCTGCCGCCCTCTAGGAGGGTGCGAGAGGGACTCAGAAACAGTGGATGCAAACAGGCTGTGGCATCCTTGGTGTGGTTGTGTTGCACATCAATCACAGAAAGGATGCCACATGCCCAATAGGAGGATACCAATGAGAAAGATCGAAGAGGTACTGCGCCTCAGTGTGCAGGGCAAGAGTGTCAGAAGATAGGCCCGTAATCATTTTGGGCAAACGTTGGTCGTGTGCCTAAAGTTGTGCAAATAGGCCATAGAGTCTTTGGAACTGTGTCTATC